>JANSXF010000019.1 GCA_024743095.1 Flavobacteriaceae bacterium
GTTGTTCGATCACCCCCTTGACCACACGCACCGGATGGTCCTGTGGGATCAGTTCTTCTATGCTGGGTGGAAAAAGCCAATTTTGCTGTTGGTTGTAATCTTGAAAATTGGTGTTCATACGTCTGGTTATCAGACTATAATTTACGCTAAATACAGAATCAAAACAAGCAAATGCTCCTGTATATTCAATAAAAAAGCTGTCCCGGTTATGAGACAGCTTCTATACAAAAATCTTTCAATCCTAGTTAAAGCTATATCTAAGCCCTAACTGCATCTGCCATCTAGATGATTGCAATCCAGCATCATCGATAATATTTCTTGTTTCTTCAACACCTGGGTCAAACGTAAATTCAGGAGTTGTACCATCATCGGCAAAGCCTTCAAAATTCAATAATTGTACTTGGTTAAAGTTAGAGAAGGTTCTTACGCCCCATTCCTTGTTCAATAAATTGGTAAAGTTGAAGATATCTGCAGTAAATTCTAATTTGTGGGTGTTCTCCCCAAACTTGATTCCAAATTCTTGTGCAAATTTCAAATCAATAATGTGGGTCCAATCTGAACGGTCAGCGTTACGTTCTGCAAATTTTCCTCTTCTACTTTTTAAGTAATCATCTCCTTCGATAACGGCATTTAATGCGCTCCATTGTTGAGCAGCGCTCAAATCATCAGAATCAACTAGATTGGCCTCTGATTCGTTCGCAGGTACATAAATCAAAGCAGAGAATGATCCTGTATCGGATAATAAACCACTTCCGTTATAAACATAACTAAACGGCGATCCTTCAGCCCCTTCGTAAAATAGGCCCAATCTTGTCTTAAGGTTATCTGACCATTTAAATTCAAAAGTTGAATTTGCAATTACTCTGTGACCTGGTGAGAAATCCGAAATGGATAAATCTGGTCTATTAGACCCATTAACCGTTTCTAAGTTTCTAAACTGAGAACTGTTCTGGGATGAAGTTCCATCCAAAATTCCATCCGACTCTCCATAAGAGTATGATGCTTGAGCGGTAATGTCCAATTTTGGACTGTAAAAGTTCTTTGACAATGTACCGGTTATATTATAAGAACTTCCGGCCCCCGTATTTGTCGCCAAATATATATCACTATAGGTATTGTCTATAGATGCATAACCATAATTAGGTCGTGATCCAGCTCCTGTGGTGGTGAACTGAGGACCTCTAAGATTTAGGTTTTCGTATGCAACTGCAGTTATATTATCATTCCAGATAAAATCTGCTGAAAAGACAATATCTCCCGGCAATCTTTGGTCAACAGCAATATTTGTTTTGAACACCTGAGGTAATTTAAAATCAGGAGCAAATAGGTCAATTTGTCCACCAACAGACCCTGTACCGGGTTGTGGTATAGCCAATTGACCTGTGGGGTCTGGGTTAAATTCAGGGACATCATCTCCTGTAAGCTGGATGAATCCTGCAGTAATACCATTGTTGTTATATGTTCCTCCCGGCCATACCAATGGAACTCTGGATGTGAATATTCCTAAACCTCCCCTTATCTGGGTAGTTCTATCCCCTTTCAAATCCCAGTTAAAACCTAATCTTGGTGAAAAATGGGCATTTGGATTTATCCCTTGGCCCACTCTTGCTCCCTGCAAATCTTTTCCTGCAGCTTCCAACAATGCAACGGTTCTTGTGTTGAAGTCTTCATTTTCAAGACCGTCTTCCCAATAAGGAATATCTATCCTTGCACCAATGGTGAACTTAAAATTATCAGTAATATCGACTTGATCTTGTACATATACTCCAAATTGGAACAAATCAAACTCTGCCGCTCCTTCTGAATCATCACCAAAACCTCCCAATAGAGAGTATCCATACCTATACCTATTGGCAGATTCACCATTTAGGAAATCACTTAAACTGTTGAATCTGTAATCTCCAAAATTCTGACGAAAGAAAACATTCTTCGCAGAGGAGAATTCATTGTTTGTTCCTATGGTTATGGTATGTCTTCCTGAATAAATTTGGAAATTATCGGTAAGAGTCAATATTTTTTGCTCCAATAGGTTAGCTGTTGAAAATGCCTCTGAACCAAAAAAGATTGAAGTTCCTGCTGCATCAAAAATCTGAACTGCTGGGAAAGGGCTCCCGGCTGGATCTCTATCATCATTTACACTTGTATAACCTACTACTAAATTGTTGGACATATTGCTCCCGATTTGGGAGTTCAGTTCCAAAGCTGTTGAGTTGGTAATCGATTCAAAGTTGATAGCCCCGTTAATGAAACTAATTGATCCGGTATTTGACGAAGGTGCATCAAACTGAATAGCCTTAACATAACTGTGCTTAAGAGAAAGTTTATTCTTCGCATTGATGTTCCAATCAATCTTGGCAATCAACTTATCACTCTCCAAGCTAGAGGTATTGTTTGCATAACCTCCAGGATTATATCCATAGTTGTTAACCAAAAAGCTGGACAGGTTATCCAAGTCCGCCGCTGTGGCATCACCTCTATATGTTGAAATGTTAAATGGTTGTGGAGTTTCATTTTCTTGTCTCTCATAATTGATAAAGAAAAACAACTTGTCCTCAATAAGGGGACCTCCCAATCTTACACCATATGTTTTAGCAGAAAATTCATCCAATTTTTCTCTTTGACCGTCATCTCCTACCAAACCTACAGGGGTCTTACCCGCGAAACTTTCATTACGAAGAAAACCGTAGGCAGATCCTATAAACTTATTAGTACCCGATTTGGTGATGGCATTGATACTACCCCCTGCAAAACCTGATTGACGAACATCAAAGGGTGCAACATTTATTTGAAATGATTCAATAGCATCCAAAGAGATGGGACTTACTCCTGTTTGCCCTCCATTAGTACCATTGGCAGCAAGGCCAAACACGTCGTTATTTACGGCACCATCTATATAAATGGCATTATATCTGTTGTTTTGACCGCTTATTGAAACCACATCATCTCCAGTCACTTTGGCTTGTGGTGTAAGTCTGGCAAAATCCGCAATGTTCCTGGAAACCGTTGGCAAGTTGTTCACTTGTCGCTGTGTCACATTGGTCTCAGCTCCAGTTTTCCCGGGATCAAAAAGGCTTCCTGCCGCTCCCCCAGTAACTACGACCTCTTGGAGTGCGGTTGCTGATTCGGAAAGTTGAGAGCTTATTCTTTCTGCTTGACCTAAATTAAGGTATAATCCTTCTTTAACATCCTCGTTAAATCCTACATAAGAAATTGTTACCTTGTATGGTCCTCCCGTCCTCATACCTGAGATTCGGTAAAATCCATCAAAATCAGCAGCTGCTCCATAAGTGGTTCCCGAAGGAATATGAACAGCCACTATACTCGCCCCTGGAAGGGGCTCCCCAGTTTCGTCTGTTACTTTACCTCCCATAGAAGAAGTAGTAACCCCTTGTGCAAATGCCACCGCGGAAACCAAAATAGCCGCAATAGCCAAGTAGATTCTTTTCATTTAATTCAGTGTTTAAGTGTTTAATTAGCCCTGCAAATGTGATCCATTTTTGACACTCTGCGATTAAGCCAAAGTTAAAATCAAGCAAATATAGTTAACACTAAATTAACAAAACAAATTATCTGACAGACAATTGTTTAGGTATTTTAAAAGGTTTTAAACAGTTGGTAATTTACTCCTTAAAAAAATGCAAAAGGTTCAACGTGGAACTATCGTGCTTACCGATTTCTGAATTCTCAATGTCATTCAAAATATTTTTGGCCAATTGTTTGCCCAATTCCACACCCCATTGGTCGTAACTGAAGATATTCCAAACCACTCCTTGTACAAATATCTTGTGCTCATACATTGCGATAAGAGCACCCAAGCTTTTAGGGGTAAGCTGTTCTATTAAAATGGAGTTGGTGGGCTTGTTGCCCTCAAATATTTTAAAGGGGAGCAACGCATCCAATTCCTCACCCGATAATCCTTGGGATTGGAGCTCTTGCCCGACCTCTTCTGCAGTTTTACCGTTCATCAAGGCTTCGGTCTGTGCAAAATAGTTCGCCATCAATTTATTGTGATGGTCAACATCTCCGTGCAACGGTTTTTTGTATCCTATAAAATCTGTTGGAATCAATTTGGTGCCTTGGTGAATCAACTGGAAAAAGGCATGCTGTGAGTTGGTTCCCGGTTCGCCCCAGATAATAGTGCCCGTTTCATGGGCAACCCTATTTCCTGCCCTATCCATGCTTTTTCCGTTGCTCTCCATGATGCCCTGTTGCAAATACGCTGAAAAACGGTGCAGGTATTGGGTATATGGAATAATGGCCTCGGTCTCGGCCTTATAAAAGTTATTGTACCAAACACTGATCAGCCCAAGGATTACGGGAATGTTCTCGTTAAACGGAGTTTCTTTAAAATGAACGTCCATCTGATGGGCCCCTTCCAACAGGGACTCGAAATTTTCATATCCCACGGAAAGTGCAATGGACAATCCAACTGCGCTCCAAAGCGAGAAACGTCCGCCTACCCAATCCCACATAGGGAATACATTAGCATCTGCAATACCAAATTCCTTGATCTTTTCAAGGTTGGTGGATACGGCAACAAAGTGGTCGGCCACATCTTTTTCGGATGCAGTTTTCAGAAACCATTTTTTGATGGTCAGTGCATTGCTCAAGGTTTCCTGCGTAGTGAAGGATTTGGAAACGATTACAAATAAAGTGGTCTCCGGGTCAAGTTCTTTCAGTACTTCGTGAACCAAATCACCATCCACATTGCTTACAAAATGGGCCTTTAAATCATTTTGATAAAATTTCAAGGCTTCGGTAACCATCACCGGTCCCAAATCGGAACCTCCGATACCAATGTTTACAACGTCCGTAAACACTTTTCCCGTATGGCCCTTTCGCTCTCCGGATATTACGGCCTCGGAAAAAGACCTGATCTTCTCTTTTACCTCAAAGACCTCATCCACAATATTCTCACCATCAACAAAAACTTTCTCGCCCTTGTTGGCGCGTAAGGCTGTGTGCAATACGGCCCTTCCTTCTGTTTGGTTAATGAGCTCGCCATCAAAGTAGCCTTTTATGGCCTCGGTAAGGCCTACTTCATTGGCCAGTTCCAATAACAACTTCAAGGTTTCATTAGTTACCCTATTCTTTGAATAGTCCACCAAAAAATCCTCCCAACGGATGGATAGGTTCTTGCCCCGGCCTTCTTCGTTGGAAAATAGTTCCCTTAAATGAACGTCTTTGGTCTCTTGATACTGTTGTTTAAGTTTTTTCCAGGCTTCGGTAGTTGTGGGGTCGATTGTGGGTAGTGCCATTACTGGGTGTATGATATTAAGGTTTCTTCGGGTTCTGTAGGTGCCATGTCAATAAATTCTATGCAATCCAATTGCTCTTTCAAAGGCGATATATGTGCCATATAATCCATCCTCAACGAGTCGGCAATTGGGTCGGCCTCGGGTAATTTTTCCTTTAATGGGTCCACCTGTCTTCCGTTCTTCCAAAAACGATAGCAAACGTGCGGGCCTCCGGTATTACCTGTCATTCCAACCCATCCTATCACATCTCCTTGGCGAACGAACTCTCCTCTTTTCACCTTTTGGGCTTTCATATGGAGGTATTGGGTACTGTACGTGCCGTTGTGCTTTATCTTTACATATTTTCCATTTCCACCCCTTCGGGTAGATTCGCTTACGGTTCCATCCGCAGTAGCGACAATTGGGGTTCCAACAGGTGCAGCGTAATCGGTCCCTTTATGTGGTCGCACTTTGTATCCATAATAGGCAATCCTACGTTTTAGATTGTATCTGGATGATAATCTATAACCAAACTTTATAGGTGCCCTAAGGAACGTACTTCTCAAGTTATTTGCATCTTGATCAAAATAATCCAAGATGTTGTTCACCGAATCGGCCACATACGGAAAGGCATAAACCGTTTTCCCTTTGTGCTCAAAAAGTGCTGCCTTAATGGGCCCTCTTCCGGCATATATCGTATCATTGATGTATCGTTCATCAAAAATTACTTTGAACTTGTCGCCTTTTTCCAGGCGGAAGAAGTCAATCGTCCATGCATATACTTCGGACAAACTCAAAGTTACCGTGTAATCGACCCCTAAATTATCCATGGCCTCGGATAGGCTGCTATTGATCACTCCGCCTACCTCGCGCTCCCTAAGGGTAACTTTCTTCTTGTTCTTATAGGCAACGGCTGCGGTATCGCGCAGATCCACCACGGTATAATTTATTTTGTCGTTTTGATAGATAAAGACTTCGGCCACTTCCGAAGTGTCCTTGGACTTAAGGATGATATAAGGCTTACCGACCCTGATCTTACGGACATCAAAGGTATCTCGGTAATTTTCTGAAATATGGGCGATTTTGGGATAATCCACTTTGTTTCTCAACATAAGTTCCCCAAAACTGTCACCGTTACGGACCGTATCGTGGACTACGTTAAATTCTTCAAGATTGAAACCATAGTGCAATACGGGAAGCTTTTCTATTACTTCAACTTTTGCAACTTCTTCTACCGGTTGTTCCTTTCTCTGTTTGCAAGATGCCGCCAGCACAGCGAGCATCAAAATTGCCCCAAAAATTTTCTGCATTTTTCTTCTATTCCTTGTATTCTTCTTTAGCGGGGTTAAAAACGTGGTCCACCCATTGTTTTCCCCAATTATCCAACTCTTCTTTGGTATGCAAAGTTGGGAAAAAAATTATTTTCTGAAAACTGGGCGGCAAATAGTCTTTCCAATTGGTGCCCCCGGTCGCCTCTACATCCTTGCCCTCACGGGCCAAATATCTATGGGCCGAACCCATGTGCATCAACGGCCAATTTACATTGGCGTTCAAATCCAATTCTTTTAACGCCGAAATCAGTTCTTCATTGCATTGGGATGCCCCTGGAAGCTGTAAATATTTTTGATATATGGTACTGTCCTTCACTTGGTTGGCTATTCTCAAGAGCCTAGGTGTATATCTTACCTCAAACTGCTTTAAGGTCAATGTTTTTTCACCTGTTTCCAGATCGGTGGCCCCTTTTTTCCAATATACATGCTCAAAGAGCTCCTCTATGCTGTTCTTTGAGGAGAACGACTTCCTTTCCGAGGGATGCACCATATTTTCCAATGGGGTGGCATAAAATTCGATCATCCTATACTGTACCGATTGAAATCCACTGGCCGGAAGAAGCGCCATACGGTAACGCAGGAACTGTTCACGTTCCATCCCCTTGATCATAATGCTAAATGAAGATATGAGTGCCTTGAAATAGCTGTTGATCCTTCGAACTTTTTCGATAAAAAAAGCTACATCTTGGGATTTGTCCTCCACAACCTGCTTTTGTTCATGCAGAATGAGCTTAAAATAAAGCTCTGTTATCTGATGGTACATGATAAAAATCTCCTCATCCGGAAAATGCGTCCGTGGTATCTGGAGGCTCAACAAGGTATCCAAATGGATATAATCCCAGTAAGTAAGGTATCTTTCGTAAAGAAGCCCGTCCAAATAAGAGCTTAGGTCTTGGCCCGAGTTTTTGTATTTTTCCTCCAGCTTGTTGATTTGGGAAGCGATTTTTGCATCCTTGTCCATTGACAACTATAATATACTAATCCATTATTATTTTAAACTGGTTCTTTAGCCCGTTGTAACCATCGAGATCGGCTTTAAGGGATCCTACGGCCAAGTCCGCTTTTATGCGTATAGGTATTTTGTTCCAATCATTGGAAACCCAAAGCGTTAGACTTTCTTTTTCCTTAAAAACCCGACCGGACTGAACCAAAGGCCTAAATTTAAGACATTCTACCTTTCCAAACTTGGTCCTAAGGATTTCTTTTCCCAAATATTTCAATTGGAACTTAAATACACCGTCATCGTCAAAGAGCATATCCAGATTAATGTATTCCCCAACCGTAAACTCTTCCAGATTATAATTGCTCCTTAAAAAGTAGGAGGCCGATATAAGATCCTGTATTTGATCGTTGATGGTAAAATCCTGTTTTGTGCCGTTTTTGTTATCGATGAGAACTGCCTTGTCTTGACTGTAGTCAAAATCAATTTCGATATCCTTGGTATATCCCCCTTCATCTATCTTTCTGATAAACTTATATGGCCTACCATTTTCCCTGTTAAAATAGCTTTCATAGGTATCGTCGACCTTAAAAAAAATGCTGGCAAACCCAGTGGTCTTGCCCTCTCCCACAACATGGTACACCGGAACGTTGTCCAATGTTTCGGAAGTAAGGTGCAATGTGGCATAACTGGCATTTAAAAATCCATAGTGAATCCTAAACTTCAGCCACTCCCCGGGCTTAAAGGCCGGGCGTACGTTTTGGCCCATGGCGGAGACTGCAAAAAGAAGGCATAGCGTATATGTGATTGTCTTTTTCATGTGCAATTTATTGGTATAAAATTAGTAAAATCAGTTTAGGGGCTACACTGTTCACATTTACTTAAACAAAACTTGTTCCAAAATAGTATAAACAAAAAAAGCCCAGTCTTGAGACTGGGCTTTTCCTAAATAACCAACCAAACTTTAAATTATGAAAAACCAATACTTAAAGTTATAAGGGAACCACCCCTTATGTGGTGTAAAGATACGGCAAGGTTTTGTAGGAAAAATTGTTTTTAACGGACTTTAACTAAACCGCTGTATTATTGATTGGTTTTGCCTCTTTTTTTGACAAATTATTAAGAGAATCGACCCTTTTGATCAAGTGATTTTTACTAAAACCAATACCCGACACTAAAGAAAAAATTGCCGTCGCTGATCTCCGGCGACCAAGAATAATAAATTTGGATAGGTCCCAAAAAAGATTCAAAACCGTATCCCAGCCCATAACCGGAAAAACTTGGTTCCTCGAACCAGTCCCCTGTCCTGAAAAGGTCGTCCGCAACGGTGGCATAGTTCGCAGAAAAAAGCACATGGTGCTTGGGGGCAAATCGATAATCCAAACGACCAAACCCTTTAACGTAACTGTTTCCGGGCAAACTAAGAAAGTCGTATCCAAAAAAGGGCACAAAGTTGTTTACAAAATCGTTTCCAAAGCCTCCCAATATAAAATCAAAAGAGCTTACCGGTGAGGTTCCCAGTTTAAACCCGGCATCAGCTTCCAATTTGAGGCTTATGTTGTGCAGCGGGGAGAATACGCCCCCAAACTTTCCCTTGGCCACGGCAAATTCGGAAAAGTTTTCATTGTAATCGGATGAGAATGCATAAAAATGAAAGTCACCATCAAAAAGAAGTCCTTTGGTCGGAAAGTATTTGTCATCGTAGGTATCCAATTTTATTTGGGAAAATGCGCTAAAATAATTGGAGTTTTCGAAATCGGTCCTTTGATTTCCAGGCGATGAATTGCTTTCCTGATCGGAATCCACATCCAACTGGCCAAGTGTTCTTGTACTATAGTTCAAAAACTTATGCTCTGCACCAATGGTAAATGCAAATTCCTCTTTCAATACGGTTTGTAGATATATCTGATTGGTCAGGTCTGTTACATCTACATTTATCCTCTGGATATTTGGGGTGTTGGGCACATCAAAATTTCCCTGGATCAGGGAATAATCAATTTCCGAATCAAAATCCGTCAGCTTGGAATTTATCCCGAAGCTCCAATAATACCCTTTGTCCAAATAGTACTGCATATTGTACCTAATGTGGTCCCCCAAAATAAAATCAAAGGAAGCCACATCGTCCTTCATTAAAAAATTCTTTTTGGTTAGGTTGATCAGTGCCGCACTTTTGTATAGGTCATCATAATGCGCCGACATTTTGATGAACATTTTGGTAGGGTTCTCTTTGATCTTTAAAATTAAATCTGTTCCCAAGCCGTTGGAAATCAAATCATAACGGATTGCCTTAAAGTTCCCTGTTGCGGAAAGATTGCTCATACCCTGTCTTAAATCATCAAAAGAGATTTTTTCCGCTAAATTGAACCTCAACTTTCCTTTTATGTAGCCTCGCGTGTATTGATCGTTCCCTTTGATGATCATCCGATTAACGATCAAACTGTCAGCTACCTTAATTCTTTTCCGAGGTTTTGGGGTTTTATTTTGGCTCAGGGCAATTTGTTTTAGTTCATCCAATTTTTCCTCTGCCGCTTCTTCGCCACTTTTTATGATCTGTTTGCCCCTATCAAACGCAATTACAGAAAACTCATCGATGTCCGGCCGTATATACACGTCCGTTTCCTTGGACTTCTTTCTCATATCGTTCACGGTACGGTAATTGTTGATCTGCAACAAAATTTCCGTGGCCGAAGAGAGGGATTCCCGCGTGGCAAGATCGTGCTGTACATCTACTCCTATAATAACATCGGCGCCCATGGCCTTTACTTGGTCTATGGGGTAGTTGTTGACCACTCCCCCATCTATTAAAATTTGCTCGTCAATCTCGGCAGGCTCAAAAAGGGACGGGAACGTTCCGCTCGCCACAATGGCCTCGGGCAAGTACCCCCCGTCCAACAAAATTTCCTCTCCCGTCTCCACATTGGTGGCCATACAGAGAAAGGGTATCGGCAATTTGCCAAAATCCTGAATATCCTTTACGTGGAACAATAGTTGAACCAAAAGGTTATATATGTTCTGCCCGCCAGAAATGGCCTGTGGGAAGGATACTTTAAAGTTTTCGAAGGGCAGCGAAAGCGCGTAGCGTTCCGAATCTTCCTTTTCATAAAATGTTTTGGCGCTTCTTGGTACGTTGTCCTGTATTAAATTGGTAAAATCGGTGCTTCTGAATATGGAATCCAATTCCTGTGAAGAATAACCGGATGCATATAGCGCACCGACAATGGCTCCCATACTGGTCCCCCCGATGTAATCTATCTTAACGCCCGCTTCCTCAATTTTTTTTAAGGCCCCGATATGGGCCAACCCCTTGGCCCCTCCGCCACTGAGCACAAGACCTACCTTAGGCGGTCTGTTTTCCGGGATGTTCTGGGCAATCCCCTTCACACAGAGTAAAGCAACTAAAATCGTGATTGTTAGTACCTTGTTTTGCATTGATTACTTATGAAAGGTTTTATAAATTTTTTTGGCCTTTGATGCCCCCACCGAGGCCGTCAATGTTTCGAGGGACGCTTCTTTGATTCGCTTTACCGACTTAAAGCTTTTTAATAATTGTTCGGCGGTTTTTTCTCCTACTCCATCAATATTAACCAATTCTGAACCAATCGCGCCCTTGCTTCGTTTGTTTCTGTGGTGGGTTATCCCAAACCTGTGTGCCTCGTTCCGTAGTTGCTGGATTATCTTTAGGCTTTCCGACCGTTTGTCGAGGTACAAGGGCACAGGATCATCCGGAAAATAAATTTCCTCCAAGCGCTTTGCTATACCGATGATAGCTATTTTCCCACGTAATCCCAACACTTCCAAGCTTTTTAAGGCCGAGGACAACTGTCCCTTCCCCCCATCGATCACAATTAGTTGAGGAAGGGGTTCCTCTTCGTTCAGCAACCTTTTGTACCTACGGAAGACCACCTCCTCCATACTGGCAAAATCATCGGGCCCTTCCACCGTTTTTATATTGAAGTGGCGATAATCCTTTTTGGAGGGCTTGCCGTCCTTAAAAACCACACATGCCGCAACAGGATTGCTGCCCTGAATGTTGGAGTTATCAAAACATTCGATATGCCGTGGCTCTTGCGACAACCGCAAATCCGATTTCATTTGGGCCATGATCCGTTTAGTGTGGCGGTCAGGATCGGTTATCTTGATCTGTTTCAGCCTATCTTGACGGTAAAACCTTGCGTTACGTTCGGAGAGATCTAAAATCCGGCGTTTGTCGCCCAGTTTTGGGAGAGCCACCTTTACCTCATCCTCTACCGTAACGGGGAAGGGCAGATATACTTCCTTGGATTTTGAATTGAACCGCTGCCGCAGCTCCGTTATTCCCAATTGCAGCAATTCCTCGTCCGTTTCGTCCAACTTCTTTTTAATTTCCAAGGTGTGGGACCGAATTATGGCGCCATGTGAAATCTGTAAAAAGTTCACATATCCGTGGGTTTCATCAGAAATAATGGTGAACACATCCACATTGTTGATCTTAGGGTTCACCACCGTGGATTTTGCCTGGTAATTCTCCAGCACATCAATTTTATCCTTCACCCGTTGCGCCTTTTCAAACTCCATCTCCTCTGCATACTCCTTCATTTGATGCTTAAAGGTCTGAATGGAATCCTTTAAATTGCCCTTGATGATCTGCCGGATATCTTCAATTTGCCCGTGATACTCCTGCTCTGTTTGAAAACCTTCACAGGGGCCCAAGCAATTGCCCAAATGGTAATCCAGGCATACCTTGTACTTTCCTGCGTCTATTTTTTCTTCGGACAAGTCATAGTTGCAAGTACGCAAGGGATACAGACTTTTGATAAGGTCCAAGAGCGTCCTAACCGTTTTCATGCTGGTATAGGGCCCAAAATACTCCGAGCCGTCCTTGATCAATTTTCTTGTGGAGAACACCCTTGGAAAACGTTCATTTTTGATACAAATCCAAGGATAGGATTTGTCGTCCTTAAGGAGCACATTGTACCTGGGCAACAATTTTTTGATGAGATTGTTCTCCAACAACAGGGCGTCCGATTCGGTAGGGACCACAATATGCTTTATGGAATCGATTTTCTTGACCAATACCCTTGTCTTTCCATACTCCTGCTTTTTATTGAAATAGGAAGAGACCCTCTTTTTCAGGTCTTTGGCCTTGCCCACGTATAGGATCTTGCCGTCCGCATCATAAAACTGGTACACTCCCGGGTTATTGGGAAGTGCACTTAACTGTACTTTCAAGGACGTAGATTTGGACATAGGTAGCTCTAAAAGTGAACTGTTTCTTGACGTAAGAACAAAGGTATATTTTAAATGTCGTGTTTTTTGTTAAACTTGATGAATTCCAATTTTGCATTGATATTTGGCCTCTTTCAATTTATACTTTTTAAATGGTGCTAAAAAGATGAACAAAAAATAAAATATCTCATCTTAATGTCAATTGGGGATTTACTACAAAAAAACCAAGGTAAACACACAGTCAATTATTTGATAACCAACAAAATCTGTTAAACAGTTGCTAAAAAACGTGCATTTCACCGATAAAAAGTGCATTTCATGGTAAACCTTTCAAATGTTTTACTTACATTTAACCGTATAATTACAATCCTATGGAAAACTATATTATCGTTTTGGGAATGTACCTGATTTTGATGCTTTTCTTCAAAATCTTTTTCTCCGTTGCAACAAAAGGAGAGTAGTAGTCCATTTCCCCAAAAACAACCCTAAAATCTTCAACAGTTAATGTTGAAACATGAACTAAGAAAAAAATACAAAGATCTGAGAGCGGAAATTTCTCCAATGCAAGCCTCGGATTTTAGTTTGGCATTGGCCAATAGTTCACTTCAAATCCCGATATGGGATTTTTTTTATTACCATATCTTTTTAAGCATCGAGGACAAGAACGAAGTGGACACCTTACCGTTGATTACTTTGTTGCAAGGCAAGGACAAAAATATAGTCGTTCCCAAAGTCATCGCCAGCAACATTTTGGAAAACTACTTGCTTACGGATAATACTGCTTTTAAAAAAAGTGCCTGGGGGGTTCCGGAACCAGTGGAAGGCATAGAGGTGCCTGAGAATAAAATCGATGTGGTCTTTGTTCCCTTGTTGGCTTTTGATACGATGGGAAACCGCGTAGGATATGGAAAAGGGTTTTATGACGGCTTTTTAAATAAATGCCGTAAGGAAACACTTAAGATCGGCCTATCGTTCTTCGGTGCCGAACCGGAGCTTATAACCGATGTGCATGAAAACGATATAAAACTGGACTACTGTATTACCCCACAAAAGGTTTATACGTTCTGATCGGCGTTCTCTTCTTTTTTATCCGCCTGCTTTGGAAATGCCTTTTTATTGAATACGATCAAAATACCCACTCCTGTACTTATTGCCGTATCCGCAATGTTGAACACGGGTTCAAAAAACCGGAAGCGCTGTCCTCCCACGGACGGCACCCAATCGGGCCAAGTGGTATCCACCAATGGAAAGTAGAGCATATCCACTACCTTGCCATGAAACAAGCTTCCATAGGGCCGATCGGCAAATAATGTCGCCACCTGTCCATTGCTATGGTCAAAAATAATCCCGTAGAAAACCGAATCGATGATATTGCCCACTGCCCCTGCAAAGATCAGAGAAACCGCCAAAATCAAGGTTCGTGGCGACTGTTTTTTAATGATATCCCACAACCAATAACCTATCCCAAAAACTGCAAAAATCCTAAAAATGGTCAATATCAATTTTCCAACAGGTTCGGATATGGGCAAAAGGTCGCTTAACTTGGTTCCCCAGGCAGCCCCTTCGTTCTCTATAAACAAGATTTTGAACCAACTGAACACTTCGTGGGCCTCTCCCAATATAAAACTGGTCTTGATATAGATCTTGCTGATCTGATCCACTACTAGAATCAGTGCGATGATAATAAGGGACTTCTTTAAACTCATGCTGTTATTAAAAGGATTGCAAAAATATGCATATTATTTTGTTTTCGTCACTAGGATGTCTCCTTCCACAGTCTTCAGAAAAAATCGATTGTCCCCAAAAGGGATAGTTTCTTTTTGCACGCTTCCATAAGTACTTTTCGAAATAATATCGCCACTTGAAGCAAAGAGCAGGATATCGCCCTTTTGCGTAGTCACCCTTACGGATTCTGAAACATTACTCAGCGTACAACGTCCATCTGATAGGGTAATTTTTAAATCCTTGTATTTTCCTGTAGCGTACAGATTTGTTTTTGTTCCAAATAAATCTACATTTTTATACTCGGGCACACTTATTTCCAAAGCTATGGAAATTACCTTATGCGCACTGAGCTTGTCATTCGGGTCGACAAAATTGGGCTGAAAATCTGTACTGATCACGGCAGTTGTACCACTTTGCTCGATAGAGACCAATAAATCCCTTGCATATTCCCCTTCCATGGTTGCCGAAACATGCACCTCGTCAATCGGTTCTGTCCTTAAATCGATTCGATAGCAATATTGGGCAGCAATCTGGATGGTTTGCGTGCGGGGCCCAACAAAGGCCTTGCTCACCAGTTTTTGCCCATGGGCATTGACCAGTGTAAAAACAAACATCAAGAACACCAATGCCCTCATAAAGAAAAAAAACGCCCAAGGGCGTTTTTTGATTATTTCTGCATATTCTTCGCCTCAATGCTCAAGGTAGCATGGGGCACAAGCTTTAAACGCTCTTTGTTGATGAGCTTTCCGGTAACCCTGCAAATGCCATAGGTCTTGTTCTCAATCCGCAATAAGGCATTCTTAAGATCGCGGATAAATTTTTCCTGGCGGATGGCCAACTGTGTGTTCGCCTCCTTGCTCATGGTTTCGGAACCTTCCTCGAACGCCTTGAACGTTGGCGAGGTATCGTCCGTACCATTGTTGCCATCGTTCATGTAAGAGCTCTTCAAAAGCTCCAAATGACTTTTGGCCTTTTCCATTTTCTCCTCGATCAATGTCCTGAATTCCGCAAGGTCCTTGTCGGAGTATCTTACTTTTGAATCTTCTGCCATTTTCTTAATGTTTTTGAATAAACAATTTTGTGTTCACCTCATCAAAGGCTATTGCAACACCATCTTCAAGTTTCTCTTCAAAGTTGAGCTCGGCGGTCAACGTTTCGGTTTTGATATAATCCTCATTACTGGAAACTGCGTTTTCCACTAGGCCGTCCTTCAATATTTTTATGTCGATCTTATCGGTTACCTCAAATCCGGATTCTTTTCGAAGGTTCTGGATTCGATTTACCAATTCCCGGGCAATCCCTTCCCTTTTCAAGTTTTCATCTATGGTAACATCTAACGCAACGGTCAAAGGACCTGAACTGGCTACCAACCAACCTTCTATATCCTGGGAACTTATTTCTACATCGGTTAACTGTAAATTAACGGTTTTATTTTCCAATTGCAGCAATAATTCACCCTCTCGTTCAATTTTTTGGATATTATCTTGCCCCAAGTTGGACACTTGGGCAGCAATTGCCTTCATATCCTTACCAAATTTCGGGCCCAACACCTTAAAGTTGGGTTTTATTTGTTTTACAAGTACTCCCGAAGCGTCGTCCAACATTTCAATCTCCTTTACGTTCACCTCGGATTTTACCAAATTGGAAACGGATTCTATGTCCGATTTTTGTTGATTGTCCAACACCGGAATCATAATTTTTTGAAGCGGCTGGCGCACTTTTATCTTTTCCTTCTGACGGATGGACAACACCAAAGAGGAAATCTTTTGGGCCAACTGCATTTTGCGCTCCAAATCCTTGTTCACCACTTTGGAATCATAAACCGGGAACTCTGCCAAGTGCACGCTTTCGGACCCTTCTTTTTGTGAAGTGGCATCAAGGTCCCTGTACAATTGTTCCATAAAGAACGGCGCGATCGGTGCCGATAATTTGGCAACCGTGGTCAAACACGTGTAAAGCGTTTGGTAAGCGGAAATCTTGTCTTTTTGATAGTCTCCTTTCCAAAAACGTCTCCTGCTCAAACGGACATACCAGTTGCTCAAGTTTTCTTGGACATAATCGGAAATCATTCGAGCGGCACGTGTAGCCTCGTAATCATTGTAAGCTTCATCTACATTTTTGATCAATGTGTGCAATTCGGAAAGGATCCATTGGTCAATTTCCGGTCTTTCGTCCAAAGGAATATCTGCCTCGGAGTAATCGAACCCATCAATATTGGCATAAAGCGCCATAAATGAATAGGTGTTGTACAGTGTTCCGAAGAACTTACGCTTTACCTCAACAACCCCTTCTATATCAAACTTTAAATTATCCCAAGGATTGGCATTGGATATCATGTACCAGCGTGTGGCATCGGGGCCGTGCTCTGGCAGCACCTCGAAGGGATCCACCGCATTGCCCAATCGTTTGGACATTTTTTTGCCTTCCTTGTCCAGAACAAGTCCGTTGGAAACCACATTTTTATAGGCAATACTATCAAAGACCATGGTTCCGATGGCATGCAAGGTATAGAACCATCCTCTGGTCTGGTCTACTCCCTCGGCGATGAAATTGGCCGGAAATGCCACTCCATCGTCTATCAATTCTTTATTCTCAAAAGGATAGTGCCATTGTGCATAGGGCATGGAACCACTATCGAACCAAACATCGATTAGGTCCGCTTCACGCTTCATGGGTTGTCCCGATGGGGAGACCAAAGTAATTCCATCCACAATATTTTTATGCAGATCAACCTTGTCGTAGTTTTCCTCGCTCATATCGCCCACTACAAAATCCGCAAAAACATCCTTGTCCATCACCCCGGCCTCAATGGCCTTTGCCATTTCAAGCTTCAATTCTTCAACGGAACCAATGATCAGTTCTTCCTTGCCATCATCGGTTCGCCAGATAGGCAATGGAATGCCCCAATACCTGGAGCGTGAGAGGTTCCAATCGTTGGCGTTTGCCAACCAGTTTCCGAACCTGCCCTCACCAGTGGATTTAGGCTTCCAGTTAATGGTCTGGTTCAGCTCGAACATCCTATCCTTTACATCGGTCACCTTGATGAACCAAGAGTTCAATGGATAGTACAAAATGGGTTTGTCCGTACGCCAGCAATTTGGATAGCTGTGCACATATTTCTCTACCTTAAAGGCCTTGTTCTCCTCTTTTAGTTTGATGGCAATCTCTACATCGATTGACTTTTCAGGAGCTTCACCATCATCGTAATACTCGTTCTTTACATACTTGCCGCCAAATTCCTTGAGCTCCGGTCTAAACTTCCCTTGAAGGTCCACCAACGGAACGGGATTGTCATTTTCGTCCAAAACCAGCATGGGTGGAATCTCCGGCCTTGCCTGTTTTGCCACCAAGGCATCGTCCGCACCAAAGGTTGGGGCGGTATGCACGATTCCGGTACCATCTTCAGTGGTCACAAAATCCCCGGAAATGATACGAAAGGCATTTTCTGGGTTTTGATAAGGCTGTACATAATCTATCAACTGTTCGTACTGAATGCCCACCAAGTCTTTGCCCACAAAAGATTCTCCTACCCAATAAGGAATCTTTTTGTCCCCTTGTTGGAATGCCTTCAATTCCTCTTCTGTTTCTACCTTGGTAAATTTTCCTGAAAAATTATAGTTCACCAAATTCTTGGCCAACACTACATTGATAGGTTCAAACGTATATTGGTTGAATGTTTTTACAAGCACATATTCAATCTTCGGGCCTACGGTCAATGCCGTATTCGATGGAAGTGTCCATGGTGTGGTCGTCCATGCCAAAAAGTGAATATCTCCGTCAATCTTTTTCAAGGAACCCGGAAGTGAATCGATTTTGGCCTTGAACTGTGCCGTCACCGTAGTGTCCGTTACATCCTGATATGTTCCCGGCTGATTAAGCTCATGCGAACTTAAACCCGTGCCCGCCTTTGGCGAATAGGGCTGAATGGTATAGCCTTTATAGATCAGGCCTTTGCTATAGATCTGCTTGAGCAACCACCAAACAGATTCCATATACTTGGACCTGTAGGTGATGTAAGGATCCTCCATATCCACCCAATAACCGATTTTCTCGGTCATCTCGTTCCAAACATCCGTATATCGCATTACCGCTTTTTTACAGGCGGCGTTGTAATCCTCGACCGATATTTTCTTGCCAATATCTTCTTTGGTAATGCCCAATTCTTTTTCCACACCTATCTCTACGGGCAGGCCATGGGTATCCCAACCGGCCTTTCGCTTTACCTGAAAACCTTTCATGGTCTTGTACCGTGGAAAAATATCCTTGATGGTACGCGCCATTACGTGGTGAATCCCGGGCATTCCGTTTGCAGATGGGGGGCCTTCATAGAACACATAGCCCTCCTTGCCCTCCCTAGTGGAAACGCTCTTCTCAAAAATCTTTTTATCCTTCCAAAAGTCAAGAATGTCCTCCGATACCTTTGGCAAATCCAATCCCTTATATTCCGCAAACTTCATATACTGCTTCTTCTACTAGAATTCAAGTTTGCAAAATTATAAATTTAGATGGAATTAAGCCCTGCCTTTTCGGATTAGAATTCACTTAAATCCCTTAACCTAAATATGATAAGCACTTCATCACTTATTTACGTTAATTTGTTTATATTTCCTTTTGATTAACACTTAACCATTAAAATCATGAAAAAAGTACTGATTCCCGTAATGGCATTGACCTTGTCACTCGCTGTAATGACTTCATGCAGGGATGCCCAGAACAAAACCGAAGAGGCGGCGGAAGAAGCTGCAGAGACTTTGGAAGATGCAGGTGAAAGCATAGGGGAGGCTGCCGAAGATGCCGCCGATACAATGAAAAAAGTTGGTGAGGATGCAAAAGAAATGGGGAAAAATGCCCTGGACAGCATTAAAAAAGCCGGTGAAAACACCATAGACGCCGCAAAAGACGCTACAAAAAAGGCAATTGATAGCATCTAGCACAAAGTAAAATAGGGCATCTAAAAAGTATTTCGACCCCTCTACAATTTGCGTATTCGAGAATAGTTGATACCTACCCCGAACAATTAAGAGGCTGTCTTGACTTTTTAGACCTTATTTTTAAAAGGCGTAACCAAGCCCCAGAATAAGATTCGTACCCGGGGCGGCAATTCCCGAGGAATACATCCTGTAGCGTTGATTGGTCATATTTTCCAGACTCACGGATGCTTTCAGGGCATTGGTAATCTTGTACTGCGATCTAAAATTGAGTGTATACCATGATGGAGAATAGGGATTACCGTTGGCGTCGCTGGCATACATATAGGTTTTGCCCTGTTCGGAAAGTGCCAAATCATCATTGCTGACCTCTCCGTTATAGTTGACAAAAACATCAGCTTTCAGTTTTTGATTGTCCCAGATCAAGTGTATATCACCAAAGGTGGGTGCAGCATGGCGTGATGGGCTATCGGTACCATCATCGTCCTCTTCAACACCTTCGGTCAAGGTTAAATTGGAGTTCAGGGACAAGTGCTCATTAAAATAAGCTTCCAGCCCGAACTCAAAACCATACACATAGGCCTTTGCTGCATTTTGAATGGCCTGTACGTTGCTCGGTTCCCCATTATATTCTATCTCTGTCCGTCCTCCAAAAGAAAAATCCCTTCGGACCAGTGCGTCTACAAGATACGTATAGTAGGCCGCTCCCTTGAGAACTAAAACATCATTAAGGTTTTTTCTTAGACCCAGTTCACCGTTGTAGGCGTACTCCGGTTCCAAATCTGGATTGGGCACAACCACCGAGCCAGGTTCGGAGTCGAATATTTTCCCGATATCATCAATGTTCGGCGCCCTGAATCCCGTGGAACCGTTCAAAGTTACCTGTAGATCGGACCTGGGGAACCAACTGAGCCCCAAACTACCGGTAAGGGCCCCTGTTACGATATCGGCCTGATCAAAGGGAAAAGGATAATAGGCGGTATCAAAGGTCGCATCCACCCAAACTTGACTATATCGAATACCCGAAAGTAGGGAGAGATTTGGCTTAATTTGGTACTCTCCATTGATATAGCCTGCAAGTGTCTGCCAAGTAGAGCCATTAGGATACCTTGACGCTGTCCCCTCCACTTCCTCGGTTTCAATATTTTGGACACTTCCTGTTGAATGCACTTTGTTGAAGACATATTCGGCACCGTAATAGAGGTTGAGCGCCCCGATTTTCTTGTTTTCAAAATCCAAGTTTACCGATAGGGCATCGACCTTTTCGCGAGTGGAATACAATTCTACATCCTGAAAACCGCGGTCATGTCTACTTTCTTCAAAAAATTGATAGGCCGTCGTCAATTTCACACCATCATAAAATTTATTCTTTCCCTTTTTAGTGACTTGAACGTTACCCATGAACCACTTTTGGGGTCCGTAGTACCATTCCGCCGAACGAAGTCCATCTCCATCCCTATTTGGACGAATCAACCTGTCGTACCTTGAATAGTCGGAAGTTTCAGAATAGTACACCCCTAAATCATAGTTCCAAGTACTATTGGGCCTGTAGGTAAATTTTTGAAGAAAATTGATTTGATCATAACCAGAGGTTACCTGTTTTTTAGGGTTTTCATTGTCGACAAGCACATCGGTACCGTTCTCACTGATTACATAATTGGGCCGCAAATAGGACCCAGGACCGTGTTTCCCCATCCTTAGGTCACCAAAATCGTTGTAGGTGAAACTCGTGTACGATGCCCATTTCTTCTTCCCAAAATTAAAATCCACATGAGCAGTGTTCTCATTATTGGCCGATGAATATCTGTAATTGGCATTCCCTGAAAATGCCAGACTATCCGCATAGGAAAAACGAGGTTGCCGGGTATAAAAGTTCATAACCCCACCAATGGCATCGCTACCATAAATTACAGAACCCGGACCAAAGGTAACCTCTGTTTTTTTAATGGTAAACGGGTCAACGGATATTACATTCTGAAGGTTTCCGCCCCTGAAAATAGCATTGTTCATACGCACGCCATCCACGGACAATAATATTCTATTGGTGGCAAATCCCCGGATCATGGGGCTACCACCACCAAGCTGACTTTTCTGGACGAAGACCTTTCCGCTGTTCTGTAAAAGGTCTGCCGAAGTTTGTGGGGTTGCAAAAGCAATGTCCCGGGCATCAAAAGTCTCTATCTTTTGGGGGATGTGCTTTTTTTGCTGTTCCCATTTGGAGACGGACATGACCACTTCCTGAAGTTCCTCTGTCTTTAAAAAGAGATAGACCCGGTTACCCCTTCTATCAATTTGGCCTTTAGTAGTGGAATAAGGTTCGTAGCTGATGTGCTTGAAGGTTATCCTTTCATTGGAGGAAAAAATATCCAGATCCCCTTTACCGTTGGCATCGGTGACAGTAGTTTTGGTCTGGTCCTTGTTAAAAATAGCGATGTTGTCCACCGGTATTCCCGAATCGGCATCCAACACGGTCACTTCTTGAGCATAAAAGTGTAAGGTTAATAAGAAAAGGATTAGGGTAAAGGCTGGTTTTAGGTTTTGCATTTTACGTAAAAACTGCATTTAAAACGGCGAGTGACTTTGGTTCACGAAATCCGTGGACATGAAGACCATAATACTGGATTATTATTTTTAAGAGTTCTCGCCTGTTAGACTTAGTTAGTTGGATCGTTTGTAATGCCACAAAATCCGTGCCTAAAAATTTCTTAAAACTTTCCAGATTTTCATTCTGAATCAATGGGTTGAGGGATGGTGTTTTGCTAAAGCTCCCTTCCAATAAATCAAAGAATGGCGAATTTTGATGCGAAGTATCAGGATAGAACCCCAAATACTTGGTCAAATTCAATAAAAATAAAATGTGAAAATTGGGGGACAATGGATGCATATCCATCCATTGAAACGCATATTCCAGATAATTGAACAGGCTCTCGTCCCGCTCCTGTTCCTGAACGCTGTTGCCCAACATTTCGGCCAAGAAAAGAACCACACTATTTTTGACCACATCGGTATGCATGGTTTGATAAGGTGCGGCCACCTTAACATCTCCCATACTTTCCAATGTCCCTTTGTTCTTGTGGTTGGCAACTATTTCCAGTTGCATTAGCGGAAGAAAATAGGCCGGTCGGATTTTTGCCTTTTTGGAAGTGAGGACTCCTTTGAGCAAATAGGACTTTATCCCATCGGACTGGGTAAACGCCTTAACGATAAGGCTGGTATCCCCATATTTTAACGAGGAAAGAACTATGGCCTTTGTTGTAATTTGCATAGATCAAAAAAAAAGCAGTTACCAAAGGTGTAAATGTAATCACTCCTTCCGGTAACTGCCAAGTATAAACCATTCTAGATGGTTTATACTATATCACTCCTTGGGCCAACATGGCATCTGCAACCTTAACAAAACCAGCAATATTGGCTCCTTTTACATAATTGCAATATCCGTCCTGGTTGCCGTACTGCATACAAGCATCATGGATATCGGACATGATTCCCTTGAGTCGCTTATCAACTTCTTCCCTGGTCCAGCTGATACGCAATGAGTTCTGAGACATTTCCAGCCCCGAAGTAGCGACACCACCTGCATTGGAAGCTTTACCTGGGGCGAACAAAATCTTGGCATCGTGGAATGCATGTATCGCTTCCGGTGTTGATGGCATGTTGGCGCCTTCAGCTACCGCGATGCAGCCATTTTTAATCAAAGTTTTGGCATCATCCCCGTTCAATTCGTTCTGTGTGGCACATGGCAACGCAATATCACACCCGACTTTCCATGGAGTCTCTCCCTGATGGTATTCGGCAGAGGTATATTTGTCGGCATATTCAGAGATCCTACCACGTCTGTTGTTTTTTAAATCCATTACAAACGCTAGTTTTTCCTCATCAATACCATCTTTATCGTAAATGTATCCCGCAGAGTCGGAAAGGGTCAAAACTTTACCCCCAAGGTGAAGCACTTTTTCCGCTGCATATTGGGCCACGTTACCTGACCCTGAAATCACGACTTTTTTACCTTCAAAAGTTTCGTTCTGGGTCTTTAACATACTGTCGGCGAAATAGACTGTACCATAACCCGTAGCTTCTGGGCGAATCAATGATCCTCCCCAAGAAAGCCCTTTTCCTGTTAAAACTCCGGTAAATTCGTTGCGGATTTTCTTGTACATACCAAACAAGAACCCAATTTCACGGGCACCTACACCAATGTCCCCTGCAGGAATATCGGTATTTGGTCCAATGTGTCGGCACAGTTCCGTCATAAACGCATGGCAAAAACGCATGATTTCGTCATCCGATTTACCTTTTGGGTTAAAGTCGGAACCACCCTTACCACCACCCATTGGCAATGTTGTCAAACTGTTCTTGAACACCTGCTCAAAGGCCAAGAATTTAAGTACACTGGCATTTACGGTCGGGTGAAAACGAAGTCCTCCCTTATACGGGCCAATGGCCGAGTTCATTTGGATTCGATAACCACGGTTAACGTGAATTTCCCCGTCATCATCTACCCAGGCCACACGGAACGATATCAATCGCTCTGGTTCGACCATTCTCAATAGAATATTTTTACCATGATAGATGTCGTGCTGCACAATATAAGGTATAACCGTTTCGGCCACCTCTTGTACTGCTTGGATGAATTCGGGCTCGTGGCCATTTCTGGCAATCACCTCGTCCATAAACCCTTTTATCTTGTCTTCTATTCTTTCTTCCATATACGGATAAAATTATTTGTATTCCCGCTTGCAAATAGCGGTTTTTTATTGAATTGTTATTCTGGGGGCAAAATTATATTATTTCAATAATTTGAATATTTATTTTTTATAAATTTTTCAAAATATTTTAGTTAAGCGCCTGTTCCAGGTCATCAATCAAATCGGCTACGTCCTCAATTCCGACACTTAGCCTGATCAGAGCGTCCACAACCCCGTTTTTTTCCCTTTCCACCTTTGGAATACTACCGTGGGACATGCTTGCCGGATGCCCTACCAAACTTTCCACTCCACCTAACGATTCCGCAAGGGTGAATATTTTTAAGCGCTCCACAAATTTTATGGCATTTTGGTAGCTTCCGCTCTTGGGCACAAAGGAGATCATACCTCCAAAACCTTCCATCTGCTTTTTGGCAATTTCGTGGTTCGGGTGGCTTTCAAACCCTGGCCAGTATACTTTCTCGACTCTTGGATGGCCCACTAAATATGTCGCAATGGCAGCGCCGTTTTCACAATGCCGCTGCATGCGCACGTGGAGCGTCTTTATCCCACGAAGGGTCAAAAAACTATCCATGGGCCCAGATATACCTCCACTCGATTTTTGAATAAAGTACAATTGGTCCGCTAGTTTTTCATCCTTTACGGCCAATACGCCCACTACCACATCGCTATGACCTGCCAAGTATTTGGTCGCGGAATGCATTACAATATCGGCACCTAAATCCAGAGGACGCTGCAGATAGGGGGTGGCAAAAGTATTGTCCACTGCCAATAGTAGATCATATGTTTTGGTAATCTTTGCCACCGCTTCGATATCGATAATGTTCATCATGGGGTTTGTCGGGGTCTCTACCCATATCATCCTGGTATTGGCATTGATCTGGTCGGCCAATACCCCCATATCCGTCATATCCGAAAACTGGAACTTGATTCCGTATTTTTCATATATACCTTTAAAAAGACGGTAGCTGCCCCCATACAGGTCACTTGTACAAATGAGTTCATCCCCTGGGGACAACAACTTCAAAACTGCATCTATTGCCGCCATTCCACTGCCAAAGGCCAGTCCATACCTTCCGTTTTCCAAACTTGCCA
The DNA here is from genome assembly GCA_024743095.1 of Flavobacteriaceae bacterium. Classification (GTDB taxonomy): domain Bacteria; phylum Bacteroidota; class Bacteroidia; order Flavobacteriales; family Flavobacteriaceae; genus Flagellimonas. Next base: position 25,165 of record JANSXF010000019.1, read on the forward strand.
CCGCATTTTCCAATGCGGAGCGTGTAGGGTTGCCCCCTCTGGAATATTCGTAGCCCTTATGGCCGCCCGGGGTAGTTTGTGCATATGTGGAGGTTTGGTATATGGGCGGCATTACCGCTCCATATGCCGCATCTGGTTCTTGACCTCCATGAATGGCCTTACTATTGAATTTTAACTCTTTTTTGCCCATCTTCAAACTATCTACATACAAATGTATCGTTATCTTTCCGAAGTATTATTTTTGATCACACAAAACCTCAAATCATGAAAAAATATATCTCCTCCATACTTTTCCTATGTTTATTGATGGGTTGCCAAACGGAGAGCAAACTTACTTTTGAGCCGACCCGAATGTTGGGTGAGACTTGTGCTGATTGTCCGAAAATAGCCATCAACATTCCCAATGCACTGGACAACTCCCCGGTTTCCAAGACCATTAACCGTTCGCTCAGGGAGGAGATCATAAGCATTATGTCGTTTTCCGAAGACAGAACCATCGACACCATGGAAAAAGCACTACGATCCTTTACCGACAGCTATAAAGAATTAAAGACCAAATTCCCTGATGAGATACAATGGGAAGCCACCATTGATGGCGAGATTGTCTATGAAGATGAAAAGATCATCACCTTGATACTAAATTCATATTCGTTCACCGGAGGCGCCCATGGATATGCTTCCACATCCTATTTAAATTTTGACAAAAAAACCGGTAAAGAGCTGGAAAATCCAGAACTTTTTAATGACTACGAAGGCTTTGAGGACTTTGCAGAGGAGAAGTTCCGCGATCAAGAGCAAATCCCACAGGACAAAAACATCAATGCCACCGGATTCATGTTCGAAGGAGATTCGTTCCATCTATCCAATAATCTGGGGTATACCACAGAAGGACTCCAACTCATTTATAACCAATATGAGGTCGCTTCCTATGCAGATGGGCCGATAGTTCTGGTTTTACCCTACAACGAAGTGAATCCGTTCTTAAAACGAAAGGTAGAGCTATAGCCTGGTGCACTTCACTTAAAATAATAGCGAAGGCCGGCTCCCGGTAAGAAGGCACTATCATTAAGGTCCCTATTAAAATATCAGTATCCGGTCATGGGAATTATCAAGGAAAAGGCATCGGGAACAAAACATTCCACGCTTTGGGGAAGTTAAAATGGTCGTGGAACAAACCCAGATTGAACAAATACCCTCATACGGAAATCCAACCCCAGAATTGGGCTTTTCCTTGGAAAAAGTGGGCAATAGAGGCACTTGAAGATAATCCGTGGCGCTGTGATAATGATTCGCATTGAGCCCAATGCCGTACCCATCCGTTTTGTAAGTCGGCACTGCCCCAATTGATAAATGACTTCTTTGGGAAAAACATTCTTTCACAGAAAGAATCAGGGCAGCCAATAGCACGTAGCATAAATTAGTGTTTCATCTTGGTTAAGGTTTGGGTTCTTAAAAATATTCGCCAACAAATACGACTGATTTCCTTTGGCCAGAACTCCAAAATACATTAAAAAGCAGCAAAAAATGAGAAACTAGCTTAACTAGCTTCTTGTCAATGCTTTTTTTAAGGCCAAAATGGCCCCAAGATGGATCCCTTCGTGAAAGACATTAAAGGAAAGGGCATCCTCCGGACTGCCCAAACCGATTTTGGGAGTTGTCATATACTCCTTAAAACCCTTGAACTTTCCTTGCCCATAATCCAACTGAATGTGCTTGACCGTACTAAAAAGGTAAGCACTTATTTTCTCAACTTCTTCGTTTGAGGGTTCACCTTCTGGGAAAGTACCTTTTCTGTACTTATTGATCAATTCTTCCTCAATGGTAAAGTCCAGACCGCTCAATTTATACATCAGTAATTGGGGAGTGACCACCACATGGGCAATGTTCCACCAAATATTATTGTTGAATCCCTCCGGGACCTTGAACAAATCTTCTTTGGGGGTATTCTGTAGAAAATCATGCAATATTTTTCTGTTCTTCAATATAATATCAAATGTTTTTTCCATAATCCTATTCAATTTAATTGGCTATCCTATCGCATTGCAAAATTAGCCCTAAAATCTTGAATGAATTTCCTTGTCCCATGCCTAAAAACAAACAACACCTTCAAAAGCTGTTGAATTTACATCTTCGTAATGGCTTTTGATCGATTTTTAACGTCCTTTGCAAACCCAACACTACAACAATGAAAAAGATATACCATTTGGGCAGTTGCTCTACCTGTAAACGTATTTTGAAAGAATTGGAACCTTTGGACGGGGTGGAACTCCAAGAAATCAAATCAGAGTCCGTTACCCCTGAACAATTGGAGCAAATGGAGGCATTGAGCGGAAGTTTTGAGTCTCTTTTCAGTAGAAGGGCCATGCTTTTTAGGCAAAGGGGGCTGCATGAAAAAGAGCTTTCGGAAAAGGATTATAAAAATTTAATTCTGGAGCATTACACTTTTTTGAAAAGACCTGTGATCATAGTTGATGATCAAATCTTTATCGGCAACTCACAAAAAACGGTCGAGGCCGCCAAGGAAGCCGTTCATTGATGAGCAAAAGAACCTTGGCCATTTTTGCCGCTATTGGAGCAACCGTTATTTACGGTATAAACCATACTGTGGCCAAAGGGGTCATGCCCACGCATGTACGGCCCTTTGGCTTTATTTTTTTAAGGGTCGGCGGAGCCGCCATTCTTTTCTGGTTGATTTCCATTTTTGGTCCCAAGGAAAAAATTGAAAAGGGTGATTGGGGACGTATGCTTGCCTGTGCCTTGTTGGGCATGTCCATAAATATGCTGTCGTTTTTTAAGGGACTGGAGCTTTCCACCCCAATAAACAGTGCTGTACTAGTTACCGTATCGCCCATTATAGTAGTGGCTCTTTCTGCCCTTTTTTTAAGTGAAAAAATCACGTTGAACAAAGGACTTGGTATTTTTCTAGGCTTTGTTGGTGCTGTCGGCTTGGTCCTTTTTGGAGCAGAAGCTCGCCAAGATGCCCCAAACATACCCTTGGGCAACTTCTTGTTCATTATTAATGCCACGGCATACGGTTCCTATTTGATATTGGTGAAAAAATTGATAGAGAAATACCACCCCTTCTCCATCATGAAGTGGCTTTTTACGGTAGCTTTTGTCATTAATCTTCCCATAACGTTTCCCCAAGTTTTAGAGGTACAATGGTCCTCTATGCCTCTTTGGGCATATGGTTCCATAGGGTTTGTTGTGATCGGCACTACTTTTTTGACCTATTTATTCAACATTTTCGCACTTACCCAGCTCAAGGCCTCATCGGTGGGCGCTTTTATTTATATGCAGCCATTGGTGGGAATCCTTTTCGCCCTTTTTTCCGGCAAGGACCACCTTACCTTGGTGAAGGTTACCGCTATGTGCTTTGTTCTGGTTGGCGTGTATTTGGCCAGCAAAAAACCGAAAAGAAAATAGCCGAACAATTGTTATGGGCCATTGGTCAACCCAACTGGCGCATCCTTCAATTTATGGGTTCCGGTAGGACTTCAACCGCATATTTTTATCGGGTCCTTTTGAAAAAAAACAACCCTTGAAAACAATCAATCACACCATGTGCCACGAACAAATTGTCCGCCTCGGGGAAAAATTACAACAAGCCAAGGAAAGAGGTCCTCTTCTATAAGGTATTGGGAGCTGGAAGCCATCGCTGCGAATTAAACGCCCCCTGCATCCTGTTCCATTATTGATGCCATTGGACAACATTACGAAATACAATTGCCAGAATGCTATAAATCGTTCGTACCGAACATAGGCAATGGAGGATGGTCCCAAGGTTCCGGTGCGGGTCCTTATTTTGGCATTTGCCCTGTCGCAGAGCAGCTTTTTTTAGCTGTCATAAATTTTTATTTAGCTTACTATGTCTTGATTTTCAATATTTTATGAACTTTGCCGATATGATGAAATTGAAATGAAAGGACATCAAAGGGGGCAATATATATTATACCCGCTCTAAGACCAAGGGGAACTTCACCATTAAAATCCTCCCTCCGGTCCAGGAAATACTGGATCATTATTGTCAAAATTCATTGGGCACGAAATATGTCTTTCCCATTTTGCTCCATGACGAGCTTAGCCCAAACCAGATAGTTGATTTTCATTATTTTAAACTGTCAACTTGGACCAGTTAACTGAACCGTGTTCAAATCGGCCCCGTTATGGCTCAGATTCTTGTATCAGTAATCAGTAACATCGAAAAAAATGGTCAGGTCGCTCATTGATATTCGATTACTATTTTTTATGGAACACAGCATCAAATGCCCCTCGATGAAATTTTACAAAAAATAGAATTCATAGGGGGGAATCATTGATAAATTGGACAAGGAAGCTATATTGAAATACAATTTATCAATTCTATGAAAAAACTGGTACCAACTATGCTAAGTTTAAGGCCGGCTGACAGCTGCAAGTATGGTTTTTGGTCATCCCCCTCTTTGAAGATCATCATAATCTCACTTATTTTTAAAGAAATACTGCCCTAGATAATTTAGAGGACCTGATATGCGGTAAGGTTGGGCAATATTTAAAAAGGGGTTGTTCCATATATCCAAACATGTCAACAATACAGTGGAACGGGTTGACCGATTTACTTTGTCAAGATGACATTACAGCTGAAGATTACAAAGAATTGAACGGTAACCTTTATGGCTGGCTATTGCCTATTGGTTCGCAAGGTTGCCCTTACATACACGCGCTAGTTTTGAACGGACCTTGCAAAGGCAGAGTGGTCAACATGGATAGAGGAGAACAGATGCCTCCACGATTTTTGCGAACACACTACTTTTTTGGATTGGCATGAAGGCCGGCTCGATGAAATCATCTCGGAAAATTGATCACAATCTCCCCTAGCTGGTTCTCATCTATCCTGAAAATCAAAACACTACCTTATAAAATTTCGATATCCTTTGGCACTTGGACATGCTTTCGGGTATCTTCTTTGGTCAGAATTTTAAAATCCTCGGCTTTTTCCATCGATTCAAAAGAATTCAAGAATTCATCGGGCAGACCTGTAAGTTTTCTGTTCTTTAAATCGATCCAGCCCCCCATCATCTCGCATCGGGCAAAGTTTTTGCCGTTATGATCATAAAAATTGTGCCTGAACTCAAAGAACATCCCATCCTTGCTCATGCCGACAAACTCCAGGGAAACCTTTACCGGCATCCCCGGAAAAGCTTCTTTAAAATAATAAACGTGCTCATAAAAGACCACCGGGCCAATATTATGGGCGCCCATACTTTTTTGATTGAAGCCAAGCAATCCCAAATAGGCCATTCGGGTATGGCTCATAAAATTGATATAGGCTGAATTCGCCAAGTGTCTATTGGCGTCCGTATCGCTCCATCTGATCTCAAATTCCTTAAAAAACATAGTGGGTTATTTTGTTATGCATGCATAATAATTGTAAAAATACCATAGTTTTGATAACCGATTCCCATATGGAAGAAGAATTGTTCCTATTTTTAATCATAGTTTAACACAAGACCCATGAGCCAAAAAGCTGAATTCATCAAAAATCTATCACTTCCAGTAATTGCCGCCCCGATGTTCCTGATATCGGGACCAAAACTGGTCGTGGAATGTTGCAAAAATGGTATTGTAGGCACCTTTCCCGCCCTAAATCAGCGCACCAGTGAAGGTTTTGAGCAATGGCTCGTTCAAATAAAATCGGATTTAAAGGCCTTCGAAGAGGAAACCGGCAAAAAAGCGGCTCCATTTGGTGTCAATTTAGTGGTCCACCCCACCAACCCAAGGCTGGAGGCCGATGTAAAACTGTGCATCAAACATCAGGTCCCATTGGTAATTACCTCCCTCGGCGCCGTAAGTCAAGTGGTGGATGCCATTCACAGTTATGGCGGTTTGGTCTTTCATGATATCATTAAAAAGCGACATGCAGAAAAAGCTGCCGAGGCCGGTGTGGACGGTCTGATATTAGTATCCGCTGGGGCAGGCGGCCATGGAGGCACCATTAACCCAATGAGTTTGATTGCCGAAGTCAAAAAGTTCTTTGACAAGACCGTTATCTTGTCGGGATGTATAAGTACCGGCAGAGATATAGCCTCCGCATTGCAAATGGGAGCCGACCTTGCCTATATGGGCACCCGTTTTATCAATACCGAAGAAAGCAAGGCCACGGAAGAATACCGAAAAATGATCATTGATGCCGGGGCCGGCGATGTGGTGTACACCGCAGCAATTTCCGGTGTACATGCCAATTTTTTGTCCGCGAGTCTCAGGGCGGCAGGAGTAACGGAGGAAGCCCTGAAAAAAGACACTAAAATCGATTTTGGCAAGGAACTCGATACCGAGGCCAAGGCATGGAAGACCATTTGGTCTGCGGGCCAGGGCGTAACCACCATTGACAACGTATTGCCGGTATCCGACCTGATCCAAGATTTGAAAGACGGGTTTAAAACAGCGATTCAAGCACAGGCCCAGCTTCTGAACACCTATCCAAAGGATTGACCTGATGCCTGAACTTGCCTCCAATTACCTGCCCCCACTTCTCTTCAAGAATGGTCATTTTTCAACAATTTATTCGGGCATCATACGCTCGGTGAACGGTGTTGTTCAAAAAAGAGAGCGTATCATTCTCTCTGATGGCGATTTTTTGGATCTCGATTGGAGCGGTTCATCCGCTCCCACCCAAAAATTAGTGGTCTTGCTTCATGGGCTGGAAGGAGATGCACAACGTCCTTACATTACGGGCAGTGCCAAAATACTGAATCAAAATGGATATGATACCTGTGCCGTTAATTATCGGAGCTGTAGTGGGGAACCAAATAAAATGTACCGTTCCTACCATTCTGGCGCCACGGAGGATTTAAGGGAAGTAATCGACCACATCCTGAACACTAAAAACTACACGGAAATCTATTTGAAGGGCTTCAGTTTAGGTGGCAACCTATTGCTTAAGTATTTAGGTGAGGGCAACAATGTGCCCAAGCAATTGAAGGGTGCCGTGGCTGTTTCCGTTCCTTGCAATCTTCACGATTCCTGCAAACAATTGCTAAGTCCAAAAAACATCTTGTACGCCATTAGGTTCAAAGGAAACCTATTGACCAAACTTCGTCAAAAACAACAGTTGTTTCCGGAAAAAATTACCGGTTCCGACATCAAAAAAATTAAGACCCTAAAAGATTTTGACGATATCTACACCAGCCGTGCACATGGTTTCAAAGATGCTCTTGATTATTACCAAAAATCCAGCTCACTTCAATTTTTACCCACAATTCAAGTTCCAAGTTTGATCATCAATGCAAAAAATGATTCGTTTTTGGGGAAGGAGTGCTATCCTTTCAAGGAAACGCAAAACAACCCCTCACTTTATTTGGAAACCCCAACATTTGGCGGTCACGTTGGTTTTTGGGGAAAGAACAACATCACTTACACGGAAAAAAGAGCCTTGGATTACTTCGATTCCCTTTAACTCAAACGTTTTCAGAAGCACTATTGTGATGATCAACACAAAAACACCGGGATTATTAATGGCTAATTACCTATCTTAGTGCCTTGGATTACACAAACAAACTTCAATAGAATCAGAATGAAAAAAATTGTAATGGTCTTGGCCTTGGGTGCCATGATAGCGAGCTGCGGCGGTAAAAAAGAAGAGAAAAAAGAGGGTTTTGAAGTAAGCCGCACCAAAACTGAAGATACCAAAGCCCAATCTAAAGAAGGTGTTCCCGTGGATTTGGACAACAAAGGGGTTGGCCCAATCACCGATTTGGAGTTCCCTGAAGAAATAAACGAAGAAATGGCCGCCAGGGGCAAGGCAAAATATGATGCCATTTGTGTGGCCTGCCACATGATAGACCAACGGATGATCGGCCCGGCCCTAAAAGGTGTTTACGACAGAAGAAGTCCGGAATGGGTAATGAACATGATCCTTAACCCTGATGGCATGTTAAAAGAAGACCCTATTGCAAAAGCCTTGCTAAAAGAGTACAACAATGCCATTATGCTCAATCAAAATCTTACTGAAGATGAGGCAAGGGACGTTGCCGAGTACTTGAGAACGCTGTAACAAACCAACTCTATTATATGTAAGGGCTGCTGTTTTTTAGGAAAACAGCAGCTTTTTTTATTATCTTGATACAAACTTTAGGTCATGAAAAAGATATTGCTTTCAGTGTTGTGTTTGTCAATAGGCCCTGTATTACCTGCCCAAAACATACTTGGGGCTTGGAGTGCCATAAAATCGGGCGATGATGGACAAGAAGTTGAGCACGTTCTCATTATAACGGACGATTATTTTTCCGAAGCCTTTTTTGAAAAAGCCGATGGAAAGTTCTCGGGAACCAAAGGTGGGAGCTACACGATAACTCAAGAAAATATCAATTTTACTTACGAATTTTCCACACAAAACCCCGAAATCGTTGGGAAAATGGAGTCTAATTCATATAATTTGGTCAACGGTCGTCTTCAATGGGACGGCACAACTTGGACCCGTATCGATAACGGAACCCCGGGCGACCTTTTTGGGACATGGTTGATATCGGGCAGGAAGCGTGATGGCGAAGTTGTCAAACGAGACACCTCCGGGCCACGAAAGACCATGAAAATTTTGTCCGGAACCCGATTTCAGTGGATTGCCTACAACACCGACACCAAAGAGTTTATGGGTACCGGAGGCGGCACATACACGACCATTAACGGAAAGTATACCGAAAATATTGGCTTTTTCTCACGCGATGATTCAAGGGTAGGAGCCAGTTTACAGTTCGATTATGAATTAAAAAATGGAGATTGGCACCATTCGGGATTAAGTAGTAAAGGAGACCCGATTTACGAGGTCTGGAGTAAAAGGGTCCAATAAAAACTCCTAGGAATCACATTGGTTTTTTAGTATTTTTCTGAAACATTAACCATTAATTTCTGTAAAAATGAAAACCTCGATCATCCTATTTTTTTCCGCCATCCTATTGGTGGAATCCTGCGGTGGGCCAAAATCAAGCGAAGAAGCCCTGTACGGCCCTACTTGGGAACTGGAATATATTTCTGGGCCGCGTATCGCTTTTGAAGGACTTTTTCCAGAGAAAAAACCACAGATTACTTTTGATAAGGAATCCGGCAAAGTATCGGGCACCGATAGCTGCAACGGTTACTCTGCAGATTATGAGCTGGCCGAAAACTCCATAGTTTTTGGGGATCCCGGCCCCACCACCATGATGTTCTGTGGTGGTAGCGAACGACAATTTCTGGAAATGATGAAAAAAGTGGACGGTTATTCCGTTGAAGACGGAAAACTTAATTTGTTGATGGGCGAAGTCCCAATGATGCGATTCAAAAAAGTTGAGGAATGAAAAGAGCACTATCCTTGGTTGGCCTTGTACTTCTTTTTTCCAGCTGTGTTGAAAAGAAAAAACCAGAGCCGACCGAAGCATCGGAAGAAAATACGGCGGACACCGTTCAAGTCGAAGAAAAAAGAACCATGGAACCCATTGCCATGAAAATTGACGGCAGTTATTTTAAGGCCACCGGGACCGAACCTTTTTGGGGAATCAAACTTTTTGATGATAAAATTGAGCTTCAAACCATGGAGGATACCATAACCACCCCTCCCTCAAAGGCCATCAAAGCACAGGATGCCAACATCAAGATGTTCCGAGTCCAAACGGAGGCCACCCAAATGGATGTCATTATTTCGCATAAGGAATGTACCAATGCCATGTCGGGCGAAGTGTTCCCCTACACGGTGACCGTTTCCTATACAAATACTGGAGGAGCAGAAACCACCGTTTACGAAGGCTGTGGGTCATATATTACCGATTACAGGCTGCACGATATTTGGGTGCTGGAAGAAATCAAGGGGACTTCGGTCTCCAAAGATGACTTTGGTGGTCGCGATGTCCCCAACATGGAAGTGAACATCAACACCAACAACTTTTCAGGTTTTTCAGGGTGCAACCGGATGACAGGAACCCTTTTTTACGAAAAAGATGTGCTACGGTTCTCCCAGATAGCATCAACCCGAATGGCGTGCCCCAATATGGATAAAGAAACCGAGTTCTTGTCCGCTTTACAGGCCAGTTCACAATACAAAGTGGAAAACAGCCGACTTTACCTTTCCAATGGGTCGGAAGATAATTTGTTGACATTCAAAAAAATAGATTGATGATAAAAAAAATAATGGTAGCTCTACTATTGACCATGGCTTTTGCAAGCTGTAAGCCCAAAGAAAAAAAGAACGGGGAGCAAACCATTGTGGCGACAAAAGAGGAAGTCGTTGAAGCCCCTTCGGCTCCCAGCTTGGATATTGGTTGCTATGCCTACCATGACAATGGCAACAGGGTTATCCTGGAAATCACCAAAATCAATGATTCCATCGTGGGCAAGCTCAACTATGCCTTCAAGGAAAAGGATGCAAACACAGGAACTTTTTCGGGTGTTTTAAAAGACAGTGTACTTATCGGAAGCTATGCCTTCATGTCCGAGGGCATGGAAAGTTCCCGTGAAGTCGCTTTTTTGGTAAAAGAGAATCAACTTATTGAAGGTTTTGGAGAGCTGGACGAAACTGGCACAGGTTTCAAGGACAAGGAAAGCATACGTTTTAGTTCTTCCATGCCCTTGACCAAAACCGAATGTTCCCAATAACAGTATTGGAACCAACCCACCATATTTTGGGCACCAAAATTTAAACCCATGAAAACAAAGGCAACATTTGTACTGGTTTTTCTGTTCATCCTTGGCAGCAAAGCCCAAACCGTATCCGATTTAACCATCGTTTTTAAGGCACAGGCCAAGGTAAATGTGCTGAAAAGCGAAAGAAATGCCATAAAGTCTTTTTGGGGCGCCACTCTTGGAAGAAAAATTGAATCCGAGGAAAATGCCGATCTTGTCCATTTTGACGGCGGCGGGTTTGTAAAATTTGTATACCGACCAAAAACCGAAGTACTGGATTCCTCCCAATACCACAAGTCCATGCAATTGGCCCTCTTGGTCCCCTCCTCTGAATATGGAGCTATTTTAAGCGTGATCAAGGATTTTGGGGCAGCGGACCTGTTGCCCAATGTTGAAAAATATCAAGACCATACCAACGATTATTATTTTCATGCCCCCGGAGGTCAAGTGTTCCGTATGGTAAATTCCGTGGATACCTTTCCCAAAAGTGGGGAGGGCTATGTTTACGATGCCGATAGAGCATCAAAATATGGTGCCGATGATTACGGTATGAAGAAATACATCTTTGCCTTTTTAAAACGGGGCCCCAATCGTGACATCCCAAAAGAGGAAGCTGCACAATTACAAAATGCCCATTTACAAAACATTATGCGCCTGGCACAAGAAGGAAAGTTGATTCTCGCGGGGCCCTTTTTCGGAAACGAGGACCTACGTGGCATCTATATCTTTGATGTGGAAACATTGGAAGAGGCCAAATCCCTAACAGAAACAGATCCGGCCATACAAGCGGGAAGCCTTGCCATGGAACTTAAGGAATGGTATGGGTCAGCAGCACTTATGGAGGTAACGAAAATTGGAATGGCCCTTCAGAAAAAATCAATTACGGATTAAAGGCCACAAATGAAGAAACCACCTTATTTTTTAATCGTATTTATTTTCATGGTAAATTTTAACATTGAAGCACAAGAATCTGATTTGCCTTATAAGGAAATACCACCATATCCCACTGATTATGCTTCGGGCAATCTGGTGGCAAGAATGATTGACGGATTGGGTTATCGCTATTATTGGGCCACTGATGGATTAACCGAAAAAGATCTTGGCCATACACCTTCGAGAGAAGGGCGTTCGGCCATGGAAACCTTGGTACACATTTACGTTTTGTCACAGTCCATTTTAAAAACAAATCAAGGTGAACCCATTGTGAGGCTGGACAGGGAAAATGATCGCCCATTTAACGAATTGCGGGAAATGACCTTGAACAATTTTAAAAAGGCCAGTGATTTGGTTCTTAGCAAGGACATTACCGATTTGGAGCAACTCATCATTGTTTTTGAAGAAGGAGAAAACAAATCAGAGTTTCCGTATTGGAACATGATCAATGGTATGATCACGGATTGCATCCATCACACAGGTCAAGTAGTTTTGATGCGCCGTTCCAGTGGCAATCCTCAAAACCCCAATGTGAACGTGTTCTTGGGAAAGACCAAGGAATAAGGTCCAAACTTAATCCACCACCACCTTATAGGTCGGGTCTTCCAATACGTTCACTTCAATAATATCGTCGGCATTGGCCAACAAGCGTCTGCAGTCTCGGCTCAAATGCTTCAGGTGTACTTTTTTGCCCACTTTTCGGTAACGCTCCGTGATTTTGTTCACCGCTTCAATGGCCGACATATCCACCAATCTACTTTCTGCAAAATCGATAACCACTTCTTCAGGGTCGTTCAGCACGTCAAACTTTTCAGCAAATAACGTAGTGCTTCCAAAGAATAAAGGGCCATAGATCTCATAATGCTTTACACCTTGGTCATCAATGCTTTTTCTGGCACGGATACGCTTTGCGTTGTCCCACGCAAAAACCAAGGCTGAAATAATTACTCCCACCAACACGGCCAGGGCCAAATTGTGAAGGAAAACGGTCACCAAGGTAACCAACACCATCACCAACACATCGGATTTTGGCATTCTACGGAAGGTCTTAAGGCTCGCCCATTCAAAAGTTCCCAATGCCACCATGATCATCAATCCTGTTAATGCGGCCATCGGTACTTTTTCAATCAATCCAGAACCAAACATGATGAACACCAACAACATTAAAGCGGCAAAAATTCCTGAAAGGCGTGCACGTGCACCGTTGGAGGTATTGATCAAACTCTGTCCGATCATGGCACAACCGCCCATCCCCGAGAAAAATCCAGAGAGGATGTTCGCGGTTCCCTGGGCAACGGCTTCTTTATTGCCACGACCACGTGTTTCTGTAATCTCGTCCACAATGTTCAGGGTCAGCAAGCTCTCGATCAGACCAACTCCGGCCATTATTGCGGCAAAGGGAAATATGATCTGCAAAGTTTCCCAAGTAAAAGGAAGGTCGGGAATATGAAAAGGTGGAAATGTTCCTTGGATGGAGGCGATATCCCCAATGGTGCGGGTATCCAATCCAAAGAAAAATACAATTCCGAATACCAAAACAATAGCGGCCAAGGATGCGGGGACCACTTTGGTGAGCTTGGGAAGTCCCCAAATAACTAACATGGTCAACAGTACCAATCCCAAGAAAATATACAATGTGCTTCCGCTCAACCAATCACCACCGGGGGTTTGGAACTGGCTCATCTGCGACATAAAGATGATAACGGCCAAACCGTTCACAAATCCAAAAATTACGGGATGGGGCACCAAACGCATCAATTTACCGAGCCGCAATAAGCCTGCTATCATCTGCAAAATTCCTGCAAGAATTACTGTGGCAAAAACATATTCAACCCCATATTGCTGTGCCAAGGTAACGATTACAACTGCCACGGCTCCCGTAGCTCCGGAAATCATTCCAGGTCGCCCCCCCAATATCGAGGTGACCAATCCCATAACAAAGGCTGCGTACAATCCAGTTAAAGGGGAAAGACCTGCAATAAAAGCAAATGCAATGGCTTCGGGGACCAAGGCAAGTGCAACGGTCAAGCCCGACAAAATTTCCGTGCGATAGTTTACTTTTTGTGAAAAATCGAAAAGATTGAGATACTTTTTCATGGCTTCTTTCTTGAAGCGGGCAAAAGTAACATTATTAAATGCAAGACCCTAATCGGTAAAATATTTTTAAGGATTTGATAATCTACCAGTTAGTCAGCCCCAACAACTTTTCCCCAAGCGGACTTAATTTGGCGGTACCGTATTTGGTCTGTTCCCATTTTCGAGGATCGCCCGGGAACGCATAGCCTTCGGGAGCGATTCTATTTTTCCATGAATTGATGCGCCATTGTCTCATTTCTTGATTGTCCTCTTCAGCTGGCATCATGGAAATATATTGTGCAATCCTAACCTTGTCCCCGGATTTATTGGGTCGGATTCCGTGGGGCTGGGTACTGTTAAAAATCAGAAGATCCCCGGCTTTGAGTCTCACTTTGACGATTTTGTCCTCCAATCCTTTCGTGTCCGGTTGAAAATGGTCGCGGTCTTCGGGTTGGGTCAATTTCCAAGCATCGTAGTTTCGGTACAACCACGGAATACATTGAAATCCGCCCATGTTCTGATCGCTCTGGTCGGCAAGGGCCAGTACACCCTGCACGTTTTGGGGCCTGGTTTCGGGGTCGTAGTCCCAATGTATGAACCCTTTTTTGTTCTCCCCCGGGCGTTGTGGCATGTTCAGATTGGCGCGGTCTATGGTCACCCAAAGTTTTTCGGTGCCCCAGATGTCCACAAATGCCTCGTATACTTTTTGGGCCTGTCTGTTGTTCCATAAATGCTGATTGTTATAAACCTCTACCATACCTGTTCCCGTAAGCTCCTTCATTTTCATTTCTGCTCTGGGAGGAGCGTACCAGGTTTCCGGGTCGTTCGGGTCTTTCTCATCGAACTCCCATAAAAAATCGGCCGTTGCCTTGGCCTGATTCTTTGGGACCGCATTTTTGATCACGATATATCCGTTTTCTATCCAAAACGCCCAGTCTTCTTCGGAAAGTACCCGCAAAGGTTTACCGTTGGACCTATCATTCAGTTTAGTTTTACTGCTGGTGGCCGTAGAGGGATTTCCAGGAATCGCTTCGTGGGCCTTATTGGCCATTTCCATTTTTTGCTGCATCATATGTCTGTCTTTTTTATTAATAATCAATACTTCAAAACTATGGGGAATCAGAAAGGGTTTCCACCCTGAGATTGACCAATATTTGAACTATTTTGACATATATTGATTATTTTTATAAAAATTTGGGCAATACAATGAAAATTCAACTTGAGAACATACAACCCAACGATAAAAGTTCTTTCCATTTATTGCACAATCCCAAGTTGAACGATCTCTTTTTTTGGCATTTTCATCCGGAGTTTGAACTGGTCTATATTGAAGGTGCGAACGGGAAACGGCATGTTGGGAGACATATCTCAAATTTTAAGGGAAGCGACCTGGTTTTGATCGGTTCCAATATTCCCCATTTAAATTTTGACCACGGCATTACAACGCAATACCACAAGGAGGTTCTGCATATTAGCGCATCCTTTAAAGAGAAGGTTTTTACTGAAATTGAGGAACTGCAAGATGTCTACGAGCTGTTGGACAAGTCCCAGCATGGAATCGCCTTTTATGGGGAGACCAAAACTGCCGTAGGGGCCATTATGAAGCAGTTGCAAGGTATGAGCCGGTTTGAGCAGTTCCTTAAGATTTTACAGTTGCTCAAACGACTGGCCAAAAGCAATGAGTTTACGCTTTTGCACGAAAACCCAATTATAAACGACAGGGCCAACAAACAGCAAGAGCGTTTGCAAAAGGTATATTCCTATATTGATGAAAACTATTCCAGAAAAATTTCATTGGATGATATTGCGGCATCCATCAATCTGGGAAAGGAGGCTTTCTGTAGGTATTTTAAGAAGAATACCGGCAGTACTTTTACCAATTTCTTGAACCAGTATCGCATTACACAGGCCAAACGTCTATTATTGACGGGCAGGAACATTGGTGAAACTTGTTACGAATGTGGTTTTGAGAGCTTGTCCTATTTTAATCGGACCTTTAAAAAAATAAGCGGTGAGAATCCTTCAAACTACAAAAACAGAAATCGATAAAAAAGAACCGCCCCGGACTCGATGGAGCGGGGCGGTTCTTAACTAAATAACCAACCAAAAAAACTGTTTGTTCGGTCGAACAAAGTTGTTCTTCCTTACATATTCCGTTGACGGGTAACGTCCATTACAGGGTTGTTGGTCTTTGAACGTTTTTTACCTGTTGCGTCTCCTGATTTCAAATATTGGATGTATCCTCTTCCGGTAAATTCGTAAACCGTTCCGCTGGATACGTGGTACAACTCTATCGTACTATCATTGATAACGTACAATTCAAAATAATCATTGCCCAAATAGTCATAATCGAGTGTTAAAGTTTTCAGGGAGGCATCATTGGCCACATCGTAAACTTGATAACCGCCTTCATAATCCCATTGCAAGTTGGAAAGTGGAATGCCCGGTGCATCTATGGAAGACCTGAAATATCCACTTCCATCAGTAAAAAATTGCAAATAGTTTTCCTCATCGAACTCGTTCAACGCACCCGCTTGGCTGGTATAGGTCTTCTCCCAAACTTGGTATTCCTGTAAAAAATAGTGGATGTTGTCGTAGAACACCATATCATAATCAAAGTTATTTCTTTGATAGCCTTCCAGGATATATGAAGTGTCCGAACGCGAATCATATAACTCCAATGTGTTATAATCCAAAGCGAACACGTCCAATAACCAGGGACCGTCCACATCGTGATCTATTTCCACCTGCCCGCTATAGGTGGCGTAGGCACCTACATCAATACCCAGGCCGTTGCCTGTTTTGCCAAGACCGGAAAGGTTGTTGTTGGCATAAAGGATTCCCCTATCAAAAGATATGGTAAAGGCACGTTGCAAAAAAGGGACTTCGCCGTTTCCGCGGGTTTCGTTGATATCCACGTACCAAAGGTCGTGCGATTCCAAAACCAGGGCGGTATTTATCGGTGGCTCAGTGATCAGATCATCCCCCACAATAACCTCGGTGTAACACGAACTGGCCAATAGACCAATGAACAAAATTCCAAAGCGTAGTTTTTTATTTTTCATAATCGAGGTTTTAAAGTTCTTCTTACATAGACCAAGCACTATGCCAAAGTTTTTAACTATTTGATAATCAAACAACAACAAGCTGATTAATTTATTTTTTAGCTTTACACCTTAATTTGGACGCATGAAAGACAAACTTACGTTTGGAGTTTTTGGAGGAGGAAGTTGGGGAACGGCCATTGTGAAAATGTTGACCGAAAATTTGGACCAGGTCAATTGGTATATGCGGAGCAATTCCGCGATTCGCCACATTAAAAAAGAATGGCATAACCCCAACTATTTGAGTTCGGTTGAGTTCGATGTGGACCAACTTGTTATGAGCCATGACATCAATGAGGTTATCGAAGCATCCGATGTGCTCATTTTTGCCATTCCTTCTGCTTTTTTGGATAGGGAACTGCAGAATTTGACGGTTTCCCTGAAAGATAAGGTCATTTTTTCTGCCATTAAAGGCATTGTTCCCGAAAGTGGCCGGATCGTTGGGGAGCATTTTAATGAGAGATACGAGATTCCCTTTGATAATATAGGTGTGATCACTGGACCATGCCATGCTGAGGAGGTAGCACTAGAGCGGCTATCTTACCTTACCATTGCCTGTGCCGATGCCGACAAGGCAAAAATGGTGGCCACACATTTGAAGAGTGACTACATCCGCACCAAAATTTCAGATGATATCATCGGCACGGAATATGCGGCCATGTTAAAGAACATTTATGCCATCGCAGCAGGGATTGCACACGGATTGGGCTATGGGGACAACTTCCAAAGTGTGTTGATGAGCAATGCTATCCGCGAGATGAAGCGTTTTATTGACCGCGTATACAAAATGAAGCGGAACATCAACGCCTCCGCTTATTTGGGTGACCTCTTGGTAACGGGCTATTCCGTTTTTAGCAGAAACCGTATGTTCGGAAATATGATAGGTAAAGGGTATACCGTTAAAAGCGCGATGATGGAAATGAACATGGTGGCCGAAGGCTATTATGCCACCCAAAGTGCCCATGACCTTATGGAGAAACTGCAAAAGAAGTCCAAAACACCTATCATAAACGCAGTATACCAAGTACTTTATAAGAACAAGAACCCTAAAAAAGTATTTGAGAAGTTGACGGAAAAGTTGGATTAACCCCGCTCCAAAGAAAAATCGGAATGCTCCTTTAACTGCGCATCCAGTTCGGCAGAGAAGACCTCCATTTCTTCCGTGGAGTAATTATATGCTTTCTGGAATTCTTCGAAAACCGGAGCTTTGTATTTTCGCACACTCTCGATATCAAAATACAATCGGCCCGTTCTTCTGATGAAAAAGTCCAATGGATTCAAAGCCATTTCGTGGGTTATGGTAAATTGCGCTTCGGCCCGAATCATACTTTCTTTGGGTTTGCCGCCTTTTATGTTGGCATAAAGTTCCAAAATGGATTCGGTCTGCTTCCCATAAGTGGTCACCAAATACCACGCATCATATTTGGCAAAACCATCCGGCTTAAGTTGGTCTTCAAGGGTGGCCATGTATTTTTTAACGTGTTTGAACTTTTTAAAGTCATTCCCGCAAAGTGGAATTTTATCGGTAGTGCAATGTCCGAGGGCCGTATCATGGTCCTCCTCCATTTTTTTTGCGATACGGTTCACTGTACGTTCGGCCATTTTACGGTATCCTGTGAGCTTTCCTCCCGCAATGCTGACCAATCCCGTACCGGAGGTGAAGATTTCATCTTTTCGGGATAGTTCAGATGCCGATTTCCCTTCTTCGTGGATCAACGGACGCAGTCCGGCCCAAGAGGAAATGATATCGTCCAGCTCCAATTCAATATCGGGGAACATATTGTTGACGGCTGAAATCAGGTAGATAGCATCTGCGAGTTCCGTGGTCACATGGTCTTTGTCAGAATTATAGTTTGTGTCCGTGGTGCCTACGTATGTTATTTTCCCTCGTGGGATGGCAAACATCATTCGCCCGTCGGGGATATCAAAATAAACGGATTGTCTCACAGGGAGTTTTTCCTTTGGAAACACCAAGTGTACGCCCTTGGTCAAATGCAGTCGCTTGCCCTTTTTGGACTGGTTCACACCTCTGAGCTCATCCACCCACGGTCCAGCGGCATTGATCACATATTTTGATGAGATCCTGTACCCATCTCCGAACACCTGGTCCGTGAACTTGACCCCTGCTACTTGCTGATCTTCATAAATAAAATCGGTAACCTTGGTATAATTGAATATCTCAGCACCAAATTGAAGGCTCGTTTTAAGGTTTTCCAAGGTCAATCGGGCATCATCGGTTCGGTATTCGGCATAGTATCCCGCGCCGTTCAATATCTTTTTGGGCAAAAGGGGCTCCAATTTCATGGCCGCCTTTTTCTCCAGCATTTGCCGTTTATCATCCCCGGAAACCTGGGCCAAAATATCATAGACTTTCAAACCAATGGACGTCAACCATTTCCCATAGGATCCACCCTCGATGAGCGGGAGCAGCATTTTTTCCGGAAGCACTAAATGCGGGGCCAATTTATGTACAATGGCCCTTTCGGAACCTACCTCTTTTACCAACCAAAAATCGAATTGCTTTAAGTAACGCAGGCCACCGTGAATCAATTTGGTGGATTTGCTACTGGTGCCCGAGGCAAAATCCCCTTTTTCGAGCAACAATACCTTCAATCCACGAGAAGATGCATCCAGGGCAATGCCCGCTCCAGTGATTCCACCGCCGATCACTACAAGGTCATAGGTGGTGTCGGCCGCTTTTTGCAGCTTGTTCTTTCTGTCCAGGTTGGAAAAAGCAATGTTCTCGCCCATGTTTCTATTTGTTGAATTCGTATTCGCGTTCCACCTTGCAAATCCTGACCTTGTACCAGGAATACCATGTTTTTATCCCATTTTTTTGGGCCTGTTGATGGTCCAAATTGGCTTTCCAATCGGCAATGGCCCCCAGACTTTCCCAATAACTTACGGTAATGCCAACTCCCTCCCGGGCACTTTCCATATCCAAAAAACCAGGTTGCTTTCTGGCCAATGCTTCCATTTCTTCCGCCATTTTGGCATATCCTTGGTCTCCATCTCTTCGGAGACTGGTGAAAATTACGGCGTAATATGGTTTGGCAAGCTCCATTTAAGTGATGTATTCCTTCTCCATAAAATAATTCACCAAGGCCTCCTTCATCAGTACAGTTTGTTCCCCTGCCTTAAGTGGCGGCAATTCTTCCTTCATACTATAGTGCGGCCATCCATCGTCATCGAAAAAATCAAAATCATAGTAGCCATACGGTTCCAACAACCGGCAGATGGCAATATGCATCAGGTTGACCTTCTCGTCCTTTTTAAATTTACGATGAAAATTGCCCAATTCCTGAACGCCCACCAAATAGACGATCCCGTCCAGTTCCAATGGATCGCCATCCGAAAATTGTGCAGAGAGTTTCTCCACCAAAAATTCCCATCGCTCCTTTAATTGTTCGTCTCTTGACATGTGATCTGATATGAATGCCAAAGGTACAAATCAATATTCTATATTTGTTAAAACCCGTGTATGAGCTTTTTGGATATAATCATCGGAATTCTTTTGGTCTGGGGCCTCTATAAAGGCCTAAAGAACGGCCTTTTTGTTGAGCTTGCTTCCCTGATCGCTTTGATCGCCGGAATATATGGTGCCATCCATTTTTCGTACATCACCGGCGATTACCTTGCCGAACGTTTTGATTGGAGCGACCAGTACCTAAAAATTGCCGCGTTCCTGATTACTTTTTTTGCCATAATCATTGTGGTGAACTTGGCCGGAAAATTTTTGACCAAAATCGCTGATTTTGCCATGCTCGGACTTTTGAACAAAATTGCCGGGGGCATTTTTGGGGCCCTCAAGGTTGCCGTCATCTTAGGGGCATTTTTAATTTTCTTCGAAAAACTGGCCTCTCCCTTGGGACTGATCAACGAGGAAACCAAGCAAGAATCTGTTTTCTATGGGCCCATCAAGGAGATTGGGGATTTGGTCTTTTCCTACGTGTTGGATAATGAAGAAAATACCCCTTCAAAAGAAACAGAAACAAGAGAGGACATTATATAAACGGTTTACTTTTCCCGATAAAATGATCTGAATTTTATCCAAAAAATCCCCTCCACAACAATTTCCTGTATTTCAACCTGATAAAGTGCCCTGATATGGAATTTTCATGGAAAAGGGAAGCATCTCCGTTAGCTTAGCACCGAGAACATTAGGGAACTTAGAACACTCCCGGAAAACACCCCGAAAATGAAAAAAGTATATGGCATTCCATTGGTCATAGTGCTTGCTATTGCATTGAGTCACTGCAGTACATCTCCTGTACAGCAAGAAGAGCAAGATTATACCGAAGCAACTCTTGGAAACGAAAAAGTTACCGTGGATCCCGTTAAAATGGAGGCAGACCTATTAAATTTGGTAAATGGGTACCGCGGGTCCAATGGGCTCACTATTTTGGACAAAAGCGACCCCGCTTATAAATATGCCGAGGAGCATAACGATTACATGATCTCCAAAAACACGCTTAGCCACGATAATTTCCAATCCCGGGCAGAAAAGATTGCCGAGGAAACCAATGCGATCAGCGTATCTGAAAACGTGGCCAGATACTATGTTTCAGCAGAAAAAACTTTGGAGGGTTGGCTCAACAGTTCATCCCATAAAGAAGCCATGGAAGGCGACTTTTCCCATACCACCTTGAGCGTCCAATTGGATAAGCAAGGTAGGCCCTACTATACCCAGATATTTATAAAGGTAAAATAAACCGACCGCTATACCCCCTATTGAAGACCTGCCAAGAAGCAGGTCTTTTTTGTTAATCGCTATGTTCACAGCAAGGTTTTTTTTACCTTTCGTAAAATCTTTGAACATGGCGATAAAGGAACCTTTTAACCTAAATAAGTGGATTGAGGAAAACCGGGACACCCTAAAACCACCGGTAGGCAATAAAAATCTTTATAAAGAATCCGGTGATTACATCGTGATGATCGTAGCTGGCCCAAATGCCAGAAAGGATTATCACTACAATGAGACCGAGGAACTTTTCTATCAGCTAGAGGGGAACATCGAGGTCCACATCCAAGAAGATGGCCAAAAAAAGACCATGAAACTAGGGCCTGGGGATATGTACCTTCATCCCGCCAAGGTTCCACATTCCCCTGCTCGCCAAGAAGGTTCCATAGGATTGGTGATCGAGCGAAAACGAAACCATCTTGATGCCGAAGATGGCCTATTGTGGTTCTGCGACAACTGTAACCATAAGTTGTACCAGACTTACTTTAAACTAAACGATATCGAGAAGGATTTCTTGGGCCATTTTAAACACTTTTACGGTTCGGAAGACTTACGCACTTGCGACAATTGTGGTACGGTCATGCCCGTAGATGAACGTTTTGTAGCCAAGGAAGAATGATACTCGTTCCAGCAAAGATCATTATCGGTATTGTGGCAGTGCTGCATATTTACTTTTTGTGGTTGGAGATGTTTGCGTGGACCACAAGGGCAAAAAAAGTTTTCCGCTCTTTGCCAGGGCATTTGTTCGAGCCAACCAAAACATTGGCTGCAAACCAAGGCCTTTATAATGGTTTTTTGGCTGCCGGACTGATATGGTCGTTATTAATTGAAGATACGTATTGGCAAATCTATGTGGGATTGTTCTTTTTGGGCTGTGTTGCCGTTGCGGGTATTTATGGCGCAGCTACCGCATCAAGGAAAATTTTCACGGTACAGGCACTACCTGCACTGACCGGGATTCTTCTCTTGTTGATTCATCTATTGCAGTAAAGCGTTCATCCTCTAGGAGATTATTTGTATAATTGTAAAAATATAACAATACACTCTTAAAAAGTTATAAATGTCAAAAACAGCAACTGCTTTTGGAATAGAAGATGCCCTGAAGGAATTGGGCCTGAACCAAGTGAACAATGGTACTTCCACAGGAAAAGATTGGTTTTCCAAAGGAGACCTCATAGAATCGTATTCACCGGTTGATGGAGCCCTAATTGGAAAGGTAAGGTCAACAACACGGGAAGATTACGAGAAGGTCATCACCTCTGCCCAAACAGGTTTTAAGAAATGGCGTACCATGCCGGCTCCACAACGTGGAGAAATAGTCCGGAAGTTTAATGATGAACTACGCAGATTAAAGGAGCCCCTGGGCAAGTTGGTCTCCTACGAAATGGGCAAAAGTTATCAAGAAGGACTGGGAGAGGTACAGGAAATGATCGACATTTGTGATTTTGCCGTCGGCCTATCCCGCCAATTACATGGGCTGACAATGCACAGTGAACGTCCCGGTCACAGGATGTACGAACAATATCATCCCCTAGGAGTGGTCGGTATAATTTCCGCGTTTAACTTCCCGGTGGCCGTTTGGTCTTGGAACACTGCTTTGGCCTGGGTCTGTGGAGATGCCTGTATTTGGAAAGGTTCCGAGAAAACACCAATGACCTCGGTAGCCTGTCAAAATATAGCTGCAAGGGTATTCACCGAAAATGGTGTCCCCGAAGGAATCTCCTGTTTGATCACGGGAGATTATACCGTGGGGGAGTTCATGACCAAAGATGAAAGAATCCCTTTGATCTCGGCAACAGGTTCTACCAGAATGGGAAAAACAGTGGCCAGAACTGTTGGGGAAAGACTAGGAAAGTCCTTATTGGAACTCGGTGGGAACAATGCCATCATAGTAACACCCGATGCCAATATAAAAAATACAGTGATAGGTGCTGTTTTTGGTGCCGTGGGTACCTGCGGGCAGCGTTGTACATCCACACGTAGGCTGATTGTGCACGAAGATGTGTACGACAAGGTCAAGAATGCCATAGTTGATGCGTACAGGCAAATCCGTATTGGCAATCCGTTGGATGAGGACAACCATGTTGGGCCACTTATCGATAAAGATGCCGTCAAAAATTATTTGAACGCCCTAGAAAAGGTAAAGGTCGAAGGAGGTAACATCTTGGTTGAAGGAGGCGTTCTAAAAGGCGAAGGCTATCAAAGCGGTTGTTATGTAAAACCAGCCATTGCCGAAGCTGAAAACCACTTCGAGATTGTCCAACACGAGACTTTTGGCCCAGTACTTTATATATTAAAATATAGTGGCGACCTGGAAAATGCATTGGATATGCAAAATGGGGTAAGGCAAGGGCTATCATCGGCCATAATGACCAACAACTTAAGGGAGGCCGAACGATTCCTCTCCGTTGAAGGTTCGGATTGCGGAATTGCCAATGTAAACATAGGTACTTCCGGAGCTGAGATCGGTGGGGCCTTTGGTGGTGAAAAAGAAACTGGCGGTGGAAGAGAAAGTGGTTCCGACGCTTGGAAAGTATACATGCGAAGACAGACCAACACTATCAACTATACTACCGAGCTACCGCTAGCACAGGGCATTAAGTTCGATCTATAAAAAAGAAAAGCCGCCCATTTTGACATAGTGCTAAATGGGCAGTCTTTAAAACCAACTTAACTAACTCAAACTTAACTTTAAAACCCTATTTCAGTGCCGGATCATTGTCGGGAGAAAAAGGGCTCTTCACTTAATGTTGAGTTCCAAATTTCTAAATATTTAATGGAGAAATTAAGGGTGATATTACAATTGGTTCCGAAAAGTGTATAGTTGGTATCTTTTATTTTATTTTCTGTTTTTAATTTTTTCCACAAAAGACGGTTATTTTTGCAAATAGCGTAGTTTCTGTCCGTTTTATTTAGATTTTTAAGATTTTTTTGATAATTTAAATAAACAGTTTTCATTGTTCATTCAAAGACTATGGATTGGTTAGGCACTTCGACGTGGTATTGGCTCTGTTTGGCCATTACGGGGATAGTCTCCGGGATTTTGGGATACTTTTTTGGCAGATCCGACACTCCCTCCATTTCGGATAAATCCCTCGAATTGAATGTACTTGAAATAGAAAATGCCAAATTAAAATCGGACCTTGAAACTTGCCGAGAACGGTTGGGTCCGGACCCTCTCAAGACCAAGAGCTTCAAGCTTGATCCAGAAATAAAACTTTCAACAAAGAGGGACTTTATTTTTAACGCAGACAAAGCTAAAGTAACTTTTGGCAAGACCATCACGGAAAACGACCTGAAGCTTATCGAGGGAATCGGGCCCAAAATCGAAAAGCTATTCCATAATTTCAATATTAAAACATGGAAGGACCTCTCTGAAACCTCAGTCGACAAATGCCAAGAAGTGCTCAACTCCGGCGGAAGCCGTTATCGGATACACGACCCGGCCTCATGGCCAATGCAGGCAAAGATGGCCTACGAAGGACATTGGGAACAACTATTTAATTGGCAAGAGAAGCATAGGGCCGGAAAATATTGACACAGCAAAGACAGACCTGTCTTCCTACATCATACCGTTTGCTTCCACCCATTTAAAGGTGTACTGCTCTTGTGAAAATTGCATTCGCTCGGAAATCCGTTGTAAACGTTCCGGGAGTTTCATCAAATACACCCTTGACTTCTCAGCTTGGTCGGAAAGTCCGCGAAGGTTTCCAATGTCCCAATAATCGTTCAGCTTCTTCAGAATATCAATATAATCCTGTGCGGTATAAACCCCCAAACGTTGCGCACAATTGGAAAACTGCTCAAAGGCTTCACCTATGGTACCTCCGGATTCACGTAAAAAATGGGCGGGCATTACAATTTTTTTCTTCATCATATCTGCAAAGGCCAAAACCATTCCATCGGGATCTTGTCCCATAATGGTCTTCACAAATTCGCGATATGCCAAATGGTGCCTCATTTCGTCACCTGCGATGATGGTGCACATTTTGGCCAACAGACCATTCCCTTTTTGTTTGGCCATCTTCCCGACCCTCTTGTGCGAAATATTGGTTGCCAACTCCTGAAAGGTGGTATAGACAAAATTTTTGTAGGGGTCTCTGTCCGTTCCTATATCGAATCCATCAGAAATCAGGTGCTGGGTGGTTATCTCGATCTCCCGCATGTTCACTCGGCCTGAGAGGTACAAATACTTGTTCAAAACATCGCCATGTCGATTCTCTTCGGCCGTCCATGCCCGCACCCATTTGCTCCAACCGTTTTCTTTGCCACTATGCTGATCTATGCCTTCCACGTCCATCAACCAAGATTCATAGGTAGGCAGCGCTTCTTCTGTTATGGTATCGGCCACAAGGGTCACCCAAAAATCATATCCAAGCTCCTTTGCCTCTCCACGAAGCTTCTCCACTTCATCAAAAAACTTATCACTTTGGGAATCCGGCAAAAAATCTGTGGGCTGCCATATTTTTTCGGTCGGGATCAGAAACTCGTTCATAAAACCGTCAACTTTGGGCTCAATGGCCTGCATCACTTCCAACCTTACATTCTTTATCGACATAATACGGGGTTTTTACAAAGGTCTTTATAATTTAATGAAATTAAATCAAATTTCTTCCTCTTTCTCCAGGATAAAATTCATGGACCGGATCACTTTGCCAGAATTCTTTGGTCTCCACATCCAACATGGTCAATCCACCCATAAAGGCCGCTCCGGTATCCACGTTCCAAACATTGGCTCTCTTCTGGGGTTCCACAAACTCCCTTTTGGATATTGGGGTATGGCCAATAAATACTTCCTTGTAATGTGTCAATCGCTTGGGAAACTTGGAATCGGTCGGTTCCAACTTGGGGTCGAGGGCGGTAGCAAGCTCCCACAAGGTCCGGTCCCAATAAAACGACTGTTGAAAGTACTCATAGTCTATCCCTTTTAGATTCGTATAGCCAGCATGAAGATATAAGCGGTTATCCTCTGCGAGATGATAGTTTTTCAAACCTTCATAAAAATCAAGGTGCATTCTCCACTTTTCCTTATCGGCATTTAAATAGGAATCCCTAGTCGCCGTGCCCCCATGGGCCAGCCATTGTGGGTTTTCCTTTTGATCTATAAGCCAGGCTTTACACAGCTCATCATGGTTTCCTCTTATAAAAGTACATGTGTACCCACTTTGCAATTGAATCAAAAAATCGATGGTCTCCACTGCTGTACTCCAGCCATCAACATAATCGCCCAAAAAAATAACATGATCCTCCGGGGTAACCTTGGCCCTGTCCATCAATTGTTCCAAAGCCCTGACCCCAGAATGTATATCGCCCACTACCAGTGTTCGCATAGAAAAGTTTTTGGCAATATTACACACAAAACACTGGCCCATGAAAAATCATGGTGGCTTTATAACGCATTTAACCTAGAATTCAAATAAACCTAACTGTTTTTTGGACATGGTATTATTTTCTATGTACCTTAGAATATTCCGAAAACACTATGAAGAAAGTTTACTGCATCGGCGAAGTGTTGATAGATTTTGTCGCCGAACGACAAGGAAGCGACCTTTCCAAAGCGAACCAATTCACTAAAAAAGCAGGTGGAGCACCGGCCAACGTTGCTTGCGCCATTTCAAAATTGGGAGGGAATGGAATCTTTATAGGGTGTGTTGGGGACGATCCTTTTGGCAAGTTCCTTTTGGAAACTTTAAAAAATGAAGGTGTCGATGTTTCGTTGGCACAACTATCCGATACGTTTACAACACTAGCCTTTGTTTCCCTCTCGGGGGATGGGGAACGTGATTTTGTTTTTAGCAGGGGAGCCGATAAAGAACTCAAATACAATCCCGATCTAAGAAAAAACCTTCCGGGGAACATTCTTCATTTGGGTGCGGCCACTGCACTTTTGGGAGGATCATTGGAAAAAACATATGGCAAGTATCTTTTTGATGGATTGACCAAGGATATGTTCATCTGTTTCGATCCAAACTTTAGAGGCGACCTTTGGAAAGATGGAAAGGAGGCCTTTATTAAAAAATGCATGCCCTTTGTTGAAAAATCCCATTTGTGCAAGTTTAGTTCCGAAGAGGCCCAACTTATTTCAGGGAAGCAGGATCTATATGAGGCCTGCGACGCATTGCACAAAATTGGGACCAAAATAATTACCGTGACCATGGGCAAGGAAGGTACCTTATTGAGCATGAAGGGCACTAAGAAAATCATTCCGAGCGTGAAAGTAACCCCCGTTGATACCACAGGAGCAGGTGACGCTTTTATAGGTTGCTTGTTGTACCAAATTTCGGATTTGGGCAATTTTGAACCAGTTTTCGAAGATTTTTCCTTGGTGGAGAACATGGTGGCCAAAGCCAACAAGGCGGGAGCCATTACCACTACAAATTATGGTGCCATTGTGGCCCTGCCTACCAAAGAACAGCTCGAAAAGTAGATGAACCAAACCAGATTACATAGGCTACTGCCCAAAAAAGGGAAGAAAGACCAAGACCTCTTTGATCAGCGATTGGCCACTAACCTTACCTTGATCCAAAAGCAGTTCTTTTCCCTTTATCCTGAAGAACGTTACGAAAAACAGTTCCAAAAACTATTGGAATTGCTTCCCAAGTTATTTGCGGAGCGGCCCCAAGCATTACGAAGGCAGGATTTGGAACGGTTGTATTTGGGCAATTGGTACCAGTCCGAAAAGTTGATGGGGATGCAACTTTATGTAGAGCATTTCAATAAGGACTTAAAGGGACTGCAAGAGAAAATACCGTATTTCAAAAAACTTGGGGTCAACTTTCTGCACCTAATGCCCATTACCACCCGGCCCAAAGGAGAAAGCGATGGAGGCTATGCCGTGAACAGCTATTTGGAGGTGGATAAAAAATACGGCTCCAAAGAAGATTTGTTGGAACTGACCAAGGCATTTCGCAAAAACGGCATTTATTTAATGCTCGATTTTGTGGTCAACCATACCTCCAACGAATTCTCATGGGCCAAAAAGGCCAAGAAAGGGAACAAAACATATCAAGGGTACTACTACACTTACGAAGATTTTACCATTCCGGCCGAATTTGAAAAAAACCTGCCCGAGGTGTTCCCGGAAACCTCACCCGGCAATTTTACCTATAGCCCCGAAATGCAGAAATGGGCAATGACGGTCTTCAACAGCTATCAATGGGACCTGAATTACACCAATCCCGAAGTATTTCTGGAGATGCTCACCAATTTGGTAAAGTTAACGGATATGGGCGTAGATGTGGTACGCTTTGATGCCCTTGCCTTTCTCTGGAAAAAAATCGGGACCATTTCCCAAAACCTACCTGAGGCGCACAACCTGATCTCCCTCTTCCGGATGTGCCTGCAAGTAGTGGCCCCGGGCACCATACTTTTGGCCGAGGCCATAGTGGCTCCCACGGACATTGTAGCATATTTTGGGGAAGAGGAAAAACAGGGCAATGAATGTGAAGTGGCCTACAACGCTTCTTTAATGGCACTATTATGGAATTCCATTGCTACCAAAAAAACGCAATTGCTCTATAAAAGTTTGATGCACGTCCCTGCTAAACCACAAGATTGTACTTGGATCAATTATATCCGTTGCCATGATGATATTGGATTGGGATACGAGAACCACCTCATCCAAGAATTAGGGTGGAACCCCGGAATGCACCGAAAATTCTTGCTGGACTACTATTGCCAGCGATTGGATTGGTCCCCAGCCACCGGAATGCTTTTTATGTACAATCCCAAGACAGGCGATGGAAGGATAACAGGTAGTGCGGCCTCTTTATTGGGATTGGAAAAGGCCATCAAAACCAACGATGAAGACCTGTTGGAAGCAGCGGTGCGAAAAATTATTATGCTTCATGGCATCACATTGGCTTTTGGAGGTATCCCACTGATATACGCAGGCGACGAAATTGGAACACTTAATGATTATTCCTTCCAAAAGGATGCATCCAAAAAAGGCGACAGCCGGTGGTTGAACCGTCCCATGCAAGATTGGGAAACCATTTCAAAGTTGGACAATCAAGACTCTCCTCAATCCAAAATATTCCATGCGCTTCAAAGACTCATCAAAATAAGAAAGGAAAATACCGTATTTGCGGACCACAATAACCTTGAGCTCTACCACCCAGGGAACGACCATATTCTTTCATTTGAGAGAACCCAAGACCGGACAGGGTTGTTGGTCATCTGTAATTTTGATGAAAACATTCAGGTCATCGATAGTAGTTGGGTCAAAAAATTGGGATATTTCAGTAAAGGAGAACCCTTGGATTTGGTATCTGGCGAAAAAGTGGGAATGAACAGTGCTCTTTTGGAACTAATGCCCTACCAAATGCTCTGGCTCATGAAGTCCTAGGCGTATCTTACCTTTCTCAATATGCGCTGCGATTCTTTTAAAGATTGGTACACATGGGTGTCGTAGGCCTTGAGCAATGCCCTGGAACTTTCCATTTTGTCCTTGGCCTCTTCAAATCCATTTAAATAACATATCAGATACGTTGCCGGCAAATGGGTAATATCTGAATGTTCCGAATCCGTCAACGGAATATGGCTTTCAAGTTTTTTTAAAAGTGCATTGTTGGTGTTGTATACGTGATACAATGTTTTTTTATCAAACTGTGGGGGTTCAAATATAAGCTTACTGCTGATGGTATATTTTCCATTGTCAGAAAATGTAATGGTCATTTCCTCCAAGGGGTAATATTTTTGCTGGGACCCCAGGCCCAATTGTACATATTCCAATGTTTTGAAGGAATCATCATCATAATCAATTGTGATTTCATCCAAAGCGGAATAGAACAATTTGACCTGCTCGTTGATCAATTCGATATCCACACGGGAATAATAGGTCTTTCCCTTTACTTTTTTCTTGTTACCGGCCCAACAGACTACAAATTGCTCCTTGAAAACTTTGTAGTCACTCGTTAGGTCGGGATGTCTTGTATTGAAAAAGTTGATGACCGCATCCAAGGTGTACTCGATATTGTTGCGAGCGTGCTGTTCTATGGTGGCGACTTTTTCTGAATTGATGTCCTTAAGCTCTATTCCGTAGGCCTTCGGCAAACTGATGCTTCCTTCACGAAAGAAAACGGCCCCTCCATAATATTTCCAAATGTTCTTTCTCAGGGCACAGACCTTTCCGTTCGACCTAATGGTGACCAGACCCACCACCTTGCCTTCGGGCAGATGGGGGAAGGGGATGTTCTCATAGGAAATCAGAGGCGGATTGTCCAAATAGGCGTTGACAAGGTTCTGGATTTTGCTGTCATCAAAAAAATCGACCCCAACAATTTTGTTGTCCTCATCCTCAACCCCGATCACGATAAAGGAATTGTTTTTGGGATTGCTGTTGGCCAAGGCACAGACATGTTTTAAAAATTTGGCCTTGCCTTCCTTTTCACCAATGGATATAAAACGCTTTTTGTCGTAAAAACTATTCTCGTCGTTATGGGCCAATAAGTTTTTTACGAGCAGGCGTTTATTGATCATAGTTGTTTGTTCACAATGGTGCTGCTGGCCTGTGCAGTGGGCATTACCACCAGGTCGGCAATGTTCACGTGGTAGGGCCGGGTGACCACAAATAGGATAATATCCGCTATGTCCTCGGGCCTTAAGGGTTGAAATCCTTTATACACATTTGACGCCCTTTCGGAATCCCCCTTAAAGCGGACATCGCTGAACTCGGTTTCCACCAACCCTGGGTTTACGGCACCCACTCGGATACCATAGGCGTTCAAATCTATCCGCATGCCTTGGTTTATGGCGTCCACGGCATGCTTGCTGGCACAGTAGACATTCCCGTTTGGGTAAACCTCCTTGCCCGCTGTGGAACCAATATTGATGATATGCCCGGATTTGCGTTCCGTCATTTGAGGGATGACCGCCTTGGACATATAGAGCAATCCCTTTACGTTGATATCCAACATGGCATCCCAATCATCAGGGCTGCCCTTGTCTATCGGATCCAAACCATGGGCATTGCCCGCATTGTTGACCAAAATGTCTACCTCTGAAAATTCCTCGGGCAAACTTTCTATGGCCGAGAATACATCTCCGCGATTTCTAACATCAAAATTGAGCGTGAAAATTGCGGTGTCCCTTCCCAGCTGGTTTTGTAATTCCTTGAGTCTTTCCTCCCGTCGTCCACAGAGTATCAAATTGAAACCTTGCTTTGCAAAAAGCTCCGCGGTCGCCTTTCCAATTCCACTCGTTGCCCCCGTTATCAGTGCTGTTGTCGTCATTTTGAAATTTTACTATGGAACATCATGTCCTTGGGCCGCCACTAAAAGGGTGAACCAATCCTGAAGTTCCAAATCTATTTTTGCGGCCGCGGCCGATTGTTCGATTCTTTTCTTGTTCGTTGTTCCAATCACAGGATGAACATGGGCGGGATGTTTCAATATCCAAGCCAAGAGCAATTGGCTTTCATTTGCGCCATATTTATCCATTAAGGGCCTCATGGCCTCATTTATCCGCCCAACTTGTTCGTCGGTTTCCCTAAAAAAGCTCCCCAATGGACTCCATGCCATGGCCATTCTTTTATTGGAAATACAATCATCAAAAGTTCCATCGTACATAGGGTCGTGGTGCGTTAGGGAAAACTCTACCTGGTTCCCTTCCACAGGAATGGCCTTTTCCAACATCGCCACTTGTGAGGTCGTAAAATTGGACACCCCAAATTGTTTGATCTTTCCACTATCCAGTAAATGCCGTGCAGCTTCCGCCATCTGGTCGGGATGCATCAATGGACTTGGTCGGTGCATTAAAAAGAGATCTAGATAATCCGTATGTAATTTTTTCAAGGACTCTTCGGCCGACCAGATAATATACTCTTTATTGTATTTGTAATGATTGACCTTGTTGTTCCTACCTCGGGTCATCTGGATGCCGCATTTGGTAATCAACTGGATATCTTCCCTGTTGATACCACTATTGGCATATGCCGCACCAAAATCCGCTTCCGTGGAGTAGCTCCCATATATGTCGGCATGATCAAAAGTGGTAAGGCCACATTCGATGCCATGGTACATTAAATCAATCATTTCCTTCCCGGAAAGTTTTTTGCCCCAACTTCCCCAAGTCATTGCCCCCGATATAATGCGGGAAAATTTCGTTGTCTGTTCCATAAGCGTTGAAAGTATAAAATTAAACCCTTAAATCCTTCATAAAACTAGGGGTTTAGCGTTTTTTTTAACCATTAATTAACAGGTAGGTTTTAAATAAATTTTCATTTTGCACACCTTAGTAAAAACCCCGACCTTAACACCAAACAATAAAAGTTTATAATGGAAGAAAACACTACTATTGATATTAGTGCTGTGAATGAGAAAATTGCCCAAGAAAGCGCTTTTATTGACCTTTTAAGGGTTGAAATGAACAAAGCGATAGTAGGGCAGAACCACATGGTGGAACGTCTGTTGATAGGCCTTTTGGGAAAAGGGCATATTCTGCTCGAAGGTGTGCCCGGATTGGCAAAGACTTTGGCCATAAATACATTGGCGAAAGCTGTGAAAGGCAGTTTCAGCAGAATACAGTTTACTCCGGATCTTTTGCCGGCCGACGTTATTGGTACCTTGATCTACAATATCAAAGAGAACGATTTCTCCATTAAAAAAGGGCCCATCTTTGCCAATTTCGTTTTGGCCGATGAGATCAACAGGGCCCCTGCAAAAGTACAGTCCGCACTCTTGGAGGCCATGCAGGAAAAGCAGGTGACCATTGGTGATGAAACCTTTATTCTGGACAGGCCCTTTTTGGTAATGGCCACACAAAACCCTGTGGAGCAAGAAGGCACCTATCCACTTCCAGAGGCACAAGTAGACCGATTTATGTTGAAAACTGTAATCGACTATCCAAAACTCAATGAGGAACAACTCATCATTCGTCAAAATCTAAAAGGTGCAACCGAGGCCGTAAATCCCGTGGTTTCCTTGGAGCAGATTTTAAGGGCCCAAGAAACTGTTGGAGAGGTTTATATGGACGAGAAAATCGAAAAATATATACTCGACCTTATCTTCGCAACGCGTTATCCCGAAAAATATAATTTGGAAAGCCTAAAGCCATTGATCAGCTTTGGGGCATCACCAAGGGGTAGCATCAACTTGGCCAAAGCCTCCAAGTGCTATGCGTTCATCAAGCGAAGAGGTTATGTGGTTCCCGAAGATGTAAGGGCCGTAGTCCATGATGTACTGCGTCACCGTATCGGAATCACTTACGAGGCGGAGGCAGAAAATATTACTTCAGAAGAAATCATCAACAAGATTGTAAACGAGGTAGAAGTGCCTTAGCGGTTCAATGTTTATCGGAAATAAGTAGCAATACTTTAACCAACCCGAAAACCTATTTTTTTTTGAACCAAATGGATACAAAGGAACTACTAAAGAAAGTACGCAAAATTGAAATCAAGACCCGACGTCTTTCCGACCATATTTTTGGTGGGGAATACCACTCTACGTTCAAAGGTCGGGGGATGACCTTCAGCGAGGTACGCCAGTATCAGTTCGGGGACGATGTGCGAAGCATTGACTGGAACGTGACCGCGCGTTACAACGAACCCTACGTAAAGGTATTTGAAGAAGAACGGGAGCTTACCATGATGCTGATGGTGGATGTGAGCGGGTCCGAGCTTTTTGGCACTTCCAACCAGTTCAAAAAAGAAATTGTCACCGAAATCTCTGCTACCCTCGCGTTTTCGGCACTTCAGAACAACGATAAGGTGGGAGTGATTTTATTTTCCGATGAAGTGGAACTTTTTATCCCGCCAAAAAAGGGGAAAAGCCACGTACTTAGAATTATTAGGGAATTGTTGGAGTTTCAGCCAAAAAGCAGTAAGACCAATCTGGCGGGGGCATTAAAGTTCCTCACCAACGTGATGAAGAAAAAAGCCATTGTTTTTGTGCTCTCGGATTTTATCACCGATGATTACGACAATACCCTCCGCATTGTAGGCAATAAACACGACGTGACCGGCATACGGGTTTATGATCAGCGAGAAGAAACCATCCCAAACTTGGGAATGGTTCAAATGCAGGATGCCGAAACCGGTGAAATCCAATTGGTGAACACCCAATCCAAGCAAGTGCGTTCAGCATACGGGCAACATTATAAGGACAAAGTAGCCTATTTCACCAACGCCTTCAATAAATCGGGGTGTGGTGTAATCAATTGTCGGGCGGACGAAAGTTACGTGAAAAAGCTATTGGGGTATTTTAAACGAAGAGGATAATGCAAATGGACGGTCTACATAAACTAAGAAGCATAAAAAAGTTCCAATCCATTTTGGGCACTTCCCTGTTTCTGATGCTTTTGCCCGTGGCCGGTTTCTCCCAAACCGAACCCAAGGTAGATGCTGAAGTGGACACCTTGGCCATCAAAATAGGGGAACAGATACAATACAAGATTACCGTTGAAGCTGATTCGACCGATGTGGTTTTCTTTCCCGAAGGACAAACCTTCTCCCCACTTGAGACGGTGGAGGCAATCATGTCCGATACCATCAAAAACAATGACAAGGTCATTCTTCAAAAAATATATTCGCTTACACAGTTCGATAGCGGTGCATACACCATTCCACCACAACGAATCGCCATCAACGAGCAGCCTTTTTTCACAGATTCCTTTCAAGTAAAGGTAGCCGATGTCGTGGTTGACACCACCAAACAAAAAATGTACGACATAAAGCCATTGACCCAGGTCGACAGGAGTACCGCCGATATGTGGCTCACCGCACTTTGGATTCTTTTGGGACTCATTGTAATCGGTGCAGCGGTCTATTGGTTCTTTTTACGAAAAAAACCTTTGACCGAGGAAGAAAAAGTAGCATTGCTGCCACCCTACGACCGAGCTTTGATGGAACTGAAAAAACTGGAAAATTCCAGGTACCTCATACAGGATGAGTACAAACAGTACTATTCCGAGCTTACCGATATTGTTCGATCCTACTTGGAGGAAGATGTGCACGTGACGGCAATGGAAAGCACCACCTCGGAGCTCATCACCAAATTGGAAATGTTGCGGGACGCCGGGGAAATCAAATTGGAGGACGAGACCATTCAACAATTTCAAAAAATATTGCAAACTGCGGATTTGGTGAAGTTTGCCAAAAACAAACCAGCATCATCCGTTGCGGAACAGGATAGAAAATTGGTCGAGGAAATCGTGACCAAAACGCACGCAGGACTTCCAGAACCGACCGAAGAGGATTTGTTGTTGGACCAGGAATATCTAGAGGAACTCACCAAGAAAAAACAACGAAAAAGAATCTACTGGGCCGCGGCCATTTTTGCAGGATTGATTGTCCTGGGCGCAATAGGTTCAACCATTTATTTTGGCACCAAAAAAGTAAGGGACACCGTATTTGGTTATCCCACGAAAGATTTGCTGGAAGGCGAATGGGTGGCCAGTTCCTATGGTTTCCCCCCTGTTCAATTGGAGACCCCCGAAGTACTGGTTAGGCAGGAGCCCCAACTTCCAAAGGAAACCGAAGAATTGATTAAGGAACTGCAGGCCTTTTCCTATGGTAGTTATGCGGGAATATTTTCGGTAAGTACCAGTTCCATCACATTTAAAAACCAAGAAGAAGATCCCAAATTTGATGCAATCATCAATTCAACATTGGCCAATTTTGAACAGTTGGGCCTAAAAAATATCATCACCAAACAAGAAGAGTTCGATACCCAATCCGGTGTAAAGGGAATGAAAACCTTTGGAACAGGAACATTGGAAAGACCCAACGGCGATTCCAAAAGGGCCAAGTACAACATACTCACCTTTGGTGGCAAAGGATTTATACAACAAGTGGTGATCACTTGGGAAGAGGAAGATCAATATGCCGAACAGATCGTAAATCGAATATTAAGCACTTTGGACGTTAAAACACAAGCATAAATGTTTGAGAATATAGAATTTGCAAATCCTGAGTTTTTTTGGCTGTTATTATTGCTGCCATTGGCTTTGCTATGGTATTTTTTCAAACGGAGAAATGAAATGGCATCCCTCCGCATCTCGAGCATCAAGGGATTTACGGTCAAAAGTTGGGCATCAAAATTAAAGCCCGTTCTTTTCGTAATCCGATTATTGGCCCTGGCGGCCATTATAACTGCGTTGGCCCGACCCCAGACAGAGGATATTTCCACACGTACAAAAACCACGAAAGGGATAGATATTGTGATGGCCATCGATGTATCGTCGAGTATGTTGGCACGAGACCTTAAACCAAATCGATTGATCGCCCTGAAAGAAGTGGCCGCCGATTTTATCGAAGGTCGCCCGAACGATCGTATCGGCTTGGTTAGCTATGCCGCCGAAAGCTATACCAAAACCCCTATTACCAGCGACAAGGCCATTGTGCTAAACTCTTTGGAGGAAATCACCTATGGTGTCTTGGAAGACGGTACTGCCATAGGAATGGGACTGGCTACCTCGGTAAACCGGTTAAAAGAAAGCAAGGCCATCAGTAAAGTTATCATTCTTTTAACGGACGGTGTCAATAATTCTGGCTTTATTGAGCCTAGAACTGCTGCCGACCTAGCTGTTGAGTTTGGAATAAAAACATACACCATTGGTATCGGTACCAACGGAAATGCCTTGTCCCCCATCAGTTATAATCGAGATGGCTCCTACCGGTACGGAATGCGGCAAGTCGAAATTGATGAAGCCTTACTCGAAGAGATTGCCGAGGTTACCGGAGGAAAATATTTCCGTGCCACCGATAATGAGTCGCTTGAGGAGATCTACGATGAGATCAACAAATTGGAAAAAACGGAAATAGAAGAATTTAAATATTACAAATACGAGGAAAAATTCAGGCCATTGATTTTCTTGGCCGGAATTTTATTGTTGTTGGAATGGGGATTGCGAAACTCCATCTTTAAAAGTTTTATTTAAGAATGATCCAGTTTGACGAAAAAATATATTTCTATCTCTTGGCCATAATTCCTGTCATGGCCCTGACCTTCTTTTTTCTTCAAATTTGGAAAAAGAAAACGCAGAAACGTTTTGCCGACCTAACGTTATTGAAGCGTTTGGCCCCCAATAAGTCCAACTTTAAGTCCACACTTAAGTTGGTACTTTTATTGGCTGGAATTGCCCTTTTGGTCGTAGGGTTGGTAAATCCAAAAATCGGTACTAAGCTCGAGACGGTAAAGCGTGAGGGCGTGGACATTGTTTTCGCCATAGACGTTTCCAAAAGTATGCTGGCGGAGGACATTGCCCCCAACCGTTTGGAAAAAGCCAAGCGCCTTGTTTCGGAGATCGTTAACCAATTGGCCAGTGACCGTATCGGCATTATCGCCTATGCCGGTCAAGCATACCCGCAATTGCCCATTACCACGGATTACGGTGCCGCAAAAATGTTCTTGCAGAGCATGAACACCGATATGCTCTCCTCACAAGGAACCGCCATCAATGCCGCCATAGATTTGGCCAGCACCTATTATGACGACTCCCAACAAACGAACCGGGTACTTTTTATTGTATCCGACGGGGAAGACCATTCCGAAAATTCCACCATCAATGCCGTTGAAAAGGCCACGCAAAATGGCATCCGGGTTTACACCATCGGGGTGGGACAGCAAAAAGGTGCCCCGATTCCCATAAAACGGAACGGAATCGTGGAGAGTTTAAAAAAAAATAATCAAGGTGAGGTGGTCATCACCAAGCTGAACGAAAACGTATTGACTGAAATTGCCGACAGGGGCAATGGCGATTATATTGATGGTTCCAATACCGAAAATGCAGTGGAATACATCAAAGAAGAGCTGAACCGAATGGACAAAACAGAGTTTGAAGCCAAACAATTTGCGGAGTACAAGGATCAATTTCAATGGTTTCTTGCCGCTGGCTTTTTATTTCTATTTTTGGACATCTTCGTTTTGGACAGAAAAACACAATGGTTGAAAAAACTGAATCTTTTTAATGAGCATGATGATGAACAAGATTAAGTTGATGTTTGGACTATTGCTATGTTTAGGAGCGGTCCACGCACAGGATGACATTACGGAAAAAGCGAACAAAGAAGCTGAAAAGGCTTTAAAAGCTTCTACAAATCTCACCTATGAAGCCAATGAAGAGCTAACCTCCAACGATTTTATAAACGCAGAGGCGGATTATAGAAGGGCCATATCCAAGAGCAACAAAAATGCGGCTGCCAGATATAACCTAGGAAATGCCTACTACAATAGGGAAAGCTTTGGCGAAGCCTTTGGCAGATACAAAGAAGCTAGCGATGCTGCCGAAGAAAAAGGGGAAAAGCACAAGGCGTTCCATAACATGGGCAATGTGTTCATGAAGCAAAAAGACTACAAACAAGCCGTAGAGGCCTACAAACAAGCGCTTCGGAAGAACCCCAACGACGACGAGACCCGTTATAATCTTGCCTTGGCCAAAAAAATGCTCGAAAAACAGCAAGACGAGCAAAAGAACGACCAGAACCAGAACGATCAAGACAAAAAAGATCAGGAGAACGAGGACAAGGATAAAAACCAAGATCAAAATAACGAAGGGGGAGACAACGAAAAGAAAGACGAAGGCGAACAAAAAGAAGACGAGAATAAAGACCAAGGCGATCAGGGCGATAATGGTGAGAACAAGCCCGAAGAAAATAAAGAGGGCGAAGGTGACAAGAAGAAAGAACAGGAACAAAAGCCAAACCAAGGTGACCAACCCAATGATAAGCAACAACAGCCAAGACCCAATCAACTGTCCGAACAGCAGATTCAGAATTTGCTAGAGGCGATGCAGAACGAAGAGAAGAAAGTCCAGGAAAAAATGGAGGCCCGTAAAGTTCGTGGGAAAAAAGTCAAAAACGAGAAGGACTGGTAATGAAACTGTTCAAGAGCAACATATTGCTTTTTTTGGGAATGTTCCTCCTTATGGGGGCACATTCGCATGCCCAAGAAGAAACCGAAGGGGTAGAGTTCACAATGAACTTGAGCAAAGAGGAATTGGGAATCAATGAGCGTCTTAGAGTGGATTTTACCATGAACAAGGATGGGGACAACTTTAAACCACCTCAATTTGAAGGGTTTAATGTGGTCATGGGACCCTCCCAATCCATCAGTTCCTCTTGGATAAATGGTAAACGCAGTTTTTCCAAGACCTACACCTATATTTTGGTCCCTACCGCCAGGGGCAGCTTTACCATTAATCAGGCGACCATAGAAATTGATGGGCAAACCTACAAGACCACACCACAAAAAGTGGACGTTACGGCAGCGGTGGACAAGCCCAATTCTCAAAAAACCGTGGACGATGTTGCGGATGAAAACCTTCATTTGGTGGCTGAAGTTTCCAAAGGAAATCCATACCTCAATGAAGCTGTTACGGTTATCTACAAGCTTTACGTAAGTCCAAACATCAGTGTGACCAACTATCGCCCACTGGACAATCCGACCTACAATAATTTCTGGAGCCAGGATATTCCCGTGACCAAGCACACGGCACAAAATGGTACGTATCAGGGCAAGCCCTATCGTTATGTGGTATTAAAAAGGGTGGTATTGTACCCTCAAAAATCAGGACAACTCGATATTGAACCGCTTTCATTGGAAATATTCGTTGATGTACCAACCAACCGACGCGATTTTTTTGGTGGGAGAATCTATACCTCGACCAGCAAGACCGTCTCCGCAGGAAACAGGACCATCAACGTAAAAGCCTTACCGGAAAACGGAAAGCCCGCAGGTTTTGGTGGTGCCGTTGGTGATTTTGATTTTTCAGTCACCACCAGCAAAGCACAATTGAATGCCTCGGAATCACTACAGGCCAAGGTAGAAGTTTCAGGTAAAGGAAATCTAAAATTGTTTCAATTACCAGAACCGGAACTTCCCAGTTCTTTGGAGGTGTACGACCCCGAATATGAGGAATCCATCAACACCTACAGCTCTGGTATGGAGGGCAAGGTATCCAACAATTACACCATTGTGCCCTCCTTTAGGGGTAAATACCCCATACCAAGTATTTCTTTCAGCTTTTTTAATCCGGATACCGGTAAATATCAAACCATAAGCTCGGAAGAAATAAATATTGAGGTGGTAGAAGGCCCAACGAACAATTCAGGAACTGTGGCCGGCCCATCTTCCAACAAACAACTCGTTGTCCCAACAGGTGATCAATTCCATTTTATCAACATAAACCCGAGTCTAAGTGCTATCGATGAGGAACGGTTTTTTGGTTCCAACCTGTTCTTTATTCTATTGCTAGCTCCATTGTTGTTGATTCCAATAGCGATTTTCACATTCAAAAAGCGGGAGGCAATTGCAAGTGATGTGGTAGGCAACAAGATCAAAAGAGCAAACAGATTGGCCAGGAAATATCTATCAACGGCCAAAAAGGTACTGGGCAACAAAGAAGCCTTTTACGTGGCCTTGGAAAAGGGGCTTCACAATTATTTGAAAGCCAAATTGCATATTGAGACATCGGAGTTCAGCAAGGATAAGATTATGGGCATCCTTTCTGATAAAAATGTGAGCAATTCGGACATTCAAGGCTTTATAAGCTTACTGACCAGTTGTGAAATGGCACGTTATAGTCCTTTTTCCAATGTACAGATGCAACAGGATTATGAAAAGGCAAGCGAGGTAATCTCTAACTTGGACAAACAATTATGATCATGAAGAAGATAGCTTTTTTGGTATGTCTACTTTCCTTCACTTTTGGATTTGCCCAAAACCAGGCCCTGTTCAATAAAGCGACAGAACTTTACAATGATGGCCAATATTCCGAAGCTATTGATAACTACCAGCAAATTTTGAATAGCGGTCAACATTCCGCATCACTTTATTTTAATCTGGGGAACTGTTACTATAAACTCAATGCCATTGGGCCCAGTATCTATTATTACGAAAAAGCTTTGCTTTTAAGTCCCAACAATAAAGAAATAGAGAACAATTTACGTTTTGCGCAAAATATGAGGCTCGATGCCATTGATGAAATACCAAAAACGGAATTATCCCGTGTCTATGATTCTGTGGTAGGTATGTTTTCATCCGATCAATGGGCCTACTTGGCCGTTGTCTTGGTCTTTTTGTTTGTTTTGGCCTATATGGCCTACTACTTTTTAAGGCCCGCCAATCAAAAGAGAGCTGCTTTTATTTCCAGTATGCTATCCCTTACCCTCTGTGTGATATGCGTTTTATTGGCCTATCTCAACGATCAACAGGACAAGAACGATGACCCAGCTATCGTATTTGCAAAGGAAGTCAACGTAAATGCAGAACCCAACACCAACAGCAGTACGGTCTTCACCATTCACGAAGGCACCAAAGTGAACGTTCTGGACGAACTCGATGAATGGAGGAGAGTCCGCATTGCCGACGGTCAAACGGGGTGGTTGTTAGAAGATAATATCAAGTCATTGAAAGATTTTTAGTATTTTGAACGAATAAGTCCGCACCTTACGTTAATTTTGTAACAATCATATGATAATGCGAATATTGGCCATACCTTTTATTTCCATCATGATGGTATCAATTTTATTGACATCATCTTTTATTCCCCTTTTGGGGCAGGAATACAGTACTGCCATTATTCTTGGTTCATCCGAGGAAGAAAACAATACCCACGACACATTAAACAATAATACTTTTGACGCTAAATATTTTTTGTCAAAAAGCTTCTTTGCCATGGACCCATCCCAGCATCAAGAAAAAAAAGGCAATGCATCAGGTTATATATTTGCTGTATTGGAGTTTACCCTTGAAACCCTAGATCCCCCTCCCCGTAAACTGGTTTAACACTCGCACTCATTTTTTAAACCAAGTTTTAACCGTCTTCTACCAAAAGTTTATTGATGTAGAGGACTAATCTTACTTTATTAATATGTTCAAGTATATTAAAAATGACCTGCCTGCCAGTATTGTGGTCTTTTTTGTGGCATTGCCCCTTTGCCTGGGTATTGCCTTGGCCAGTGGCGCCCCGTTGTTCTCGGGCCTTATAGCAGGTATCATCGGAGGAATCATAGTAGGGGCCCTGAGTGGCTCCCATATCGGGGTTAGCGGTCCGGCAGCAGGGCTCGCCGCCATAGTACTTACAGCAATCGGCACACTGGGAGGATATCAAAACTTTTTGGTGGCCGTGGTATTGGGCGGCATCATACAACTCGTTTTTGGCTTTTTAAGAGCGGGTATTATTGCCTATTACTTTCCATCGTCCGTAATAAAAGGAATGCTTACAGGTATCGGTATCATCATCATTTTAAAACAGATCCCCCACTTTTTTGGGTACGATGCCGACCCAGAAGGCGACTGGGCGTTCTTTCAGGTGGACGGTGAAAACACGTTTAGTGAAATCATAAACTCCATCAACTATATAAGCCCTGGAGCAACTTTGATAGCTCTGATCGGTTTGGCCATACTCATTTTATGGAGTACGGTATTGACCAAAAAATCAAAAATATTCGAACTGGTCCAAGGCCCATTGGTTGCCGTGGTACTTGGTATCGTTTACTTTTCGATTACACAGGGGAACCCAACATGGGGCATTTCTGCCGAACATTTGGTAAAGGTCCCTGTGCCCGATAGCTTTGAGTCTTTTCTGGGCTTTTTTAGTTTTCCCAATTTTTCAGCCATCTCCAACATGGAGGTCTGGGTAACGGCCTTTACCATTGCATTGGTCGCCAGTTTGGAAACCTTGCTGTGCGTGGAAGCATCAGACAAGTTGGATCCAGAGAAAAGAACCACGCCAACCAACCGGGAGCTCATGGCACAAGGGGTTGGAAACACATTATCGGGCCTGGTCGGCGGGCTTCCCGTTACTCAGGTAATCGTACGTAGTTCGGCCAATATACAATCCGGGGGGAAGACCAAGGCCTCGGCCATAATACATGGTTTCTTCCTATTGGGGTCCGTAATATTGATTCCAACCCTTCTAAATATGATACCATTGTCCGTATTGGCGGCAATTTTGTTCGTAGTGGGATACAAGCTTGCCAAACCCAGCCTTTTCAAGACCATGTACAAAGCAGGCTGGAAACAGTTTGTTCCTTTTGTGGTAACCGTTATAGGTATTGTTTTTACCGATCTTTTGGTCGGGATTAGTTTAGGTCTTGGCGTAGGCATCGTTGTGGTCCTGATAAAAAGTTACCAAAACTCCCATTTTTTGCATATTGAGGACAAGGGCAACGGATCACATGAAATAAAGATGACCTTGGCGGAAGAAGTTACCTTTTTTAACAAAGGTGCTATTTTAAAGGAACTGGACAGTATTCCGGAAAATTCTTACCTAACTTTGGATGTTAGAAAGACCCGCTATCTTGATAATGACATTGTAGAAATTCTAGAAGATTTTTCAAGTAAGGCAATGAACAGAAACATCGATATTAAAATTATTTCGGAAAGGGGCGAAGTCGAAAACCCTAATAGTTATATAGAGTTTTTTAATCTAAGACCGAAAAAAACAGCATAAAAAATAGAAATGAAAGCACATACCAAAGAAACACAAGCGACAATGTCACCCAAAAAAGCTATCCAGTTTTTGAAGGAGGGCAACGAACGTTTCCAGCAAAATTTAAAAGCGAACAGAAACCTGTTGGAGCAGGTGAACGATACTAAAGACGGCCAGTTTCCCTTTGCCACCATCTTAAGTTGCATCGATTCGAGAGTCTCAGCAGAATTGGTCTTTGACCAAGGCCTAGGGGATATTTTCAGTGTTAGGATCGCTGGGAACTTTATCAACCAAGACATCTTGGGGAGCATGGAGTTTGGCTGCAAATTGGCGGGAACCAAAGCCATTGTGGTACTGGGCCATACCAGTTGCGGTGCAGTAAAGGGTGCCTGCGACCATGTACGCATGGGCAACCTCACCGCTTTGATCAACAAAATAGAGCCGGCCGTCTACGCGGTAAAAGAGCCAAGCGATGAGTCTCTTAGAAATTCCCAAAATCTAGAGTTTGTGGACGCTGTGGCCTTGAAAAATGTGGAAATGGCCATAGAGAACATCAGAAACAAAAGTGCAATCCTTAAAGAGATGGAAGATAAAGGAGAAATTACCATCGTAGGGGCCATGTACGACATCTCGGACGGCAAGGTTACCTTTCTTTAAGCTGAAGAACACATCATTTAACAAATAAAAACCGATGGTCCCCCATCGGTTTTTTATTTTTGGAACCGGAATATTTGGAGATTCCCGCTCCATTGGTGTATTTTACCACTTTCCTATTTTATAAAAGCATGAACGCAATAAAGTTTCCAAATGATTCCGGACCCATTTATTTGGAGACCCTGGAGGGAAGGCTTCCCGTGGAACCGTTCAATACTTTTAGCAACTTAATTTTTTTGGCCCTGATCGTTTATTGGGGCATAAAGGTATACCGAGACCCAAAACAACA
This sequence comes from Flavobacteriaceae bacterium, assembly GCA_024743095.1. GTDB lineage: Bacteria > Bacteroidota > Bacteroidia > Flavobacteriales > Flavobacteriaceae > Flagellimonas. The sequence continues at coordinate 69,962 of JANSXF010000019.1, forward strand.
TCGATTTTTAGCATGGGTACTTCCCATCATAGGAATCAGTTATGTTGGGGGAACTATTTATCATGCCACACGCAGTCATGAGTTTTGGCTCCGTTTGGATTGGATGCCAATAATGTTTCTTTGTGCGTCACTGGTCATCTATTTTATTTTTAAGCTTGTTCATTCCTGGGGGCAACGGCTCCTTTGGATCATCGTACTGCTCGGGGCCTCCTTTTTGTTGCGTATTCTTCCCATACCATCAGGATTACGGGTTTCCTTGGGGTACATAATAACCGCAGCGACCATACTTGTTCCCATAACTTGGTATCTCGTAAAGACCAAAGGGGAAAATTGGGGTTTGGTGGCAATCGCCTTCTTAATTTTTGGGATTGCGATCTTCTTTCGGAGCATCGATATACATCAAAATTTCTTTCCTATGGGCACCCATTGGCTTTGGCATCTTTTGGGTGGAATTGCAGTACATTTTCTTATTCGCTATATATTCGAGGACAATTTGCTAAATTTGTCCGCCAATAGCGTAAGCAATCATGATTGATACCATAAAGGAACACATTGCCGAAGTAGAAAAGTTCACTTCCACCTCAATTGAGGAAATAGAGACCTTCCGAATCAAGTATTTGGGAAAAAAGGGGCTTTTGAACGGTTTTTTTGCCGAATTCAAAAATGTTCCCAACGAGCAGAAAAAGGAATTTGGACAAGTCATCAATCAATTAAAAAACACGGCTACCGAAAAGGTCAATACCTTAAAGGATGCATTGGAGAGCCAAGCAGACTCTGCCGGAAAATATGGTGATCTTACCCGGCCCGGCGAACCTATTGAAATCGGGGCACGGCACCCTATCAGCATTGTAAAGAACCAAATCATCGATATCTTCTCCCGAATAGGGTTCAATGTTTCCGAAGGTCCCGAAGTGGAGGACGACTGGCATAATTTTACAGCACTGAACCTTCCGGAATATCACCCGGCAAGGGATATGCAGGATACCTTTTTTATTCAAACCGATCCAGATATTCTTTTGCGCACCCATACTTCGTCTGTACAGGTGAGGTATATGGAAGCCAACAAACCGCCGATCAGGACCATTTCTCCCGGAAGGGTATATAGAAACGAGGCCATTTCCGCCCGTTCGCATTGCTTTTTTCATCAAGTGGAAGGCTTGTATGTGGACAAGAACGTATCCTTCGCAGATTTGAAGCAGACTTTACAGTATTTTACTTCTGAAATGTTCGGCAAGTCCAAGATCAGGTTGCGTCCGTCCTATTTCCCGTTTACGGAGCCCAGCGCAGAAGTGGACGTTTATTGGGGACTTGAGACCGAAACGGATTACCGGATGACCAAGGGAACCGGCTGGTTGGAAATTATGGGCTGTGGCATGGTAGACCCCAACGTACTGAAGAATTGCGGTATAGACCCCGAAGTATATTCCGGTTTTGCCTTTGGTATGGGCATAGACCGAATTGCGTTGCTACTTCACCAAATTTCCGATATACGATTGCTCAGTGAAAATGATGTCCGCTTCTTGGAGCAGTTCAAAAGCGCACTGTAAATCAAGTTATGAAAAAGGATATTGAAATTCCCGTTGCCAAGGATGTGCATGTTGCAGTAATCCGTGAATGGAACGATGGGTTCCTATCCAAAGACTGGAATGTATACCTCTTGACAACTCCCCCACCTAAAGTTAGGGGATTATTACCCAACGCTTAGGCCGCTGCCTTACGTTTGCAGGTACTGGCCCTTGCCCTTGCCAGTATGTTCTTTGCCGCATTCACATCGGCGTTTTCCTTATGTCCACATCCCAAACAGTGGAACGTGGTTTTTTTCCTGTTCTCCTTTTCCCTGTGTCCACAGACCGAACAGGTTTGTGA
>JANSXF010000030.1 GCA_024743095.1 Flavobacteriaceae bacterium
AAAAGCGATGATACAGAAGCTTTTATCCAAGAGTTGGCCAAAGAAACCACAGCCATAGATGCGCAGACCATGTTGCACCCCAACATTAAGAAGGGATACGAATCCAAAGGAAAGGATGTAATGTCCCAGGAAGGGGTTGAGGTAGTCGCCAAATATGATGGAGAATTGAGCGCAAATGAAGCTGCCTCCATCATTGCTACGGTTGAAGGCAAAGAGTTTTTACAAAACCCAAAAATGCACCAAGAAGTCTTTGGACCATTTTCGATGGTGGTACAATGTAAGGATGAAGCAGAACTGCTTCAGATTATGGAAGGCTTGGAAGGCCAGTTGACAGGGACGCTTATTGCCGAGAAGGGTGATGGTACCAATCTCTTGGAAATTGTAGATGCGCTTCAGAACAGAGTGGGGAGAATTATTTATAACGGAGTTCCAACCGGAGTGGAAGTATGCCCCTCCATGCAGCACGGAGGTCCTTACCCAGCATCAACGGATTCTAGGTTTACTGCTGTGGGTATTCACTCAATCAAGCGTTGGGTAAGACCGATCAGTTATCAGTCCTTCCCAACAGAACTTTTGCCGGACCATCTAAAAAAATAGCGAGTGGCCAGAAAAACATTTTTTTGTGTAGACGCACATACTTGCGGCAACCCGGTTAGGGTCGTGGCAGGAGGAGGTCCCAATCTGATGGGCAAGGATATGAGCGAGAAGCGTCAGCATTTTTTGAAGGAATATGATTGGATTCGCTGTGGATTAATGTTTGAACCTCGGGGACATGATATGATGAGCGGAAGCATTTTGATGGCTCCGCACAATCCGGAAAATGATTTTGCCATCCTGTTTATAGAAACATCGGGCTGTTTGCCCATGTGCGGGCATGGCACCATTGGAACCATTACTGTTGCGATTGAGGAAGGTTTGATCGTACCTAAAGTACCCGGCAAGATAAGAATGGAGGCACCTGCGGGATTGGTGGAAATCGAATATCAATTGACCGGTAAAAAGGTGGAATGGGTGAAGCTTGTGAACGTAAAATCGTATTTAGCGGCCGAGAATCTCACCGTTGAATGTCCGGAACTGGGTGAAATTACTTTTGATGTGGCCTACGGGGGTAATTACTACGCCATAGTAGACCCGCAGCAGAGATTTACGGGATTGGAAGATTATTCGGCAAGTCAAATCATCCAATTTTCGCAAGTGATCCGGAAACGAATCAATGAAAAGTATGCGGATAGGTTTGTGCATCCCGAGAACCCGACCATTAGGGACGTAAGCCATATGATGTGGACAGGTAATCCTTTGGATGCCTCATCCTCGGGAAGGAACGCTGTTTTTTATGGGGACAAGGCCATAGACCGTTCGCCCTGTGGGACGGGAACATCGGCGCGTATGGCACAACTATATGTAAAAGGGAAACTCGAATTGGGACAGCCCTTTGTCCACGAAAGCTTCATTGGGAGCAAATTTGTGGGGAAAGTTGAGGTAGAGACCACTTTGGATGGGAAACCCGCCATAGTTCCCAGTATTCAGGGTTGGGCACAGGTAATTGGCTACAACAATATTATAATAGATGATGATGATCCCTATGCACATGGGTTTCAAGTGTTGTAGAAGTGTCATCAGATAGAAATAATGCAGCGTCCATATGGATACTGTAATCTTGAGATAATCAATATGAGACAGACGAAAGCAATCATTGTGACATTCTTCGTATTCTTTTTGTCCTTGAACTTGGTGAAGGCACAAGAAGAGGAAGAAGTGGTCAAAAAGGAAGTGTTGGAACTTCCTTCATTTGATGCCAATATGCCTCAATTGTACCACAAATATTTGATTGAAGTTGCGGATATTGAAGTGGAAACTAAAGTTGGGTACTTGCCAAGACTGCCTAGATATGTTGAGGGAAAGTTCAAAGCGGGAATCAAAACGGAAACCGTAAGGGTTATCTGGCCTGCCCCAACCGATAACAAGGAAGTTCTACGAGAAGGGCAATATGTGCTCGAGGGTAGCGTCCCCGGGACCGAGTTTCGACCTAAAGCCAAGGTAATTGTGAAACCTAGAGAGCATCGAGATGGTCACGCACGTACATTGGAAGTTTTTCCACTTGATGCGGTATCCCTGAACAAAACCACCAAAGGTGAGCCATCAAAATTTATCGAGAACCGGGATAAGTTTATCGGTACCCTTGTGGATACCAACCCGGATTCCTTTCTCTATATGTTTCGAAACGCCTTTGGACAAGAACAACCTGAAGGTGCTGAAGCTTTAGGGGTTTGGGACAGTCAGGAAACCAAGCTACGGGGGCATGCTACGGGACATTACCTTAGTGCCATTGCCCAAGCCTATGCCAGTACTGGCCAAGACGATACATTGCGGGCCAAGTTCGGTGAAAAAATGGACTATATGGTGGAAGTGCTCTATGAACTTTCACAATTATCCGGTCGTCCCGATAAAAATGGAAACGGGTTTGTGGAAGACCCAACTGCTGTGCCTCCCGGTCCCGGGAAATCAACATACGATTCGGATTTGAGCGAAGATGGTATCCGAACCGATTATTGGAACTGGGGCAAAGGATTTATAAGCGCTTATCCCCCGGATCAATTTATCATGTTGGAAAGTGGGGCAACTTATGGCACCCAGCCAACTCAGGTGTGGGCACCCTACTACACATTACATAAAATACTGGCAGGGTTACTGGATGTTTATGAGGTCAGCGGAGATAAAAGAGCTTTGGAAATTGCGAAGGGAATGGGCGATTGGGTGTATGCCAGGTTAAGTCAATTATCCACGGATACCCTTATTGGGATGTGGAACACCTATATCGCTGGAGAGTTTGGTGGTATGAACGAAGCTATGGCACGATTGGACAGAATTGCCGATGAGCCCCGATACCTGAAAGTCGCACAGTTGTTCGATAATATTAAAATGTTTTTTGGAGATGCAGAACATTCACATGGTCTGGCCAAAAATGTGGACACTTTTCGAGGGCTGCATGCCAATCAGCATATACCTCAGGTTATGGGAGCCCTTGAGATTTATCGAGATACTGGCCTACTGGAATACTACCAAGTTGCGGACAATTTCTGGTACAAGGTGAAGAACGATTACATGTACAGTATTGGCGGAGTGGCCGGTGCCAGCAACCCCACCAATCCGGAATGCTTTATTGGGCAGCCCGCGACCTTGTACGAAAACGGATTTTCCTCGGGCGGTCAGAATGAGACATGTGCCTCCTACAACATGCTAAAGCTTACCAGAAACTTATTTCTGTTCGATCAACGGACAGAGTATATGGATTATTACGAGCGTGCTCTGTACAACCATATATTGGCATCGGTGGCCGAGGACAGTCCTGCTAACACCTATCATGTGCCTTTACGACCAGGTTCGATCAAAGATTTTGGTAACCCTAAAATGTCCGGTTTTACGTGTTGCAATGGTACCGCCCTTGAAAGTAATACCAAATTTCAGAACTCCATATATTTTAAGAGTGAGGATAACAGTGGACTTTACGTGAATTTGTTTGTCCCTTCCACTTTAGCTTGGACGGACAAAGCAATTATCCTTCACCAAGAAACTGATTTTCCAAAGGCCGACCAAATCAAGTTGATCGTAGAGGGCAACGGTAGATTTGATTTGAAAATCCGTATCCCTCAATGGGCTGAGAGTGGGGTTGCTGTAAGGGTTAATGGGGAGTTAGAAGAGGTGGAAACTGTTCCGGGAACCTATTTGACCATAAGCCGTAACTGGAAAAATGGCGATACGGTCGAGTTAAAATTGCCTTTTCAATTTCATTTGGACCCTGTAATGGATCAGCAAAACATAGCCAGTCTTTTTTATGGTCCCATTCTATTGGCGGCTCAGGAGGAAGGGCCACGAAACGATTGGAGAAAAATCACGCTGAATGCAAAGGACTTGGGTCAAACCATTGAGGGAGACCCCAGGACTTTAGATTTTACTATTGATGGTATAAGGTTTAAACCTTTTTATGAAACGTATGGAAACCATTCAGTTTATCTGGATATTACATTGGAATAACCAATTGCTGCTTTTAGGGTAGCATCAAACTAAATAAAAACAATATGTGTTTTAAAAAAGCAGGAATCTTTATCACGGCTTTGATAGGGTCGTTGGCGACAGCACAAAACAGCAAATTGGCCGATTTGGTAACAGAGTTTGAAGCAGATAACTGGGCTCTTAACAGAACTTACATTGTGAACGAATCCCAAGAGTATTATCAACGATACACCAAATTCTATTCGGGTTGGGAAAAAAAGATGGCGGATATAGATTTCTCCGCATTGTCCCAACAAGGTAAAGTGGATTATGTTCTTCTGAAGAGTTTGATGCAAAAGCAGGCGTATTTTTTAAATCAGGATTATGATGGATTTAAAGAAGTATCGGAAGTAACGAGTTTTGCTAATGATATATTCCCGTTTATACAGGAACGCAGAAGAGGCAAAAAGCCAGATGCAAAACAACTGGCCCAGACTTTTCAAGATGCTACTGCCGCAATCGACTCGGAAATGGAGTCATGGAAAAGCAAACCTTTCAAAGATTGGCAAACAGCGGATAAAGCTTCGGGACTTATTGTTTCGCTCCAAAAGGGACTGGAAGAGGCATACAAGTTTTATTACGGATACGACCCCGATTTTACCTGGTGGGTAGAAAAGCCGTATCAAAAACTAAACGAAAAATTAACGGCCTATGCCGAATTCCTTAAGGAAAACTATTCGGAAGGCAGTGTTAAGGACGACGGTAGCGGTATTATAGGCAAGCCAGTGGGTGAAGCAGCACTCAAGGAAAGTTTGGCGTTGGAATTTATTCCCTATTCCCCCGAACAACTTATTCAAACGGCAGAGGAACAATTTGAATGGTGCAAAAACGAGATGATCAAGGCTTCTCGGGAAATGGGGTACGGCAAGGATTGGAAAAAAGCGTTGGAGCATGTGAAGAATACCTACGTGCCTGCAGGAGAGCAACCACAGGCAATTATGGACCTGTATTCCCATTCCGTCGATTTTATAGAGGAAAGGGATCTGATCACGTTGCCCGAGCTTGCCAAGGAAACTTGGGGTATGCAAATGATGAGCCCGGAAAGACAAAAGGTAAGCCCATTCTTTTTGGGTGGACGGGATATTATCATCTCGTATCCCACCATGGAAATGGACCATAACGACAAGTTGATGAGCATGCGGGGAAACAATCCGAATTTCTCTTTTCCTACCGTGCAGCACGAACTCCTTCCCGGTCACAACCTTCAATATTTCATGACGAGCCGTCATAAGAGTTATCGTAGACCATTTTCTACACCTTTTTGGACAGAAGGTTGGTCATTGTATTGGGAAATCATTCTCTGGAACAAGGAGTTTCCACAGACCCCCGAACAAAAAATGGGCATGCTTTTTTGGAGAATCCATCGATGTGCCCGAATCATCTTCTCGCTCAAGTTCCATCTAGGTGAGATGACTCCGCAAGAATGTATAGATCTTTTGGTAGATGAGGTAGGGCACGAATATGCCAATGCGGAAGCGGAAGTAAGAAGATCGTTCACTACAAGTTACCCGCCGTTGTACCAATTGGCCTACATGATGGGAGGTTTACAGTTTTATGCATTGAGGAACGAAATGTTGGAAAAAGGTTGGACAGAAAAGCAATTTCATGACCGGGTAATGTTGGAAGGCCGTATGCCGGTTGAAATACTAAGGGCTTTATTGCAAGACCTTCCTTTGAATAAAAACTACAAAACCAAATGGAAATTTTCCACCGAGTTCAATTAAGGTAGTTCCCCGACCCAAACCGGAGTAGAGGATAGTAAGAACGGGTTTAGATCTTGAAGATAAACCCGTCTTCCTCCACTTTTTTCTCGTATTTGTCCTTATCAAAAACATACAGGTAGGCGCCCTTTCTGGATACGCTCATATCTTTTTCATCCAGTTTTATGAGCACATCCAACGAATTGATCTTGTTGATAAAGTTTCGCTTGTCCAATTTCTTGTCCAAAATGGATTCATATAAATTTTGAAGCTGTCGCATGGTGAACTTCTCCGGAAGCAGTTCAAAGCCAATAGGTTTGCTCAAGGCACGCCTTTTTAAACGGGCCTTGGCCTTTTGTACCATTTCATTGTGGTCAAAGATCAATTCCGGCGCTTCCGAGATATCGAACCAGTGCGCAGAATCAATCTGAATACCGTCAAAATGGTGACTGTCCACATCAATGAGCGCATAGTAGGCGACCGAAATGGTGCGTTGCCCCGGGTCCCTATCAATTTTGCTGTACGTGTGTATTTGTTCTAGATAGATGTCGTTCAAACCGGTCAAAGTTTCCAAAACCCTTACCGCAGCCTCATCAAGGTTCTCATTTTTTTTAAGGAAACCCCCGATCAAGGACCATTTGCCCTTTTCGGGTTCAAAATTTCTTTTGATCAATAAAATTTTCAGATTTTCCTTATCAAACCCAAAGATGATACAGTCGACGGCAAGTAAAACCTGATCTTCTTTTTGATAATAATTCAGATGATTGTTCAGGTTTTCTGAAACTTCTACGTCTTCTTCCATCATTTTAAATAGAATAAATATCTCACAGCTAAAATATAAACAATTATTAAATAGTTGGATCAAACCGAAATGTTGTACGGTGCGTATAGGGTATACCGCTGGAACCGTTTATCTGTATTGGTTGTATCTTATATTTTAAGTATTGATTTTGAGGGACATGTGTAATCAGTACCATGAATGTGAAAATTGGATTAACATTTTTTTGCATTAAATAAAAAACTTTCGTTAATTTATAAATGTAAAAAAAACACTTATAGGATTTGAGAAGCACAGGCAAATCCTATGTGTATTTGGTAATTTTTGAAGACTTCCATTTTGGTCCAAGTTTTTTAAAGTCAACGCACATGAAAAAAATTAACTACCCATCGGTTATTTTGACCATGCTATGCACTTTTTCAATGCTAGCGCAAGAACCGATACAAGTAAAAGTGATGCCCGATTCCGAGGCACCAATAATCAGTAAACATATTTACGGCCACTTTGCCGAACATCTTGGACGATGTATTTATGACGGACTTTATGTAGGCGAAGAAAACAAGGTGATTCCAAATACCGAAGGAGTTCGAAATGATATCATTGCAGCACTGAAAGAACTCAATATTCCAAATTTAAGATGGCCGGGGGGCTGTTTTGCCGACACCTATCATTGGAAAGATGGTGTGGGTCCCAAAGAGAACCGACCGACCATGGTAAACAGGTGGTGGGGCGGAACAACCGAGGACAATAGCTTTGGAACCCATAATTTTTTAAATCTCTGCGAAGAATTGGGGGCAGAGCCTTATCTATCCGCAAATGTAGGTAGCGGTACAGTGCAGGAGTTGATAGATTGGGTCCAGTATACCAATCATGATGGGGTAAGTCCAATGGCCGATTGGCGCCGTGAAAATGGAAGGGAAAATCCATGGAGGGTAAAATATTGGGGCGTTGGCAATGAAACTTGGGGATGTGGAGGAAACATGACCGCGGAATATTATGCCGACATCTATCGTCAATATGCCACTTTTATGCCCGGTTGGTCCGGTGAGACCGAGGTGTATAGAATTGCGTCAGGCGCATCGGAAGATGATTATCATTGGACCGAAACCTTGATGAAAAACGTTCCTCACCATTTAATGGAAGCTGTAGCCCTTCACGATTATGCTGTTTTTGATTGGTCAGATAAAGGTCCATCCGTAAATTTTGATGATGAAATCTATTTCAAATCCATGGAGCAGGCTTTGAATATGGAGGAGTATGTTACCAAGCATATCGAGATTATGGATAAATACGACCCCGATGGAAATGTTGCCCTTTTTGTGGATGAATGGGGCGGTTGGTACGATGCGGAACCCGAAGTAAAAAACGGGGTGCTTTACCAACAAAATACCATCAGGGATGTCATTATTGCCGGAACCGTGTTAAATACATTCAACAATCATGCAAAAAGGGTGAAAATGGCAAATTTGGCGCAAATGGTAAATGTCTTGCAAGCCGTAATCCTCACCGACGAAGAGAAAATGATAAAGACCCCTACCTACCATGTGATGCACATGTACAAAGTGCATCAGGACGCTCGGTTGTTACCATCCAAAATTGAAACAAATAATGAGTTTAGAGGGCTTCCTGCCCTTTCTGTGTCAGCATCGGAAAAGGAAGGCGTAACCCATATCTCTTTGGTGAACATAGACCCTGAAAACGATATGCTTGTGGAGTTGGATGCTTCCGAATTGGATATCAAGAGTATTCAGGGTCAGATATTGACCTCCGATAAATTACAGGACCATAATTCCTTTGATGACCCCGAAAAAGTGGTTCCGCAGCAATTTAAGGCGGCTAAACTAAAAAAGGGAAAGGTTACTCTCACCATACCCGCACATTCACTCATCGTATTACAGGGAAAATAGGATACCATGAAAAAATTATTTTTGATGACAGGAGGGGTGTTGTTTTTTATGGTTTCATGTAAACAGCAACCCAAAGAAGAACAAAAACAGCAGGGTGAAGTCAATGTGGCACCAGATTATGCTCTAGAGCCGGTAAATATTCAAAATGTAAAGTTGAAGGATGAATTCTGGTTGCCGATAATACAGAGGGTTCAGGAAAAAACAATAGAATACGCATTGGCCAAATGTGAGGAAGAAGGACGCTTTGATAACTTTCTGATTGCCGGGGGAGAGATGGAGGGCAAAACAAGGGGAGCGATGCCTTTTGATGATACCGATGTCTACAAAATTATCGAGGGAGCTTCCAATTCCCTGATCAGTGCTCCAAACGCAAAACTGGAAACTTTGGTGGATTCCTTGGTATCGATTATTAAAGTGGGACAGGAAGCGGATGGTTATTTGACCACTTGGCGTACCATAGATCCGGCTAATCCGCCGGCCAATTGGGTACATGTTGAAAAAGGAGAACGTTGGGAATCCTTGGAGGCAAGTCACGAACTTTATAATGCTGGCCATTTGTACGAAGCGGCTGTAGTACATTACAAAGCCACGGGGAAACGGAACTTTCTGGACATAGCCATAAAAAATGCAGATTTGATGGTAGCAACTTTTGGTGATGGCGAAGGGAAGATTGCCGTTGTTCCAGGACACCAGATCATAGAAACCGGTCTTATTAAATTGTATCAAGTTACCGGTAAAGAGGAATATCTAGATCTTTCCAAATACTTTTTGGACAATAGGGGCAATCCTGAAAATCATGAGCTTTTTGGGCCTTATTCCCAAGACCATTTGCCTGTAATTGCACAAGATGAGGTGGTAGGGCATGCCGTTAGGGCGGTGTACATGTATGCAGCTATGACGGATATTGCCGCGATTCAAAAGGATACGTCCTACTTGGATGCCGTTAATGCACTCTGGGAGAACATGGTGAACAAAAAAATGTACATAACGGGAGGTATTGGGGCCAAACACGATGGAGAGGCCTTTGGAGAGAACTATGAGTTGCCCAACTTAACAGCCTACAACGAAACATGCGCATCAATCGGTGATGTTTACTGGAACCATAGGTTGCACAACCTTACCGGAGACGTAAAATATTTCGATGTGATTGAAAGAACATTGTATAACGGGTTGATTTCTGGACTGTCGCTCGATGGCCAACAATTCTTTTATCCGAATGCGTTGGAATCTGATGGGGTGTATAAATTCAATCAGGGAGCATGCACCCGAAAAGATTGGTTCGATTGCTCTTGCTGTCCTACTAATGTGATTCGCTTTATTCCCGCAATGCCCGGTTTGATCTATTCCAAACAAGACGACACACTGTTCGTGAACTTATATTCATCCAATACAGCAGAAGTACAGCTTAAAAACCATACTGTAGAGGTGGGACAAGAAACTTCTTACCCCTGGAACGGCAAGGTCAAATTCACCGTAAATCCTAATGAAGCAGGTGAATTTACAATCAAACTTAGAATACCCGGATGGGCTAGAAATGAGGTCCTGCCTGGAGATTTATATCAATATGCATCCACAAATGAAATTGGCAACAAAATTTTTATCAATGAAGAGCAACAGGAAGGGATTGTTGATAATGATTATTTCACGGTAACAAGAACATGGGAGCCTGGCGATGAGGTGGAACTCGAATTTCCAATGTCCGTCCGAAAAGTAATCGCCAATCCAAAAGTAGAGGAAGATAAAGAGAAAATGTCACTGGAATATGGTCCCATCGTGTATGCGGTAGAGGAAATTGATAATAAAGGAAAGTTTGATGACATTCAGCTAACGGAAAGCGACGAGTTCAAAGTGCAGATGCAGCCCGAATTATTGGGAGGCGTCAAAACCATATCAAACGAGAAGTTAACCGCCATACCCTATTACGTATGGTCCAATCGTGGTATTGGTAAAATGAAGGTGTGGTTACCTGCAGAGGAAAATTAATGCATTGAAGATAGAAAAGAACCAATGAAGAAACATGTAATAGGACTCGATTATGGTTCCGACTCGGTAAGAGCAGTACTGATTGATTCCCAAAACGGAGCGGAACTGGCTTCCGAAGTATTCTGGTACCCTAGGTGGAAAGCACAAAAATATTGTAAACCTGGAATCAACCAGTTCAGGCAGCACCCTTTGGACCATATTGAGGGATTGGAGCATACGATAAGCTCCGTGATGAAACAAAGTGAGGTGGCTCCGGATACCGTAAAAGGCATCTGCATTGATACTACGGGCTCTTCGCCAATGCCAGTGACTCAAGATGGTACGGCATTGGCGTGTGTGGAAGGTTTTGAGGAAAATCCTAACGCCATGATGGTACTTTGGAAAGACCACACCGCGGTAAAAGAAGCCAATGAAATCAACGAATTGGCCAGAAGCTGGGGTGGTGAGGACTATACCAAATATGAAGGGGGGATTTATTCTTCCGAATGGTTCTGGGCCAAAATACTTCATGTGGCCAGAGAAGATAAAAGCGTAATTGATGCCACGCACACATGGATGGAACATTGCGATTTTATCACTTACCTACTGGCTGACCAAAAAGATTTGAAAAAGTTCAAGCGCAGCAGGTGTGCAGCAGGGCATAAAGCCATGTGGCACGAAAGCTGGGGCGGGCTTCCCGATGCAGCCTTTTTATCAAAATTAGACCCATATTTGGCTTCACTTCGAGATGATTTGTACGAAGAAACCTTTACCTCCAACGAAATTGCAGGCCACCTGAACAAAGAGTGGGCGGGCAAATTGGGATTGACAACGGATACGGTAATCGCCGTGGGCACTTTTGATGCCCATGCAGGAGCCGTTGGTGCCAAAGTGGACCATCATGCCTTGGTCAGGGTAATGGGAACGTCAACTTGTGATATTATGGTGTCGTCCAACGAAGCCGTAGGCGATAAAACCGTTAAAGGTATCTGCGGGCAGGTTGATGGTTCCGTAATCCCGGGCATGGTCGGTTTGGAAGCTGGCCAATCCGCCTTTGGAGACGTATTGGCATGGTTCAAGGACGTATTACAATGGCCGATAGATAACTTGGTTTTAAACTCCAAAGTACTATCAGAAGAACAAAAAGCAGACCTTAAAGCTGAGGTCGAATCAAGGTTCATAAGGCTTTTGGCGGAACAAGCCGAGGCAATCCCGTTGTCAGAATCCGTGCCAATCGCATTGGACTGGGTGAACGGGCGAAGAACCCCGGATGCCAATCAAGAATTAAAAAGTGCCATTTCTGGAATCTCGTTGGGAACCAAGGCACCACATTTTTTTAAAGCCTTGATCAATGCCATTTGCTTTGGAGCCAAAATGATTGTGGACCGTTTTGAGGACGAAGGGGTGAAAATTGAGACTGTAATCGGGATTGGTGGCGTGGCCAGAAAATCACCATTCATCATGCAGACTTTGGCCAATGTGCTCAATATGCCCATTAAAGTTGCGGAATCCGATCAAGCACCTGCTTTGGGTGCAGCGATATACGCAGCAGTTGCGGCTGGAATCTATGAAAACGTAATCGAGGCCAGTAAAGTAATGGGAAGTGACTTTGAAGCAGAATATTTTCCGCAGTCCTCCCAAGTGGAAGTGTACGCCCAATTATTGGAAGAGTACAAGCAGCTTGGAAACTTTGTGGAAGAACAAACCAACAAAAAAAATAAGACATGAGCTCAAAATACAAATCGCTCAAAGAAGAATGTTACGAAGCGAACATGGAACTCAATGCCCTGGGTTTGGTCATATATACCTTTGGTAATGTGAGTGCTGTGGACAGGGAAAATGCTGTTTTTGGCATCAAGCCCAGTGGTGTGCCCTATGAAACACTTAAACCAGAGGATATCGTGATCATGGATTACGATAACAATGTGGTCGAAGGAAATCTTAGGCCATCATCGGATACAAAAACCCATAGTTATCTGTATAAAAACTGGGAGAATATAGGGGGAGTGGCCCATACGCATGCCATGTACTCGGTTTCTTGGGCACAGGCACAAAAGGATATCCCAATTTTTGGAACCACACATGCCGATCATCTCACCCAAGATATTCCTTGTGCCCCGCCCATGGACGATGAACTTATAGAAGGGAATTATGAGCACAATACAGGAATCCAGATTTTGGACTGTTTCAAGGAAAGAAATTTGGACTACAACGAAGTTGAGATGGTTCTGATTGGGAACCATGGTCCTTTTGCTTGGGGGAAAAATGCCGGCAAGGCAGTTTATAATACCAAAGTATTGGAAACAGTAGCCCAAATGGCCTACTTGACCTTGCAGATTAATCCACAGGCACCTAGATTGAAAGATTCACTAATAAAAAAACACTACGAGCGTAAGCATGGTAAAAACGCCTATTACGGTCAATAAATAAACTGCAGTAAATGAAAATATCCGAAAAAGAAATCTGGTTTGTAACAGGAAGTCAACATTTGTATGGACCAGAGACTTTAAAACAAGTGGCCAGCAATTCCAAAGCAATAGTGGATGGATTGAATGCAGAAGGAAAACTGCCCGTCACCTTGGTTTTTAAACCCATTGTAACCACGCCGCAAGAAATAACGACAGTATGTCGCGAAGCCAGTAACGAACCATCCTGTATTGGGGTGGTAACGTGGATGCATACCTTTTCACCAGCAAAAATGTGGATTGCAGGACTCTCTATTTTGAGCAAGCCGTTGTGTCATCTCCATACACAGTTCAATGCAGAGATCCCTTGGGGGAGTATCGACATGGACTTTATGAACCTGAACCAATCGGCACATGGTGACAGGGAATTTGGTTTTATGATGTCAAGAATGCGTAAGAACCGCAAAGTAGTAGTGGGCCATTGGAAAGAAGAACGTGTTCAGAACAGATTGTCCGTTTGGGCAAGAACAGCTTTGGGTGCGGATGAATTAAAACATATGAAAGTTGCCCGAATCGGGGACAACATGCGCGAAGTTGCCGTTACCGAAGGAGATAAGGTTGCAGCCCAGATGCGTTTTGGCGTAGCCGTTAACGGTTACGATTCATTGGACATCACCAATATTATTGATGGGTTGGAACAAAAAGCTGTTGATCAATTGATTGAGGAATACGAAGCCAGCTACGTCTTGTTAGAATCACTCCAAAAAAATGGAGCGCGGCGTCAATCCTTGATAGATTCAGCCAAAATAGAATTGGGACTAAGAACCTTCTTGGACGATGGTGGATTTAAGGCGTTCACTGATACTTTTGAGAACCTCGGGGCACTAAAGCAGTTGCCGGGTCTCGCGGTGCAACGTTTAATGGCCGATGGATATGGCTTTGGTGGCGAAGGCGATTGGAAAACAGCCGCTTTGACCAGAACCATGAAAGTAATGGCCGAAGGCTTGGAAGGGGGTACGTCGTTCATGGAAGATTATACCTATCACTTCACCCCTCAAAAAGATTATGTGCTCGGCTCACACATGTTGGAGATTTGTCCTTCCATTGCAAGTGCAAAACCATCCTGTGAAGTACACCCGTTGGGCATTGGAGGTAAAGAAGACCCGGTAAGATTGGTTTTTGATTCTCCGGCAGGAGATGCCTTGAACGCTTCCTTGGTCGATATGGGCAACAGATTCCGATTGATTGTAAACGAAGTCGAAGCCGTGGAACCCATGGCCGATTTGCCAAAACTACCAGTGGCACGAGTGCTTTGGGATGCAAAGCCAAATTTGGATGTTGCTGCGACCGCATGGATTCATGCTGGTGGAGCGCACCATACTGTTTATACACAAGCATTGACTACCGAATATATGGAAGATTTTGCCGATATTTTTGGAATAGAACTTTTAGTCATAGATTCGGATACGAAACTAAGGGCATTTAAAGATCAACTCCATGCTAACGAAGCCTATTATCACCTCTTTCAGCATGGGATGTAATTAACTAACAAAAACTATAATAATGAGTATAGCCAAACCTTCAATAATGTACGCTGTTCTGCTTTTGGTCTTTAGTATAATGGGCTGTAAGCAAAACAAAAAAGAAAGTCAATCAGAAATGGAGACCGTAACAACCGAAAGTGAGCAAAACCCAATCGAAGAAACTGCGTTTGGAGAAATGCCAGATGGTACCAAAGTGAAGAAATTCACCTTAAAAAATAATGTGGGAATGGAAGTAGATGTCATTACCTATGGTGGCATCATTACTCGTTGGACGGCACCCGATAAGCAAGGGGAGTTTGAGGATATCGTTCTAGGCTTTGAAAACTTGGACCAATACTTGGATGGCAACCCTTATTTTGGTGCTCTCATAGGAAGATACGGTAATCGAATTGCCGGAGGTCAATTTTCTTTGGATGGTGAGACGTATAAGTTGGCCACTAACGATGGTGACAATCACCTACATGGTGGAGAAAAAGGTTTTGATAAGGTAGTTTGGCAAGGCGAGGCCAAAAATACTTCGAAGGGTGCTGTTTTAGAGCTTACTTATACCAGTAAGGATGGCGAAGAAGGATACCCCGGAAAATTGGATGTGAAGGTCACTTATACCCTTACTGACAATAACGAACTGGATATCCAGTATGAAGCAGTTACCGATAAGTCTACCGTTGTGAACTTAACGCAGCACAGTTATTTTAATCTTTCTGGTCAACTTTCCGAACCGGTATTAGATCATAAAATTTATCTAAATGCTGATACTTACCTGCCAGTTGATCAAGGTTTGATCCCAACGGGCGAATTTAGAGAGGTAGTTGGAACACCTTTTGATTTTACTGAATCCAAATCAATAGGGGAAGAGATAGATGCCCAGAATGAACAATTGGGCCTCGGTGGCGGATATGACCACTGTTGGGTACTCAACGAAACCGAAAAGGATTTAGGTTTGGCAGCCAGCGCACATCACCCGGAAACAGGTAGGTTTTTGGAGGTATATACCAACGAACCCGGAATCCAGTTTTATAGCGGGAACTTTTTGGATGGTACCTTGCCATCAAAAACAGGAGGAACCTATGTGAAGCGTTCAGGCTTCTGTTTGGAAACACAACATTATCCTGATAGTCCTAACCAACCCGATTTCCCCTCAGTAAGATTAAATCCAGCGGAAACCTATTCTTCCAGGACCATATTCAAACTATCAACCAAATAATAAGCGAAAATGCAGACACTGGATACTTTTGATTGGATAGCGATATCCATATACTTTTTGGTTCTTTTGGGGATAGCTCTTTGGGTAATCCGTAAAAAGGAGAACAATACAGAGGATTACTTTTTGGCCGGCAGAAATGTGGGATGGTTTGTTGTCGGAGCCTCCATCTTTGCATCCAATATAGGGTCCGAACATGTTGTGGGACTCGCGGGAGCGGGAGCAGGCGACCGTTTACCCATGTTGATTTATGAAATACAAGCTTGGATCGTTCTTATTCTAGGTTGGGTATTCCTACCGTTTTATGCACGGGCAGGAGTTTTTACAATGCCCGAATTTTTGGAAAAGCGATTTGATGCCAGGGCAAGATGGATTCTTTCCGTATTTTCTATCGTAGCATACGTTCTTACCAAGATTTCTGTGACAATTTATGCAGGTGGTGTGGTCGTTTCTGCACTCTTGGGGATAGATTTTTGGACAGGAGCCATTGCTACTGTGGTACTAACGGGAATTTATACCGTACTTGGAGGAATGCGTGCAGTAGTTTACACGGAGACCTTACAGGCTGTGATTCTAGTAATCGGAGCAGCGGCACTTACATTTATTGGATTGAACCACGTAGGTGGATGGGAGAGTATGAAACAGACCGTTACCCCGGAATACCTTAATATGTGGAGAGCGGCCTCCGATCCGGACTTTCCTTGGCCACCCTTGTTGATAGCAAGTACCATAACGGGAATTTGGTATTGGTGTACAGACCAGTATATAGTGCAACGTGCATTGACGGCAAAGAACATAAAAGAGGGTAGGAGAGGAACCATTTTCGGGGCTTTATTGAAGTTGCTGCCCGTGTTCCTATTCTTGATTCCAGGTGTAATTGCTTTGACCTTAAAAATGAGAGGGGAATTGAACTGGGACAGCCCGGACCAAGCATTTCCTGTATTGATGAGCAACTTATTGCCATCTGGACTTAGAGGACTGGTGGCCGCAGGTCTTTTGGCTGCATTGATGAGTTCCTTGGCCTCGGTTTTTAATTCGTGTTCCACACTCTTTACAGTGGATATCTATAAAAAGTTACGTCCCGATGCGCCAGAAAAGAAATTGGTGCGTACAGGACAGATTGCAACGGTGATTGTGGTAATTATAGGAATCATCTGGATTCCAATTATGGCCAATATATCTGGAGTGCTTTATGAATACCTGCAAAGTGTCCAGTCTTATATAGCACCTCCGATTACAGCAGTATTCCTATTGGGTATTTTTCATAAACGAATCAATGCGCAAGGGGCATTCGTGACCATGGTGGTCGGATTTATCGTGGGAGCGCTTCGTATTGTGTTGGAGTTGGTGAAGGGTTCCTTGAACCCTGATAGTTTCTGGTTCTTGTTGGGTGATATGAACTTTCTGTCCTTTGCTTCATGGTTCTTCTTGTTCTGTATTATCCTGATTTTGGTCGTGAGCTATGCTACGGCGCCGCCATCAGAAGAAAAGCTCAAGAACCTTACCTATGCCACTATTTCGGAAGAGGAAAGAAAGCAGAACAAAAACAGTTACAATTGGAAAGATATAGCCATTTCCATCGTTATTATAGCCATTGTGGCCTATGTGATGATATGGTTCAATGGAAAATAAATGCTTTGGAAAGTATGTAATTTGAAAAGGGGCGCCAATGGCGTCCCTTTTTATATCTGTAGGCTTCCGGCCAATTGTTTTAGGATAATCTCCGAAACCTTTGCCTGGTACTTGGCGTTGCTATTTCTAACCTTGGCATTGATGTAGTTAAGTTGAGCGGTTCGGAACTCAATTGTAGGGATAATACCAATACGGTACTTCTCGACGGTGATGTCAAGGTTTTCCTTGGCGATGGATTCGTTTTTTTCCTCCAGTTCCATCAAACTTATATTGGTAAGATAGGTTTGGTAGGTGCTGTTTACCATAGAAGTTAAGCTCTGTTCCTGTTCGGCAATTGCTATTTCGGCATTCTCCAACGCAATTTTCCCGATTTTTTCGTTCCTGTTCTGATTGAATCCGTCAAACAAGTTCAAAGAGGCACCAAAACCATAGTTGAAGCCATTGGATTGTGAACGCGTGCTAAACCCTAGCTCCGAGGTGGAATTTCCGATGTTGTAACCCGTGGTCACATATATTGAAGGATACCGCGAAGCCTTAATTTGTTTAAGCTGCAATTCACTTATCCGTTTGCTTATTTTTTCGGCCTGCAACTGAGGGTTCTCTTCAACCACCTGATTTTCCAATTCTTCAAGATTGAGCTGCTGGTCAACAAAAATTTCTGGAATGACCTTAAAATCGATTTTTAGATCGCGGGCCAATTGTTCGTTCAGTTGGATTTTTGTGTTTTTGTGGAGTTCCTGCTGACGTTGCATTTGGGTTTTATCCGTATTCAAATCTACCTGGGCGTTCAACACCTCTAACTTGGAGGCTTTGCCTATGGTAAAACGGTTTTGGGCCAGTTCTACCCGTTGTTCGGATATCAATAGGGTACTGTCCAAGGCGGAAAGTTGCTGTTGCTGTTGCACCAAATCGTAGTAGGTGGTCATTACATCGCCCACTTTTCCCAAAATAGCTTGTTTTAGCTCAGCTTCCCCCAGTTTTTGGGTTTCCTTGAGCTGTTCGTAGTTGGCAAACATTCGCAATCCGTCGAAAATAGTCCATTCCAAGGCTACCCCATAATTAAGGTTGCTGTTCTTGGCATTATCTCGCTCTACTTCCGTTCCATCTACACGTGTTTGAGATAGGTTTTGAACACTGTTGTTGTCCACAATACTCGCGGTGACCTGTGGCAGCATACCTGCCTGACCTGGGCTCGCGCCAACTTGATCCATACGAAGGTCGTTCTTGGCAGTCTTTATCTGGTAATTGTTCTCTAACGCAATCTTTACGGCTTCTTCAACGGTAAGCACTTCCTGTGCGTTAGAAGAAAGCGTTGTGGCCAATACTAATAAGAACAGTAGGTAATTTTTAAAATCCATAAGTTATGTTAGCTCGAGGGTTTTAAATTCTGGTCTTTGCACTTTTTTTCTGGACCACATAACGTATAATGCAGGAATAATGAACAAGGTGAGTGCAAGGGAGAACATGGTTCCCCCAATGATCACCACTCCCATTCCGGTTCTACTTTGTGATGCCGCACCAAGGGACATTGCTATCGGCAATGCTCCAAGGGCAACGGTCAAACTTGTCATTAAAATAGGTCTTAGCCTGGAGACCGAAGCTTGCATTATTGCATCAAATTTGGAAATGTTTTCATTGTCCTCCTGTAACTGATTGGCAAATTCCACGATAAGGATTCCGTTCTTGGTCACCAGTCCAATCAACATAATGGTTCCGATCTGACTGAAAATATTCCATGTTTCGCCGAACAACCATAGAGAGAACATGGCCCCGGCGACCGCCATCGGTACGGTTAGAATAATAATGAAAGGATCTATAAAACTTTCAAACTGAGCTGCCAAGATCAAAAAGATCAATACAAATGCCAAACCAAATGCAAATGCCGTGTTGGAACTACTTTCAACAAAATCCCTGGACTCCCCGCCAAGGTCAGTGGTAAAGGTATCGTCAAGAACCCTATCTTTTATCCGTTCCATGGCTTCGATTCCATCCCCCATACTCATACCCGGTGCAAGACTTGCCGCAACAGTGGCGGACATATATCTGTTATTGTGGTACAACTGAGGAGGACTGCTATGTTCTTCGGTATTCACCAAATTATCCAATTGGATCATTTGTCCATCGTTGTTCTTGACGAATATCGAGGTAAGATCCATGGGTTCGTTCCTATCCTGTTTATCAAACTGGCCAATGACCTGATATTGTTTTCCGTTCATAAGGAAGTAACCGAACCGCTGCCCACTTAAGGATAGCTGCAAGGTCTGTGCAACATCCAATACGGATACACCAAGACTCTCGGCCTTTTCCCTATCGATGGTTACATAAAGCTCAGGCTTGTTGAATTTAAGGTTTACGTCAACAAAAGAAAAGGTAGGGTCTTTTTCTGCCTCGGCCATAAATTCAGGTACTTTTTCTTCCAGCTTTTCAAAGTTTTTTGCCTGTATGATAAATTGGAGCGGCGCACCACCACGTTTGTTCACGGAAATGGTGGGTCTTTGAAAAACACTTGATCTACCGCCAACGTAAGATTTTGCCCATTTACTGAACTCATCTGCGATTTCGGCCTGTGAGCGATCACGTTCGCCCGGTTCGGACAATATGATACTGGCCCTTCCACTGTTCACTGAAGAAGCACCAAAGCCCGGAGAGGTCATGATCAAACCGACCTGTGCTTCGGGTATGGAATCCAGCACCAACCTGGTAATGCCATCCATGTATCTCTCCATATATTCATAGGAAGATCCTTCTGGCGCGTTGACTACCAAACGGACGTAGCTTCTGTCATCATAAGGAGCCGTTTCTTTTTGTAATAAGTTGTAAAACAGTACGATTACGCCGATACAGGCGAACAACAACGGGAAGCTCAACCATTTCCTTGCCATAAACCCCTGTAATGCCCTTTCGTAGGATTCGTTCATCTTAATGAACAGTTTTTCGGTGGTCTTATAGAACTTTGATTGACCCTGTTTGCCTGGTTTTATCAGGTAGGCGTTCAACATGGGTGTCAATGTCAACGAAACAAACGCGGAAACCAGAACGGCTGCGCTGAGGACGACCCCAAACTCCCTAAACAGCCTTCCAACAAAACCCTCCAAAAATATTACCGGAAGAAATACGGCGGCTAGGGTAACAGATATGGATATGACCGCAAAAAATATCTCTTTGGAACCTTTTACGGCAGCCTCGATGGGCGTCATACCTTCCTCTACTTTCTTATATATGTTCTCCGTGACCACAATACCGTCGTCTACCACAAGGCCCGTGGCAAGAACAATGGCCAATAAGGTGAGCACGTTGATCGAGAATCCGAACATCCACATAATAAAAAATGTGGCAATCAATGAAACCGGGATGTCTATCAATGGTCTTACGGCCATGGACCAGTTCCTGAAGAAAACATAAATCACAAGGATGACCAATATTATGGATATCAACAACGTTTCTGCTACTTCGGTGACCGCTCTTCTTACAAATACGGTGTCATCGACAACAATGTCCAAGGATATATCATCCGGTAGATCTTTTTGCAACTGCTCGTATTCCTCGTAAAAGGCGTCGGCAATTTCTAGGTAATTGGTCCCGGGTTGCGGAATTATAGCGGTAGCGACCATGGGCTGACCCAAATTCGTCATCTTGGTCTCCATGTTCTCTCCTTCCAACGAAGCTTTTCCGATATCACTCAAATGTACCAGCCTTGCTCCGTCCGACTTGATCACGATGTTGTTGAAACCATCTTCGGTATTAAGGTTTCCAATGGTCTTCACGGTCAATTCTGTATTGTCACCTGTCAATTTACCTGAAGGTAGTTCTACGTTTTGGGCCAGAAGGGCTGCTCTTACATCGGCCACGGTTAGTCCGTATGCGGCAAGCTTTACCGGGTCTATCCATAATCGCATGGCGTACCTTCGCTGTCCCCAGATTTGAATGCTGCTCACTCCCGGAATGGTCTCCAATCGCTGCGCAATGACATTCTCGGCAAAATCGGACAGTTCTAATATGTTCTTGTTATCGCTCTGGATGGTCATCGAGAGAATCCTTTCGGCATTGGAATCCGCCTTGGATACAACGGGGGGGGCATCCAGATCGTCGGGTAGGCTCCTGACCGCTTGCGAAACTTTGTCGCGAACGTCGTTGGCCGCTTCCTCTAAATTTTTATCAAGATTGAACTCTATACTAATGGAACTGGAACCTTGTACACTTGAGGAAGTTATATTTCGAATTCCATCAATGGAGTTGATGGCCTTTTCCAAGGGCTCCGTAATCTGCGATTCTATAATGTCCGCGTTCGCACCGGAATAATTGGTTCTGACCGAAACTATTGCCGGGTCGATGGAGGGGTACTCCCTGATTCCTAAAAAGGTATAGCCAATAGCTCCGAAGAGTACAATGGCTATGTTCATAACTATCGCAAGTACAGGCCTTTTTATGCTTAAGGTTGATAAATTCATAGCTCAGCGTTTACGATTTATTCTAGGTTTACTTTGATGGGCATTCCATTTTGAAGCGCCATAACCCCATAGGTAATGATGGTATCTCCCGGTTGTAGTCCAGAAATTACCCGTACGGACGATCCCGTTCTGGAGCCAATTTCCACGTCTATTTCTTTGGCCTTGCCATTTTCAACGATATAGATTCTTTTTCCGTTCTGTACAGGGATCAAAGATTCCGTTGGTACAAGAATGGCATCCTCCGCGGTTTCCAGCGGCAGGTTTACATTGGTGTAGGCCCCGGGATATAACCTGTGGTCCTTGTTGTCGGTAATCGCCCTTACCCTAAGGGTTCTTGTGGCAATGTCCACTTCTGGGTCTATGGCATAGATAGTTGCCTTATGGTTTTCCTTGGAATCTGACGTGGTAAATGTCATTTCGGTACCGACCTGAATTTGGGATGCGTATTTTTCTGGAACGGAGAAGGTGATTTTTAAATTATCGGTATTTACCAATTTGGCAACTACGGTCGTAGGTGTCACATAAGTTCCTTTTGAAATGGAGCGTAGTCCTATTGTACCAGAAAACGGAGCCCTGACATTGGTTTTGGACAATTGTGCGGATATAAGTTCGGACTCTGCGTTGGCAGAAAGATAATCGGCACTGGCAATATCATATTCTTCTTGGCTAATGGCCTGTTTTTCCAATAAAAGTTTTGCCCTTCTTTCATTTTCGGAGGCCAGTTTTTTCGCGGTAAGCGCCTTGGATAACTGTGCCTGTAGTTCTATGTCGTTTACCTTGAAGAGAATCTGTCCTTCCGACACCTGGGAACCTTCTTTGAAATTTATGCTTTCCACGATTCCGGAAATCTCACTCCTGATATCTATCTGTTCATTGGCTTCCAAAGTACCGGAGATGGAAATGTTGTCCTCGAATTTTGAAGGCTTCAATATGGTCCCGGAAACCGTAGAGATACTTGGTCCGGAATTTCCGGACTTTCCGATTTCAGCGTTGGACTTTATTCGATAAGCTATAAGAGCACCCACTCCAACAACTAATAAGGTGTAGACTATGTATTTTACTTTCATTTTGGTTTGGTGGCGGTTACGCTGTTTTTATATAAAAACAGACGACTTTCAAAGATAAAACTAGTCTAATGTTCAATGAAAGTTATCGCATTATTTTAACATAGTAATCCTCTCAACGGCCATATGTCAGGGGTTAACGACATATAATTCAATACAAAATGGAAAATTTGATTTCTGGTTTGTTAAAATTTAACAACATTCATCGATTGACCAATGTCATTTTTTGTCAGATTTCATCGATTTATCTTTGATAAAAGCGAAATACCTATGAAAACTGTATTGATTCCTACCGATTTTTCAAAGAATTCCTTAAATGCTTTGCATTATGCCCAAGAGCTTTTTAAATGTGAAAGGGCCTGTTTTTTTGTGATGCACGCTTATGGAGAAGAAGTGTACGGGGCATACAAAACGGTGGACAAGGAAGATGTTGAAAAACAGAAAGAAGAAAGTAGGGCACAAACCCAGAAAAAACTGGATGGAATGATCAACTCTATAATAGGTGAGCCGCCCAACCCGCTCCATAATTTTGAGACCGTGGCCAGTTTTGATGCCCTTGTTGATGCCATCAATGATTTTGTCGATGAGATGAACATTGATTTGGTGATTATGGGAACCAAGGGCGAGACCAGTGATCACAATACCACCTTTGGTAGTTATACCATTGAGGTTTTTAAATACGTGAAATGCCCTGTGCTGGCCATACCTGAGGATTTTGAATACAGGCAACCCAAGGCCATTCTTTTTCCTACCGATTATTTGTTGCCCTACAAACGAAGGGAGCTTAAACTTTTGGGTGATCTGGCAGGCAAGTTCAAAGCCAAAGTGCATTGCTTGTATATCACGGATTTTGATGAACTAAGCCCTCGCCAAGAGGATAACCGATTGTTTTTAGAGGGAACCCTGACCCGGCCCTATTTGTATTTTGAGACCGCACCTGTTAAAAACAAAGCAGAAGTGATCTTGGAGGAAATAGAAAAAAGGGAAGCAGGAATGCTTGTGATGATGAATTCCCGCCACTCTTTTTTCGAGGATATGCTATACCGGTCCACCGTTGATTTGTTGGGCCTCAAAATCAAGATACCATTTATGGTAATGCAGAACATAAAACGGTGAAATAGTGAAGAAAAAACGAATCATATTGCCCACGGACTTTTCTAAAAATGCATGGAACGCAATCGATTATGCCCTAACATTGTTTAATGGTACTCCCTGTGATTTTTTTGTGCTGCACTCCTACCAAGTGGGGGCTTCTGGTCTTTCTACCAAAATGGCCGGGGCCAATGGTACTCGACTATACAATCTGATGAAAGAACAATCGGAACGTAATCTGCAAAGAGAGCTGGAAAGAATCAAAAGTTTTGATAAGAACCCGGAACATACTTTTACAACAAAATCCATAATGGATACTTTGGTCAATGCCATTGGAAAAACGGTCTATCAGGAGGAAATCGATTATATTATTATGGGTACCAAAGGTGCATCCGGACTTAAGGAAGTCTTTATGGGAAGCAACACCTATAACATCATCAAGGAAATGGACTTTTGCCCGGTCATAGCAGTTCCGGAAGATTACCGACCGGATGGAAAGGTGGATTCCATTTTGCTCGCTACGGGTTATGAGCATCTTTTTGAGAACTATGAGCTCAAACCACTATTGAATATTGTAAAAGGCTTTAATGCTAAACTATGGATAGCCCATGTGGGCAGTTTGGTTGACTTTACTTCTGAACAAAAAACTTCCAAAAAAACATTGGAAAAACGCTTAAAATCCATCAATTACGAGTTTGTTGAAGTGGAGAAAGATGTTTCGGTCAACAATACCATTCAGGTATTGATCCAAGAAGATAGGGATATTGATATGGTGGCCATGATCAATCAAGACCATTCATTCTTTGAAAGGCTAACGAGGGAATCTGTAATAAAAAAAGTGACGCTTAATACCAAAGTACCTTTTTTGGTGATTCACTTATTTGAATAGGCTATAAAAATGATTTGGCCAGTTCAACTATCTCTGTTTTTTGCAGTACACCGGATTTTCTCCAGAGTTGTTCGCCGTTTTTAAAAAATATTATGGTGGGCACACCTTTTACTTGGTAAGTGCTCGCAAGGCCTTGATTTTTGTCGACATCTATTTTTACGATTTTTAAAGAATCGCCCATCTCATCCTTGACCTGTTTTAAAATAGGGGCCAACATTTTACATGGGCCGCACCATTCCGCTGAAAAATCGATTAACGTCAATTGGTCGCTGTTGATCAAATTGGCAAAGTTTCCTTTCATGGTTGTCTACAATTGGTTTCTGCAATTTATAAAAAACCACTAATTCTTGAAGTGACCTAGGTCACTCGGAGATCGATGGAGCTCTGAAATAAATGGAATCGCTTCGGGTCGGATACTTTTTCTATCTTTATTGGCTGCACAACTAAACAAACTACACCTTATATGTACAAAAAGATCACTGGATATTTTCTTGCACTTTTATTATTGGCATCCTGTAAAAATGAATCAAAAAAAGAAGGTGCCGATACTTGGCGAACCAAAAAAATAGCCTTGGAAAATGCCGTCCAAAACCAATTGCTGGAAGTGGAAAAAAATCAGGGCTGGGAATTGCTTTTTGATGGTGAGTCCTTGGATGGATGGCATTTGTACAACGACCCGGATGCCGATTCTGTTTGGGAAGTAGTGGATGGGGAATTACATAGCAATGCGAACGATGAATCTCTGGTTCCCGGAGATTTGGTCACCGATCAACCCTATGAAAATTATGAGCTTACTTTGGAATGGAAGATAGCAGGCAACGGTAACAGCGGTATTTTTATCAACGTTCAGGAGTTGCCGGATGTTCCCACGGCTTGGCAAAGCGGACCGGAGTATCAGATTTTGGGGGCAGACCATATGGATTATGACCTACCAGAAAAACGACCTGGCTGTTTATATGTTTTTCAGCCCCAGAAAAGTAAGGTCGAGGTCAGGCAAGGGCAGTGGAACAGGACCAGAATAAAACAAATGGACGGTAAGGTGGAATTTTATCTAAATGGCGTTTTAACAGGAGAGGAAGATTTTAACTCGCCAGAATGGAAGAACCAAATTGCCGAAACTCATTTTTCCAAATACCCCGAGTTTGGCAAGACCACAGCAGGTAAAATCGCTTTGCAATATTGGTATTTTGAAACCTGGTTCCGAAATATTAAGATAAGGGAACTTTAGAAAAGCGGTATTTTTTAAAGGTTTCATCATGTCAGGGACATTATTTTAAAATCAATGTAGCCGTTGAAGAAGTCTCTCCAAAATTTCATCTTTTCCGTCCAATATAATGGCCACTATGGCAAGCACAAAAATGATTGTGGTTGGTATTGGGTTGGGCAAACTCATTAGGTCGCCAAGTTGGCTAAATTTAAAGCTTACAATTTTTTAATACTCCAAGCTTTTACGACGGAGTAACACTTTGGCATAGTCTCGGGCCATTTTATCCCCAAACTCTTGGTAGCCACGTTGTGCCCACTCCAGTGCTATGTCCGTTTCCCCTTTGACCTCGTAGGCAACTGCTAGGTTATGGGCGGCCCTTGCGGCGGATTTGCCCCTGTTGTTGGCTACATCGGTCCATATTTTGATGGCATTGTCCCAGTTGGCCACTTCACTACTTCTCCAGCCTGCGGCGAATAGATTTTTATCCTTGCCCTTTCCTTTTTTGTACATATCCCGCCTTACGCGATAATAGCTGGTAAAGAATCGGTTGGTATAATCCATGCCTGCAGCATAGGCGGTTTCGGGCAGTGCGGATAAGGGTGCAGCACCACTTAATAGGTCAAAGTCCATAAAATAGATCTGTTGGTATTGATCTATGATTGTTTTGGAATACGGGTCGTAGAGCCTCCAATAGCTTCTGACATTCACACGTGCTCGACGGGGAAACCGGGAATTGGTACGTCCTGTTTCCAAAACAGAGGTGACTTGATTCACTGCATTGGCGATTACAAAATCAGAATTGGAGTCAAAGTTTTCCAGAACGAGAAGAACGTCAGCATTAGCAGATTCACAGATTTGGTTTACTTCATCCCAACTCAATATCTCTGGAGTTTTTCTGGTCCCGGTGCCATATGTTCTAACGTTAGGGGGTATTACTGCTTTTAGGTGATTGCTGTTTCGTAGGCCGTCAAAAATTCCTTTGACGGCTTCATCTGAGGCCAGTTTGTCCGATCCTGCTATTTCTCCAGTGGCAATGGATTCCAAAGTTCTGTTTTTCTTGTCTTCATCTTTGGTCAGTGAACGGTTTACAACGGCCACCCTTTCGATTTCTTGTGGTAAAACAAGTTCTGGTTCTTGGGGGTAGTTCAAATTCACAAACCCAGAACTGGCACAGGAAGCCATACTTAAAACAACAAGGGAAAGCATAATAAAGTTGAAGTTTTTCATGATTGTAAGATTTTGGTAATGTTTGGATTACAACAAGCGTGCCATAGCTTTCTTCCTTGGGGATCGTAGGCCTTAAAACGGAAAAATGAATACTTTATTTTTATTGGGTTTGAATGTTTTTCCATGTTCCCAAACAACCAT
Source organism: Flavobacteriaceae bacterium (assembly GCA_024743095.1). Classification (GTDB taxonomy): domain Bacteria; phylum Bacteroidota; class Bacteroidia; order Flavobacteriales; family Flavobacteriaceae; genus Flagellimonas. Next base: position 27,248 of record JANSXF010000030.1, read on the forward strand.
TTGCATTCTTGTCCATCCTAATAGCAAACCATAAAATTTAATTGAAAATGAAAAGAATGTTTTTTAATGCTTTGTTCATGTTAGGTATATCCATGGTCTTGATATCATGTTCTTCGGATGACGGACCTGAATGTGCCCCGGATTTTACTGGAGATTTAACCACAACTGAAGAGATACTGGTCGGGGAATGGATTCTTACCGGCATTGTAGCTGCTGAGGAACTGGATTTGACCGATGATGATACGGACAATGCTTCAACGGACCTTTTTGACCAATACGAAGAGTGCGCACGGGATGCAGCCTATACTTTTGATTCCGATAGGACTTTTGCCTATGAAATAGGAAAGTATGGGGAAGATTGTGAATACGTGGTCCCATCAGCGGGGACTTGGGAGTTATCCTCTCAAAACCTTAGTTTGGTATCTTCTTGTTCCGTACAGACCACTAGTTTGGAATTTAATGATGATTTAACGGCGTTTACCTTCTCGGAAATATACAATGTGACCGATGTAACCGGAACAGTGGTTCAAACAAGGATTGACTTTACGTATACTTTATCTTTGTAGGATGAATGGATGTATAGAAAAGTAAAAGGCCATTCCCTTTTACGGGGTGGCCTTTTATTCTTTTTCATAACAATTTTTATAGGGGAACTATGCTGTTAGGACTTCTTTCAATGCCTTTGCAGCGGCAGCTGGGTCCTCTGCGCCATAAATGGCTCCTCCGGCTACGGCAACGACCGCCCCGGATGCTTTCACTTTACTTATGCTATCTATGGTTACTCCACCGGCAATGGATACGGGCACACCAGCTCTCGAGGCTTCATCAATAAGCACTTGAACGGAATATCCAGGTTTTGCCTGCTCGTCCAAACCGGCATGCAGTTCAACAAATTCAACACCTAGTTTGGTAACTTCTTGAGCTCGCTTTACACGGTCTTCCACTCCAATGGTATCTACAACGACCCCTCTGTTGTATTGTTTTGCCTTTGTCACGGCACCGGAAATGGTGGCATCGTCCACTGCACCAAGAATGGTGATATAATCCGCTCCGGCTTTAAAGGCCATTTCGGCTTCTAAGGCCCCTGCATCTGCAGTTTTAAAATCGGCAAATACTTTTTTGTCAGGAAAAGCCTCTTTCATTGCAGTGATCACGCTAAGGCCTTCACTTTTGATAAGGGGCGTGCCCAATTCAATAATGTCAATATAAGGAGCCACTTGGGTAGCCAGTGCAATGGCATCTTCTGTGGATAATAAATCGATTGCTACTTGTAATTTAGCCATAATCAATAATGTTTAAAATTTAACTTTACTATGTTTTTTTATTCCATGTTGGCATGTCGCTTCCACAATTCATCACGGCTCGCACCGGATGTTTGCCACAAATGCTGAACTATTGCATAAAAAAGCAACAAGAACGACTGCTCGAACAAACTACCTGCATATTGTTGGGATACGGTTTCGTTCAATTCTTGTTTGCCAGCTGCGGGAATGGTTACGGTGTAGTTGGATATTTGAGACAATCGAGAATTCGGGTCCGTCGTGAAGCATGCTACTTCGGCATTGTTTTTATGGGCTGTTTCGGCAGCTTTAACAATAGACCCGGTAGTGCCGGAACCAGATGCGCCAATAAGAAGGTCACCTTCCAAAATGGCCGGGGCGATGGTCTCTCCCACAACAAATACGGAATACCCCAAGTGCATAAGCCTCATGGCAGCTGCCTTTATCATAAATCCCGAGCGGCCCGCTCCAATCATGAAAATATGTGTCGCCTTGTCAATAGCTTCGATGAGTTCCGACAATCCATTATAAGACAGATGATTGGTAACTTGCTGATGTTCTCCCAAAATCATTCTCAATGCTTCCTCGATATGCTCTGTGGCTTGTGAAACTTCTAATTGCGCCATGTTGTATATGCCTTTTGTTTTCTCTAATTCCATTTGGATGGGCAAAATTAGGAGAGAATACAGATGTGGTTTGTACACAATTTGATAGATGTGTGGCATTATTTGCCCAAAACCATGGTGGTCGTGGTGATATTTGGCACTTTTGTGGTACATTATGTAAACGTTGGATTTAAGTTGATGAAAAAGCAAAGGAGAAAATGATGCTGAGCAATAAAGTAATCTACATTCGCAATTTGGATAATTGTCCCCCTTCCTATCTTGAGGACCCTGCGAGGCGGGAGTTTTTTGAGATTGTGTGGTTGCAGGGCGAAGAGGCCTTGCACGAGCCACAGCATGCTTTTCAGACCTTACGGGGCGATTGGGTATATCTTATACCGCCCTATAGGGTACATCAGTTGAACAAGGCAGGTAAAAAAGGGGTGCTTATTTCCTTTAAGCGAGAGCTTATGGAGGGCGATTTAAAGGAATTTTTGTTAGATGTATTCCGTATGTTCAATATTCAAGGAGAATTCTCCTGCTTGCAGATGAACAAGCAATCTTCGGAGGGGCTTACCGCTGTTTTTGAACTATTGTTGGAGGAATACAATAAAGAAAAGCAACAATTGACCATGCTCAAGGCATTGCTAAAGGTGTTCTTGCTGAAATTGATACAGCTCAAAGAGGAACATTTTACCAAACAGGATATCAACGAAAAACGCATTTATGAATTTATGTTGTTGCTTGAGATGAATTATCTAGGGGAACGAACAGCGGAATTCTATGCCGGAAATTTAGGTTTGAGCGCCAAACGCCTAAATCAAATTTTGAAAGAAAAGCTGAACAAGACAGCTATGCAACTGATTCATGATAGAGTGTTGCTGGAGGCCAAACGGCAAATCATACATAGTGAGAACACCATAAAGGAAATCGCATTCAATCTCGGTTTTAAAGACCGTTCCTATTTCAGTAGGTTTTTTAAGCAACATTCAGGGCAAACTCCTCAAGAATTTCAGACCGGGGTTAAAAACCACGTACAGCAGCACGAGAATACATTGATCAATTAAGTGTGTAGAGAACTCAATTTTAGATAAGACAGATCTCGAAAATCTAAAAGTACGGCTTTATAAAAATAGGAGGAGAATACCTCACCAAGAGTTGATCTATACCGTCTTAAAATGAACCTTGAACAACCTTAATGCATTGCTGATATGGGTTTCTACAGTACGTATGGAAATATCCATTTCTTGGGCAATTTCCTTATTGTTATACCCCTGAACCCGACTTAAGTAAAATACCCTTCGGCATTTGTTGGGCAACTTTTTCATAAGCTTTATAAACATTTCCTCGGATTCCAGATAATCCATATGCTCTTTTACTCCATTCGAGACAGTTTTGGAATGTAGCATCTCCTCCGCTGGAACTTTTCGCTGTTGCTGTTTAAGAAAATTAAGGGCCCTGTATTTTACCCCACGGAACAAATAGGCTTCGATTTGATCTATTTGGGAGGTGGCGGATTTCTCCCAAAGACTAATAAAAATTTCTTGGACAAGGTCCTGGGCGACTTGATGATCGCCAGTAAAACTATAGGCATAGATATAAAGTCGCTTCCAATACGCGGAAAAAACCTTTTCCAATGCTTTTTCCTGACGATTTTGGAGCGCTTTAATAATTAGATTTTGGTTTTTCATCAGCTGGGGATGCTTGCTTTTGTTCTAAGGCCTATGCTCAAATGTATTGACCTTACATCAACAAATTTGCTGCTAAACATTATGCTTGTGTTATTAAAAATACTCCCGGAAACATTTGAAGTTCCGGGAGTATTTCAGGGTGTTCCGCTACCAATTTGGATTTTGTGTCAAATTAGGGTTCAACTGCAATTCTTGCATAGGAAGGGGCAATAGGTAATCCCGATCTTCATTAAAGGTTCTGTTGTTAAAATCGGGAAGCGGGTCGATTAGGTTTTCGGCACTCAAATGAATGTCGGTACCTAGCTGAAAGTATTTGGCCCCTGCTATTTGGTCGGCAGGAAGCTCACCTTCATAAACTACCGTATCGATAGCCCCGTTATTGTCCAGGTCATATTGCCCTGTACCTGGTAAATAAAGTCCTCTTAAGGGTAAGGTAATGGATTGCCCGGCTTTCCATCTGCGTATATCGTTCCACCGTTGTCCCTCCATATAAAGCTCTATTCTACGCTCTCTCCTAATCTCCAAGATCAGTCCGTTGTTAGGACCATGCACATTGGGGTAAATCGTATTTTGATAAGGGTCCGGGTTGGCGTTTGCTTCGGCCATGACTAAATTGGGCATGCCAACTCTATTGCGCAGCAATCCAATAGACTGATCAATATCTGTTTGTGATATGGTTCCAAGTTCGGCCTTGGCCTCAGCATAGTTCAACAATACTTCGGCAAACCGGAACACGGGCAGGTCGTTGGTGTTCTGGTTGATTCCATCCGAATCCGCACCCGTAACAAACTTGGTAATATGATACCCGGTTATGGAAAATGATAGATCCGGGGGTAGGGCAGTGCTTTGTCCCGCTCTCGAATATCCGGACGTCCTAATGGTTTGCCCAAGTCTTGGGTCACGGTTTGCTGTTTCGACCGAAAATGGTAGGGTGTTGTAATCAGCTTGGTCCGTGAATCGGGAGCCATTTGCGTTCAAATAGGAATTCACCGCCATTTTCGGCATTCCCGGTCTCCCTTGAGAGCCGGTCAAGGTATAGTAGTTAACGCGATGCCCGTTGATAAGGGGCTCGGTATACTCCCTTGCCAAAATGATTTCGGAGGTTTCCGCTGTTTCCGCACGGAACAACTCGGCATAATCCGAACCGGGATTTCCGGTGCTATAAAGTGTATACGGACTGTTTAACATCAATTCTTCGGATGCATCGACGGCAGCTTCCAAATATTTTTCATAACCCGAAATACCATGGTATTTGCCAAATGTTCCTTCAAAAAGCCCTACTCTCGATTTTAATGCAAGAGCTGTGTACTTGCTGATTTGGTAATCGTATTGCTCATTCTCCATATGGGCAATGGCCCAGTCCAAGTCCTCCAAAACCTTATCCACAACAAACTGTCTGTTATCACGGGCCTTGTAAAGGTCCTGATCATCGGCTTCCATGGTCCTGTCGTACCAAGGAACATCTCCAAAGTTTACCACCATGCCAAAGTAAAAGTATGCCCTGAAAAAACGGGCTACACCGCCATATCGATTTTTAGCGGTTTGATCCTCGCACCTTTCGTAATTTTCCAAAAAGTAATTGATGTCGCGAAGATTGTTCCAATTCCAACCGCCACCGCTGGTAGGAACTATACGGGTACTGTTCATTAGGTCGTTCACGGTATTCTGTACAATCTCGCCACATTGGCTATCATATGTAAAAATCTCATTCCTTGCCGAACTGTTCGGCAGTAGCAGATAGAATCCGTTGGTGTAGAGTTCCAAATCCGAAGCGGTTAAAAAGAAACTATCCTCACTGACATCGGAGATGGGATTTTTGTCCAAGTAGTCATCACTACAGTTTATCATCAATAAACTGCTCAAGCTTAACAAGGTAATATATAGTCGTTTCATTGTCTTGTTTAATATAAAATTGAATTGAAACACCTAAAGAGTAGGTTTTTGACATGGGTGCTTCCTGACCCCTGGAATCATAGGTGTAGGAACCGGTAGGGGCGTTTAGGTTAACCAAGCTACTTGCAATTTCAGGGTCGATATAATCGGTCAGCTTAGTAAAGGTCAATATGTTTTCCCCACTTAAATAAAGTCTTACCTTTTTGAAGGGCAGTCTTTCCAGAACAGATTGGGGCAGGTTATAACCAACCGTCAAGTTCTTTAGCCTTAGGTAGGAGATATCCTGAAGATATCGGTCGTTGATATTGTACAACGAGTTTCTACCGCTAAGAGCAATGTATCCAAACCCTCTTGGATAGTAGGCGTTGGGGTTTTCCGGAGACCAGATATTGTTGGTCAGGTCCTTTCGGAAGTATGATGCGTACGGACGACTGTATGGCCCCCAGAACAATTGGGAATTGTAACCGGGATACCAATCTTGTTTTCCGACTCCTTGGAAAAAGGCAGAAATGTCAAACCCTTTCCAACTGGATGATATCCTAAAATTGTAAAGATATTTTGGTGCCACATTACCCACGATTTTTTGGTCGCCGGGGTTGTCCAAGGTGTTGGTTCCTGCATTTACGACGCCATCACCGTTTATGTCGTTGTATTTTACATCGCCCGGCTGAAGTCCTCCTCCAGCTGTAATTCGAGGACTTACATAGGATTGGTCAACGTGTGAGGCAATCTCCTCCTCGCTCTGGAACAGGCCGTCTATTTCATAGCCCCATAGGTCACCGATCACCATTCCCTGGTAGAACGAACTGAGGAGTTTTTCGGGGTTGTCGAATCTTGTAATCTCCGTTTTTGAATTGGAAAGACCGGCACTCACGCTTACTTGCAAAGGAGAGCCTCCGACCATAAAATTGTCCGAGTATCCCAAAGAGAGTTCAAAGCCTTTGGTGGCCAAATCAGCGGCATTTTGTTGCGGGGCCGAGGCACCAAGTGTTGCAGGAAGGACTTGTCCGGCCGTTAACATACCAAGGGTTTCTCTCTTGAACCAATCAAAATTGGCCGTCAACCTGTTTTTGAACAGGCCTAGGTCCATCCCAAAGTCAATTGTGCGTACTTCTTCCCATGTAATTTCAACTGGGTTCAAAGCGGGCGAAGAAATGGTCTCCAAAGGCCTTCCGTTCAACGAGAACGCTTCATTCACCGAACGGCTCAATACGGGTTGGTAGGTGTATGGGGAAACTTCTTGATTTCCCAAAGACCCGTAGGATGCCCTGAGCTTTAATTGGCTCAATGTCGGGTTCAGGGATTCCAAGAACTTTTCGTTATGGATGGCCCATGCCCCCGAAACGGAAGGGAAGAAGCCCCATCTAAAATCTGAAGGGAAGCGCGAAGTGCCATCATATCTTCCGTTGAATTCCAAAAAGTACTTGTTGTCGAAATCGTAGGATAATCTCGAATAAACACCTTGTAAAGCCCATTCATATGCGCTGCCTGTGGTTTGGTTGGCAGTGGTTCCAAGTCCCAAAGAGTTTAGGTCGTCCGAGATAAGCCCTTGTGTGCTGGCCTGGATTGTTTTGCTGTACATGGATTCCTGTCCAAAACCGGCCATTATATCAATATGGTGCTTTCCAAAACGTTTATTGTAATTCGCGTAAATATTGAAGGCATCATAATTTGAGGTTGTATTGAACTCCATTAAACGGTCGGACCCCATTGTTTCCACTTCACCAACATATATGCTCCAAGGTACCATTGTGGAACGTTGGTAGGTGTTCTGGTTCATTTTTCTATATGCATAACTCGCCTTTAGGGAAAACCCGTCAAGAGGGGTCAAGGTCGCTGTTACGATGTTGGAAAATTCGGAATCCTCCGTTTCCTGTTTGGATTTTCCGTGCAAAAGGGAGGCATAGAGACCATCTCCAGCAGCGTAGTTGTTCAGTTCGCTTCGATAGAAGTAAGTGCCATCGGGGTTGGTGGGCGAATACCATGGCATTGCATGGTTGTAGACCAAATAGTTCCAATAATTGCCATGCCATCCCCCACGATAACCTCCGTATTGTAGATCATCATATTTATTGAACTGCATGTTATCCGTCAAAGTAATCCAATCGTTCAATTTGAAATCGACTTTGGCACGGTAATTTTCTTTTTTGAAAAGATCTTCCTGGACAGCAAGAATACCTACTTCACGATAGTTGCGATATGAAAAGTAGCCTTTCAATTTTTCACTGCCACCACTTATGGAAGCATTGTAAATCTGGGATGGTCTGCTTTTTCTGAAAAAGGTATCCCACCAATTGGTGTTGGCGTAGTGAACATATTGATCTCTGCCGTTTCGTGTATCGGTTATTACCCTTGCCAAGGATGGATTGGCGGAAACCTCTCGCAGGGCAGCATAATCTGCTTCAGTGTATCCGGATTATGAAGCCCCACTGCTCGCTTGGAAAAAGCTGTCCGCTATTTGTATGGCTTCATAGGGGTCGGTAACAAAATCAGTATTTGTAGTGACTTGGTTAATGGCTGTTGTAGCTTCGAAGCTCACGGTCAAATCACCTTGTTTGGCTTGTTTTGTAGTGATCAACACTACACCAAAAGAAGCGCGGGCACCATAAATTGCAGCGGCACCCGCGTCCTTCAAAACACTGATGTTCTCTATATCACTTGGGTTGATGTCATTGATATCTCCCTCTACACCATCGATTATAATAAGAGGTTCCCCACCGTTGATGGATGTAAAACCCCTGATATTAATATTTGGCGTGTCGGTCGGTCGACCATTGGATCTTGTAATCGTAAGCCCGGGCGTTACACCTTGTAGGGCAACGGCGGCATTGCTCAAGGGACGCTCTCCCAAAGCTGAAACATCGACTTTGCTAACGGCCGCACTCAAGGATTCCATTGTTTTTTCACCATATCCTATCACGACTACCTCGTTCAACTCTTGGTTGCCGGACTCGAGTATTATGGATATGCTGTCTTGATCTTGTACGGTATAGGTCTGCGTTTGCATGCCTATGTAAGAGAACTCCAAGACATCTCCATTTGTCGCTTGGATTAGGAAATTCCCGTCGAAATCGGTGATCACACCATTAGTGCTGCCCATTACCCTGACATTGGCGCCCATCAAAGGCTGGTCCATGTCATCCTTTACGGTTCCATTTATGGTCCTTTGTGCACTAGGTTTGGGTGTCTCGTTTAGGTACACGGTAATATTACTGTTCTGAATATTGTAGCCAAGGCCATAACTTTCGGCCAGGTGCCCCATAACGGATTCCACAGATCGGTTCCGATAGTTTACGTTGATTTTCCGCTTCAGGTCTTTTACTTCATTGTTATATATGAAGCTTACATGGGCCTGTTGTTCAATTTGTTCGAAGATAGATACAAGCTCTACCTGATTTTGTTGCATGCTAATGGTTGCTAAATTTCTGACATTGGCCTGCAAGGGCAGGGCAAAAAAATTGAATGCCCAAAGTATCATAACCGTTTTCATAACGTTTCCGTTGAAAAAAAATAGTAATTTTGATTTCATTATTTCATACTATGTATTGGTGAATATGTAGTTGTAAACGAGCCTTTTCTGTTGGCGCAGAAGAGGCTTTTTTTTTTGTTGGTTCTTATATCATTGACGTTCTTGTTTTATTGGTTCTACATGGTTTTATAAGTGATTTTGGAACCGATGAGCAGTTCCAGGCTTTTTATGGTCTCATCCAGAGTAGGGTCAATGAATCTTCCTGTAATGGTTTTTTGCCCATCATTTTTTTTGATTTCAAGTTTCACATTGAACCAGCGCTCCACGATACGTTGGGTCTCTTTTATGGAATGATCGTTCAGCTCGATAATGTTGTCCATCCAAGAGATATCCCTATCCGTTCTATGTTCCGAAGTCTTGAATCCTTTTGATTTTTTATCATAGCTTATCTGCTCGTTTGGTTTTAGCACCGCTACTATCTTATCCTGTTTGCTAACTTGGATGGACCCAGTGGCCAGACTGATTTTTAGCTCAGGGGTGTCGGCGTATGCCTTGATATTGAAGGATGTGCCCAAAACCTTTGTTTTAAGTTCCGAGCTACTGACCCAGAACGGTTTCTTCGGATTGTGAGTGACTTCAAAGAAGACTTCTCCGGTCATTTCTACATGTCTTATATCGTCGGCAAATGTTTTAGGATAGGTAATGCTGCTTCCGGCATTCAAGGTAACCAACGAACTATCGGGCAATACCACTTTTCTTACTTCCCCCATGGGAGATGTTACTGTGATCAGTTCTATGTTCTCTTGAGTTGGCCAAAATCGGGTTGAAACACCTAACACCAATAATATGCTAATGGCCGCTGCAGCGCCAAGCATGAGATGTCGACTTCGTTTTTTGCTGTCTATTCGCTCTAATCTTAGAACACGGTTTAAAATGCCATGGTATAATATCTTCCTTGTTTTCTCCTCTTCTTTAAGTGGTGCGATTTGATTGCCATACAACTCATAAAAACTCTCAAGCTCAGTTTTTTCATTTGCGGTAATACTGTTGTCAAGTTGTTTTTCAACGAGTTCCTGAAATCGTTCCCGGTCTTGTAGGGCCATTGTTTAGGGTCTTTGGGATCAAGTCAAAAAAAATGGCCTTTCCACGTAGTGGATAAGGCCATTTACAGGCATTGTTAACGTTTATTTTATACACCTACATCTTGCTTAACAATAGGCTAACAACTTGATGGGTTGTTTACGGTTGATCAAGGGCTACCGTTTTTACATAAACATTGTCAAAATTATCGGTTACCTCTATCGTAATCTGGTCTATACCTTGACTGGGTTCAAAAAAGAACATGTGATCATTGGAAGAAGGTTCCACCCAGGGTCGGCGTTCGGGTAAAATGTTTCCTAAATGAAGGTTTGTGCTCAGGGGGTCGGTGGCCTTTGTCTTTTGTATGTGGGATTTGCGTTCACCGTTTTCGTACCAACATACGTTCCAATCCGGGTTCCAGTTCCAAATATTCAATACACAGGAATTGGGGAATTCCTGATGGGCTCCTTTTTGGTAAAACCTAAATTGATGTTCAATTTCGTGTCCCACTGATTTATATCGCCATGTGACCTCGCTTCCTTTCATCCGATATACTCCGTAGCCATTGGGAGTGCCGTCGCTGCAAATGGGGCCGCTCCACCAAGCTCCGCAGACAGCGCCATGTACATGTTCAAAGTGGTTTGGGGCTGGATAATTGGTGTTTTGGTGGGTATGTCCCGAAAGTATATGGACGTTGTAAGGTGCCAAAAGATGGTAGAGATGATCCTTGTTTTTTACAGCGGAGGCTATGGGGATATGGGTACAGACCACAACGGTACGTCCAGCTTCGATATAACTAAGGTCCTGTTCCAACCACGCCAATTGATTTTCAGTGATGTATCCAATATATTCCTTTTTAAAACCAGTGAATAAAACATCGTCCAAAACCACATAATGAATCTCCCCTCTATTGAAGGAATAATATGTGGGACCGAACAATTGGTTAAAAGTTGTGGTAGAAACTTTGTCGCTTCTTGTGCCCAAATCCATATCATGGTTGCCCACCACCTGAAAAAAAGGAACCCCTGTCTCTTGTATGGCTTGATTGTAATCTTGAAAAAGCTCTAATCGGTCGAACACTAAATCACCGCAACCCACTCCAAAGATATTGGGGTCGGCCAAGTTCTTTATGGTTTCGAGGATGTCCGGTGTGGTGGTCTTTAAAAGTTGTTCCGCTTCATATTCATTCTGAATCTGTGGGTCAGCCAATAATAAAAGACTATGGTCGGTGTCACTGTTTTGAAGTGGTTCCAGTTGAAACAAAACTTTATTTTTTTTTGTGCCTGATATTATGGGATGGAAGAAAGAAACCGATCCATTGGGCAATTGCCTCATTTTATACCCAGAAGGGATGCTCATAAAAACAAAAGGCTGTTGGTCGGTACTCCAAAAGTTAAAGTTTCCATTCTTATCGGTAAGGGTTGTGCTGGTGCCATCTGACACTATCACATTGGGGATTCCCTTGCCTTTAGTTGCGACCTTGCCTTCTATTTTGATAGGTTTTTTTCGTTCAACTATACTGTTCCAGCTTAAAACTGGGGATATGTTCAAAAGGGTTAAAGCTCCTGTGGCATATCCCATTTTTTTTACGAACGCTCTTCGGTTTTCCATAACTTGGTTTAAGGTTTATATACTAGGTGTCAAAAAACTAGGGCTTTACACGTAGTCCTATATTGTTAAGAAAACGTTTTGTTATTTTTAAAAACTAACTGATAAACGGAAAGATAAAAATTTGTCGTTAATTCGAAATTTGTAAATTGCAGTTGTAAAATGTTTGCATTTACCAAAAATGAAGCCAGAATATTTGCATAACCTCAAAATCGATCCTCTTTCAGAAAATGCTTTGGAGGATGATTTTAGCATTATATACGAATTCTATAGGCCTAAACTTGTTGTGATTGTGAACAGCTATATTCCCTCTCAAGAAGATGCGGAAGAAATCATCCATGATGTCTTTATCAAATTATGGGAAAAATGGGAAACCTTACAGATAACCTCAAATTTTACGGGTTACATATACAGTATGACCCGAAATGCATGTTTGGATTACTTGCGCGCCCAAAAAAACAAGCTCACCAAAGAAATGTCTCTGGAACAACAAGAGTTTTGGTTGAACCATGGGGCCTTGGCGGATGATATGGCCTCATCCATTTTGGCAAAAGAGCTCCAATCCTTGGTTGATGAAGCCATAGAACAACTGCCCGAAAAGTGCAAAAAAGTGTTCAAAAAAAGTAGAATGGAGGGATTGTGCCATAAAGAAATATCCAAAGAATTGGAAATTTCCCCAAAAACTGTCGAAAACCATATGAGCCGGGCTTTGCGACAACTTCGGATGGCATTGAGCGAGTATCTGCCCTCCCTATTTTTATAAATTTTCACTTTCAGACTAGGGGCTGTTACTTCTTTTTACGTCCTGCTATTGAATACTGTTCCTATTAAATTAAGATGAACAACAAGGATATACATGCATTGGTAGAAGGTCGGCTATCGGATGAGAAAAAAGCTGAAGTTGTAAAGTGGTTGCTTAAGAACCCTAAGGAACAACGGCGTTATCATATTCTAAAAGCAAAGCATGTTGCCAAATTGCTAAGAGAAAATGGTGGAGAGAGTACGGGAAACCCCAAAAGAACTTTTGCCAATTGGTACAAGTATGCTGGGTATGCCGCTTGTGCCATAGTTATGCTGGCACTGGCCTATACCTTGGTTTCCCCAAAAGAACAATTGGAAGGGGAAACTTCACAGATTTCTTTGGTGACCACCTCCATTGGAGAGAACAAGACCATTACTTTGTCCGATGGGACTAAAGTAACGCTCAATGCGAATACAACATTTTCTTATCCCGAAGAATTTTCAGGAGACTCAAGGGAGGTCAGTTTAAAGGGTGAAGCTTTTTTTGATGTGGTCCATAATCCGGAAAAACCTTTTAAGGTGGCTACCGGCAATGGGATGAACATTCAGGTATTAGGAACTGTTTTCAATGTAAAATCCTATCCAGAAGATCAAAATGTGGAAACTACGTTGGTTTCTGGAAAGGTAAAAGTAGTGGAGGAGCAAAATCAAAAGACCGTAGTATTGGCCCCATCCCAGAGGGCTACTTATGTCAAGGATGCCGACAAACTTATCGTGGACAATGTGCAGACCAAAAAATTTACGGCATGGCGTCAAGGCAAACTTATTTATGACGAAACGCCCATAAGACAGGTAATAAGCGATTTAAAAAGAAAATACAAGGTTGACATCTCCGTGGAATCCCCTGGAATAATGGATTACAAATACACTGGGGAGTTCGACAATCTTGGTATTGAACAGATTCTGGACCTTTTTGAGGTGTCATCACCTATACTCTATAGAATGCACAATAACCAAATAACACTATTTATGAAACAATGACCAAAAAAGAGAGAGGAAGGTGTTCCCGCACCCTCCTCTCTGAAACTATTTAACCACATAAAAATGTAATTAAACATCGTAAACTCATCAAAATTATGGAAAAAAAGGAACTTTTTTTACCAAAGGTCCCAATTATTAGGATAATGAAAATCTATTTGATCTTAGTGGCACTTACTTTGGCCAAGTTATTTGCTTCTGAAGCAAATGCCCAGAGCATTTCGCTGGAGGCAAACAATGTAAGATTAAAGCGGATATTGAACGAAATCGAGCGTAAGAGCGATTACAGTTTTTTCTACAACAACAGCATTGTGGATGTCTACTCCAGAAAATCGTTGAAAGTCGAAAATAAAACATTGGATGCTGTATTGAGCGAACTCTTCTCCGAATCGGATATCGCTTTTAGCTTTGTAAGGGACCAGATCATTCTTTTTCCAAAGAACAATCCGGAGATCAAGGACAAAATAGAAAGTCTCTTAAGCAAGCACAATATAGATAAAGTGCCGACAGCCTTGAGCCCAGACAAGATCAACGAACTCATTAGAACAAATGTACAGTTTACCGTAAACGGAAAGGTTACCGACAATGCCGGTACCCCTATTCCGGGTGTATCCATATTGGTAAAGGGTACTTCAAAAGGCACTACAACCGACTTCGATGGAAACTACAGCATTATGGCAGATGCCGGTGATGTGCTTATGTTCAGTTACATAGGTTTTGTGACCCAAGAGATCGAGGTTTCCGGAGAACAGACCATAGATGTAACTCTTAAAGAAAATGTAGCGGCACTCGATGAAGTTGTCGTTGTTGGTTATGGTACTCAAAAGAAATCTGACCTTACGGGAGCTGTTGGAGCAGTGGACAGTGAAACACTTTTAAAGGCGCCAGTAAGCAATGCCCTTCAAGGAATGAGAGGTAAAGTGGCCGGTGTTAACGTATTCTTGAACTCAGGTTCGCCAACAGGTTCCCCAAGAATCGTGATTCGTGGCGTTGGGACCATTAATTCCTCTACAGATCCACTATATGTGGTGGATGGTGTTGTGATGGATGACATCCAGTTCATCAACCCTAATGACATTGAACGCATGGAAGTACTGAAAGATGCTTCTTCTGCAGCTATTTACGGTGCCCGAGGAGCCAATGGTGTGGTTTTGATCACGACCAAAAGAGGATCAAAAGATGAAAAAGTAACCATAGGTTATGATGGTTTCCTGAGTGTGGGAAGCATCCGTAAAAAAATGGATTTGCTCAACGCCGATGAGTGGTTGGAAGTTGTTCGTACAGGAATGGAGAACACACCAAAGTACCGCCCTGGCGATCCTGCTCCGGTCTTTACCGCAAACGATCCCAATTTGTTTGATGCGCAAGGAAATCCGTTATACGATACCGATTGGCAAGATGAGGCAACCCGAACTGCTTATTCCAACAATCACCAATTATCGATTCAGCAAGGAAATGAAAAATCATCCGTTGGGGTGTTTTTGAACTATTCCCATATTGAAGGAATAATGCTGAACAACGAGTTGGATAGAATAAGTGGTAAAATCGCTTATGATGTTACCCCAAAAGACTGGTTGAAATTAGGTGTAAACCTTCTTGTAAACGATGTTAAGGATACCGAGTTCGAAGAAGGCGGTGGTGGTCAGACACCAAGAAGGACCATGATTGAAATGCCCCCGATTTTCCCTGTAAAATTTCCTGATGGAACATGGAGCAATAGTCAGATGATCAGCGATGCATACAACCTTGAGTCCATGTCCAACCCGGTTCACGTATTGGAAACACAAGAGCGGTTCTGGGAAAGAAACCAATTATTTGGAAACTTCTACGCAAGTTTCACTATCATGCCAGGTTTGGAGTTCAGAACACAATACGGTTTCGATAAAAACATCAGAAACAAAAAGGAATACTCTCCACGGGATTTGGTAAATATTTCGGCTCCAAACGGTTATGCCCGCATTTTTAATGAAAAAAGCACGTATTGGCAACAGGAAAATTACCTTACCTACAACAAAGAGTTCGGTGACCACAGAATCAATTCTATGTTGGGTATCAGCTGGCAAGAGCGAGTGTATGAGTCCTCCAATATTTTCGCCCAAGGGTTTAGCGACGACTTTTTCCGTTATAACAATATAGGGTCTGCGAGCAATCCAAATGCACCGGAATCCGAAACAAACGAATGGGCGTTGAACTCTTACTTCCTTCGTGCAGGTTATACGTATAAGGATAAGTATTTGTTGACCTTGACAGGAAGGGTCGATGGTTCTTCAAGATTTGGTGAAGACAATAAATACGGTTTCTTCCCTTCCATCGGAGCAGGTTGGAATATCAGTGAAGAAGCTTTTATGGAAAATGTTACCGCAATCAACCGACTTAAGCTACGTGGTAGCTACGGTATCACGGGTAACACAGAAATTGACCCGTATAGTTCGTTGGCAACAGTTTCTTCAGGAACAGTTTTGCTTAACGGTTCAAGGGTAAGTTCCAGTTCCGTCAATCGTTTGTCCAATCCAGGGTTGGAATGGGAAAAAACCAGTCAATTCGATATAGGTTTGGATCTAGCAGCTTTTGATTACAGACTTCGTTTGGAGTTTGATTATTACGATAAGTTGACCAAGGACCTTCTATTGGACAGACCGGTTCCTTATACAACCGGATTCACATCGGTAAGAGACAATATAGGTTCAGTTTCCAATAAAGGTATCGAGGCCATGGTCACTGCAGAAATTATCCGCAAAGCGGATTTTGGCTGGGAGACATCCTTTAATATGAACTACAACAAGAACAGGATTGAGAGCTTGGGGGAGAATGATGAGGATATAGAGCCAGGGCCATTTTGGGTATCTGGTAGCCAGACCATTCTTCGTGTAGGGGAGTCCTTAAGTTCTTTCTGGGGTTACGAGCGTTTGGGAACTTGGGGAACCGATGAGGCTGCCGAAGCTGCAGAGGTCGGAGCCGTTCCGGGTGAGGCCAAGCGAAGTGCAGAAAAGAAAATCCTAGGAAAAGGTTTGCCGGATATCACAGGTAGTTTTATCAACACCTTCAGATATAAGAATTTCGATTTCACCGCAGACATTCAATTTGTTGCAGGTGTAGAGATTATGCAGCAATTCTATCACTCTACTGAAGACCGTTCAGGTATTGCCAACGGACTTGCTACAATCCTTTATGATGGTTGGACCGAGAACAATCAAAATACCCAGGTTCAGGAAATCAGGAACCAAGCTTATGCAGGGCAAAACAGTCAGGTAGATAGCAGGTGGGTGGTTGATGGTTCCTACATCAGAGGAAACCTATTCTCTTTGGGCTATAACTTCAATCAGCAGTTTTTGGATATCATGGGCTTGAACAGATTACGCGTATATGCCAGTTTGGAGAATGCTTTCGTAATCCATTCCAAAGACTTTCAAGGGTACGACCCAGAAGCTACTTCATGGGGCGGGGATCAATGGGGACAGAACATTTTCTTCTTCCAGTATCCCAAGCCAAGAACATTTACCATTGGATGTAGCCTCAAATTTTAATACATAAAAAAGATATCATGAAAATTAAATATATAGTTTTTCTAATCGGAATAATTGTATTGGGTTCCTGTTCTGACTTTTTGGAAGAGAAACCCTTGAGCGAACTGGATTCCAATCAGTTCTTCTCAGAACCAGACCAGGCCTATAGTGCGGTAAACTCACTCTATAGGACAGGTGCTCCCAACATGACCGATGGTGGGGTGTATAGTGGAACCCCCATGATGCTCGGAGGATACATGTCCGGATATTTCTTTAACGAGTATGCAGGTCAGGAACTTCATGTGAGCAATTCTCAAGAGCTTACCCTTAATGGGGATAACATTGGAGGTTACCTTCAAGATAGATGGAGGGAACTTTACTTGGGGATTTCCAGGGCTAACAATGCCATCAAGTATATTCCAGAAACACCTGGGCTGAGCGATTCAGAAAGGTCACAACTAATGGCCGAGGCTAAATTCTTTAGGGCATTTGCATACTATTTTTTAGTTAGATGGTTCGGTCCGGTACCATTGACCACAGAACCCTATGAATCTTTGGAAAACCTGTATTTGGAAAGAAGTTCCGTAGCAGAAGTCTATACATTGATAGAACAGGATCTGACCGATGCACTAAACGGTGGATTGCCCACAGTTAGCATGGTGGACAACGGGAAGCGTGTTACGGCCGGAGCAGTTGCCACACTATTGGCAGATGTTTACCTGACCATGAGCGGAAACCCATTGAACGCAGACCGCTATGGCGATGCAGCGACCTTGGCACAGGAAATTATCAACGGAACCTACGGTTCTTACAATTTGGTACAGCACGATGAGCTGTCTCCAGGAGTTGTGGATTTGGAAAACTCCGCCTATAACAAGATCAGAAAGTCAGATGCTTCTGCTGTGGAGCATATTTATATCAAAGAATATGATCCAGAGATAGGAACCTCGGTTTATCCAAGGTATTCTTATCCTGTGGCACTCGCTTCAGAGGTGCTTTACGATATTACCAACGGAGGGTATCTTCCCTCGGACGGATTTATGGATTTGTACGACCCAGCAACCGACCTAAGAATTCAGGAGAAACAGTATTTTCATTCCACCTTTCAAGATTCAGGAGAAGCCTTTGCGACGGCACCTTATGTATGGCACGATGATACCGCTATTTTCGAAACCGCAATGTCAGGTAAGGACTTTGCTGTGTACGGGTATGCTGATGTACTGTTGATTGCCGCGGAAGCCATTGCAAGATCTAGCGGGGTAACCCCGGATGCCATTAATTATTTGGCGCAAGTGAGAGCTAGGGCTTATTGGGAATCAGATCTTGCTACAGTTGAGGCGGATTTGTCCAGTTTGGGAACAGAGGCTTTTGTACAAGAAGTTTGGAAAGAAAGACACAAGGAATTGGTGTTCGAATTCAAAACTTGGTTCGATATTGTTCGTACAGGACAGTTTCCTGTCGCCGATGTACCAGGGACCATCTCTTTTGTAAATGCCGTAGGCCATACCACGGAAAGGGGCAAACAAATTGAAGAAAAGCACATGTTGCTACCTTTACCTGGTCCGGAACTTCAGCGTAACCCGAGCTTGGGTACCGATAACAACGGTTATTAATACATAGTATTAAAATTATGAGGCCCTACGTATCTTTTGATATAATGGGCCTCAACTTTATATTCAAGATAATTAGGGGAATCCAAGTCTTGGAATATCTGTTTTATATCAGATGCAAGATTGATTCCCTTACTTTCCATTTAATTGTTCATACAAAACCAAATTAACAGATGCAGATAATAGAGAATTCTACGGAGTACGATGCGATCATCGTGGGCTCCGGGGCCGGGGGCGGCATGTCGGCGAAGGTGCTTTCGGAGGCCGGCCTCAAGGTGGCGGTCGTTGAGGCTGGCCCGTTCTTCGACCCTGCGAAGCCTGAGCACCAGACCCAGCTGAAGTGGTCGTACGAGAGCCCCAGGCGC
>JANSXF010000097.1 GCA_024743095.1 Flavobacteriaceae bacterium
GTTGTTCAAGACCCAAGTTGGTGAGAAAACGGTAATGGTAAAAAACTTCTCCCTGTTGAGCAAAAGCTTAAGACCGTTGCCCTTGCCAAAGGTGAATGATGAAGGAAAAGTGTACGATGCCTTCAACGACCCGGAACTACGCTACCGCCAACGATACGTAGATTTGGTGGTAAACCCGCACGTTAAGGACACCTTCATCAAAAGAACAAAGATTACCACCAGTATACGTGATTTCTACAACCAAAAAGGATATTTGGAAGTGGAGACCCCTATTCTGCAGCCCATACCGGGCGGGGCGGCAGCACGACCGTTCCTAACACATCACAACGCATTAAACGTGCCCTTGTACCTGCGAATCGCCAACGAACTCTATCTAAAAAGATTGATTGTCGGTGGATTTGATGGTGTGTACGAGTTTGCCAAGGATTTCCGTAACGAAGGAATGGACCGTACCCATAATCCAGAGTTCACCGTGATGGAACTCTATGTAGCCTACAAGGACTACAACTGGATGATGGATACCACCGAAGAACTATTGGAAAAAGTGGCTCTCGATGCCACGGGAAGCTCCAAAGTGAAAGTTGGAAATCACGAGATTGAATTCAGGGCACCATATCCTAGGGTCCCTATTTTGGAGGCCATTAAAACCCATACAGGCTACGATGTTTCCGGCATGGAGGAGGATAAGCTACGCGAAGTGGCCAAAAAATTGGGCATTGAAGTTGACGATTCCATGGGCATCGGTAAATTAATCGATGAGATTTTTGGTGAAAAATGTGAACACCACTACATTCAACCAACATTCATTATTGACTATCCAAAGGAAATGAGCCCGTTGACGAAAGAGCACCGAACCAACCCAAGGCTTACAGAACGTTTTGAGTTAATGGTCAACGGTAAGGAATTGGCCAATGCCTACTCCGAGCTCAACGACCCCATTGATCAACGCGAGCGTTTTGAAGATCAGCTGAAACTCTCCGAAAAAGGGGATGACGAAGCCATGTTCATCGATCAGGATTTCTTGCGTGCTTTGGAATACGGAATGCCGCCAACTTCGGGAATCGGAATCGGAATTGACCGTTTGGTGATGTTGTTGACGAACAACTCCTCCATCCAGGAAGTATTGTTCTTCCCACAAATGCGACCAGAGAAGAAAAAAGTAGAGTTGACCGAGGAAGAGAAAACCATTGTGGACATTCTTAAGCCTCAAGGAGAAATGTCCCTTGCCGACCTCAAAGACAAAGCTGGTTTGAGCGGTAAAAAATGGGACAAGGGCACCAAGGGCCTTACCAAACACGGACTTATCAAAGTGGAAAAAACCGAAAGTGATCTTTTGGTAAAATATACGGGATAGCATAAAAACCTTATCCTTATAAAACCTAAACCCCTGGGCCTCAAAAAACGGTTCAGGGGTTTCGTTTTAAAAAAAAATCTGTCTTAACCAGATTTATATCCCTAACGGAAGAAGGTTTCCAGCAGCATACCCAAAAAATCTTACTAAAATCTACTTATATGAAAAGAATGAAATTTCATTCCTTTTCGTGCTGTTGGCATCGTTAACCGGAATGGCACAAGAGGTAACCGGAACATTTGGTAGGGGTAGTGTCGGTACCGATATGAACACCACTCCTTCCAATTCCATCTCGGGAATTGAAATCCTTCGCGACGGTTTTGCCGCCCAGTACGGTCCCGATGCCATTAATATAGTTTTGAAGAATACCGTGAACGAATTACAGGTAGATAGATATTGACACGGGAGCCCATTCCACCAGCGAGCACAGTCCACAAAAGAAAATCGATGGAGAGAAAGTAAGTCCGGGACTAAACTACGGGCTACCTATCGGAAAAGATGGTGGGTTCATCAATTTTACCCAAAGTGCTACATTGACCATTGGTGCCAATAACCTTTTGAATGTTTATCCGGATGGGAACGATCCAGCTTTTAGATCGGAAGGTACGTTTATCTATCAAAGACGATCAGTTCCATTTGGTCAGAACGGGAGAAATGTTTTTGGCAGCTTGACTTTCAAGATCAAATAATCCATTGCTCCTTGATAATTAGTAGCTGAAGCCCCATCACGGGGCTTCTTTATCTTTATCTTTTCACAAAAAAAGCATAGCTTAGGACCCCAATGGAGCTAAGCAAAAAAATCGGATTGGTCCTAGGGCCGGTCCTCTTTCTTGTATTGAACTTGTTGCCTTTTGAAATGGTTTCGGAAAAAGGCGACCCTGTAATTTCAGTTGCGGCATGGATGCTGATATGGTGGATTACCGAAGCGGTTTCCATATCTGTTACCGCACTCCTTCCCTTACTTTTATTGCCTATTCTCAAAATATTGCCCATAGCAGAGGTTGGTGCCAATTATGGCAGCCCCATCGTATTCCTGTTCTTCGGAGGTTTTGTAATGGCCCTTGCCCTTGAAAAGGTAAACTTGCATCGTAGAATTGCCCTGAACATTATTAGGCTCACAGGAACCACCCCAAATAAGGTGATTTTAGGTTTTATGATTGCCACCGCAACTTTGAGCATGTGGATCAGCAACACGGCAAGTACCGTGGTAATGCTGCCCATAGCTGTTTCCGTGATCAATCTATTGATCAATGACGAGGACGGATTTACCAAGAACGATCAGAATTTTGCGCTTTGTGTTATGCTCGGTATCGCCTTTTCCGCCAATGCAGGGGGAATTGCCACCGTAATCGGTACGCCTCCAAACTCCGTTTTAATAGGACTGTTGGAAAACGAATACAATACGGAAATATCTTTTTTAAAGTGGATGACCATTGGTTTGCCATTTTCCATCATTATGATAGGAATTTGCTACTTGGTTTTGGTAAAATGGATGTTCCCCAACAAAGATTTGAAATTCAATGCCTCCAAGGAAGTCATCCAGGTCGAACTGGAAAAATTGGGCCCTACCACCGGAAAAGAGAAAATGGTTTTGGTGATTTTTGCCGTAACCGTCTTCCTTTGGATTTTTAGAACGCTTATCAACAGCATATTTCCTAACCTAGGGCTTACAGATACAATGATCAGTATTTTTGCCGCAGTCGCTCTTTTCGCAATTCCATACAATATGAAAAAGGGTGATTTTATAATCACTTGGAAGGACACCTCCAAACTGGCCTGGGGAATATTGGTCCTTTTTGGTGGTGGGCTCGCTTTGGCACAGGGAATGTCCACAAGCGGCATCGTCGATATTGTAGCCAATGCCATTGCGCAGAGCGAAATAAGTATTTTGTTTACAGCTGCCCTATTGATATTCTTAATGCTTTTTATGACCGAATTGATGAGCAATGTAGCACTGGTAGCTGTACTGGCACCAGTGGTGGCCGGTATTGCCATTGGTTTGGGCATTCCAATGCTTCACCTATTGATTCCTGTGACCATTGCCAGTAGCTGTGCCTTTATGCTACCCATGGCAACCCCTCCCAACGCCATTGTATTTGCGAGTGGTTATGTAAAGATTCCACAAATGGCACGGATTGGCGTTATTTTGAACTTGATTGCTGTAATATTGCTGGTTTTAGTGTTCCAGTTTGCTATTCCGCTATTATTCTAAACTAAAAATGCCCCTCCGGGCGGAAGGGCATTTTCACAAACTAACTAACTCAAAAAAATGTAAGAAACTAACTTAACCAACGCTTCAACTCTTGACAAGCGAAGCGTAACTCTTTGTTAGGTATAAAGTTATAACCCTTTTTTGTGAAGATTATTATAATTAGCCTTTTGTTAACGTCACAATAAAAGCTTTGGGACCCTATTTCTTTTTACAGTTTCTCCATTCGTTGAAATAATTGTATCAAAACATCCAAATGACTGAATTTTCCATACGATAAAAGCTGTTTTGCTACAAATACCAATACCACACATGCCGGTGTTATTTTTTTGTTAACCAATCACTTATTAGATTTTCTTAACAAAAAAAAAGATCTTGTAAAACAAAAACCCCTCGGTCGAGGGGTTTTCTTAGCTAACTCAAATAAGTTGTAAAATGAGAACATTTTACTGCATTGACCCTGAGTATGGATCAAAATCTTCGGGGAGATACTTGGAAGTATCAAAACCCAGTTCCATATCTTCTTCCTCCATGTAGTTTACCGAAGTGATGGCTATTACATCCGTGTAAGGGTCAAAGCCTTCCGGCAACAAATACTCGCTATTGATTCCCAATACCAGCTCGGTTTCTTCCTCCACGTAAGAAATCGACCTTAGATCTACGTACATCTCATAAGGAGAAAAGCCTTCGGGCAAGTAATCCTTGGTATCAAAACCTAGATCCATATCCTCTTCCTCCATATAATTGATGGAATGTACATCCACCACATCTGTGTAGGGGTTGAAATTCTCGGGCAAGTACTTTTGGACATCAAAGCCCAAAGAAGAATCAACATTATTTTCGAGGTATATGATGGAATTCAAATCAAAATAGCTTTTGTAGGGGTTAAAACCTTCCGGAAGGTAATCCGCGGTATCAAAACCCAGATGTACCTCAGGTTCTTCCTCCAAATACACTATTTCATTTAAATTCAATTCATACCAGGCAAAATCTGCCATTTCTGAAGTTGAATTGTTTAACTCAGCACTGATGCTCAATGTGGTTAAACTGTTTTCTAAACTACCCGGTGTCTCGGATTGCACCTGGACAACCTTGGTATTTTGTTGGTCATTGGCTATGGCGGTACTACTCAATAATACACTACCATAAATTAATAATAACTTGTTCATTTTTTGATTGAATTTTGTGATTGATGATATGCTTATAAGACTGACCAAAACCCGAAATGTTACAGTCTTTAGGAAATTTTCACAAATTCCAAACATCCGTTGAGCCCAGCTATACGGGGCTATTTCCTCCAGACCATCAGTAAAAGGCAGGACTCCCAAAGGTTGGGACATTCCGTTAAAAAAACAGTTGTTAATATTTATTTAACAGTTAGTTTTCACGAATTTTAGGTTCTTTGGATCTTCATAGTTATTCAAACGAACATATAATGACCAAAAATTTACTCCCTCGACTACTTGTAGTCTTTATTTTATTGGGTACCGTTCAAAACATTGACGCCCAGCTTTTCAAAAAGAAAAAGAAAGAAACTGAACAAAAAAAGGATGATAAGGCCAAACCTGGCGATATAAAACCTTATGATAAGGTCATCACCAAAGAAGCAAAAACAGATGAAGGTCTGTTTAACGTGCATACCGTAGATGACAAACGTTATTACGAAATTCCC
The DNA here is from genome assembly GCA_024743095.1 of Flavobacteriaceae bacterium. Lineage (GTDB taxonomy): Bacteria > Bacteroidota > Bacteroidia > Flavobacteriales > Flavobacteriaceae > Flagellimonas. The sequence goes on from JANSXF010000097.1 coordinate 5,233, forward strand.
GATTCCCTGTTCAATCGTGAAATGTTAATGGTGAGCCGAATCTCCAAAACAGCCACAGGCATCGGATTTGGTGGCGGAAAAATCAATACTCAGGTACTGCGCTGGGAAAAAAAGGACAAAAAGGTATTGGTACGAGTCGCCTCTTATGAAAATGTAGCAGCAGATTCCCTTCCGGTGCACGAAGCAGTGGTGAACTCAAACTTTGAGCCTGTACTTTTCTCATTCGATATCAAGGCCATCAACAAAAAAGACTCCTTGAACACCGCAACGGTGATTGAAATCGACCCCATGTTCACCGATGATGTAAAGGCCCTTGGATTTCCCGATGGTTACCGTAAAAGATATAAAGTGACAAGAATGGACGGAGACCGTAGCTACATCGAGTCCATTAAAAGTTATCCCTTGAACATAGAGGCAAGACACGTAAAAACATACCTGTCCAACGAGCCTCCAAGCAATTCCAGCTTAGGGTCTATTTCATTGGAAATCAACAATTCCATGATTTTATTGCCAAAAGAGCCCATGAAACGCCGGTATTTTGACAGACGCGTAGGATGGTTTGCCAGAGGTCAGGTAGATTATGGACTTGCGGCACAGGAGAGCAAAACAGTGACCTACCTAGACCGTTGGAGACTCGAGGTAAAAGACGAGGACATTGCAAAATATAAGGCCGGAGAATTGGTAGAGCCCAAAAAACCCATTGTGTATTATGTGGACAGGGCCACACCTAAAGAGTGGGTTCCATACATAAAGCAAGGTATCGAAGATTGGCAAGTAGCCTTTGAGGCCGCCGGCTTTAAAAACGCCATTATTGCCAAAGACCCGCCATCTCTTGAAGAAGACCCAGAGTGGTCACCGGAAGATGTAAGGTATTCTGTAGTCCGTTATTTGGCATCTCCCATCCCAAATGCCAACGGCCCTCACGTGAGCGACCCTAGGAGCGGTGAAATTTTGGAATCTGATATAAATTGGTACCACAATGTAATGAGTTTGCTACGCGGTTGGTATTTTGTACAGACGGCAGCCATTAATCCAGATGCACAAAAAACTCAGTTCAAAGAAGAAATTATGGGACGTCTGATACGATTTGTATCTTCCCACGAAGTTGGACATACACTTGGATTGCCGCACAACATGGGCAGTAGCGTTGCTTACCCCGTTGATTCATTGCGCTCTGCCAGTTTTACCCAAAAATATGGAACGGCACCATCCATTATGGATTATGCCCGTTTCAACTATGTAGCCCAACCCGGTGATAAGGGGGTTGCTTTGATGCCGAACATCGGCATTTATGACAAGTATGCTATTAAATGGGGATATAAGCCAATTTTAGAGAAAACGGCCAAAGAGGAAAAACCGATTTTGAACAACTGGATTTTGGAACACGCCGGAGATCCTATGTACCGGTTTGGACACCAACAAGTGGGCGATATCCACGACCCAAGTTCACAAACCGAAGATTTAGGCGATGATGCCATCAAAGCCAGCCTATATGGTATAGAGAACCTAAAGCGAATTGTTCCCAACCTAATGCAATGGACCACGGAAGATGGTGAAAACTATGACGACCTTGAAACCATGTATGGCCACGTAGTAGCTCAATTCAGCAGATATATGGGACACGTATCCAATAATATTGGAGGTGTTTATGAATACCATAAAACTGCAGACCAAGAAGGTGCAGTATACACCTATGTGAGCAAAGAACATCAAAAGGACGCTATGGAGTTTATGCAGGAACAACTCTTTGAGACCCCAGAGTGGTTGATAGACCAAAATATCTTGAACAAGATACAGTATTCCGGTTCCATTGAGCGAATACGCGCAACACAAGAACGTTACTTGAGCACCATGTTGCATTTGGGCAAATTGGCCCGAGTCATTGAAAATGAAACCTTAAATGGAGATGAAGCTTATGGATTGGTAGAGATGATGCGAGACCTTCGCAGGGGAATTTGGTCCGAGACACGTTCTGGAAAAACCATTGACACCTACCGTAGAAATCTTCAAAAAGCGCATATTGACCGATTGGAATACTTGATGACTGCTGATAATCAGGGTAAACAACCCGATTTCGGGGGGTATAGAAAATCAACCCCTATCAATACAAGCCAGTCCGATATTCGTTCTGTTGCACGTGCCGAACTCAACAATCTTAAAAGCGATATCAGAGGTGGCCTTTCCAGAATTTCGGATACCATGAGCCGTTACCATTTACAGGATGCAATGGAGCGCATTGACCTAATTTTGGAACCTGTGAAATAGGCATTCCTAAACAAGAAAACATCTACAAGGTGTGATCGTTGCCGTTCATCGATCACACCTTGCTTTTTTTTAAGTACGCATCCCTTAGAGGTCCTTTCACAACATATACGTGAGATTCACATCAGTATTGATTACTTTAGTAATCCCAAATCTCACATTATGAACTACAAAACAAAGAGTTTAATCTACTTTTCCTGCTTCGTTGCCGCCTCTACTTCTTACTATTTGATAGAGGAACACGATAAATTTGAAGACCACCTGAATTCCAAAACATACGTCGAGACCCATTTCGAGGATGCCAACGAGTATACCGATGATTCTGAAAAAGAACTGGGGGAAGAACTCAAGTAATTTTCACAACACACTTTTTTACTGTTAAAAGCTTCACAAACTATCTATTGATGATTAAACCTTTTGGACCAAGTAGATGTCCAAGAAACAAATCATTAAAAATTGAACGAATGAAGCAATTAGCAATTTTATTGGTTATGCTGACAACAGTGAGCATGACCGCCCAAAGACACGATGGTCAAAAAATGCACAAAGGTCCCAAAATGGACATGACTGCGGAACAAATGGCCACATTGCAAACAAAACATATGGCCTTGGCTTTGGATTTAACCAAGAACCAACAGGATAAGGTCTACGAGATCAATTTGGAAAAGGCCCAATTTAGAAAGGAAAAATGGGCAGAGATTAAAGCGGCAAGAGAGAGTGGCCAATGGAAAAAACCCACTCCCGAAGCACGATTTGAAATGGAAAATGCACGTTTGGACCGTCAAATCGCAATGCAGGAAAAAATGAGAGATGTACTGGACGAAAAACAGTACGAGACTTGGAAAAAGTTCTCCAATCGCAAAAAAATGCATGGCAAGAAAAAAATGCGGGAGAGAGGGAGAAGAGGATAGTGTTTTTTGTTGATTTAAGAAGCCGCGCCAGCCATGGTCGCGGTTTCTTTTTTATGACCACTCAAATTATTATCTGCTTTTTTACAGATATATTTGTTTATCTGCTTTTTTACAGATATATTTGAATATCTACTAATAAGCAGATATTTTTCGTCA
>JANSXF010000064.1 GCA_024743095.1 Flavobacteriaceae bacterium
CGAAAAAGATAGTGGTCCTGTATTTACATCTATTCCGCCCTGAGGCCTCATGTTGTTCATGGAAACGATTTTCTTTTCTGAAAGCATCGGCATTACACCATCTCCATACTCTAAAACATAGTCCTGTGTTTCTTCGGAAAAGAAGAATACCCATACCCATTTGATGCTGTCGTCCGTTGGCCCCCAATTGCTTACTTCCGTGGTCTGACAAGGTATTTCCGTGCCATCGGCGGTGAGTAGGCGTACATGATCTACGGAATTCAATTCTCCTTTGGGGAAAGGTATTCCCAAGGTTATGGGAGCTCCCTTTTTATTGTTTTCTACCGTTATGGCCACCTGTTTCCCTTTCTCTGTGGGTTGGGAGCAGGATTTGAGCAGAAAACATGCCAGCAGTAGTGATAGTATTATTCTCATTTGTATAGTGTAGTAAGGTTATTTTTTTACAGACATAGTGCAGCTGCACCCAAAATGGGCGAATCCACCAAATCTGATGTTTCGATTTTAAAGTTTTCCAATTGTTTTTGATAGGCAAATGAATCCAGGGCCCCATCCAACGAAGCCTTGAAAAATGGATACGCGTTACTGATAGATCCCCCGAGAACGATACATTCTGGTGCATACAGATAGAGAATTGCCTTTATGGCAATACCCAGATGAACACCATACGTTTTAAAAGCAGACAATGCACCAGTATCGTTGTCCATGGCTTTTTGATACAGTACCTTGGCCGACTGCCCATAAGTTTCTTCAAAAAAGAAACTGCCTGCATATTGTTCCAGAATTCCGTTTTTGTAGGGTAGCATACCTATTTCCCCTGCACCGCACAAAACTCCATTATAGAGTTTGTTGTCTATTAAAATGCCCATGCCCAGTCCTGTTCCCAATGAAAGTGCCACACAATTTTTATATGGCTTGGCTTTGCCAAAGTATTTTTCGCCCAATGCAAAACAGTTGGCGTCGTTGTTCAGGTGTACGGGGACGTTGAACTGCTTTTGTACCAATTCTTTTAGTGGGACCTTCTCCCATGTTGGAATGTTTTGCACATCGTACACTATGCCAGAATCCGGGTCCACTACGGCTGGCACCCCTATACCGATAGCCTCGACGTCAGTGGTCATGACTTCATCAATGGTCGTCAATAATCTAGATAGTGATCTTTCGTAAGAATCGTTTTGGTTTACTTCGGAAAGGCCGGTCCGTACAACCTCTTTACCAAAGATCCTGCCTGTTTTGATCTTGGTTCCCCCGATATCAACCCCCAAAACCGTTTTCGCCCTCTTCTCCACTAGTCCTTTTTTAAGCTTATGGTTTTATTGTTGACCAATGGTTTGGCCCAGAATCCTATGGATAGGATAAAAATCAATGGAATTATTAAAAAGAACATTCCTGATCTTAACGACATTAGTTCGCCCAGTCCCCCTACAATAAATGGTATGACCGCTCCTCCGGCAATACCCGTACAAAGTATACCGGATAGTGAGCCATGATGTTCTTTCACGGAGTTGAGTGCCAAGGAGAATATTATGGAGTACATTACAGAAATGAAAAATCCTACCATCGGAAAACCGATCAGTGCCATTTGCGCCGAACCGGTAAGTGCCAGAATTAAACTTATGATGGTTATCGAAGTTGCCAAAATCAGTAATTTACGGCTATCCATAAACTTTAAGAGCAATAATCCCAATAGGCAACCCACCGTCAACATGGCCCAAAAATAGGATACTGTGTTGGCGCCGACCGTCTGTGGTTCCAGTCCATGATATTGGTTCAAAAATTGTGAAATCCAATTTCCAACACCTTGCTCTGTGCCCACGTAGCAAAAGATTCCCAAGAAATAAAGTAGGGTCCATTTATTCTTCAACAAATCCCAATACGAACTGGTGTCTCCGGCCTTTTCTTCTTCGGTCTTTTCAAATTTTGGGTATTTGGTCAAAAAGACATAGAAAAACAATACCAACGATATCGCTGCAAAAACGATGTAAAGCGATGCCCATGGTAAATCCTGTGGCACCCATCCGCGCAACATTTCCGCAAATGTGTCACCCGTGTTATTCTTGCTTACCAGGTATTTATATAAATAAGGACTTAAAAATGATGCCGCTCCAAAAACCAATTGAGCCAACACGGAATTGAACGCAAAGTGTTCTTCGCCTCCTGCCACCCTCAACATTGGATTTATAATTACTTGAAGCACCGCCATACAACAACCCAATACAAAAAGGGTTATGCTAAAAACGCCGTATTGTGGCAGTAGGGCAAAACCCAGGGAAGCAAGCGCCATGACCAAAAATGAAACTGAAAGTAATGTCCTCTCACTATACTTTTCGGATAAAAAGCCTGCAGGTATGGACATGATGCCATACGCTATAAAAAAAGTGAACGGCAATAGGCCTGTTAACGTTAGGCTGAGATCAAAACTATCCTTAACGTCCACGATTATTGAATTCAGGATGTTGGTTATGAAGGATATTACAAAGAATACAATCATTACCAGTCCTATAATGTGGATGTATCTTTTGGTCTTGGGCTTGCTGGTCTCCATTATATAATTGGTTGGTTATTTAATTTGGATGCTACCTGGGTGGTCAGTGGTATGTACTTATTTGGACCCCAACATTGGGAACATTTGTTTGATTTCTTCATCCGTAGGTTGCTTTCCATACTCACAGATTTCAAAGAACTCCACTTGGCTTACTTTTGAGGTATCTACATTGGGGTACCATTTTTTGACAGCTTCCAAGGTACTCGCATCCGGTTTTCTGTTCATCCACCTTTCTTTTAGCCATTTCAACCGTTCCTGTTCTCCCGTTGGAATGGTCGAAACATCTACCCCATTGGTCCACGGCAACCATTCGAACATTTGCGAATCGTGCGCAGCCAAGCCCTTTACTTTGGTATCAATTACATCGTCCACGATCACAGCTATATCTTTTTGGAAAGGATATGGTTTTTTAAAATGATCGCTCATATAAAGAAAGACCGGGTTTTTTTTCAATGGTGGCGTATCAGGTGCTACGTTGGGAACAATGTTCATGTACGCGGCATCCTGTACTACGGAGCCGGCATTTCTATGATCCGGGTGATAATCGTTTGGTCTTAGTCCCAAAACAATATCAGCATCCCAATCCCTGATTCTGCGGATGACCTCCAATCGTACGTTCAAGGTCGGGAACAACTCCCCATCGTGGTTGTCCAACACTTCGTATTCTGCAATGCCCAGTGCTTTTGCCGCATCCTTGGCTTCTTGCCGGCGCTTTTTGGCAAGAACGCCACCGCCCATGGCATAATGTCCTGCATCTCCATTGGTCAAAGCCAAGAACTTTACATTATGCCCCATTTGGGCAAACAATGCCGCCGTTCCCCCGAACTTGGAATCACAATCATCGGGATGTGCACCAATTGCCAGAATATTCAAGGCCTTTTTCTGTTGTGCTTGAATCGTTGTAAATGCAAAGCATAAACAAACTGCCATTACTAACTTTCTCATTTTTCTATTTTATTATATGGTTTCTTTAAAATTTTACAATTCCAGTCCGAGCCACCTCTTGTGAAGCAACCAAACTTTTGCATTAAAAACATTCCATTTACAGGTCAGTTATCGCACATAGTGATAAGTAGGAAATCCATGGTTTGGGTGCACTGATCAATCAAACTAACCTAATGAATGAAAACATTAATTTTTGATACTAATTCTGATTAAAATTTGGATTGATATCCATTTCCCTTTGTGGGATAAAGAAAAACTCTTTTGTACTTGTTATAAAATCCTCTGCCTCTATAACTTTTTCCATGGCACCGAAGCGCTTTAGGTCGGGCCATCTATGGTTCTCAAAGGCAAGCTCCACTCTTCTTTCATGTAGCAACTTCTCCTCAAAGGTTCCTGGTGTAGCGGCATCGATATCCGATAATCCGGCCCTGTTCCTTACCTCGTTGATCAAGTCGTAACTTTCTGGTGTTTCCCCCAAGGCTTCTGCTAGCATAAGCAGAACATCGGCATAGCGGAACACCACAAAATTGATGTCGGAATCGTTCTCTATGGCCAAATCGGATTGGTATTTTCTGACATGTCTTGCTTCGACAACTTCTCCTTCAAGATTGACGTACGTAGCTCCCATTGAGGGTTCAAATCTTAAATCTCCATCTTCGTAAGCTTCTAGCATAGAAACTGTTGGACGGTTTCTTCCAAACCCGGAACCTGTCTGCAAATCGGTACTGGGTGAAAAATCATTGGTGTAAAGACTTCCTTGGCCAATACCTCCACTGATGTACTGAACCTCAAAAATGGATTCTGCATTGTTCTCATTGGCAACGCCCCATAAATCCGAATAGTTAGGCAATAATTCGTAACCGTAATCGGAAATGATTCGTCTCAAAACGATTTCTGCGGCACCATTATCTCCCATGGTCAACAATACTTTGGCCAATAAGGTAGCTGCAGCTCCTTTTGTTGCCTTGCCTACCTGACTTCCTGAATATGACACGGGAAGGTTGCTTTCTGCAGTGGTCAAATCGGTTACCAATTGCTCCAATACAGTGTTTTGGTCCACTTGAACAAGCTCGTCACCTGATACATAGGGGGTTAGTTGCAAGGGTATATTTCCAAAACCAATGGCCAAGTGATAATACACCAAAGAACGGATAAACAGGGCTTCACCGGTTACCCGGTTCTTTAAAGTAGCGTCCATTTCTATTTCCGGGATACGATCCAAGATTATGTTACAGTTGGAAATTACCCTGTAGGAGTCGCTCCATGCAGAGGTTATCTGCTCGTTCAACGCATCTTCTGTAAAGGAATTTATCTCGGTGTACTGACGGGCCAATCCGGTGGCGTCGGGTCCTTGATCGGTATTATCGCTTCGCATTTCGAACATTGTCCAATAGCCGCGTCCGTAGGTTCCTGTGCTCTGCAATCCTGCATAGCTAGCATTTATGGCCACTTCAAAATCTTCGGGATCGTTGTAAAAGTCCGCCTCGTTTCTGTTGGAAATTGGTGCGAGATCTGTAAAGTCTTCACTACACCCGGTAGCTAGTACCGTACATAGCATTATATATAGAATTCGTTTCATTTTTTTCCGTTTTTAGGTTAGAACTTTAGGTTTAATCCCAGTGTGAAGGATTTGGTGAGCGGAAATGCCCCATAATCCTCTCCAGGTGTTAAACTATTCGTGGTAATGCTACTGACCTCGGGGTTATAACCGAGATAATCGGTAATGGTAAAGAGGTTTGTTGCGGTAACATAGAACCTAAGTTTTTGGATTTTGCTTCCAAAAAGATTGTCGGTCGGCAACGTGTATCCCAAGGTTACATTTCTTAAACGCACATAGGACCCGTCTTCCACTTGAAAAGAAGAAGGCCTGTTGTTGTTTCCATGGTTTCCGGATTCCCTGTCTGCTCTGGGAATAGATCCGTTACCTGGTTGGGACGGAGATTTCCAACGCTCGTTAAAAATGGCATACGAATTAAAATTCGCTTCTCCGTTCTTCATGTGTCTTGAAGTAAGGTTAAGAATCTCGTTACCTTCAACTCCTTGGATCAAAAAGCTAAAATCGATGTTCTTAAAGGTCAACCTGTTGTTGATACCCCATGTAAAATCAGGAAAGTAACTACCGGTAACTGTTCTATCGTCCGGAGTGATCTCACCATCACCATCAACATCCTTAAATCTAAAGTCTCCGGGGGCGGGGTCCGGCGCTTGGGTATCCAATGGGGCATTGTCAATCTCTTCTTGGGTTTGATAAATGCCATCCACAACATAACCGTAATAACTACCGATCGGGTCTCCTACCCTGGTTACGTGCCTTACACCTGCACTACCTGAAGAATAGATAGGTTCGTTGCTCTCATTTAGGGAAAGAACTTCGTTTTTGTTGGTAGAAAAGTTGATGTCCGTATTCCAGGTAAAGTTCTCTCCAACAAAGTTCTTGGTGCTCAAGGCAAATTCCAGACCAGTGTTTTTGACCTCTCCCAGATTTCTGAGCGTGGTCTCGAACCCTGATACGGAGGATATCGCCACGTTCAACAATAAATCCCTTGTTCTGGTGTCGTAGTAATCTGCCAAAAGAAAGACCCTGTTGTTGAACAATCCCAACTCGATACCGGCATCAATCTGCTCTGACTTTTCCCAAGTAAGGTTCGGATTAGGAATTGTGCTCTGTACAAGTCCATTGATTTCGTTTCCTCCAAGGTTATAGTTAAGAGGCGATAATAATCCTACGGCACCGTAGTTTGGAATCTCAAAATTTCCTGTTTGTCCCCAGCTTACACGTAGCTTAAGCTCAGATACAGTTTCTGAATCCGCCAAAAACTCCTCTTCGTTCATTCTCCAACCAGCCGAGAAGGAAGGGAAATAACCGGTTTGATTGTTCTTTCCAAATCTGGAAGACTTATCTGATCGGAAAGTTCCCGTAAATAGGTATTTATCCTTATAGCTGTAGTTTACCCTAAATAGCGATGACAGTAAAGACCACTGTTCTTTGACAGAGGTTCCGCCAAATACTTGTCCGCCGCTAACCGTAGGTACAAGATCATCCGGATAGTTGTTGGCCAACACCTGCTTTAGGGTCAAATTGTCCTTTTGTGCGGTATAACCAATAACTGCATCGATGTAGTGATCGCCGAATTCCTTGGTCCAGTTCAAGGTATTTTCCCAAAGCCAGTTGGTCTCCGTGGAAGAAGATGCCTGACCATACGGGTTACCATCAGCATTATTCCTATACAACAATGTATTAGATCTATAAAAATCTTGGTTGTATAGGTTGATATAGACTCCTCCGAAGGTTTTAAAGCTCAACCCAGGTAAAATATCATAGGTCAATGCTAGATTTCCCCTTGTCTGGAATTGAAAAATTTGATCGTCCACCGCCTTGATAATGGCCAATGGATTACTAGCCGTTGTGGTACCACCACCCAAATAGGATTGGTTGTTCAATTGGTTGATGGTTCCATCTGGATTATAAGGGCTGACCGTAGGTGAATGCACTATTCCAGAGTACACGATTCCCGGAGGTGTGGCAAAATATGGGGAAGATGCCGGCACTCTCTGATTTTCGGTAACGGTCGGTGCCAATCTTAAGTCCAGGTTTAATTTTTCGGTCAATTGTGAATTTAAGTTCAACAATACCGAGTAGCGCTCAAACTTTGCCTTGTCTATAACACCTGTTTGGGAAAAATATCCTGCAGATGCATAAAAGCTGGTCCTGTTTCTTAGTGGTGAGGCATAGGAGAAGTTATAACTCTGAACGACTCCCGTCTTAAATAGAAGATCTTGCCAATCGGTATCCGTCCCGTCCCAGTTCAAGAACGATTCTGGCAATTCATAGTTGGCGTTGCCCCTGTCGCCAGGCCCAATAGGGTCGTCTACCGATGCCCCATCAACTGCCTGAAGATATGCATTGTTTCTGGCATCCCTTGTAAAATCGATCAATTCCGGTGCATTCATCAAATCCAATCTATTGGCAACGGATTGCATGCTCATGTATGAATCAAAAGAAAAAACTCCTTCTTCTCCGTTAGAACCTTTCTTGGTAGTAATCAAAAGCACCCCGTTACCACCACGAGAACCATATATGGCAGCCGCACTGGCATCTTTCAGAACCTGAATGGATTCGATATCATTAGGATTTAAGGTGGCCAAAGGGTTTATGGTCGGTGGTTGAAATGTGGAACGTCTATTGGCTACACCCCCCAATTGGCTGGAAGATGTAAGGTTACGGGAAATTGGGATTCCATCCACAACGAACAATGGGTCGTTACCCGCAGATATGGAACCGGAACCTCTTACACGAATGTTGGGTGCAGCTCCCGGCTCACCGGAGACTTCTTGCACCTGAACCCCTGTTACCTGACCAATAAGTGCGCTTTCGGGGGTTAAGGCAGGTACTTCCGTGATGGTTTCGGGGGTAATGGAAACCACAGACCCTGTTACCTTTTTCTTGGCCAAGGTACCATAACCTACTACCACAACCTCTTCCAAGGCAGCAGCATCCTGTTCCATGGTCACGGTTATGGATGTTTGCCCCGCCACATTTACTTCTTTTGCTTTGTAGCCAATATAAGTCACTTGGATCACGGTAACTCCCGCAGGCAGTGTAATGGCAAAGTTTCCATCAAAATCAGTGGTTGTCCCTTCAGTTGTGCCTTTGGCTATTATAGTGGCCCCGGCAAGCGGTATTCCCGCCTCGTCCAATACAGTTCCTGTTAGATTGGTCTGAGGATTTTCTGCATTGACCTTGCTCTGTGGGGTTAAACTTGGCAGTGACTTTCTGTTCTTCTTTATAACAATCTGCCTAGTGATGATTTCAAATGACAGGTCGGTTCCCTTGAATATTTCCTTCAAAAAATCTTGTATGCAAAGGTTCTTCCCGTTTATGGTCACTCTTCGGTCAACATCTACCTCAGAGGCTTCATAAAAGAATTTATAGCCAGTGGACTCGGTAACGGTCTCGAACACCTCGCCCAACTTGATTTGGTAAAAGCTCTTCTCTACCTTATCGTATTGAGCACAGGATGCGGCATTTACTTGGCCGAACATGAACAGCAAGAAAAATCCGTACAGTAATCTTTTGCCCAGCCTTGGTACAATGGCAGGTTTAGTTTTGGTTTTTTTCATAATTGAAAAGTCTAGTTAGTTAGTAATTGTTTTTTGGTTTAATTGGTTTTCACATCATAGGCACTACTGTTTATTGGGATTTTTAATTGTTATTACATTATCGTTCTTGTCATAACTAAAGTGGGTATGGGCTTGTATGGTTCTCAGCACATGGTCTATGTTTTCTTCATCGAACATTCCCGTGAACCTTCGCTCATCCAACTCCTTGTATGTATTGTGAATTTTTATATTGTATTGGCGCTGTAGCTTTTTTATGATCTGTACCATGGATTCATTTTCAAACGCCAAAATTCCTTTGGTCCATGATATATATGGGGCAACATCAACATCTTCAATCCTGAAATTCGTATCGCCTCCAACTATACTGGTTGCCTTTTGCGAAGGTTTGATCATTTGTATATCCCTTGAATTTAAGTTGGCTGGATTACTCACACCTACGGAACCTTCTACCAGAACTACTTCTGCCGGGCCATCATCCTCATATGCGGAAACGTTGAAAACAGTCCCAAATACTTGGGTATACATGCCCTCCGTTTTTACGATGAATGGTTTTTGTGGGTTTTTGGCAACTTCAAAGAATGCCTCGCCATTCAGTTTCACCTCTCTGGTATCGGTTCCCTCAAAACTTGATGGATAAGTGATACTAGACCCTGAATTGAGCATTACAACCGAACCATCTTGTAGGGTTATGGATAAATTTTTCCCAAATGGCACCCTTATCGTATTGTTACTCACCTTATCCTTCTTTCCTTTTTCTTGCTGTTGGGACAGCATACCCTTCACCATAGATACTACCGTGCTCCCATTTTTACTCTGTATGGTGGCATCGGAATCGGGGTCGATGGTAAGTACTTCCCCATTGTCCAATTGCAGTGTTATTTGGTCAGGGCCTGCTTCCAATGGGACGTTAACAACAGTTCCTTGGTTCAACAAAAAGAACAATGAGGAGCCGACAGTAATCATTATAACCGCTGCATACTTCCATATATGATTTTGGACATATAAGGGCCGAACCCTCACGGTTTCCTTTTTCTTGATTGTATGTAGGAAGTCTTCAAAAGCTTCTTCAGTTTGCCAAGATTTATCCTCGTAGTTGACCAAAAAATCTGCTTGTACTAATTTTTTGAAAACCTCTTTATTGTTTCCTTTCTTTACCCATTCATATAAAATGGCCAATTCTTCTTGGGAAGCTTCTTGGTTGATATACCTGGTAATTATTCTTCTGATATCAATTTTGGTCATTTGAAAAATATTGTCACTTTTAAAAGAGACGCAACTTTTTCAAAAAACCCTTACATAAATTTATTTTTTTAACATTTTAAATATGAAGTAACCTGCTATTTTGAAGAATTTTTAGATAACAGATGTTACCTGCCTAGCATATTCTGGGCAGGGAAAGTCTTATAAAAATGAGGTGAGTTGTGCTCTTAAGCGTTTCATGGCCTTAGCCATATGTACTTCTACCGTTTTAATTGAAATGTGCAGCTGCTCGGAAATTTCCCTATACTTGAGTCCTTCTTTTTTACTCATTATAAAGACTTTTTTGCACTGCTCGGGCAGATTATCTATTTCCATCTCAACTTTTTTGAGCCGTTCTTCAAAAAGGGATGTATCTGCATCGACCAGTTCTAAATAGGCTTCTTGCTTAAGGTTTTCGAGCAATTCAAACTCTTTTTTCTTTCTTCTTTGGGAATCAATGAACAGATTATAAGCTACTTTGAAGAGGTATCTTTTCAGTTTATCTTTGGATAAGGAAAGTTTTTTTCTGTTCTCCCATATTTTAATGAAGGTTTGCTGCGCTATATCTTCCGCAATCTTAGGATTCCCGGAAATCGCTGTCATATAATTACAAAGCTCCCCATGGTACAATTTAAAAAGGTGACCATAGGCCTCTTTGCAGCCACTCTTTAACTGCGTAATTAGGTAAGATTCATTTTTGAAATTGTCTTGGTCCATTTTTTCGCCTCTCATTTTAATGTGGAAAAGCAAAAAGGAATCAACATAAACTTAGTTATATGCCTTTTCTATTTCTCCACAGAAACGCTACTGATCAAACTAAAGCAAGTAGCGAATACCTTAAACGCGAAAGTGCCATATGATGGAAACCTCCCAAAAGAGGTCTTCTCTATAAAAGAAGAATTGTTTTACCTTTTGTATCTAGCAAAAAGCCAATTGAAATTGCACCAAAAAACGTTAACAAATTATAAAAAAATCTTTAAATAGTTCTATTACTAAAGATTTTTTTGGTAAAGGAATGAATTTGGCCAGTATGCCAAGCCTTTCAATATGTACATCGTATAAGGTGAATACAGTAAAATCAACATATTCACCTTATACCAATGTGGGGCCTGATCGGTTATCCGAATATCCTAAAAAGTCTTGACTTTTACTGTCCCATCCTTCAAATTAAACTCAAATGTACCGGAACTAAGCTCATAGGTGCCAACTTTGATTCCATTGCGCTGCCCTATTCCTTTAAATTCAACACCTTTGATCGGTTTAAGGGAATCTTCTCCCTCTATTCCCATTGGCAAATAAAGCGTTGCACTTGTATTGGCCGGGACAGTTGCTTTGTAAGATATCATGTTTCCTTGGCCATCAGAAGTCCAACTGCTATATATTTTCCCATTATTTGATTCATAACTACCTGATAGGGATTCGAATGTACCGGCTACCTGTGGCTGTAAAACAAAATGCTTATAACCAGCCTCTCCATTTTGATGGTCGGTAGTGATGCCCAATTGAAACTCGTACATCCATTGACCAACTGCACCCAAGGCAAAGTGGTTGAAGGAATTCATCCTGTTTTCGTTGTTTTCCTTGAAAGCGGCCTTAAAACCGTTCCAACGCTCCCAAATAGAAGTTGCCCCTTTAGTAACGGGATACAACCAAGAAGTATAGTCGGTACTTGAAAACAATTTATATGCTTCATCAACCTTGCCTCCCCTGCTCAATGATGGTAAAATATTTGGTGTCCCGGAAAAGCCGGTGGTTATGGTATAGGGTAAAAAATCTTCGGTTACTTGTTCGCTATTCATACCAAAACCACCTAAGGCGCCTTCCCTCATGGGATAGGTTACCCTAGTTCCATCAGGCTTTGTATTACTGGTGGAGGGCTCTTTTACCAGTTCTGCCAAATAGGCTTCAGCCTTTAGTTTATTTTTCTCACTGAAAACGTTGAAATTAAGCGGAGTGGCATACGACGATTGGGAATGTACTATCAATCCCTCTAGGTTTTTGGTTCTTCCAGATTCAGGATCGACAAAAAATTGGTTCCATTCTTCTTTTGCCTTTTGATGCCTGTCGCGTAATGTACCGGCATACTCGGTTTCCCCTATGGCATCTGCCATTATGGCCGTAACCTCCATCATATAAATGTAAATGGCATTGTTTACCAACTCGGGCGGCGTATTGTTGTCCATGGCCAGCCAATCGGCCAATCCATCGGTTTTGGAGGATAAATACGTATATTCCTCATTAAAATCATAATAATCCATACCATCAAGCCACAAGCGCATGGCCTCCATATTTTCTTTAACGATCATGGTATCTCCGTACTGTACAAATAGTTGCCAAGGCACCATACATACTGCTCCGGCCCATGTAGTTCCATTGGCAAAGGTGGCATCATCGATCATGTTGTAGGTGGGGACCGTACTTCCAATGCCCCCAGGTGCTTCGGTTTCACTACCAACACCTTGGTCGTCTCGCAGGGCCACCATCCATTGCCTGAAGAAATTGTAGGTATCGGAATTATAGGTTCCCGTTCTTGTATAGGCCTGCGCATCTCCCGTCCAACCCATACGCTCGTTTCGTTGTGGGCAATCGGTGGGCAATGTAAAGAAATTCCCCAATTGACTACGCTGTATATTCTTAAAGAGTTGATTGGCCAATTCCCCGGTGGCTCCATCCGTAGTAGTGGCCACATAGGTCCCCGAAGGTAGTTCATCCGAAGATAGCGATAGTCCCATGACGTTTTCCAATGGCAATGGCCCTGAATGATTGGGCAAAGTGACCTGAATGTATTGGTAGCCCCTAAAAGTTGTTTTTGGTTGAATGAGCACTTGACCATCATCTTTGGCAATATAAAAATCGGTTGCCATGGCAGCCCTGTAATTCTCCGTGAGGATACGTCCTGCAATGCCCCTACCATTTTCATATCCATACCTATCAATGTACTGAGGTTCATCCCCATCTAATCCGGGGTAAACTTGTTCCCCATACCTCAAAATGACGGTATCCCCTTTTTTGAGCCATCCTTGGGGAACGGTAATGGAGGGAACGCCCACCATGTTGACCCCCATGTTATAAGTGTATGTCCTTTCATCTTCACTATGCACTTCCATTACCTCCATCGCCTGAAGGTCTTCCACAACACGTACCGGTCGGTCGTAACGGGACACGATTTCAAAATCTATCCAATCCCTTGGTTGTACTGCTTCGGCGTTGGACCATTTTGAATCATCATATGCCGTTGTGGCCCATCCGTTTACATTTCCATCAACCGTAATGTGTTCCTCCTTGATGGCATTGTAGCGTTCCCCTTGAAAAAAACTTCCGTATTCCACTGGACCTTCGGTAAATATTTTCCAAGTATCTGGGTCAGTAACCACAGTTTGTTCATTCCCACCCTCATAAGTGATGACCAATTTGGCCAACAAAGCTTCGGTATCTCCAAAAAAATTGAAGTTTGAAGGGGTATAGGTCATGTATCCAGTGTACCAACCAGGAAAAATTAAAGCTCCCATTGCGTTCTCCCCTTGATTGATGTTTTTGGTGACATCATAAGCGTAGTACCCCAAAGTTTCCCGAAACTGGGTTGCTCCGGGTGCAAACCAATCTTCACCAATTCGATTACCATTGATATATACCTCGTTGGAACCCATTGAGGTAACATACAATTTTGCCTTGGCAATATTCTTATTCTCTGTATTAAATTCAGAACGGAGCATGGTCGCGGAGCCATGACTTGGATCCGCATATTGAATCAAGGTTGTATCAGTAGTATTCCCTAATTCGATGGTACCGTCTTGATTAATGGAAAGACCTTCAAAATCTTCGAATATGGCATAAGTAGCCCCTACATCTTTTCCAAAGACCTCATTATTGTTTGGGTCGCTTTTTCCAGCATTCAAAATTTTGTAATCCTTAAAGATTGCCTTTGTGCCCGGTTCTGCGGCAAAACCAATTGAATTTATATGAGGATATGTCAAAAAGTTTCCGCCACCGACACCTGTAACAGAAAAACCTACTTCCCTAAATTGAGGAGGTATGGGATTATTGGGGTCTTCAGGTTCCAAAAGCAGCATTTCCCCATTAATTTTGATTACAATATTGCTGGCATTAACTCCGATTCTGAGTTTGTTCATTTGGGATTTGTTGCCCGGTGTAATCAATGCATTAATATTGGTTTGAGGGTAGTTGGCCTTGGAAATGGACATATAAGGTTTCTTGGCCGAATCGTCCTTATCAAAACCAATACGATAGATGTTCAAGAGTGCACCCTTGGAACTGCCCACCCCTGAAATATCAATTTCCAATCGGAGGTAGTTTTCACCTGCCATGTTATTGATATTCTGAAACCTATCATTAAACCTAAAGTCATTGGCACCAATTATCAAAGATGCTGTATTCCCTTCCACAATCTGAAAATCAGTTTCTATATCAAAGAGCAATGCTGACGTGGCATCCAAGGTCAAAGCATTGGTACCGATAAATTGAGCGCCTTCCCACGCGGATATTTCAGGGTTCATCAACCCGGTTTCAAAACTGGATTCTTGATTATAGGTTTTCCCTTCGGCATCCCAAACGGTCAAATCCCAAGTATAGGCCGCCTCTGGCTCCAAAGGATCCCCTTCGTAAGAGATATTGTTGGAAATACCGCTCTCGACCTTTCCGCTATTCCAAACTTGGTTGCCATCAGATTTGGAAACTTTTATTTGATAGGCTTGCTGATGCTGCCCCACTACCTCGGATTTCATCTGCCAACCGAACAATGGATTTTCATCTTCAACGGCCAAGGGCCTTTCAGCATAGGCCACCCGGAGATTTTCAATTTCTGTAGTTGGGGAACCACAAGAAATAAACATAAGAAGACCCGCCCATATAAGGGTAGCAATTGTTTTTGAAAATAATTTCATTGTTTCGTTTTTTAGATATAGGATCGGTTTATCACTTCGCTATCAAAGCCAAGAATTCCTTGTCGTGTTGTGGTTTAACTTCGCAGTTGTTATCAAAAAACATGGTCGCTGTATTCTCAGGATTGTATTGCGGCCATTGTGGTAATCCGTCATGATTGGGATTTCCTTTTTTGGCAAAGTTTATCCACGCACTGCTCATTTTATCGGCTAAAACATGGGCCTCTTGACCACCTCCAGTCATTTGTCTGGCCCGTTCCACATTATCAAAAACAAATGGGAGTTCCATACAATGTAGTGCCTTGTATTTCCCATCAAAAACCGGGGACTGCCATGTGAACATAAACATGTACACAGGTGCACCATTATCCAATTGCGACTTTTTATTCGCTTGGAAAACGGCCCCAGGTCTGAAAGTAGCATCGATATCCAAAAGGTCTGAAGGTCTTGTGTCGTTTGGATATGCCTTTTTTACAGCTGATACGTAATCATCCGCCTTGTCCTTGTACGTTTCTTTGATATGTGCCATCACTTTTTCTTCGGAGGCATCAAAAAAGCGTCCGTTCATAAACGGGGTAAATTCATTTTTGGTAGTTCCCAACATCAAAGGAATGTCTTTGGAAAGTTCAAATGCCCCATCGGACATCAAATCGTGAGGAAGTACAGTACCATCCATACTTGGGCCCCAATTAAGGCTCATTCCCACGGGAACAATACCCTTTGCTTTCATTTGTTTGGCCACTGTTTGCAATGCTGCACTTCCCGCTGCACTTAATTTATCAAATGGAATAGTTAGAAGGCTATCCACTTGGTCCTCCGATAATGAGAGTTCCTTTAGTACCTCGGCCGCAATCGCTCTTGTTGTTTCTTTTTTGGAAAGACTTCCCCTAAAGGAGCCACTTTGATTAATTGCTTTATGGAACAATCCTTTGGCCTTTGGCATGGCCATAAGGGTATTGACCTTGGCCCCACCCCCGGACTGACCAAAAATGGTAACATTGTCAGGGTCACCTCCAAAGTTCGAGATATTGTTCTTTACCCAGTCTAGAGCAGCTACAATATCCAACATGCTATTATTGGCTGTATGCTTGTACTTGTCGCCATAGGCGGAAAGATC
Organism: Flavobacteriaceae bacterium; assembly: GCA_024743095.1. Taxonomy (GTDB): domain Bacteria; phylum Bacteroidota; class Bacteroidia; order Flavobacteriales; family Flavobacteriaceae; genus Flagellimonas. The sequence goes on from JANSXF010000064.1 coordinate 15,863, forward strand.
TAAAAAGCCCAAAACATTCAATCTATGGTTGATTGAAACCACGACCACATCACCTTTGGTGCTCAAATTTTCCCCATGGTATGATGGGAGTTCCTGACTGGAGCCTGCGGTAAATCCGCCTCCGTGAATCCAAAAAAGTACAGGTCTTTTTTTGCCATCGTCCAAACTGGGCGTCCAAACATTGAGTCGAAGACAGTCTTCGCTCGTGTATCCCCAGTCATGGTCGAAAACAAATTCTGATTCATCTTGCACCTGTGTGGTAGGTGTCATCAAAGGAGCTACCGGACCATACATGGTGGAACTTCTGACCCCATCCCAAGACGCCACTTTTTTTGCAGGCATAAATCGCTCGGCAGTTGCATAGGGTATTCCTTTGTAGGTATAGATTCCGTTTTGGATAAATCCGCGGACTTTTCCTGATTCGGTATCGGTAACGGCCACATCTTCTCCGGTTACAACTTCGGTTTGTGCTTTTGCCCCCCATAATGAAAGGCAAATAACCGATAGAAACAATATTTTTTTCATGGTATTGGTAGTTATTTATTATAGTTAATCCACTTTGTCAAAGCCAAAATCTTTCAGTCCCTTATGACTGATTTTAATTGCTTCTAGGGGATCGAGGTCATCAAAAACACGGTCTTGCTCCACAAAAAAGTACTGCATGCCCGATTTTTTACCGTCCTTTAAAATTCTTCCAAAATCGATTTTGCCCTGACCTACAGGTGCGAACCTATCTTTTTGATCCATATCCTTGACATGCCAGCTTTTAAATCTTCCCGGGTATTTTTCAAAATAAGCTACCGGATCCTCATTCGCCCTCGTCATCCAAAACAGGTCCATTTGAAAATTCACATATTTTGGGTCCGTATTTTGCAAAAGATAATCCAAAGGTTTTACTCCATCGGTATTTGGCCTTAGTTCCATATCATGATTATGGTACAAAAGCTGAATACCTTCCTTTTCACATTTCTTACCTAGTTCGGTCAAAAAGTCGGCAAAATCATCCAAGGAACCTTTCATTTTCATGGTTCGGGTTTCGCGATTTACATCTACCAAACTCCTAGGAGGGGAAGGCACCACAAAATATTTGAAACCTGCTTCTTTTACTGCGGAAATCATGGCATCTGTTTCGGCCATGTCCATAACCCTTTGGTGCGTGCTGATAGGCTGCAATCCCTTTGATTTCAACATTTTTTTGAACTCAGCGGGTTCCACACCATAAAATTTTCCATCGGAATAACCTGCGGCCTCCACATAATTATATCCCGCAGCAGAAACCTTTTGAAGCGTGGCTTCCACATCGGAACCCATAGCATCTCTTAAGGTGTACAATGCCAGTCCACCAAATTTCTCTTGGCTGGAAACCTTTGTAAGCAATGTACAGACTATTATAGCCAACAAGGCATATTTGTTGATGAAAGGACTACGGGTCATATTAATTTGGTTTTAGATGTTTTACAAGCTTAGTTTGTTCTCCCCCGGTTTTAAAGGATTCACCTGACCGTTCCATACAAATTCCCCATTCACTCCTTTGGGCAAAGTTATGGTCGCATTCAACTTTTTGCCAGATTTCTCATAATTTACTGAAATCATTCCAGATGGATGCGGCATTTCTCCTCCAATCTTTTTGATATCTCCTAAATTGGGGGTTATCCTAACGGTTTTAAAACTTGGCGATGCACTTTCAATCCCCAAAAGAATCCTAAAGAATTCAATGTTAGGACTTGATCCCCAGGCATGACAATCGGAACGTGTGGTCTCTACTTGAGAGGTTTCCCCCCAAGTGGTCAATCCCAATTCCATATTTTTTCTCCAAACATCCAACCACTCCAAATATTGGTCACCATATCCTGCTTCGTTCAATGCCAAATGCAAATAGTAACTGAAATATATGGATGTTGGCGCCAAAGATTCATCTTCCAACAAGGACCTTCCTATGGCTCTTTTGGTGTCCTCATCTACTACATTGGTTAAAATTGCCAAGGTATTTGCATGCTGGGAATATTTGTCTTTAGCTGGGGTGTCCGCAAATAATTGTTTGGACTCGTCCCAATATTTGTTTTTGATAGTTTCCGTCAACTGATCGGCCATCGAGGTATACAATTGAACAAATTCAGATTTCCCCAATTCCTTTTCCAATTGAATTCCATATTGAAGAGCGGTCAACATTTGAAGGTCCAAGGCAGCTGATGAGCCATCTTCGGCCATTGGTGCCATACCAAAATTCCATTCAGGCACCCAATCGGTATAGTTCCAACCCGGAACATTTTTCAAGGAACCATCTTCATCCAAATAGGTGATAAAATAGTTCAATACCTGACGGGATCCCATCAACTTTTCAGCAATAAAATCAGTATCGCTTCCATACATCATATAATCGTACAACATGGCAACATACCACAAAGAATAGGTGGGAATCACTTGATCCTGTCTATCTGGATATCTACTCAACGTATGACCGTTGGGTTGTCTTGAATAATCAATCAAATTGATGGCATTTTTAATCAAACGATCATCCCCGCTATTGTAAAAGGATACAAAATGCTGGATTCTAGTATCACCAACATACTGCAATCTTTCGTAATATGGGCAATCCATATAAGTATCCACGGCGCACAGACGTGCTGTTCTCCACCCAATTTCCATCATATCGGAAAGCTCTTCCCTATCCGAAATGAGATTTGCCTTCATTTGGAACGGATAGCCCGTGAAAGTGCCATAAATATCGTTTATGACCAAGGGATCGTCCTTGGTCTGAACCCCGACCTCCACATACCTATATGTTCTATAGGTCAAGGAGGTGTATTCTTGATCAGCTTTTCCATTGGAAATAATGCTATCTCTTCTTCCTGCCATTGATTTTCCTTCGATAACATCGCGATTCCCCTTAGCTCCTTCGCTATCGAAGAGTCCCTCGGCATATGAAAGGGTAATTATACTATTCTTTCCTCCACTGAACAACAAGGTCAAGTAGGCGTTGGTCAAATGCTCTTGATCCAACAGAATTTTGATACTGGAATTTGCGCTTATTTCAATATTGGTCGGTTTTGTAGGAAATGATGAGGGCACTTTTATACCTTCGGATTTTCTTACTGTGGCCAAACGCTCTTTGGTCAACTCCATTTCCGGTAGTATGGAGGGCACCAAGTTCCAACCTTCTTGCTGTCTAAACCCAAACCCCTGTTGTACCGCTTCAAAAACAGTATCCGCGGATTCCCATGAGCTATCATCAAAATTTTGGCCCTTCCAACCGGTTATCGATTGGCTCATATCTATAAAATCCCCGGCCCCTGCCGCATAATACCCACTAATATGTTGCTCCAAAGGAGAATATGATTTGTCCTCTATAACCTTCCAACCCTTATTGGTATCTACAATTTTAGCTGCTTCCGTTTGTCCTTGTAGGATCAATGCCGTTTTAAACGAAAATTGTGCCACGGCACGCAAATCTGCCTCATTCCAAACCTTCACGGCCAATGTATTTTGACCTTGTTTTAAATGTGGTGCAATATCCATGGACTGATAGTTCCAGTGCTTGATATCCCCCCAATTAGGCCCTACGGAAACAAGGGTTCCATTTACAAAAAGTTTATAACGATTATCGGCAGAAATACGGATGGGAAATTCACTTGGAACTGCATTCAAATTGAAGGATTTCCTAAAAAGATACATTCCAGCAGCCTCGGCATCCACATCCCCCAAGGTAATCCATGTTGCTGTCCATTCCGGTTCGGCATCCTGTCTACGTTGACCGGTCACGGCCAAGGTCGAAAATAAAATCAGTAATGTTAGAAAGTTTTTCATGTTGTCAGTATAATGCTTTTGATAATTTTTATGTTTAATCCTTAAATATTATGGTAATCGTCCAGTTTCTCTCCACATGGCCAATTCTTGGGAAAACCTATCCTCTATTACTTCGCACTGCGTATCGATGCGCATTGTTGGTCTGGTTTTCAAATTATATTCGGGCCATTTTGGCAGCTTTTCTGCATGGGGTGTTCCAGTTTTGGCAAAACCGGTCCAATAGGCCGCCATGTTGTGGGAAGCGGTAAAACGCTCTGGTCTGGCTCCGCCAAAAAAGCTTGGCCGATTTGGCTCCCCTTCTTTTGGGGGTTGTTCATTGTTGAACTTGAAAGAGATGTCCATGGCATGGGGGGTTCCCATGGGATAATCGGTCCCGGGTATCAATTTTTCCGATTTATAGCCAAAATTATATAGGTAAACCGGTGCACCTCCTTGTTTTACTTTTTTTTGGGCTATTTCGATAGATCCCAATCCCATCATTACAATGGATGAAACGGCTACACAGATATCCGCAGGTGATGCTTGGGGTCTTGCTTTTTTATAGGCTTCAATTACTTTTGGGGTATCGGCGCCAAACTGTGGTTCCAATCTGGTTTTTAATCCTTCAAAATCGAGCTTTGCAAATTCGGTGTCCTTCATTTCCCAAGCAAAGAAGGTGAACTCATCTTCGTTCCATCCC
>JANSXF010000082.1 GCA_024743095.1 Flavobacteriaceae bacterium
GGATGGTTGAGTCCACTAAAAACGGCAAATATGGACCATCCAATATTTTATTGTAGCAGGTTGTTTGTCAATACTTTATTGGTTTTTTTGCTATGCTCACTCTTTTCCGGCGAAGGTGGTATACTATGTCCGGTGTTTCCAATCCCGGAGCGTATTAGGGAAAAATACCACTACCGTAGTCTCAATGAAGAGGAACTACAGGAAGAACTGGATGAAGCCCTGGAATCCTACGAAGAAGAAAAACAACGCTACGATGGAGCGGTTGACAATGGATTTGAAAAGGGAATCCTGCTCCATACCGACACCTATAAGACCGAGGAGATCTTCGTCAAGGTCAGGAAAGTGTACACAGCCGAAGAGACCCATGCCCTACCTTTGGAAAAGCGAAAGATGTCGGAATGCACCCCGGAGGAACAGATTGTAAAGATCAATGCCCGGGAAGAGCGCAAAAAAGAGATCGGGAACAACAAGCTCTTCGAGGAAGTGGTACAAATGATCCGGGAGACGGGATACATTGACATGGACCAACCCCTGTCAACGGACGAAATGGCCGCCTTTGCCATCTCCCTGTACCAGAACAATATCGGATACCATGATCAAAGCCAGTATTTCCAAAACTTCTTCGGGGATACGGGCAATATGTCCAAGGAAGAGATCGTGGCCCATTTCAGGAAGAACTTTAAAGAGGAAACCCTGAACAGGCTCATCCGTATCCTGCTCGCCAAACAGGTACACTTCGGGGAAAGCAACCATACCAACGACTGGACCAATATCAGCTTTTATTTGGCCATGAAGGAGTACCATAGGGAGGACATCGAAACCATTGAAGCGCGGTATGACATGGACAGGCAAAAGCGTGAAAAAAGGCAGAAGGAACGGATCAAGGATCTACAAAAACAGGTCAAGACCCTGAAAGGGTAGTGATCAGGATGGGAAATGATAAAAGGGTCCGGTTTTCTGGATCCTTTTTTTGTTCCCTAAACCAGAATGGATCACAATGCAAAGTAAGGGTTGCTTCTTCGTAATTGTGTGAAAGACGGATTGGGGCGGTCAACTAAAAATATTTTGGAACGCATCCTCTATTTCACGTACTTCTTTATGGGTCAATTCCTCAAATTCCTTGTCCCTTTTTTTCTTTGACAATTTTCCGTTGTTCTGGTCAAGGAATTTGATCAATAGATCCACTTTTGTATCGGGCAAGGTTACCAGGGAATTGATAAATTGGGTCAGCCGGTCATACTTTTCAAGGTAGTCCAATTCTTCCGGTATGATCCTTTCAATGGTTTCTTCCACACACTCGTATAGGAATTCCGCTTGCCTGGTCAGATCAAAATATCGGTACAGATCTATGGTCTCATTAAGGATCTTGACATTGTGGTCCGGTGCTTCCTCCCATTGGACCAAATCAACCCTTGGGGAAGAAAAATGCTCCAAAACATCCTGGTATGCATCTATCCTTTCCAAAATGGCGGAGGATACGGGAAAGATCATCCCCCTTTTGGTGTAGCCCATCCTCGTGAGCAAATGGTGTATGATATACCGGTGGATCCTTCCATTGCCATCGGATAAAGGGTGGATAAATACAAAACCAAAAGCTATCGTGGCCGCAGCCAATACCGGGTTATAATGGCCCTGTTGCAACAGGGCATTGGTCTCCAGCAGCCCTCGCATCAGTAAGGGCAAGTCCTTGGCACTGGCCGATATATGGTCGGGCATGGGGGCCAGTGTGTCCCTATCGTGTTCCCCGATAAAGCCTTCCCCTTTGCGTATGCCCATATACTTTAGTTTTTTGTTTCCAATCACAATGTGCTGTAGCCTTTCGATCTCTTCAACAGTAAGGGGCACTTTTCCGGATTGGCCTATGGCCTTTCCCCAGTTCCTTGCCCGCATGTTCGGAGGGTATTCTCCTTCAATGGCAAAGGATGCTTTGGAATCCTTGAGCAATAAAAAAGCAGCGGTTCTTCGTATCAGGTCCTTGTCCCTTTTTCCCAAACCCTTTTCAACGGCATCCGACAGATTTTTTTTAATATACTGTTCCAGTTTCTCTGTTTTTCGTATCATGGGACAGAAACCGGCAACCCCGGGCAAATTGTTTTTGACCCTGTGCCGGGTGGAATTTTCAGCTGGACCGGCAAATTGTAGTGAAGGATCAACAACTTCCACATAAGTGCCTGTTTTTAGACCAGGTACTTCAAGTGTCTTCCCCGTCAACCATTCATATAAAAACCAGGCTCTTCTAGTGTATTGTCCGGTGGGCTCCTCTTCCAACATTTTTAATATGATCCCTTCCCCGGTCAGCTCGAAGAATTTTTTCAAGATGTAGAGATCCAAAGGTTCATATTTTAGCGCAAAGACCAAATGACTTTTGAGGTCATCCTTAGGTTTGTGCCTAATGGTAAATACCTGCCATTGGTCCGTATTGTAGCGTTGGTGTTTTTCCGTTGCAATGGATAAAGTATCAGGCAAGGGGACCATTATACCAAGCTTGCTTTTTATTTCTGAAATCAACAGGGAATAACCGGCCAAGAAACCTTCTTCCGGTAGGGTTCGACCATGAAAAACGGTTACTTTTCGTGAAAAATGATTACTCATGATTTATTTTTATGAAATTCAATTACAAATATAATATGAAAAACGATTACTTTCCATGAAAAATGATTATTTTGATACTCGTGGCGTGAATTATGGTTATATTCTTTAGCCATCATGTCTTTTATACCAAGTACATCTTTATGTAACAAATTTTGCAACGATTTGTTACAGGCTCCTTTCCTGTCTTAAAAATTTCTATATCAGCCCTTTACCTTGTATTCCCAAGCCCTTCTTGGGGCTTTGCCGTGGAAGGCCGCAAATCCGTCCATCCGCCCAACAAATTTTAAGGGTCCTGTAATAAAAGAAGCCCTGGTTGTTTTCTGCATACCCACATTTTCAAATAATATGGCTTTTTGAAAGTAGAATCCATGAATGGATTTTTCAATGGTTCAAATGTCATACCCTATGAACTTTTTGTGCAAAGCTGCCCATCACCACAAATTTTTACTACAATCTGTTCATTCTTTCCCTATGGTCATTCAGCCGATAATATTTGATTCACAATTATTTACTGGACATTAATTCAATTAACCCTTTGATAATGTTATTAAATCTGCATTAACCAAATCTTATCGAATACAAGGATATATTTGATTTTTTCGATGTAGGAACGATATGTTTTTTAACTAGAAGATTTCCCGATCAAGACACGAAACCAAGTAGGAGCAAACCGGTTTTAGGTCTTTTAACCCCCAAATTCTTAATCCTGGACGCTACATAGGCATCAAGATGGTGCTTGGCGAGATTATGGCTATAGAATGAGAAGCATAACCACTGACCATTAATATGAAAAACAACTGAACATGGCCTATATACCCCTTGAAGAACATTTACCCGGAATTACCGGACTACTGGAATACAGTAGGGAAACCGCTGAACCGATCCGTGAACTTACCCAGATATTGATGCGGGGACCCTCCACCTTATCCGAAGGGGAACGGGAACTGATTGCCACAGTGGTCTCCTCCGGGAACGGGTGTGTGTTCTGCACCACGGCACATACCGCCGCGGCCAACACCTATTATAACGACCCGTCCATATGTGAGATGGCCAAAAAGGATATTGACTCCACGCCCCTCAGTGAAAAAATCAAGGCCCTTCTGCACGTGGCCCGGTTGGTGGGGATGGGAGGAAAACAGGTCAGTACGGAGGCCATTGACCGCGCCAAGGAACATGGGGCCACAGACCTGGAAATCCATGATACGGTCCTTATCGCCGCGCTGTTCTGCCTCTATAACAGGTATGTGGACGGCTTGGCCACCCATTTGCCCCCTGATGCCTCTTATTACCAGGAACTGGCCGGTCGCCTGAACAAAAATGGGTATGTGAGGATACCAGAGGCCTATGAGCAGTTGAAACAAAAAAAGACCAAACCAAATTCCTAACAACCATCATCCATGAAAAACAAAATCAATACGTTATTGTTGCTCCTGACCCCTTTCCTTGCCTTTACCCAGACCAACACGGTTTCAGGGACTGTTCTGGACGCCATGACCAATGAACCCATGTCTGGGGCCAGCGTCGTGGTCCCGGGAAAAACAATCGGTACCACCACCGATGGGAACGGATATTTCAAACTGAACATAACTCAGGGGTATCCAGTGACCCTTAGCATTTCCTTTATCGGGTATGAGACCCAAGAGTTGCTGGTGGAAAGCGCTGATCCGGTGTCCATCAACCTGGACATCAAGAATGAATTGTTGGAGGGATTGGTCATATCAGCCTCCCGTATCCCGGAGAACATCCTTCAATCCCCGGTGAGTATTGAAAAGATGGGGACCATCGATATCAGGGAAACACCCTCCCTGGATTTTTATGATGGGTTGCAGAACCTGAAGGGCATTGATATGGTAACCAGTAGCCTTACCTACAAAGAGATCAATACCAGGGGGTTCAACGATACGGGAAATGCACGTTTCCTACAACTGGTGGATGGAGTGGATAACCAGACCCCAGGCCTCACCTTTGCCGTGGGCAATATGTTCGGGTCCAGTGACCTAGACCTGGAAAGTGTGGAACTGATTCCCGGGTCCGCCTCCGCCCTTTATGGGCCGGTAGCTTTCAACGGGGTACTCTCCATGCGCACCAAGGACCCTTTTAAATACCAAGGCCTTAGTGTAAATACCCGTTTTGGTCTGAACCATTTTGGAGAGGAATATAGTGATCCCGAACCTCTTTATGACCTGTCCGTTCGATTTGCAAAGGCCATCAATGACCGTTTAGCCTACAAGTTCAATGTCTCCTATTTTACGGGACTGGATTGGTTTGCCACTAACTATACGGATGTGGACGATGGCACTCCCCTGGAGCAGCGGGGGGCCAATAATCCCGCTAGGGACGCCCTGAACATTTATGGGGACGAAGGGGCAAGGGACCTGAGCGGGATCGGAAGAGTTTCCCGTACAGGGTATGAGGAACGCTTCCTTATGGATTATGATGTATATAGCCTGAAACTGAACGGGGCCCTACATTATCGTGTGGCCAACAATGCCGAACTGATCTATCAGTATAATTTCAACCAAGGAAGGGCGGCCTATACCGGAAGCAACCGATTTCAACTGAATAATTTTCAGTTTGAACAACACCGATTGGAACTCAAGGGAGCTGATTATTTTGTCCGTGCCTATGCCAGTATTGAAGATTCCAACGATTCCTATAATGGAAAAGGATTGGGCCAATTGATCAACAAAACTTGGGTACAGGACCTCAATGGCAATGTGGTAAGCCCGGATCAGGCAGATGACGTTTGGTATCAACGGTATTCCGAGGCTTATAACGGCAATATTACAGGAGTAACACCGAGCAGCCATGATGCCGCTCAGGCATTTGCGGATCAAGGACGTTTTTTGCCGGGATCGGCGGAATTCAACCGTGAAAAGGAAAGATATATCGGCATTCAAGGGCTCAGTGGGGCAGGCATCCTGAGCCAAAGTAAACTGTACCATATCGAGGGCCAGTACGACCTGAGTGACCATACTAAGGTTGTCGATGTGCTGGTGGGCGGTAATTTCAGGTACTATGATATGTTCACCAATGGTACGCTGTTCGACGATGCGGACAGTCCCATCCTCATTCGGGAAGGTGGGGCTTTCATTCAAGCTTCAAAAGAATTGTTCGAGGACAAACTGAAACTGACCAGTTCCTTGCGTTATGACAAGAACCAGAACTTTAAGGGCAGGTTGACGCCCAGGGCCTCCGCCGTTTACAATATTGCCGGGAATCATTATCTCCGGTCCTCCTACCAAACGGGATTTCGTAACCCCACACCAGGTGACCAGTACATCAGGCTCAATGCCGGGCCCATTACCATCCTTGGCGGGGTACCCGATAACAGTGATGACCTAACGGTGTACCAAAATTCATTTACGACAGCTTCCTTGGGACCTTTCTTTGGGAGGTTCAACGAACTGGTCAACAGTGGGACCCCTTTTGGCGAAGCTGTGGCCCAGGCCAAGGATCTATTGGTAAAGTCCGATGTGGATTATATTAAACCGGAGCGGGTACAGACCTTTGAGATTGGATATAAAGGCCTGATCGGGGGAGACCTGATGATCGATGCCAACTACTATTTCAGCAGCTATAACGATTTTATATTGAACCAGGTGGTCATAGAGCCCCAAAGCCCGGTGCTGGCAGAAGGGGAAGTGAATATGGACGCTGCCATGGACCTACTGAATGGTGATAGTCATCTATACCAGTTGTATACCAACGCCACCGAAAGGGTAACAACCCAAGGGGCCACTTTGGGCATCAATTACAGGCTGCCCGGTGATTTTACGGTAAAGGCCAACGGTACTTGGGCCGAGTTCAACCTGCGCAATGCCGATCCCAATGACGTACCAGCATTCAATACACCCACATTCCGTACTTCCCTAATGCTTGGGAAGGACACGGTAAACAGAAACCTGGGATTCAATGTGGCCTGGAGATGGCAGGATGCCTATGACTGGTATGGGACCTTTAACGAATTGCGCCCGGGCAGAATTTCCGCCTATTCCATGGTGGATGCCCAAGTGAGCTATAAGGTGCTGTCCCTAAAATCCATCTTTAAACTGGGGGCCAGCAACCTGCTCAACAATCAGGTGTACCAAGCCTATGGCTCACCAACAGTTGGGGCGGTGTATTATTTGAGCATCACCTTTGATGAACTTTTACGTTGATTATGGGTGCTGTTACAAACTTTAAGGAAAAACCTGGGTCAGGAAAGTTTGCTTGGACCCTATTCGTATGTTGTTTTATTGGCAATGTGCTGGCAGGACAGGTATCCACATTGATGTCCGTTTATCTGCCCGATGTGTTGGACTCCCTGATGCAGGATCGGGCCGGCAATGCCGAAACCGTGGTCCAAATTGAAACCTACATCAATTCCATTTTTCTACTTGGTTGGACCTTGGGAGGTTTCAGTTGGGGGCTGATCAGTGATCACATTGGCAGGCTAAGGTCGTTTGCATTATCATTGGCATGTGTCGGTATCTTTACTTGGCTCATCTACTTTGTACCCAGTTGGGAAATCCTGGTCGCATTTCGATTGTTGGCAGGGTTTGGCGTTGGCGGGATCATGGTTATCTCGGTGACCTACCTATCCGAAGTGTGGCCCAGGCCTTCTAGGAACATCGTGATCGGGATAGTGTCCATAGGATTTCCAGTGGGGATCTTTAGCTCCGGGCTCATCAATATCCTGTCCGGTTGGAGGGAAGGTTTCTTGATGGGCATTGTCCCGACAATACTTGCATTGGTGGCCTTTATTGCACTAAAGGAATCCCCATCTTGGGCAAAAGCGGATAGGGGAGCATCCTTTCGTGATCGAATACAACTTTTCGCCGATCATCGAAAGGAACTCATCCATGGCTCTTTGGTATTCGGTTCCATGCTCATTGGATTGTGGGCCGTTTTTTCTTGGTATCCTACTTGGATCCAGAGTTTACTTGGGACAAGCGATGGACAGCAAGAACGGGGACTGGTCATGATGCTGTTGGGAATAGGGGGGATAACGGGTGGATTTTTATCCGGTTGGGTGGCCAAGACCTTAGGAGTTAGAAAGGCCATGCTCCTGTGCTTTTCCGGCTGTTCCCTCATGGCTTTTTTGCTCTTCGGGCTCAATCATGATTTTTCCAGGATCATCTATTTTGAAACGGCACTGCTATCCCTTTTTTTTGGGATCAGCCAAGGGCTGCTCTCGTTTTATATACCCCAGCTTTTTCCCACTGCCATCAGGGCAGGGGCCACCGGGGTCTGTTTTAACCTTGGCAGGATTTTCACTACCATAGCGGTATTTTCACTTGGAAGCATGGTTACCATGTTGGGGGGATATGGAAATGCCCTGCTGTTCTTTTCCGTGGTTTTCGTCATTGGCCTAGCCTTGATCTATGCGGACAGGAACAGGGCAAAGGAACTGGCGACAGTGGGCGAGCAATGAACCTTTTGATGAAACACGAATTTAAAAACTTATAAAACAACATCCTATGGCCCATATTTCAGTTTCACCCGAAATTCCAGGCATACGCAGTTTGGCCTTGTTCCGACCAGAGACCGGTAAGCCACTTTATGCCCTGGCACAAGTATTGCTGCGTGGACCATCCACGCTCACTGCGGCGGAACGGGAACTTATAGCCGCCTATGTCTCCTCCCTGAACCGTTGCAGATTCTGTACGGACAGCCATGCCGCTGCCGCCCGGTCCTTGTTTGGAAATGAAGGACAGTTGGTCTCTGAAGTGCTGGAAGATATTGAAACCGCCAAGATCAGTTCCAAAATGCGGACCCTGCTCCGAATAGCGGAAAAAGTACAACAGAGTGGCAAGGCGGTGGCACCACAGGATATTGAGTTGGCCAGGGAAGAAGGCGCAACCGATCGGGAATTGCACGACACGGTCCTGATTGCGGCCACTTTTTGCATGTTCAACCGCTATGTGGATGGCTTGGCCACTTGGACCCCGACCGATCCTAAAATGTATGAAGGGATGGGGGAACGCCTTGCCGTTAAAGGATACGTATTGAATAAAAACAGTTAACTATGGCACATATCAAAATTGATGAAAACCTTCCAGGAATCCGTGGCCTGATGCATTTTAGGCCGGAGACCGCCCAACCCATGAACGATCTGGCAGAAATCCTTTTGCGTTCGGAAAACTCCTTGAGCAGGGGGGAACGGGAATTGATCGCTACCTATGTATCCTCCCTGAATGATTGTTTCTTTTGCCAAAATGCCCATGGTGGCATAGCACAACATTATCTGCAATGTGATGTAGCATTTATCGATCATGTAAAGGATGACTTTATGGGCAGTGCGATTTCCGATAAACTAAAGGCCTTGTTGTCCATTGCCGGGAGTGTCCAAAAGGGAGGAAAGCACGTTACCCAAGAACAAGTGGAACAGGCCAGAAAACTCGGGGCCACCGATAGGGAGATCCATGATACGGTCCTGATCTCGGCAATATTTTGTATGTTTAATCGATACGTGGACGGATTGGGGACCTCCGCGCCCACCGACCGCAATTTTTATATCAACAGGGGAAAACAACGGGCCGAGGAAGGCTATGCCCATTTCGACCCCAAAAACTGACCAAGATGAAAAAGTGGTTTTACATTGGTGCCATTGGTCTGGCCCTTTTTGAGGTGATGAAAGTCTATTTCATTATGCCCATGCCGGGAAGCCAGGAAATGGAGAGCATTGAACTGGCCTATTTTCTCCATACCTGGCGTTGGGTCTTCCGAGTGGGCTTTGCGATCATGATCGCCATAGGGGCCCATAAGGCCTATGTGTCCAGACGATGGTTGATGCTGGCCATTCTTATTGCCTGCTTGGCCGTGGTATTCATGTTCAATTTCAAGATGGCCGCGGACAAGATGTTCTATCAACCAAGGCAATTGACCCTTGCAGATTCGACCTCCAATACCATACCCTTGGACAAACTGGTCTTGGGCATCGAACACAACAACGAGGCCAAGGCCTATCCGATACAGCTCATCGCTTACCATCACCAAGTGCTGGACACCTTGGGGGGAAAGCCCATTATGGTGACCTATTGTTCGGTATGTCGAAGCGGACGCATCTTTGAACCTGTTGTCAATGGTGCCGCTGAAACCTTCCGATTGGTGGGCATGGACCATTTCAATGCCATGTTCGAGGACGAGACTACCGGCAGTTGGTGGCGGCAGGTCAGTGGGGAAGCCATTGCAGGACCATTGAAGGGAAGTGCCCTGCCCGAACTCAGGAGCGAACAGTCCAGCTTAAAACAGTGGTTGGAACGTTACCCCAACAGTTTGGTGATGCAGCGGGATTCCACCTTCAATGAGGAATATGACAATCTCGATGACTATGATTTTGGTATTGAACGGGGCGACCTGACGCGGACCGATACCCTATCTTGGAAAGAAAAATCATGGGTAGTGGGAATTGAAAGCGGGGATGACAGCGAAGTAGTTGACTGGAACCGGCTCAAAGAAGAACGGGTGGTCAATCTGGAGCTTGATGGGAGGCCGGTCGTGGTGGCACTGGCCCAAGATACCCTGAGTTTCTATGCCCACGAGCGACCTGACAACACTGTTTTCAGCATTCGGAACGATACCCTTATCGGTAAACATCGATACACTATTTGGGGCGAACCCATTGATGATTCCATTCCCCCTTTAAAAAAGATCAATGCCTATCAGGAATTCTGGCACAGTTGGCGCACCTTTCACCCAGAAACGGATATCTTCCCCCAAGATTGAAGCACCGTAGCCCAAATTCAATGCAGTACACATGAAAAGGAGCCGTGACAATAGTGAGGCCTATACTTGGGGAGACCATTGTAGTGGCTGGCACTTGGTCAAAAGCGATGGATTGAGTGTCATAGAAGAGTTGATGCTCCCCGATACCAAGGAAGTCCGACATTATCATTCCCACGCCCAACAGTTTTTCTACATTCTTAAGGGAGTGGCCACTTTTGTGATCAATGACGAGACACTTACGGTTTCGGAGCGGGAAGGAATCCATATCAGGCCCAAAACACTCCATCAAATATTAAATCAAGGTAAAGGAAATCTGGAATTTTTGGTTATCTCTCAACCTACCACATCGGGAGACCGGACAGATTTGGAACAACAATCATTGACTACCCTTTAGGATCTTGGTCCAGCCGCCCTATTTTTATCAAGCCTCACAAGCAAACCCTTCTTGTTGGTTTGCTTGTGAGGCTTGAATACGTCTGCTGGCCCAACAAATTTTAAGGGTCCTGTAATAAAAGAAGCCCTGGTTGTTTTTCGGGGCATCGAAAAACAGGGCAGTGCCCAAGGACTTCCCATTAGGACACCATCGCCCGCAGTCGCTTAACTTCCCGTACGCTCCCTTGACAATGGGTCGGATGGAATTCCTAGGGCCCTTATCGAACCTGTCAAGGCCAAGGCAGGTTTTGTCCACAAATAGGGTATCCACTTCCTTGAAAACCTTGCCTGCCACAGGCACGGCCAAAGGTTTTGCTACGTCGCGGAACCTCCCGATTTCAGTCCAAAAGCCTTGACAGAACCCCCTTCTTTTATGGTGCTGCGCACGTAAGAAGCAAACAAACGCCCCTTAAAATTTGGGAAACAATGACCAAAAAAATGGAGGGGAAATTTTTAACCCTGTTTGCTGATCTGTCCATAATGGAAGACGGCAGGCCTTTAAAACTTTTTATCATGAGTACATTGAGAAACAAAGTACAGTTGATCGGAAACGTGGGGCAGGAACCCACCATCACAGACCTTGACAAGGGCAAACGTGTGGCACGGTTCACCATGGCCACCAATGAACACTACAAGAACTCCGAAGGGGAACGGGTGACCAATACCGAATGGCACACCGTGATCGGATGGGGCAAGCTTGCCGACATCATCGAAGGCTTCGTGACCAAGGGCAAGGAGATCGCCATCGAAGGGAAATTGACCTCCCGTTCCTATGAGGACAAGGAAGGGAACAAACGCTACGTCACCGAAGTGGTAGCGAGTGAGATCTTACTGTTGGGTGGAACCACCAGCGAGGAATAGGGGTTACGGGTGCCCTGTCTTTGGATTGGGCGCCCCATTCCTTTTTTAACCTGTAACACGAAAAAGATGGAACTCAAAGTCAATGAAATACAGATCAGCTATCGGGAAAAGCTCTCTACGCTCAAATCCCTGTCGGTGACCAACTCCAAGGAGGTGGCGAACCTATTGTTCCAAAATTGGGACAACAAGACCATAGGCCTGCACGAGACCTTTAAGATTGTATTGCTGAACCAGTCCAACAAGGTCAAGGGCATCTATCCGCTCTCCCATGGGGGCATTACGGGTACCTTGGTGGATGTGCGCATCCTTTTTGCCCCAGTATTGAAAACCCTTTCCGTGGGGGTCATTCTCGCCCATAACCATCCCTCTGGACAGCTCAAGGCAAGCTATCAGGACAAACAATTGACGCAAAAGGTCAAAGAGGCGGCACAGCTTTTTGATGTCAAGGTATTGGACCATATCATACTTGCACCTGATGGACGGTATTACAGTTTTGCCGATAACGGAATCCTATAAATGTTATGGAAATGGACGAAAAGACAACAACATCCGAGCCTGAAAATGCAGAAGCATATCAACATGACCCAAGGGACTATCCCGATGGATTCGGTCCGAGCCTATATGACCTGTAAGCCCTCGGTGGGCGCGCGCAGCTGCGATGTGGTTTCCATAGTGGAACATCTTGAACACCTCAGAAAACCCTTGTCCTCCCAAGGGTCTTTCTTTGCCCGAGCTCGATCTTTGGGCGGGTCGAACCCCCAAAGATCGATAGGGGGTTCGCTTATCTATTGGCCCCGTCCCTCCCCGAGGGAAACCTATCCCTTATTTGACCGCAAGTTCGCCCTTCAAAAATGTTCCCATCAAAAGACTACGGCATAAACCGTTCGTACCTCACTATTTATTCCGTTTCCTTTTGAGCTGAAATTTTGGGAAGTGCGGGGATGCCATCAAATAATTGATAATTTAAAATCATGTATTATGAAAGCAATTGTAAAAAAGTCGTTGGAGATTCCTGCGAAGAAACACCCAAAGAAAAGCGTTGTCAAAAAGACAGCGGATGCCACGGTGGACAAAACCTACTCCCTGGTGGTCAATCTCTGGATATTCCGGTATGAATATTACAGGGAACAGACCGACACCGTCCCATCGGAGGACTGACTGGAACAAGGCCCTTGATAAAGGGTCTTTTTTTTGGCGTTCCGGGGGAACGCCTGACGTTGTGGAAACCCAGAAATGCCCGTTCCATATATTCCGTGGGCAAATGATGCCATTTGCCCACGGAACGCATTTTTGTACCTGGGTGAATGTGGGTATATTTAAGATGCTGCACCGCAACACAGTTTGCACGGCATCCCAACCTGATTTGACTTTCCCAAAGTCCGTGCTCCATAGGGTAAATATGATAAGGGACGGCGGTCTTTTCAAGACGGCTTATGCGATACGATTTTGTCCCTGCGGGACAAATCGGAGAAGGGAACAGGATACAACGCTACGCCTCCTGTGGATTTATACGCAAGGGTGAAAATATGCTCATTACCGGGAGCACCGGGGTCGGCAAGAGCTATCTGGCCTCCGCCATCGGGAACCAGGCCTGCTCAATGGGGTACAGGACCATGTACTTCAACACGGTCAAGCTCTTCACCCTACTCAAAACCTCAAAGGTGGACGGGTCCTATCTAAAATTCATCGGAAAGCTTGAAAAACAGGACCTGCTCATATTGGATGACTTTGGCCTAAAACCATTGGACAACATCAACAGGCACTCTTTGATGGAAATCATAGAGGACAGGCACGGGAAAAGGTCCACCATCATAGCCTCACAACTGCCCGTAGAGGCATGGCACGATGTCATCGGGGAAAAAACGATCGCCGACGCCATCCTTGACCGGCTGGTGCACTCGGCGCACAGGGTGGACATAAAAGGGGAGTCAATGAGGAAAAAAATTAAAAATAAACGTTAACTTCAACACCAAAATGAGTCGATCTCGTGCACTTGATTTGTACTGCTCACTTTCATCCGCCGAAGGTGGTATACATTGACCGCCCTATCCACCATCAAAGACTGGAAATGGTTCCGATGTACAAACACCAAGGGCAGAGTAAAATTAGTGGAGGGAGTTCCAAAAGGTTTGTATATGTACTTCCAAAGTTTGTTTTGGGGGATGACGAGGAACTTGAAATCGATCTTAAGGAATTGAATGGAAACCGAAGGATCAATCTTTGGTACAAAAATCATCAGATCAAAAGATTGAATGCTTTCTGGCGCAAAAACATTTAGCATGGTTCACAGTTTGCCAACATAGGTTCGATTGGCTGTTTGGTTATCACCGTCAGTAATATGTTCCAAAAGTTCAATTTTTACCCCTCCAGTAGAAATGATTTTGGTACGGATGTTGAATGGAGGAACTTCTTGCCTTAAACCTTCCGATATCACCTTTACAGTACTTTTTGTTGCAGACCCTCAAAAAGAAATGTATCCAGCCACAGAAGAAACGTTGATAAAATGATCGGATTTTTGCTTTTTCATATGAGGAAGCGTTATTGCAATGCCGTAAAGTACATCCTTTATGTTCTCCTTTATCATTTCTGAATAGAGATGCGTTGATTCCAAGAGAAAATCAAATGCTATAGGATGGCACTTAAGGTTGGGAGCAGATTGTTGCCAAAGGAGGTGGCACCCCATGATTAAGCAAGCTGAAATACCTGGAGCGACTTTCGCCATCAAGGAGATGCTGCTGCTGAGCCTATGTTTTGTGCCTGTTGCACAAGTTAATAAAAAAAGTGTTCGTTGATCATTGCTGCTCCAAGGATGGATCGTACCTTTAGGTATGCAGGGCAAGAAAGATTACCAAGAAAAGCTGTTCGCGAGCTTTCAGCTGAGCGAACGTATAC
>JANSXF010000056.1 GCA_024743095.1 Flavobacteriaceae bacterium
AACAAGGCAAAGGCCTCGGGAAAACCCTTCAGGTTTTGGGCCACGCCGGATACAAAGACCGCTTGGGCCCGTTTGGCAAAGTTGGGGGTCGATTACATCAATACAGATCATCCGGCATTGGCCAAACAGTATTTGGATAAACTTGATCAGAACACCTTTACCTTGGTAAACCCCGTCGAGGTTTACCAACCTAAATATGAATATGATGCCGATGCCAAACCCATCAATGTCATTTTAATGATAGGCGACGGCAATGGGTTGGCCCAGATTTCTTCGGCCATGGTTGCCAATAGGGGCCATCTTACAATAACTTCTTTAAAGGACATTGGACTGTCAAAAACGGCTTCGTATGACGACCTGATTACCGATTCTGCAGCAGGTGCCACGGCTATGGCCACAGGGCAAAAGACCAATAACCGTGCAATCGGTGTAGGACCGGATGGCGAAAATTTATCCAATTTGACCGATGTGCTGGGCAAGAAGGAATTTAACACCGCCATAGTTTCGACCGATGCCATTTATGGTGCTACGCCGTCATCGTTCTACGCGCACCGAGTAGAGCGGGACGATACTCCTGGTCTGGTAGCGGATTTAAATAGCAGTCAGCTACATCTTTTTATTGCGGGAGGCGAAGGGGAGAAAAAAAGTATTGAAGAAAAATATTCCACTACGGACCTATCACTTCTCAATGGGTTGGATGGGCCAACAGGAATCTATTTGGGAGGCAACAAGGCACCCTCCATGGCAAACGGTCGGGGAGCTGCACTCCCCAAAAGTGTTGCCAAGGCGCTTGAGGTTTTGGAGTTGGAAAATGATCCTTTCTTTTTGATGGTAGAAGCGGCCCAAATTGATAATGGAGGGCATTCCAACAATACAAGGGATATTATTCTTGAAATGTTGGACTTTGACCGTGCCATTTCTGAAGCTATAAAATTTGCGGACCTCAATAAGAATACCCTTGTCATTATTACTGCAGATCACGAGACCTCTGGTTTTGGAATAGTTGGTGGTAATCTGGAAACAGGTACGGTACAGGGCGATTTCTTAACGGTCGATCACACAGGAATTATGGTGCCGGTATTTGCTTACGGACCGGGAGCCAATAACTTCAACGGGGTTTATGAAAATACGGAGATCTTTAAAAAAATCTTGGATTCTTTAAAATAGAGTAAAATCAAGGACATTTTTTGAACAAGGATGTCCTTGATTTTTTCAGTGATACCTTATCAAATCGAACCATATATACTCTAAAATAAAATCATGATTCGTAACTATTGGGAGCCGCTTTAGATTCCTTAATTTTGTATTATATTTCTTCTCAAGGCAAAATTATGGACAAGGACCTAGGTCGTTTACTTTATGATTATTTGTTGGATGCGGGCATGGCAGAGGGTCTGGCAGCCTACATCAATCTTTTTGTGTTGATAGTCGTGGTCCTTGTACTTGCTTTCTTGTTGGATTTACTTATTTGGAAGGTTTTGCGTGCCTTGTCCGTAAGTTTGGCCAGAAAATCGAAGAACAATTTTGACAACTTTTTGGTGGCCCACAGGGTTCCCCGTTATGTGGCACATGTGGTTCCTTTGACCATTCTTATGGAATTTGTTCCCGTAGCTTTCGCAGATTTTGATTATGCGGAGATCATTGCGCTCAAAACCATTAAGATACTTTTTGTTCTGTTGACCCTGATCATATTCCGTAAGTTTTTCCAAAGTGTGAACGGCTATTTAAAAACCCGCCCCAAGTTTAGGGATAAGCCCATAAATAGTTACGTTCAAGTATTCATGATCTTTGCGTGGATCGTTGGGATACTCACCATTTTTGCCATTGTAACCGGCACTACGGTCTGGAAGTTTTTCACGGCATTGGGCGCAGCATCGGCAGTGGTTTTGCTCATTTTTAAGGATTCCATTCTCGGACTTGTGGCCAGTATACAGGTGACCATAAACGACATGGTCCGTATTGGGGACTGGATTACGTTTGAAAAATATGGGGCGGATGGCGATGTGGTAGAGATCAGTTTGGCAACGGTCAAAGTCCGAAATTTTGACATGACCATTACCACCATCCCTACCTACGCACTTATTTCGGATTCCTTCAAGAACTGGCGGGGCATGCAGGTTTCGGGGGGAAGGCGAATCAAACGATCATTGATCATAAGGCAAAAAAGCATTCGCTTTTTAACCGAAGAGGAGGTCGAAAAGCTTAAAAAAGTACAATTGATCGAATCCTATATTGGTACGAGGAACGAGCAAATCAAAACATACAACCAAGACAACAAAATCAATAAAGAGCTATTGGTGAACGGTAGAAATCTCACCAATTTTGGTGTGTTTAGAAAGTATATCACAAACTATCTTGAAGGCCACTCGGCCATTAATAAAAATATGACTTTGATGGTTAGGCAGTTGCAGCCGACCCCACAGGGTATTCCCCTGGAAATTTATGCGTTCAGTTCAGATAAAAGATGGGAGAGTTACGAATACGTTATGGCCGATATCTTTGATCACTTGCTTGCTGCAATGCCTTATTTTTCATTGGAGATTTTTGAACTTCCCGTTGCAAAGGATTTCGTTCCCCTCGAGGAAGACCAACCCAAAGCTTGATTTTAACGCAAGGCTGCGGCCAAGGCGATTTCCACCATATCCGTAAAGGAACTTTCGCGGGCGTGGGCCGATAACTTTTCCCGTGTTACCAAAGAATCCGAAATGGTAAGGATGCTCAAGGCCTTGATATTATATTTTGCAGCTATGGTATATAGCCCGGCTGTTTCCATTTCCACGCAAAGCACACCGTATTGGGCCCAAAGTTTATACTCCTCTGGGTCGTCTACATAAAATTCATCAGAAGAAAGTACATTGCCTGCTTTTACC
The DNA here is from genome assembly GCA_024743095.1 of Flavobacteriaceae bacterium. Classification (GTDB taxonomy): domain Bacteria; phylum Bacteroidota; class Bacteroidia; order Flavobacteriales; family Flavobacteriaceae; genus Flagellimonas. Next base: position 2,871 of record JANSXF010000056.1, read on the forward strand.
GGTATTTTATGTTCCTGTGCATAGTTCACAGCTTTTATAAAAAGCTCAAAATTGGCAGTAGGGGAATAATCGGAATTGATAAACCTTGAGTTGTTGATGCCAGAGGTAGTGGAAGCGGCCATTGCAAGTACGACATCGTTCAACTTTATTTCTTTTTGGTACGATCCGGCAGAGCCTACACGAATAATATTTTTGGCCCCATAACCTTGAATCAGTTCATGAAAATAGATCATGGCCGATGGCATGCCCATACCACTGCCTTGAACGGAGACTCTTTGGCCTTTGTATGTTCCGGTATACCCGAGCATTCCACGTATCTTATTATAACAAAAGGCATCATCAAGAAAGGTTTCAGCAATCCATTTGGCACGTAGGGGGTCTCCGGGCATTAAGACCGTGTCGGCAATCTCTCCTTGCTTAGCTTCGATATGGGTACTCATAATTTATGTTGATTGGATCAATGATGGCCCGGATGAGGTTCCGATTCGTGAAACACCGAGTTCTATAAATTTTAAGGCCTGTTCATGGGTTTTAATTCCTCCTGAAGCCTTGATCTTCGCACTCTCGCCCACAATTCTTTTGATGAGTGCCACATCTTCCAGGGTGGCCCCGCCCGTTCCAAATCCGGTAGATGTTTTTACATAGTCCGTCTTTGCATCAATAGCTAGAGTGCATGCTGTTTCCTTCTCCTGATTTGTGAGAAAGCATGTTTCGATGATCACTTTTAGTATATGGTCGCCAATGGCTTTTTTAAGTGCCGTGATTTCATCCCGAACAGCATCATACTTTTTTGATTTTAACCATCCCACATTAATGACCATATCTATTTCATCAGCACCATTTTCAATACAGTCGACAGCCTCAAGTACTTTCGCCTTGGAAGACATGGCCCCCAATGGAAACCCTACCACAGCGGCAATTTTTATATGTGTTCCCCTAAGTACATTTTTTGCAGTGGGTACATAACATCCGTTAACACAAACGGCATAAAAATTATGCTCAACGGCCTCTTTGCACAATGTTTCGATATCGGTTGTGGTGGCCGTAGGCTTTAAATTGGTGTGGTCTATATATTTTTCTAGGGACATGTAAATGATTAAAAGCTAAAGATAGCCAACATATACCATTTAATGCTAGGAGGCTAGTTGGAGATTTTTATCCACAGGCCCATATGGTCAGCTTCTTTTTTTACATATCAAAATAAACCATGGATTTGTTAGAAATTCTTGAATGAATGACAACGGTATTTGCTAAGAATATAGTAGTTTGCTAGGTGTAGTAAACTATGTTTAACAAAACAGACAAAATGAAGAAAATAGTAACATTTGGAGAGATTATGCTCCGTTTGGCACCCAAAGAAAACCTTAGGTTTTCCCAAGCCACGGAGTTTAATGCCATTTATGGGGGCGGAGAGTCCAACGTGGCGGTATCCTTGGCCAATTATGGTCTTGCGGTGGAGTTCGTGACACGTTTGCCCAAAAATGATATAGGGGAATGTGCGCTCATGGAAATGAGAAAACGCAACGTGGGGACCGATCACATTGCATTTGGCGGTGATAGACTTGGGATTTATTTCTTGGAGACGGGAGCTGTAAGTAGAGGGAGCAAGGTGGTATATGATCGTGCGCATTCCGCCATGGCAGAAATTCAACCAGGTATGATCGATTGGAAGGAAGTTTTCAAAGATGCCCATTGGTTCCATTGGACGGGTATAACCCCTGCCATTTCACAAGGTGCGGCCGATGCTTGTTTGGAAGCTGTTAAAGTTGCCAGTGATATGGGACTCACCATTTCAACGGATTTGAACTATCGAGCCAAATTATGGAAGTATGGAGCGGAACCAGAAACCATTATGACGCCTTTGGTTTCTTATTGTGATGTAATCCTGGGAAATGAAGAAGATGCCCATAAACATTTTGGTATCCACCCTAAAGGATTGGACGTCCATAAAGATGGTAAGGATGTAACAGCGGAAGCATTTTTATCAGTTTGCGAACAAATGATGGAGAAATTCCCACGGGCCAAAAAAGTGATTACAACCTTAAGAGGTTCCATCAGTGCATCGCACAATACGTGGGCGGGGGTAATGTACGATGGAAAAAAAATGTACAAGTCCCCAACGTATCAAATTACACATATCGTGGATAGAGTTGGTGGAGGCGATAGCTTTATGGGCGGTCTGATATATGGATTGAATACCTATAATGACGACCAGAAAGCCTTGGAATTTGCCGTAGCAGCATCCTCTTTGAAGCATACCATTTACGGTGATGCGAATCTAGCTACAATCGCCGAGGTGGAAAAGCTGATGGAAGGCGATGCATCAGGAAGGGTGGCCAGGTAGTTTTTCATTCATCAATTGATGCAATCGATTGTGTGCCCTAGTGGATCAAATTCATGACACTAAAAAAGAAAGGCCCCGAAAATCCGGGGCCTTTTTCTTTATCACTAAGGATAATTTTTTCTTATCCGGTAAAGTAGGATAGAATACCAATTACGATCACTACCAAAAGTACCGAAAGTACAATATCGATGGTACTGTAACTGCCTTTTGAATTTATACGGTCTTCAGGTGAAAGTGTCCCAAAGGACAGTCCTTTTATGCTCGCATAGTTCGGTGGAGCTGTAGCCAATGTGACAGCGATACACAAGGCTACCGAAAATAGGAACATAAAAATGGCCATATGCGCAAAGTTCACCGTGGCGAATGCAAATAGGAAACCAGATACCTCAGTTCCCGCAGCAATCTCCGGCTGATAATAGATTTCGGAGCCCAATCTAAGAATCAATAGGAACAATCCAGCCAACAAAGTTGTAATGGCCGCTTTGGAGTTTACCCTCTTCCATATGATTCCCAATAGAAATACAGTGGTCACCGGTGGTGCAATATAGGATTGTACGTTCTGTAGGTATTGGTACATAACCCCGCCACCAATCTTGTCCATGATCGGGATCCAGATAATACCCAAAACCACAATAATACCAGTTGCAATCTTTCCAATGGTCAATAATTCACGTTCAGATTTTTCCGGACGTAGTTTTTTGTAGATATCAATGGTGAAAATCGTGGAGCATGAATTGAATACCGAAGCCAAAGAGCTCATCAATGCCGCCATAAGACCACCGGCGACCAAGCCTTTCAGTCCAACCGGCAGCAAAGTTTTCACCAACATAGGGAAGGCCCTATCAGCTCTATCTACACTAAAAACCTCAGGATTTTGTATGGTCAGGGCAAAGGCAATGATACCAGGGATCAAGAAAATCAAAATAGGCATCAATTTAAGATAAGCTCCAAAAATGGCCCCTCGTCTACCAATCTTAATATTATTGGCCGCCAAGGTACGCTGGACAATATATTGATCGGTACACCAATACCAAATTCCCACAATGGTTCCACCGAACAACAATCCGGTCCAAGGAAAATCCGGGTCGCTCATCGGTCTCCACATATTAAAATGGTCGGGGCTCACGGATGTTACCGTTTCGTGCAGTTGTCCCCAACCGCCTACTTCTTTGAGTCCTAGGTAAGTGATGATCAACGAGCCTAAAATCAAAATAACGGTCTGTAATGTTTCTGTATAAATTACGGCTTTCATTCCTCCGATAACGGTATAGATTCCTGTAAATACCACTACACCGATTGCTCCGTACCAAAATGGGATTCCCAAAAGTTCTGAAACAACGATCCCTCCGGCATAGATGGTTACCGAAACCTTGGTCAATACATAGGCGACCAAAGAGAAAATGGACAAGAACCACCGTGAACGGCTATCAAATCGTTTTTCCAAAAATTCAGGCATGGTAAAGGCACCACTTCGGATGTAGAACGGTAAGAACAACCATCCGAGCAAAAGAACGATCCATGCATGCAGTTCGTAGTGTGCCATGGGGGTCCCCGTTTCAAATCCCGTACCTGCCAGGCCTACAACATGTTCCGAGCCTATGTTCGAAGCAAAAATGGAGGCACCTATCACAAACCAGCCTACATTTCTACCGGCCAAAAAATAGTCTTCGGTATTTTTGTTCTTTTGGGATACCACCCAAACGGCCACGCCGATCAAGGCCAAAAAGTAAATGCCCAGCACGATCCAATCCGGCCTTTCCAAAACTGATTCCATAATTAAGTTTGATTAGTTAACGAAGTTTATAATGTATTGGTTTGATGTATGCCTTCATATACTATGACCGTTGTGTATTACATGATGGCCCTTGTTCCCATATTACCTTCTTTTGCGGATGTTATCTTTATGGGAGAGCGGTCAATGTGGACAGCTGTACGGAACATGGATAAAAAAGTACATATTTTTTTCATATCTTTTTCAAATATAGTTAACGGAATCGATTGCGTAAATTAATTTTTAAATTTCTTTTTGTGAAGTATACGTTTATAGGAAGATAACGGATTTTTGCTTCATTGGAACAGCCCTATTTTGGGCAAATCCTAAAAATCGATTTCAAATAATTATTCCAATCGGAAAGTAAAAGTTAATTTAGCAACATAAAAATTCAAGTCTGTTATAATTCCCCGACTTGAACAACCTAAGCGCAATCTGAACAATGAAGATCAAAAAGGAGGTTACCATCTACGATCTTGCCAAAGAATTGAACTATTCCCCCTCGACGATTTCGAGAGCCTTGAACAATCATAAAAGTATCAGCAAAAAGACGATCAAGTTGATCAAGGAGGCTGCAGAAGAGATGGGGTACCGTCCCAACAACTTGGCAGCGGGACTTAGAAACAATAAAAGCAATACTATCGGAGTCCTTATTTCCAGGATCAATCGTCCATTTATGGCCTCGTTGATCAGTGGAATTGAAGAGACTGCACGAAAGGCAGGGCACAATGTACTTATCAGTCAATCCAATGATAAGTATGAGAATGAGATCAGTAATTGTAACACCCTTTATGATAGTAGGATTACTGGGCTGATAGTCTCCCTTTCCATGGAAACCGTGGAAATGGAGCATTTCAAGAAGTTTGTGGACAAAGGAATACCCATTGTCTTTGTGGATAGGGTGCCCGACAATTTCAATTCCTATAAAGTGGTGATCGATAACTACACGGCAGGTTATTCCGCTACAAAACATTTGATAGAACAGGGTTGTAAACGAATTGCACATTTTGCCGGGGCGCAGCATCGAAATGTATATCGGGAACGTAAAAAGGGGTATCTGGATGCTCTTAGGGAGCACGGGTTGCCCATAGAGGATAATTTAATAGTCAACTTTAAGACTTTGAGTTTTGAGGAGGGCAATAAGGCCACTAAAAAACTTTTGAAGATGGGCAATCCGCCAGATGGCATTTTCTCAGCGAACGATACCGCGGCCGTGAGTGCCATTATGTGTGCCAAGAAAATGGGGGTAGAAGTGCCCGAAGAATTGGCAGTTATTGGATTTAACGATGATCCAATTGCTTCGATCGTGCAACCTTCGCTTTCGACCGTATCGCATCCTGCAAGTAAAATGGGAGCGATTTCTGCCAAAAGAATCCTTGATCATTCCGCCAACACCTACGACACCGAACTTTCCGAAATTACAGTACTCGGGACGGAAATAGTGGTAAGGGACTCTTCCCGTAAAAAGGATATCGTTCTAGAGTCCGAATAATCGCGGAAGCCAAAGGCTGAGCCCGGGAAAGATACTTACCAAGATCAGGGCGAGAACCATGGCCAAAAATAAAGGCATTAGAGGGCGCACAACTCTTTGAATAGTTGTTTTGGCCACTCCGACACCTATGAACAAAACGGCACCTACCGGCGGTGTACATAGACCAATACAAAGGTTCAGTACCATAATGATCCCAAAATGGACCGGGTCTATACCAAGTTCCATTACCACGGGCAAAAATATGGGAGTGAATATCAATACCGCAGGGGTCATATCCATAAAAATACCTACGATCAATAAAATGATGTTGATCAAGATAATCACCATGATCTTATTATCGCTCAAACTCAATAGTGCTTGGGTAACCGCTTGCGGAATGTTTTCATAAGAAAGCACCCAGGACATGGCAATGGAAACAGCGATGAGCAACATTACAATGGCAATGGTCGAGGAGGACTCCACCAAAATTGGGCGAATGTCCTTGATGGAAATTTCCTTGTAGATCATTGCCAGTACCAAACAGTAGATCACCGCTACGGAGGATGCTTCGGTCGCGGTGAATATTCCTGCCACGATACCTCCTATCACCACAATTAAAAGAAAAAGACTGGGCAATGCATTTAAGAAAGTGGTTAGAATCATTTTTAAGGAGCTTCGCTCCGCAGTGGGATATCCCTTTCTTTTGGCCCACACGTAGGCCACGATCATTAAAAATATTCCGGTGATGATACCTGGAAGGTACCCTGCCAGAAATAACGCTCCAATACTTACCCCACCACTGGCAACAGAATAAATGATAAAAATATTACTGGGCGGAATTACCAGTCCCGTTGTAGCAGAGGTTACATTTACTGCTACCCCAAATCCTTTATCGTATCCTGATTCTTCCATTTTTTCCGACATAAAACCACCAATGGCAGCCGCTGCCGCTCCGGCAGAGCCAGCAATGGCTCCGAACAACATGGCCGCAACAATGTTCACGTGGGCCAATCCGCCGGGCAACGCACCCACTAAACTTTTGGCGAAAGCGATCAGGCGTTCGGCAATGCCGCCCTTGTTCATTATATGGCCCGCCAAAATAAAAAAGGGTATGGCCAGGATGGAAAAACTGTCCAATCCGGTTACAAGCCTCTGAGCAATGGTGGTAACCGCGGGAAAGGTATCTACGCTTACCAATAAGGTGAGCAAGGATGATATTCCAAGTGCCCATGCCACCGGAACGCGAATAGAAATCAAAAGGAGAAAACTAAGGATAAGGATACTAATTTCCATTCTTGATTTTTTTTAGGATGATGAAAAGCTCCGATAATTTATAATAGAGAATAAAAGCTCCGGATATGGGGAGCACCATATAAACAAATCCAATGGGTACTTGCAGGGCAGGAGATGTTTGTCCCAGTGCAAATGAAATATAGACGTACCTTATGCCGCCGATCAAAAAAACTGCTACTGTAAACAATAGTACAAGTAAGTGGATAATGATGTCCAAGTAATTTTGTTGCTTTTGATCAAGATGTTGTGGCAGGAGGTCAATGGCAATGTGCAACTTTTTGCCCGAAGCGTAGGCGGCCCCCAATACACTTAGCCAAACCAGTAAAAAGCGAGCGAGTTCGTCGGTCCATGAGCTCTGGCTTTCCAAAAGATACCGGGTGATCACGCCCCAAAACACATCTAAAACCATAGCGCCCAACAAAAAGGCCATGACCCATTCCAAAAGCGTATTGACATGGTCTTTCATCAGTCGGCCTTTTTAATTTCTTGTATGAGCTCGAACAAATGCCCGTTTTTTTCTTTCAACGATTGAAGCATGGGTCTTGCCTTTTCCTCAAAAAGCGACTTGTCGGGGTAGGAAACCTCGACACCCGCTTTTTCTATCTCCGTCAACGCTTCACGTTCCGCATCTTTCCATAATTTTCGCTGTAAAACGGTAGCCTCCTCCACGGCTTCCGTCAGCCATTTCTTTTCTTGTTCATTTAACTTGTTCCACGTCAACGTGCCGATGACCAAAATGTCGGGGATGGAGGTGTGCTCGTTTTTTGAAAAATAGTTGCAGACCTCATAATGTTTGGAGGTGTAAAAACTGGGAAGATTGTTCTCGGCACCATCCACCACGCCTTGTTGTAGGGAAGTGTAGAGCTCTGCCCAAGAAATAGGGGTAGGTGATCCGCCGAAATTCTTTACCATTTCCATGGCAGTGGGACTTTGCATGACCCGTAATTTGAGCCCCTCCAAGTCTTTTGGGCCGTCAATAGGGGTGTCTTTCGTATAGAACGACCGATTTCCGGCATCGAAGTAGGTCAATCCCTTTAACCAAAACTGCTCCGAACCGGAAAGAAGTTTTTTCCCGATTTTGCCATCATATATTTTGAAGCGATGTGCATCATCCTTAAATAAGTAGGGATACCCCAATACTTTAAGGTCGGGCGAAAAATTTTCCATTACCGCAGCAGATACCTTGGTCATGCCCAAACTGCCTATTTGGAGCAGTTCCAAAGATTGTTTCTCGGAACCCAATTGGCTGCTGGGGTAAATTTCAATTTTGAGTTTGCCTTCCGATTTTTCCGCAACTAGATCTGCCATGAATACCATAGCTTCGTGCACAGGATGGCTTACCCCAAGACTATGTGCCAGTTTTATGGAATTTACATTTTCCTGATCAGGCTGACAGCTCAAAAGAAAAATGGCAAAAAATAGAAAAAACCAGGTTTTCATACCGATTTTATCTCTTGGATGATCTTTATGACGTCTTTTGCCTTTTGGGCAATCAAATCAAAGTTGCCTTGCACCAAAGCTTGCTTGTCTATTAGTTTGGAGCCCATTCCCACGCAGGTTGCGCCAGCTTCAAACCATGCGGTCAGATTTTCTCGGGTAGTGTCCACCCCGCCTGTGGGCATTATATTGGTCCATGGTTGGGGCCCCTTGACGGCCTTGATGAATTGGGGCCCGTATACTTCTGCAGGAAATAATTTTACCACTTCACAGCCAAGTTCCTCGGCCCTTGTAATTTCGGTAAGGGTGCCGCATCCGGGAGACCAAAAAATCTTTCTACGGTTACATATAATGGCAATGTCCTCCCGGAACACTGGAGTAACCACAAAAGAGGCTCCCATATTGATAAAATAGGATGCTGTAGCGGCATCTGTAATGGAGCCTACGCCCAAGATCATATCCGGGCACTCTTTGTTGCAGAAGTCTACTAGTTCGGAAAATACCTTTTCGGCGTTTTCCCCTCTATGGGTAAACTCGAATAATCTAGCGCCCCCATCATAACAAGCTTTTACAACTTGTTGTACCATTTTGGGGTCGGAATTATAGAACAAGGGAACAAATCCAGTCTCCCCCATTGTTTTAAAAACCTCGAGTCGGGTGTATTTTTTCATGTGCAATATGTTTATTTAGTTAAGGGGTCATTGGTCCCTTATGTTTATACGCCTACATTTTTCATTACCCTGGGGAATTGAAAAAATGCCTTGGCATTGTTATATGTTATATCCTTCACTATTTGTCCAATCCATTCCATATCATGCGGTAGCAATCCAGATTTAAGGTCGTTGCCCAGCATATTGCACAATACCCTTCTATAGTATTCGTGCCTTGGAAAAGATAGGAAACTTCTACTATCGGTAAGCATGCCGACCGAACAACTGAGCAATCCCATATTGGAAAGGACGTTGAGTTGATCTTCGATACCATCTTTCTGGTCCAAGAACCACCAAGCAGCCCCGAATTGTACTTTGCTTTTGATTCCCTCTCCCGTAAAATTACCGGCCATTGTGGCAAAAACCTCATTGTCCGAAGGATTGGAGTTGTATAAAATTGTCTTGGGAAGGCTATCCCCGTTGTTTAGTTGGTTCAAGAAACCGGCCAATTGCTCAGCCTGTTGATAGTCCCCAATACTGTCCACCCCGGCATTGATTCCGATTTTGGAAAGAACGGCTTGGTTGGTGTCCCTTATAGGGCCTAAATGCAATTGCATTACCCAATTTTTCTTCGTGTAAAACTCGCCCAGGGCATGCATGATCGCCGATTTGTATTGAGCCACTTCTTTTACGGTAATCGATTTGCCTTCCAAACGAAGCTTCAGTATCCCATCAATTTGATCTGGGGTAAAAGCTCCGCCAAAGGCATGGGACAGTCCATGGTCCGAAAGCCTGCATCCATGGGCGTGAAAAAAGTCTATCCGTTGTCCAATGGCCACCTTTAAGGATTCAAAATCGGTGATGGCAATGTCCGTGAGCTGGGATAAGCGCTTTAGGTAATCCGAAAAATCATGTTTTTCAATATCGATCAGTGCGTCGGGCCTAAAAGTGGGCAGAACTTTCGTTGGAAAACCGGAAATGCCCAATTTGGCATGGTCGGAGAGATTGTCCAAGGGGTCATCCGTGGTGCACACCACCTCTACATCCATTCGATGTAAGAGGTTTTGAGGTGAAAAATCTGGGCTGGCCAGTTTTTCATTACATATCCCATAGATTTCGGCCGCAGTTTTTGGGGACAGAATTTTATCGACCCCAAAATACCGACTTAATTCCATATGGGTCCAATGGTATAAAGGATTTCTTAATGAATAGGGAACAGTTTCAGCCCATTTAAGGAATTTCTGCTCATCTGTTGCATTGCCCGTAATGTACTTTTCCTCAATGCCCAAGGCACGCATGGCCCTCCATTTGTAATGATCTCCCTCAATCCAGATCTGGACCATATTGGCAAAGCTATTGTTTGCGGCAATTTCGTTGACCGGAAGATGGCAATGAAAGTCTATGATAGGTTGATCCTTTGCATAATTATGATATAGCTCCTTGGCATAATCAGTTTCCAGCAAAAAATCATCATGTATAAATTTTCTCATGTGTTGGTTTCTAAGCAAGGGTTTAGTTTATGATGACAGATTTAGGGCTGGGCGGAAAACCCAGGGCCGTGGGGCCCTATCATCAAAATATACCTCAAACTTTACAGGTGCAAAAACCTGTTTGCCCTTGTTTTGTATAATGTGCAAAACAAGGGGCTCTAAAGTGAAGGTACTATTTTTAGAGGTATTTGGATTTATTTTTTCTTGATGACCTTTAAGGTCACTTGCTATGGCCTTGTCTATTTTCTCTTTGTACAATGAAAAAATCGGGAAGGCCGGGGAACGGCACAAAAGGACCTTATAGGGATTCATTGTTTAATGATTTAGATTATTTTTTCTTTAAATAGATTCCAAATTTCGTAAAAATTTTCATTTTTGCAATCGATTGCGTTAAACATTTTGTTAATCTATGATTTTTTCACTTATTTTACTGGGCGCAATTGATTGATTAACCATTTTGTCAATTTTTTTGTGAATTTCCAAATGATGAAACATCCCTTCAAATTAAGATCAACATATTTCCTCAGCTTTTTTGTTCTGCTGTGCAGTATGTCATTTGCTATGTCCAATGGATATGAGCTATGGTTGAATTATAGTAAAATATCCGATGGGGCAATATTGACGAGCTATCAAAATCGGCTTCAAAGTGTTTTGGTAGAGGAGGGCGGCCAGACCATGGAAGCCATAAAAAAGGAATTGGAAATGGGACTGGGCGGCCTGTTGGGAACGGAAGTACGGTTTAAATCGTTTCAGGCTTCAGAGAATCAATTGATTGTTTCCAAAATTGGTAGTTTGCCCAAAGCTTTCAGGGAAGAAATCAATGTCGATAACCTCAGTGATGAAGGCTACATCATAAAGCATATCGAAAAAAGTGGGAAGGCCTATTTAATTATTACAGGTAGGGAAGATATTGGATTGCTCTATGGAACTTTTCATTTCTTGCGTGCTTTAAAAATGCATCGACCATTAAATACCTTGAATGTAGAAGAGTCACCAAAGGTAGATATCCGTATGTTGAACCATTGGGACAATTTGGACAGAACAGTCGAAAGAGGGTATTCCGGATTCTCCATCTGGAATTGGCAAACACTTCCCGATTATATAGATCAGCGCTATATCGATTATGCCAGGGCAAACGCATCAATCGGTATCAATGGCACGGCACTGACCAATGTGAACGCGAATGCCCTTATTTTAACCCCACAATATTTGGAAAAGGTAAAGGCCCTGGCCGATTTGTTCCGTCCGTATGGCCTAAAAGTGTATCTCACCGCCCGTTTTTCGGCACCCATGGAAATAGGAGGCTTGGAGACAGCAGACCCCTTTGACCCACAGGTAATCCAATGGTGGAAGGATAAGGCGGCGGAAATTTATAAAAGCATTCCTGATTTTGGAGGATTTCTGGTCAAGGCGAATTCGGAAGGGCAGCCCGGTCCCCAAAACTATGGACGAACCCATTTGGATGGGGCAAAAGTGCTGGCCGATGCCTTGGCTCAGTATCAAGGAACCGTAATTTGGCGCGCATTTGTTTATTCCGAGCACGATGCAGATGATAGGGCAAAACAAGCATACAGTGAATTTGTTCCCGATGATGGCAAGTATCCGGACAATGTATTGATTCAGGTAAAGAATGGCCCTATCGATTTTCAGCCCCGCGAGCCATTCCATCCCATGTTCGGGGCCATGCCCAATACCCCGCTTATGATGGAGTTTCAGATAACCAAGGAATATTTGGGCTTTGCCACACATTTGGTCTATCTCCCCAAGTTATTTGAAGAGGTACTACAGAGCGATACCTATCAAAAAGGAGAAGGATCAACGGTGGCCAAGGTGGTCGATGGCTCTCTCAATACTAAAAAATTAACGGGGATGGCGGGCGTGTCCAACATTGGAACGGACGCCAATTGGACAGGACACCCGTTCGGTCAGGCAGATTGGTACGGCTTCGGAAGGTTGGCATGGGACCCATCCATGAACTCGGAAGCAATAGCCGATGAATGGTTGAGAACTACTTTCAGTAATAACGAAGACTTTATAAATCCTGTAAAAAAGATGATGCTGAAATCCAGAGAAGCCGTAGTCGATTATATGAATCCGCTCGGATTACATCATATATTTGATACGGGCCATCATTACGGTCCCGGACCTTGGGTGGGCAACCTGTCGCGCCCCGAATGGAACCCTGTATACTATCATAAAGCGGATCAAGAGGGTATCGGTTTTGATAGGACCAAAACGGGTAGTAATGCCTTATCCCAATATGCGCCCGAGTTAGCAGAAAAATTTGGCAATCCGGAAACCTGTCCAGAGGAATACCTGTTATGGTTCCATCATTTGCCATGGGATTATCAGCTTAAGAACGGAAGAACACTCTGGGACGGATTGGGAATCAAATACCAGCAAGGGGTGGACCAAGTCAAGCAAATGATCAATACGTGGGAAAACATGGAGCCCTATGTGGATCAATACAGGCACAACCAAGTAAGCATGTTATTGGGTATACAGCTCAAAGAGGCCAAATGGTGGCGGGATGCCTGTATGCTTTATTTTCAGACATTCTCACAAATGGATTTTCCAAAGGAAATGGAATCCCCGGAAAATACATTGGAACATTATAAATCTTTGAAATTTCCATATGCACCCGGTATTCGGCCGCAATGGGATTAAAAATCACCAACACACATATCAATGGACAAAAAAATAGCCATAGTAACCGGAGGCAATTCGGGATTGGGATACGCAACAGCAAAGAAATTCTGCGACAACGGTATTAAAACCTATGTTATTGGGCGAACCAAGGAGCGCACGGTAAATGCCTGCGCCGAAATGGGGGACAATGCCATACCATTGATTTTCGACCTGGCGAATTTGGGTGAAATCCCCGGAATGATCCAAGATATTTTCGATAGGGAAGGGCAAATTGATATTCTGGTCAACAATGCAGGTATCAATATGAAGAAGCAGTTTATAGAGGTCACGGATGCCGAATTTGAAAATATAGTCCACACCAATTTATTCAGTGTTTTTGCCATTAGTAGAGAGGTGGTAAAAAAAATGAGAGAAACAGGGGGCGGAAGCATTGTGAACATCAGTTCCATGGCCGCACAGTACGGTATGCCCAAGGTGGTGGCCTATTCCGCCAGTAAAACTGCCATAGAGGGTATGACACGGGCAATGGCCGTGGACTTGGCCCAATACAACATAAGGACGAATTGCATCGCTCCGGGCTTTATCAAGACCAAAATGACCGCTAAGGCACTGGACTCCGACCCACCACGAAAAGAAAGGGTCTTTTCAAGAACGCCAATGGGAAAAATGGGACTTCCAGAGGATATTGCCGATGCCGTGTTCTTTATGTGTTCCAAGGAGGCCAAATTTGTCACGGGGACCGTGCTTTCGGTTGATGGGGGAAATAGTATCGGATTTTGACAATAAATACATCACATATGATCACAATGCAGCAGACCATGCGTTGGTATGGCCCAAACGATGGTGTTTCCCTTCGGGATATCAGAGAGTGCGGAGTAACGGGAATTGTTACCGCTTTGCACCAAATTCCGGTGGGAGAAGTGTGGCAGGTACAGGATATTGAGGAACGTCAGCAAGTCATTCGTGAAGAAGGCATGGAGTGGATGGTAGTGGAAAGTTTGCCGGTACATGAGGATATAAAAAGACGCGGCGGTGATTACGGGCTATACATTCAAAACTATAAAGGGAGCTTGAAAAACTTGGCCGAGTGCGGCATCAAGGTGGTCGCCTACAACTTTATGCCCATTTTGGACTGGGTGCGCACAGATCATGCCCATATCAACCCTGATGGTACAAAAGCACTGTTGTTCGATGAGGTGGCCTTTATATTTTTTGACGTGTATTTACTGAAAAGGCCGGGCGCGGAGGACGATTACACCAAAGATCAACTGATTCAAGCGAAAACCTATGGAAACTCGTTGGACGAATCGGAAAAGGAAAAACTCTTCAAAAATGTACTGTTGGGACTGCCCGGCAGTGATGAAAGCTTCACACCCGAAAAGATTTTGGAACTATTGCACGCTTATCGGGGTATCGATGATGATGCCTTGCGCAAGAGTCTGGTTCATTTTCTTTCCGAAGTTGCCCCCGTGGCAGAAGAGCTCGGAATAAAATTGGCGATACACCCCGACGACCCACCTTTTTCGGTCCTTGGACTTCCGCGAGTGGTGTCAACGGAAAAAGATATCGCCGAAATTTTATCCGCAGTTCCGGAAAACGCCAACGGGCTTTGCTATTGTACCGGTTCATTGGGAGCCCGGCCAAACAATGATTTGCTTCGGATCATCGACCAACATGGAGATCGGATTCATTTTTTGCATTTGCGAAATGTAAAACGGGAGGATGGGAAACGGTTCAGGGAATCGGAGCATCTTAACGGTGATAATCCCATGGAAGAAATTATTGAAAAATTGCTGTTGCTCATGAACAAACACAAAACGGCACTTCCCATGAGGCCCGATCATGGATTCCTGCACTCTTTTGAAGCTAAGGAAAAGTACCCTGGTTATTCATTGATCGGAAGGTTAAAGGGATTGGCGGAACTGAGAGGTGCCGAACACGGAATTGTACATAAACTGAAACAAATGAAACAGTGAAGTCATTGTACCTCATTTGACTTACTTTAAAGCACATATTAATTAAACAACGTCTGAAATGAAATTATTGAAAATTATACCTGTTTTGCTATTGGCAATGTGTATCGGTTGTAGTTCTGGAGACGATGGGGGACCTCAAGTCGGGGGACCAACTGAAACTCCCGACCCCGATTCCGAAACGCCACCGGTAGATAACGGCGACCCTTTTTTATATAGCGCAACCCAAAACTTGAAGGATGTTGCGGATTTTCGTCTCGGAAATATAGTGTCCGCCAGCAAATTGGCTTCAACATCTGCCAGTAACACCACTTTTAAAGATATCTTGAACCAAGAATACAATAGCTTCACCGCCGAAAATGACATGAAGATGGCCAATATGTTCACTGGTCCCGATACTTACGATTTTAGCGATGGTGATGCCATTGTCGCCTATGCTTTGGAAAATGGGTTCAGAGTGCACGGCCATGCGTTGATTTGGCATTCGTCCATCCCCAATTGGTTGAACACTTTTGAAGGTACAGATGAAGAGTTTGAGGCCCAGATAGAGGCATATGTCAAGGCAACCGTAGCACATTTTGCTGAAGTGACCGATGGTGACGGAACCCCGGTAGTAGTATCTTGGGATGTGGTAAATGAATATTTTGATGGTTCCGCTGTACGTACTTCTCTGTTCACTCAACGAATCGGTACGGATTTTCATCAAAAGGCCTTTCAATGGGCCAGGGAGGCCGACCCCGAAGTGAAATTGTTCTACAACGATTACAATATAGCTGGAGAGGTTGACAAACGTAACGCTATTATAAACATGGTCTCCAACTTCATATCCGATGATATTCCAATCGACGGGATTGGAATGCAAATGCACCTGAACCACGATTGGCCCTCAACGGATTTGCCGACATCCATCCAGGATATCGCGGATACGGGGTTATTGGTCCATGTTTCGGAGTTGGATGTAAAGGCAAATTACAGTGATGACCTTAGTGAGCTGACCGTGGAAAGGGCCCAAGCCCAAGAAGAGCAGTATCAAAGAGTCGGATATTACTACACCACCATTGTTCCGCAAGCGCAACAATTCGGATTGACCTTATGGGGGTTTAGGGATCAAGATAGTTGGTTGTACGATGGTGGTTCTGATTGGCCCTTATTATATGATAATGATTTCAATACCAAAATCACCCACAGGGGATTGGTCGATGGTTTGGAAGGAGTAGCACCTTGATTAAAAAATGGAATCATTATAACTATATTATGAGGAAGATAGTTTTACTGCTATTTACAATTGCGTTGTTTTTGAGTCCAATGGCCTCGAAATCACAGACCACTACATTGGTCAACCCGATCCTGACCGGTTTTTACCCCGACCCTAGTATTGTAAAAGTGGATACCGATTATTATTTGATCAATTCTACCTTTTCCTACTTTCCAGGCATTCCGGTAATGCACAGCAAAGACTTGAAAAACTGGAAACAGATAGGAAATGTAATCCATCGTCCATCGCAAATGGATTTTATGGGCGAACGGATGACCCGTGGATTGTTTGCCCCTGCCATTAGTCATCACAAAGGTATTTTTTATGTCAGTTGCACCGATATTGATAACATGGGCAATTTTGTGGTGACCGCAACGGACCCTGCTGGGCCATGGAGCGACCCTGTTCGGCTTCCAGAGGTAAGTGGGATTGATCCTTCCATATATTTTGACAAGGATACTGATAAGGCCTATATCATTTACAATAGTGATGCCCCGGATAGGAAGCCCTTATATTCTGGGCATAGAACCATCAGAATGTATGAGTTTGATTATGAAAACCTGAAAGTAATAGGGGAAGAAATACAGCTGGTGAACGGGGGAGCGGACATTTCGGAAAAACCGGTATGGATAGAAGGCCCTCACATTTGGAAAAGAAATGGTTGGTACTACCTCTATGCGGCGGAAGGGGGCACATCGGTCAATCATTCCGAAGTGGTTTTCAGGAGCAAATCACCCCAAGGCCCTTATGTTCCCTACAAGAACAATCCCATCCTTACCCAAAGGCATTTGCCAGAGGAGAGGGACAACCCAATTACTTCAACGGGACATGCTCAATTTGTTGAAGGCCCGGATGGCAAGACCTATTCTATCTTTTTGGCCGTTAGACCGTATGAGGGAGATTATTACAATACAGGTCGCGAAACTTTTATTGCCCCGATTCAATGGAAGAACGACTGGCCCCACTTTGATTTGGGGGGAGAGGAAGTAAAGTATGCGTATGACTTTGATTACAAGGAAGCGCCCCAGAAAGATGCTTTGCCACAATCTGGTAATTTTGAGTATACACTGGATCTGAAAAAAGGATTGGACCCATCCTTACTCTTTCAGAGAACTGTTGATAGCAGTTCGTTTTCCATATCCAAAAAAGAAGGTTTGGTGCTAAAGTTAAAGCCCGGGACCATTACGGAATATGGAAACCCTTCCTTTGTTGGAAAACGTCAGCAACATTTAAATAGCAGAGCAGAGACTCAAATACACTTTGATGCGAAAGCTCAATATGAAAAAGCCGGTTTAGTGGCCTTTCAAAATGAAAAGCACTTTTATTTTTTGGCAATTTCCCAGAAAGAAGGTCAAAAGGTTATCCAGCTGTATAAGAGCAATCCTGATGAAGGAGAAATGGATGAACTGGCAAATCTTCCTTTGAAAGTTGATGATACTAAGATTAAACTAGCTATTGAATCCAAAGGAGCTACGTACAGCTTCCACTATTGCGTAAATGGCAAAGATTGGCAATTGGTGAAGGATAATGTGGACGCCAAATTTTTGAGCACTAAGGTAGCGGGCGGATTTATTGGCTGTTTGTATGGTATGTACGCCACATCATCCGGGGAGAAGTCGGAAAACACAGCTTCCTTTGAATATTTAAAATATACAGGTAACGACCCTGTCTTTAGGGATTGATGCAAAATTCCAGCATTCTTTATAAATAGAAAAGGGACATCGATATCGATGTCCCTTTTTTTGCCTTGGCAGAAGTAACCTATTCAGTTCTGAAGGGTGATGCAGGAAGTCCTTCTTTGTTATATAAATTCGGATTATCGGGATTGTCTGCCCATGCGTAGCGCACATATTTTGGGTGGGGTACCCTATCGCTCCAAACCATCACCTTATCCCCTTCAATTTTGGCCTTGGCCCAAACAAAATTTTTATCTTCACCAGCAATCTCAAAGCTGTCAAGTGTTTGGTCATCGTCGGTGATCAATCCACCACCGATATGGGAAAATGAAATGATGATTTTATCGTTCTCGACCTTGGAAGATTGGTAGAGCGGCCCGGAATAGACGATATCTTCTCCATATGCTATTTTTTGAGCTGCCAAAGCCATACGTTCCCCTACGTCTTTCTTGTTGTCGGGATGGATGTCGTTCCATTCCCCAAGGTCGATATTTACTGTCATGGCTGTGTTAGCGTCGTCCCAAGCCCGTAATTGCGCTTCCCTTAGTTCGGCCCAGTTACTGTCCGTAGGTGAATAGGTAACATCTCCAAAGTTGGGAAGCTGCGCGTAAATAAAGGGCAGCTCTGGGTCACTGTAAATACCCCTCCATCCATTGATCAGGGCGTGCATTAAATCCAAATATTCTTCAGGTCTACCGGCATTGCTCTCACCTTGATACCATAATACTCCTTTAATAGGAAGCTGGGTGTAGGGAGCGACCATGCCATTATATAAGGCTGTGGGTTCATTTTGAGGATTGATGACCCTTTCCTTTGGAGCATCATAATTTTGCGTAAAGGATGAAAAATCTATAGGGGGGTAGACTTCCCCAACTTTGTATTTCCAGTATCCTTTTAGATCTACGGTATCCTTATCGGCAAAAATGTAATACGGTTTATCCGGTACAAAACCTCCCTTACCGTTGTTGTTGGTCACACGAATCACGAAAGTGTTTTTCCCAGCCTTAAGAAGATCGGCAGGTACATCATACCTTCTTTGTGGGTATTGGTAGGTAGTCTTCCCAACTTTTTCACCGTTGATGTACAACTCGTCCGCATCTACAATCCTACCTAAAAAAACAGTAGCTTCCGCCGCATCCATTGATGGAGGCAAGTCGATTTCTTTTCGATACCATACCACACCGTTGAGGTCTCTGACCCCTTGATCTTCCCAATAGCCTGGAATATTGATCCTGCGCCAGTTTTTGGGTTCAAAGCTGACATCGTACCAAGGTGTTTCGCCAATTAGCCCCTTGTCTTTCGGTTTTTGAGATTGTTGATTTCCAGAAAAGCGGTTCATGGAATGGCTGTTCACAAAAGCCGTATCCTTGTTCTCTTCGATGATTTTTAATTTTTCAGGGAATTTTTGATACCCTTCCCTGTTTATCCATGCCTCGATAGGAGTACCGCCAACACTGGCATTGATCAATCCAATGGGGACTCCATATCTCTTGTACAATTTACGGGCAAAGAAGTAAGCAACTGCCGAGAAAGGCCGAACTTCGTCGGATACGGCCGCTTGCCAAGAACCAACGTCCAAATGTTTGCTTGGACCTGTTAGGTCTGTCTTTCGGGGGACTTTAAAATGGCGTATTTCAGGGAAGTCGGCATTTGCAATATCCTCGGCGTAGGTAACATCGTGAATGTCCATTTGATGTACCATGTTGGATTGCCCGGAACAGAGCCAAACATCACCGATGAGAATATCTTCCAGAAGAATTTCGTTCTTGCCTGAAATCTTCATGGTATACGGCCCCCCTGCCTTCATTTTGGGAAACGCTACGCTCCAGTTACCTTGGGCATTTGCAGTAGCTTTTCTTTTCTTGCCATTGAACGTTGCCGTTACCTGTTCACTAGCTGATGCCCATCCCCAGATGATGATGTTTGCATCGCGCTGAAGAACCATACCGTCCGTGATGATTTCTGGAAGTGTTATTTGGGAGGTTCCCATAGTGACCGAGCACATGAATGCCATGAGGGCCACCAAGACTTTACTGCTTTTCACAATTATTGTTTTAGTGTACTGTTTGTTTCAAAAATTATTTTATCAGCGTACTTTCCGGAGGCCCCAAATAGCTTTCTGCATGGGTGCCTTCCTTTTGCAATACCATTTTTTGCAAGACCAAACCGGGATCCACGACCCAATATTTGATGGTATGTGCCCCTTCCGAAAGTTCTTTTTCAAGTACGGATTGCGTCATGATGTTATCCTTGACCGCTTCATTCCACCATTCTGGGTAGGTCCAGTCTGCGGCAAGGGCATCTTTATGCAAGTTCATCATTTTTGGGGTATCCCCATCAATGGAAACTGCATAGATTAGGCCTTCATCTTTCTGGAAATTCAGCGTAGGTGAAAAATATGTGGTCAGGTTATAGGTGCCGGAATCCAATAGATAAATTTCATATTCTAAATAGGGGCCGTCGTTATTGGGGTTTTGTTTGGGTGCGGTAACGGGCATAGTGGTAATCGCTGACCCAGTCCGCCCGAGATTGGGTATGGTCTGCCAAGAAACCTCTTCTGTTTCCCTCGCGTTCTGATAATTGACGGCATCCACGCTCACGATACCTTGGTTCTCAACAAAACCTTTAATGTTCTTTGGGAAATCATTGCGAATGGGGACACTCACTTTTCTGCCTTGCTCTGCATTTGAAGCAGTAATCACAATTTCTCCGACATCCTGCCCTTTGGGTGCCTTGTCCCAATCAATGCTGACCATTATTTTTTCATCGTATTGAATGGTTCCCCCTTGCGAGGACAACTGTATCCAATCGTTTTCTGAAGTGATGGTGTAGGTCAGTTTCTCTTTCCCCATGTTAAAGACCTCTATATAGTAGTTTTGATCATTGATAGGATCGAAAGTTGAAAAGCTATGACCGTTCAGCCCGCCAGGCATCCATTCGGACCTGCTGATGCCATTTTCCACCACATAACCCAAATTGGCTTCCTTTCCAGGTTGGATGTACGATACCGAGGGCATTTTGTTAAATGCCGGGTCGTTCCAACTGATATGGCCCATATGGGTTTGGGACATCATATGGTTCCATTTACCGTTGGCCAAGCTGTTGTGATAATATTCAGTGAATTCTGCATCTTTGAAAAATAGCTCCTCGGTTTTATCTGCGTAGTAGTTTGTTGAAGCCCTGTTTTGGAATCCATACAACCTGTTCTTTCCTGCAGCTACGTACATTTTGTTCAGATTGGCACATGCCTCAACAGGATATTGTACCAATTGATAAAAAGCGTCATGGGCCTTGGCGGGCAATTGCTCTTTTACTTTTTTCGCACGTTCCACCAAAGAGCTATAATCTTTCACCATATTTTCTGCTTCGTTGAAATGTTGAAGGCTGTAGGTAGTGGGTTCTATCAACTCTGGTTTTCTGCGTGAATTGTATTTGGTATAAAGTGATATGATTTCCCCGATTTCCTGGGCATGCTTGGCTCCAAATTGTTTTTGGGCCCATGAAGTGTAATATTCGGGCAACTTCTCCGCTGGGAAATTTTCAGGATTCCAAGCATAATCCAAAAAGAAACTGATGGGGAATTCCATGGGCTTAATATCACCAACGTTCACCAGCCATATCTCATCGACACCGTAGGAATAGGTGAGGTTCATTTGCTCCCATACACGCTCAATCTGTGTGGTGTTCAACCATTTGTAGCTACGGGGACCTCCAACAAAGTCAAAATGATAGTACATGCCATACCCCCCTGAACGAGGTTTACTGTCCAAAGCAGGTAATACCCGCACCTGTCCCCAATTATCGTCGCAGAGTAACAGGGTAACGTCGTCGGGTACGCGCATGCCTTTGTCGTAATAATCCTGAACCTCTTTGTAAAGCGCCCATACTTGCGGAGTCTCCTCGATGGGTTTACCAGTGACTTTTTCGATGATTTTTCTTTGGTCGTTCACGATTTGTTCCAAGAGGTCAATATTTGTCCCTTCGCTCATGGCTTCATCCCCATCGCCCCGCATGGCCAAGGTCACTACTTTTTCCTGACCTTTTGTGCGTTCCATGCCCTCCCTCCAAAATTCTTGGAGTTTATCAGGGTTTTTGTCGTAATCCCAAGATCCCTCTCCATGACGGTCCCATTCGATATGCGAACGCATCAAAGGTTCGTGGTGCGATGTGGCGAGGACCACGCCCATCTCATCGGCCAATGGGGCAGAGGAGGGGTCGTCGTCCCAAAGGGAGCGCCCCCACATAGCGGGCCAGAGATAGTTTCCTTTCATACGGAGAATCAGTTCGAACACCTTTTCATAAAAATGTTTGTTGAAATCCCCGTATTTTTCGGTTACCCAACCCGATAACGCCGGGGCTTCATCATTGATAAAAATGCCCCTATATTTCACTTTGGGCTCGCCCAAGGTGTACGTGCCAGGCTTTACATAGATGTTCTTTCGGACCTTCACGGGAACATCGGCCCACCAATACCAAGGGGAGATGCCCATTTGCTCGGAAAGGTCGAACATCCCGAAAATGGTCCCTCGTTTGTCGCTTCCAGCTCTATG
>JANSXF010000011.1 GCA_024743095.1 Flavobacteriaceae bacterium
CGAAATCATACAGGTTCTCGGCGTATCCCTACTGGACAAAACTTCTGTAAAACAGTTGTTTACAAATTCTAATTACAATAATGTCAATGAACAAACTGATAACCAGTTGAAAATCAACTTATTTTAAGTGGACACTAGTGACTAAATAGATAAAGTAAAGTTCAAATAAACGATGTCCAAGCCAATGGTGATATTTGAATTTGTGTTGTATCAAATAGCCTTGATATTTGTAATCAGATACTATTACAGAAAATACAAAGGAAAGAAGGACTGGGCTTCTATCTATTTGGCTGGACTGTTCGTTATAGGATTAGGTCTATTCAATTTTTTCTTGATTCTATGCCTGTTAGAAAATCGTTCCATCACTATGATTATTTGGAATCTGATCGTTTCTAAAATTTCATAAACTTTAAAACTACAGCTCCTCGCAATTTGACCGAACAGGTATTTATAGAAAATTCCTACATTTATAAAAGTTCAAATAAACGATAATGTGGAAACAAAATAGATTCTGGCTCGTAATAGCTCTTCTGACTTTTTTGACTTTGTATTTTCTTACTGTTGGATTTGGAAACAGTGGGCTCATGGATACAACTAGAATTTTTATACTTGGTAATTTTATAAACGCTCCAAACTTTTATTTCTTTTTCACTTATCTACCTCTTGTGTTTTTCACCGTATTTCTCATCAAGGCAATTTCGGATAGACTTAAAAATCGTATTACGAATAAGATTTTAATAATTTTCAATTCATTTTTTATCCTTCAGATAACTTATTTGACGCTTAAAATCAATTGGATAAATGAAACAAACTCCTTGGATGAAAATACAATCAAACTATGGCAAAACATTCTGCATTTATCCTTACCAATACAAATGTTTTTAATATGCGTATTGGTAATTGTAAGTTGGAAAGGTGAGAAGCGAAGTAAAACTTTAAAAACAATCAAAGAGTAATAAGTTCAAATAAGCGATAGGCTTTCATTTATAAAACAATCATTTACAGCTGTTTGTTTATCTTTGTAATGACGAAAGTCAAATTGACTTTAAGAGTTCACAAATCGTCAACATTTTGAAATCAAAAAGTGGAAACCCCAATAAAACTAGGGGTCCGAGAGAAAAGTTCGATTCTTGCCGGGGCTACTTTTAAAATTCGAAAACCCTCAATTACTTTCCCATCAAACAGAAAAGGGCCGTTCCGTTTTAATCTTCATCGGTTCGTTGGTAATGGGATGGGTAAACTCTATCTTTTGAGCATGTAGACAAAGTCGCTCTAGTGGGGTACCATACAAATTGTCTCCCAGAATCGGTGCATGCAGGCCCAATTTATGGGCGCAATGCACTCGTAATTGATGCGAACGCCCTGTGATTGGTTTTAATTGGATCAAGGTCCTAGTCGCTGTTTTCTCTATTACCTCATACTTTGTAATTGCAGGCTTGCCATGATCATAGTCTACCATTTGCATGGGCCTGTTGTGGATATCCAAAACCAAGGGCAGTTCTATGATACCAGAGGTTTCTTTAATGGGTTTTTCAAGAATCGCTGAGTAGGTTTTATGAACGGTACGCTCCAAAAATTGTCGTTGTAGACGTTTGTGTGCTTCTTTGTTGAGGGCAACAAGCATTATTCCAGAAGTATCTTGATCCAGTCGATGTACAATTAAAGGTCCTGTTGCCTCAGGATATTGTTGCAGGATGCGGGTCTGAACCGAATCCTTTATGTGTCTTCCTGGGACTGACAACAATCCGGCAGGTTTATTTACGATTAACAGATGCCCATCCCCGAACAATATTTCAAGTTGCTTGTCTACTCCAAAATTCTCTAACAAGGGGTTAGGTTTTACAGGGATTCCTTTAAGCATATGCGCTAAAATAGGCTGGCATTTGCCTTTGCAGGCCGGATAGAATTTACCATGTTCCCTAATTTGCGAATTGGGAGGTTTTCCCCACCAAAACTCGGCCAAAGCAACAGGCTTCATACTGTGCAAAAATGCATATTGAAACAGTTTGGGGGCGGCACATTCTCCTGAGCCGCCGGGAGGGACCTCTGTTCCAAATTCAGTAAAAATTGTCTTCAAGTCCTTGCCTTCTTGCTGGCTGTTCAAAAAAACAAAGGATTTAAAAATGGCATCTAGAAGTTCATTGGATTTATTTTTTTGTAGCGTCTTAAGCGTTTCCAATCGTTCTTCAAATGCTTTGGTTTCAGCAATGGTTTTTTCCAACCTTAAGTTTTCCGAACGGGTAAAGCGTCTCAGGTCCATGCCATCCCTAGTGCCTTGCTCGGTTAAATCGGCCAGTAGTTTTTCACGTTCTTTTTCGGGAAGGTGAACGGCTTCTTTTCTAAGTTTGTCGCGTTCCGATTTGGCCTTTTTTGCAGCTTTTTTTGCAACTAGTATATTTTCCTTTGTCTCTTTGGTTACTCGCGCTAATTGCTCTTTGGAATTGATGAAAGCCTCACTTTTTTCGAATTGTTTGACTTCCTTGCCAATGCCTTTGATAGCGGCCATTTCTGGAAAATCTTCTCCTTTCGGCAATTGATGGACAGGAGGTACAAAAGGCAGAATTTCAAGGTCGATCTGCATTTCGCCCGAATAGGCACTAAGATAACCAAGTTTACGGTCCTTGGTTTGTACTACAAGAACGCCGAGCATACGCCCCTTTGGTTGATGAACCAATTCTGGCAATTCTTTTTGCAATCTGTTTTGAAGGTCCATCGCTGCATGCTGGGCTATGGCAATAGGTGTATAAAAATGAGGATATTCAAATTGCTCGGTGAATGGGTGCTGCCCATCTGTTTTTAGGTAAACTAATTTGGATTCCTCTATAGATGAAGTAGCTGCCAATACCTGTTTGTTTTCCGACCTTTGATAAAGACTCGATTATCCATGCAAATTTACACTTCTTGGACCGAACTTTTATGGACTAACGTTTAGTTGCGCAAATAGAAGCAATAGGGTTTTTACAAAGATGATGATTGGATAGAAATCGTATTGGGAACGGCCAATCCCAATGCTCTTTCCCTGTTGAATTGGAGATGCTCTTCTAAATTTCTTTTTTAAATCGTAAAATAAAGTTGGTTCCCTCGTTCCTTTCACTTTCACAGAGCATTTCGCCTTCCAGCATCTCTACAAAATCCTTGGCGATCAAAAGACCAAACCCCGTGCCTTTTTCACCAGAGGTGCCTCTTGTTGATTGTGGTTTGTCACCTCTTTTGATTTGATCGAACCAATTGGGGTCCATGCCTGTTCCAAAGTCTTTTACTCCTAGTTCAATATTTTTAGAGTTTTCTTGGGACCATAATACTACTTTTTGCCCCTTGCTGCTGAATTTTATGGCGTTGGAAATCAAATTCCGTAAAATCACTTTCAATATATTTTCATCTGCGACAATTTCGGGAGATGATGTGTCCAGAATAATTGTGATGTCCTTGTCCTTGGCGGTTCTTTCGAATTCATTTTTGACCTTTGTAAAGATTTCCTGTAAATCGCATCTCTTCTTGTTAAGTTCTATCCCTTCCAGCTGACTGTAGGACCATTGGAGTACCCCGTTGAGCATGTCTATTTTGTCAGAAATCTCAATTTTCAGTTTTTCCATGATCTGCTTCACTTCATCATCGGCAAGGTGTTCCTCCATCATGGCGACAATTACACTTAGATTGTTGAGCGGTGCCCTTACATCATGGGTCATTAGGGAGAATAATTTGTTCTTAAGCTTATTTATCCTATCCAACTCTTTATTTTGATTTTCAAGCGCATTATTTGCTATTTGGAGATTTTTGGTCTGACGGTCTACTTCGGATATAAGCATTTGGTTCGCTTCCAACTGAATTTGCAAGTTCTGATCTTCAATTAATTTAAACTTGAAACCTAGCA
Organism: Flavobacteriaceae bacterium; assembly: GCA_024743095.1. Classification (GTDB taxonomy): domain Bacteria; phylum Bacteroidota; class Bacteroidia; order Flavobacteriales; family Flavobacteriaceae; genus Flagellimonas. The sequence continues at coordinate 3,872 of JANSXF010000011.1, forward strand.
AAAGTGAGAAGAGAATCAATTGAAATGTTACTAAAATCGAGGAAATCAGCAATATGGGGTTTACATTGAAACTAAAATGTCTTTTTAAAAACCAAGTGCTTATGTACAATAGTGCCGCCAATAATATTGGTGCATAGGAATACAGGTAGTACTTATTGAACTTTGGGGCGCTGAAAAGCCAGAAACCGGAAAATATATTCAGAAATATAGTGGCCATAGCGATAATCGCGGCAACTATCACAAGTATATCGTTGAACCAGCCTATTCTTGCAAGCAGGTTATTTAAAAAGTGTAAAATAGGTAGACTGACCACGACGATTACGAAGGCTGTATAAATTTTGGATAATCTGGAATATTTGTCCCTTTTAATGTTGAGGTAATTCTTGGTAAACATCAACAATCCAAAAGTGGTGAGCATGGCGGTGAAAAGCGATGCTTTATCCGCAATCATTGCAGCGGTTTGGCCAAATGTGTTGCTAATGAAAAAATATAAGCTCCAATGTAGGGTGAGGCCAAAAATCATTATAAAATAATGAAGCAAGATCTTATGCCTCAAAATTAAGTACGAGCATAGATGATAAATCGCAAAAACCCCAAAAATGGCGGTAAATACAATGGTATTTAAAAACCTGAAATCCAGATTATCCATAATTTTTTGAACAAAAGGTAGTCTGTAAATATCAACTTTTACAAAGTTAGATGAAGCCTATTTGTCCATCCAAATTAAATGTTTTATAAAGATGATAAAATCCTAATGTACTTAAAATCAATATTTTTTTGAAATAAATCAAGTTCACATCTTATTGATTTTCCCTATAGGTCTTTGTGTTTGATAATCATCTACTTGCATAACCTACTCAACTGTTTCAGGAAAAAGCAGGTCAGGTTTGGTACCGTTGCCATCCAAAGTTTTGCCATTTCCTTCATTTTACGACAATTGCCCTATTGAGATAATATCGTGCGTGATCTAGGTTTGTTCAAACTTAAAACCAATCGTATGAAACGTATCAAATTGCCCATGTTTTCTTTTTTGTTGATTTTATTGTGTGCCTTGCCAACGGCCACTGCTCAAAATGTCAAGGACTTCAAAGTAAAGATGTTGGGTCCAGCCAATTTAAACTTTAGAAAAAGCCCAAAACGGATTGTCATCTCCGATTTTCAGGTCAATTTTCAAACAGCCTTACAGTTGGAAGACAAGAAAAGGGGAGGAAAAATGTGGCGAGGAGGATTAAAGGGCGATGCAAAGGCGTCATTGACCTTGGTACTCGATGGGCTCAATATGGATGAGCTGCAGCAACTAACCGATAAACTCTTTGAAGAGTACAAGGCGGACCTTGTCGCAAAGGGGTTTGAGATAGCTCCCATTGAAGAATTATGGACCCATTCCGCCTATGAGAAAAACCGTGAAAAACGATGGGACTTAAGATCTGGTCAAGGTGGGGAAAAAGGAGACGAGTTCGGGGCCATTGTAATGCGTCCCACCGGGCAAAAATTCATTGTGAACAAGCAATCCATGGATAACAAAAAGACCGGGCCGTTAAAACTAGCCAATTATGAGGAACAAGTCGAAATGAAGGTGTCCAACCAGAAAACGGACTTTATTTTTAACAAGGTGGTCTTGAACGTTATGGCTTTCGACAATGCATTGAGCGAAACGACAAGAGCCTTGAACAGGCATGCCGGATACGCACAGGTAAAAGCCGAGACCGATTTTAAGATTGATGCAAATAGTTACAACAGGTTCAATATAGGCCAGATGGTCTCCAATCGTGGTGTAGAGGTTGAAGGCGTACTTGAAAAGCAAAAATTTGATGCCTCACAGGGTGCAGATGTGGACAAGCGGGGAATGGATGCCGGTGTTTTCCGAGTTTGGAGGGTAGAGGACAAGGAAGACGTTAATGTGTCTGTTGTAAAATGCGACCCGGAAAAATATAAGAAGGGCGCAGAACTGGCCATCGCATCTTTCTTGGATGCCACCATTCAAAAATTGGTGGACAAGGCGAATTAATTTTTTTGTAAAAACGAAGATTATAAAGGCAATTGGATTAGTTTTAAGCACCAACCATTCCTTTTAGTTATAATGACCACTTTTCAGAGGATTTCGATTTTGCTTTTTTGTCTTTTGCCATTGCAATCGATTTTAGCGCAGGACGTACAACAAGCCATCAATGCGTTGAAAGATACCTTGGAACTCAAGGAAGGTGAGGATAGAATTCTTGTGTTGAAAGATATCGGGATGAAGTTTCGCTCCATTGATTATGACAGTGCGTGGTACTATACCAAGATGGCATATTCTGAGGCGGAGAAGCAACAGAATGAATACCTTAAGGCAAGGATGAAGGTGTCCTATGGAATTTTGGCAAACGGAAAGGGTAATATGGCCCAAGCTTTAAAATACTATAATGAGGCATTGCCCGCCATTCAAAGCTCTAAAGATCATTTTGCCATCGGAGCACTTTATACCAATATTTCCAATGCCTATGAGAAAACTGGGGAGGTGGATAGGTCTGTTGCCTATCAGTTGGATGCACTGGAAGAATTCAAGGCCTCAAATGACTCCATTTGGATCGCGGGAAGCTTTAATAACTTGGGAAGTAGGTACCAGGCCATAAATGAATGGGAACTTTCCAAGGAATATTTTTATAAAGCACTGTCAATTTATGGGCATTTGGGCCATGATTACTACGTGGCCTTGACCTTTAATAACTTAGCCAGTGTTTATCTTCATTTCAAAGATTATCCGAAGGTGATTGAATATGCGGAAAAGTCATATCAGGGGTTTAATTCGCTAGGTGTTCAATTCGAATCTGCCTCACCATTATATAATTTAGGCCATGGATATAAAGGTTTAAGGGAATTTGACAAGGCGAGGGAATATTACGAGCAAGCTTTGGAAATCCAAAAGGAAAAAGGCGATTGGTACGTAATAGTTCATTTAAAAAATGATATATCAGAAGCACTAAATCAACAGGGTAGGTTTACGGAAGCGGAAAGTATTGCAACTGAAGCTCTAAATGAATCGCTAGAACATAGACTGACATTGGCCGAGGTAGATGTTTTAAAAACACTATCCTCAATAAGTGAAAACATGGGCAACTATAAGATGGCCCATAATTATCTTGAAAAGCATGGGGTCTTGCTCGATAGTTTACAAGGTTTGGAAAGAGCCAAGGAAGTTCTCAACCTAAAGGAAAAGTACGAGTCGGAACAAAAGGAAAATGAAATCCTTCGCCAACAGAACGAACTGGTCAAAGGCGAGCTAGCCCTGAAAAATAGGAACAGTATGCTTATGGGCAGTGGAGCTCTTTTGGCCATACTGCTTATTGTCGGTTTGGTGATTTTTCGTGAGCAAAAGGTAAAGGCTAAAAACTTTGCAAGAGAAACCGCCCTGGAAAAAGCAACGGCAGAGGCCCGAGCACAGGAAAACCTTAGGGAGCAACGTTTGCGGATTGCCCGGGATCTGCACGATAATATCGGGTCGCAGCTCACATACCTGACTTCGATAACCGATTCCGCTAAACGGGGCATAGATAAGGGTGAGGTGTTTTTAATGGAAAAGCTCACCCAAATGAAACAGTTTTCACTGGTAACCATATCCGAGCTTCGGGATACCATTTGGGCCATGAACAAGGATGAGATCAGTTTGGAAGACATCAAAGAGCGGACCCAGCAATTGGCCGCTACCGTTCATGAAGCCACGGATGATGGAGTCAGGGTGAAAGTTGAAGGGAATCCCGACCATAAGGTGCTCAATGCGTTTGTGGGGATGAATATTTTCAGGATCATTCAAGAATCCATCAACAATGCCGTAAAACATTCAGGGAGTGAACAGGTTCAGGTCAGGTTTGCCGATGTTGATGAAAAAGTGCAGATTGAAATAGAGGACTTTGGACAAGGATTTGATGCCTCGAAGGAATCAACCGGAAACGGACTTCATATAATGAGGAACAGGGCCGACAAGGCCGGTATTTATTTCAATCAAGAAAGTGTCATCAACAAAGGCACCAAGGTAACATTGCAGGTAAGTGCATAATTCTTTCAATACAAAAAGGATAGGACCATGAGCAAAATTAAACTGGCCATAGTAGACGACAATACATTCTTGGCTCGGGCCATACAAGAGAAATTGGCAGATTTTGAGGATTTGAACATCAAGTACATGGTCTTTAACGGTGGTGAGCTGTTGGCTCGGCTGGAAAAAAACCATAACCTGGATTTGGTGCTTATGGATATAGAAATGCCCGTTTTGGACGGTATAGAAACTGTTCGTATCGTAAAACAGAAATATCCCCATATAAAAGTGCTCATGCTCACCGTTTTTGACAATGATGAAAATATTTTCAATGCCATCCAGGCCGGTGCCGATGGGTATTTGCTCAAAGAGATCGAAGGACATAAGCTGTACAATGCCATTAACGAAACCATTGAGGGAGGCGCGGCAATGAGCCCTTCAATTGCGGTAAAGACCCTTAAATTATTACGATATCCCGAAAAACAACAGTCGCTATCCGTACAGGAAGAGGACATTTCGTTGAGTTCCCGTGAAAAAGAGGTGTTGGAACAATTGGCGGAAGGATTAAGTTATACCGTGATTGCCAAAAATCTCTTTCTCTCACCGAATACGGTTAGAAAACATATCGAGAATATTTACAAGAAGCTCCAAGTCCATAACAAGTTGGAGGCCGTGCAAAAGGCAAGAAGACAAAGCCTGATATAGTACTTCAAAAAATAATTTGTATTGCTTTGGGTATTTTTGTTTTTCGATATGGGCATTGACGTATTCTTTTTAATTCAACTTCCAAACGGTATTGTTCGTTGAGGAAAAATTGCTTCGTTGTGTTCCTCCAATGGCAAAAAGCTCCCCATTTAAATTGATGAGAGAAAAGAAAATAGCGCGAATGGGATACGAGTCAGTGGTGGTGGCCAATTCCCAGTCTTCTCCATTTGTCGATATATAAAAAGTAGAATCGTTATTTGGTCCATCCTCGGGAGTGGTCATCAGTATAATTCTATTATCAAAAACCACAGTACGCAGGGAATTATTACCTCTTTCCCGTATGCCGGAAACAACTGGCGCGGACCAAGTGGCTCCATCTGTGCTAGTTCTTGTACTTATGGATTCGATATCCGAATCGGGGTTGGGCTCTATACAATACATGATATCGTTTAGGTTTTCAATTTGGAAACCGTATTTGGACTCAAATCCATGGTTTTCGGTTTCCAGTACCCAATTTAAGCCATCCGTACTGCTATATACATTTCGTTCAGGGGAGAGGTCTTCTACACTACCCGAGTAACCGGCAATCCTAAATATTTGATCTCCCAAAACTGTAAACTTTGGGGACTGATATTGAATAAAAGGTGTGGTCTCCGTTTCTTCCACCCAAGCGATACCATCTTCAGAACTAAAAATCTTGTTGGACAGGATGCCTTCTGAACTACCTCCATAAATCCACAACTTACCTTTAAAGACAATCAGTTCATGCCCATAGATGGCTCCAAAAGGAAAATTACCTTCCATAATCCAGTTTTCTCCGTCTTCGCTTGACCAGATATCCGTAAGGCCAGCATCTCCTTCGTTGCGCCCTCCAATCACCCATATTTTATCATTAAAAACTTCAACAGCTGTAGCTTTTCTACTGCCGTATGCTGCATCTTCGGTAATCAAAGTGGCAAATATGGCCTCGGTGGTAAAGGCCTGTACTTCGCTTTCTGCCAGGACAGTGCCATTTTCAACGGCTATGACCTGCCAATAATACTCTGTGTTCAGCTCAAGGGCATTGGTTTCTTCTATATCGAATGTGGTCATTTCAAGTTCCGATGCAATTTCGGACAATCCATCTTCAGAGGTTCCAAGTAGAACCGAGTAGGTTACGACTTGCGCTCCATCATATTCCTCCCAGCTAATGGATGGCGTTTTGGAAATAGGCCTTTCATTATTGGAGGGATTTAAGGTGGTCAAAGTTCCAATGATGATTTCTCCTCCGTCATCGTCGTCATTATCATCTCCGATATCATCTACATCTTCGATATCATCCCCAATTTCATTTCCGTTGTCGTCACTGCTACAACCTAGTAATAAAAGGACAAAACAAATAAATAGTGGTTTCAAAAAAGGTTTTAGAGGTTTCATAATTTATGTTGTTGATTTGAATGTATGTGTTGCGGTTTTTGTTAAAGAAGACTGCTAATATGAAAGACCAAAGTGGTCCATTACTTCGTAATAGCTCATTTTATTAAAGTTTATAATATTCCCGTTTTTTGTTGTGGTATTGTTGGCAGGGATGATGACATATCTAAAATCTGTTAGGACCCCGAACGTGATAAGGGAGTTATCCACTGACCGAGCTATAAAGATTATTTCGCCCAAAGTGTCGGGCAATACAAAATAATAGGATTGATTGCTGAAGACAACGGGAATCGGTACAGTAGAAACCCCATCACGGCCATATACCAAAACAGTTCCAGAATTTAAAATTTCGCTAGTGAATGCTTCATCCTCAATATGGAATTGATCGTAGCTTACAGGGTTGTTCGAAAATTGTTCCGGAAACCAAGGAGAGGCAATAACGTTGGCATTTCCATCTTCTCCTGGTTCACCTTGGCCCCCAGTTGGCCCTTGTTCTCCCTGCTGGCCTTGAGGTCCAATTGGACCTTGCTCACCTTGTGCCCCCATCGTTCCATCTTGGCCATCTTCGCCAGAGCAGCCGATAAAAACAACTCCCAATACGACGATCAGGATCGTTTTTAGATTTAAAATAAATGTTTTCATTGTGAGGTTGTGTTTAATTGTTCTGCTACCAGTTTTAATTTTATTGAAGTGTTATTCCTTGGAGAAATGTGTGTTCTTGATAATTTTATTTTGGTTCATGATCTTTAGCATGTATTTCCCTTTTTTTAGTTTGTTTATGTTTAAATAAATCTCAAAGTGGGGAACTTCATCCAGTATCCCTTCATACCTCTTTTTCTTCATGGTGATATGAAGTGTTTAACATTGGTTCATTGGTAAGGTGGAATGAGTTTATGGCATATCCCATTCAACTTTGAAGCAAACATAATAGCTTGGTATGCAGACGGCTATGAATTATGTATCAAAACCTATGAAATATGTAACATGTTACTGTTTATGCGTCCAGAAGAGCTTAAGAAATCTGGTTTCTACTGAATTCGGAGGGAGAGAGACCATAGGTTTCCCTAAAACATTTTGTAAAATAGGAATGGTCGTTAAACCCTACTTGATATCCTATCTCGGAGATGTTGACATCGCTTTCCTTTAAAAGCTTGGCGGCCAGTTTAAGTCGTTGGCCTCGGATGAATTCAGTAGCAGTCTGCCCGGTCAGTGCCTTTAATTTTCGATGTAGTTGCATTCTGCTCATCCCCAGTGCATTTGCAAAAGCTTCAGTGTTAAAATCGGATGAAACCAGTTGGTTGTCCAAGATATGTTGGAGTGACTCCAAGAACCGCTGGTCGTATGAGCCAATAGATACATCCTTGGGGGTTAAAATTACCTCTTGGCTAAAGCGTTTTTGTAATTTTTTACGGCTCTCCAAGAGATTTTCTACCGTTTGTCTCAAAATTTTGTTGTTGAATGGTTTGGTCAGATAGGCATCGGCCCCTGTCTCCAATCCCTGCAAACGGTTTTCCTCACCGGTCTTGGCGGTGAGCATTACAATGGGTATGTGCGAGGTAGCATCATGGGTCTTGCAATTCTCTGTGAGTATGAGACCATTGTCCTTTGGCATCATTAAATCGGTAATGATAAGGTCTGGCACCTGTTTTAAAGCTTTTTGAAATCCTATGTTTCCGTTTTTGGCGGTAATTACGTTGTATTTGTTCCAAAGAATAGAAGAAATATAGGTGCATATATCCTCATTATCATCCACAATTAATACGATGTCCATGGTCTCTTCACCTTCTTTGGTTGCTGTTTCATTGGTAGGAATGATCACACTTTTCTGGTGAGGTGCTGGAACGGTCGGTTTTGGATATGTTGTCTTTTCCTCTTTGGAGAAGGCATTTTTATGAACGGGAACCTCAATAGTGAAAAACACACTATTGGAATCGCTATTTACGTGGATATGGCCTTTGTGCAATTCCACCAGCTCCTTAGTGAGTGCCAGTCCGATACCGGTGCCCGTCTCATTTTCATGGCTTCGATGAAAACGGTCGAAGATATTATTGAGCTTTTCTTTAGAAAGTGAAATCCCGGTATTTTTTACGGATAATAAAAGGTTACTATCTCTAATGTTTGCCCTAAAATCGATATGTGCTTTTCCAGGACTATATTTTAGTGCATTTCCCAAGAGGTTGACAATGATTTTTTGAAGCACATCTTCGTCATACCAGTAGAGATGCTCATCAACGGAAATTTTAATATTGAGCAGTTGGGATTTTGTTCTGGCCTTGAACTCAAACGATTCAGCAATGGATTTTAGAAAAAAGGACAACAATCCTTGGCAAACCTGTAACTTGTAAAAATTGGATTCCAGTTTGGAGAGATCCAGCAATTGGTCCACTAACGTGGTCAGCCGTTCGGTGTTGTTTTTGGCAATGGTCAGATTTTGTCTGTCTTGCGTGCTAAGGCCGGTTTTTTCAAGTTGTTGATCCACTGGACCCTGTATCAAGGATAATGGAGTGCGGAGTTCATGGGAAATGTTGGCGAAGAAATTTGATTTGGCGGTGTCCAATTCCAATAATCGTTTATTGGTCTTTTGACGGTTGCGGTAGAGCAGAAATAGGGACAGGGCGACCAATGAGATAAGCACAATTCCTCCCAAAAGAATATGCTGTTGATTTTTTTTGCGCTCCTCGGCCAGTTCACTCTGAGACTTTAGCAAAGCGATTTCTTGTTCCTTTTTTTGTGATTGGTATTTGGCCTCTAGGTCCAACGCCAGATCTTTTTGACTTCTGGCTTCCAGTGAGTCCTGATGTACCAAAGTTTCGCTATAAAAGTCGGCGGCCCTTTCAAAATCCCCGGTTTCTTTATAAGACTCGGCAAGTATGTTTGTAATTCCCAACATGATACCGCTGTGGCCTTCATCGGAGGTTTTAAAATGTTCGTATGCTTTTTCCAAGTACGGGATGACTTCTCGATATCTTTCTACTCTGTAGAGGAACCCGGCATACACCCGATTGGCGTTCGCAATTTCGTGGGGGTCGCCGGTTTGGGTCAATAGGTCAAGTCTTTTCTTATAGTAAAACTCTGCTTTTTCATAGTTGTTAAGGTCGGTTTCCAGAATGCCCAAGGACCAATAGATGTTCGCTACCCGTTTGGTGAAACCTATATTTTCAAAATAGGAGAGGCTTTTTCTATAGTAGGAACTAGCTTTTTCATATTCCTTTCTTAGGGCGTAGACACCCCCCAGTAGCACATAGCCGTAGTGTTCGTCGTCAGGACTTGCAATTTCCGAGGCTATCTTTATACCATTTTGGTAGTAATTCTTTGAAATGCCAATATAGCTTGTGTCCTCTGCACTATAGGAACGTAACAGCACATTCCCCAAGTTATATAAGGCATTAACCACCGTCGAATTTTTTTCGCTATACTGTTTGGAAATGGAATCTATTTTTTGGTAATGGTCTATGGCATCGTTGTCCTCGAACTTTGAATAATGAACGTTGCCCTGGGCATGTAAGGCACTTATCATTACCTCTGGCAGCTTGTTCTCACTTCCCAAGACCATTGCTTGCTTGGAGTAGTAGGTCGTGGAATCATAATTGCCTTTTCTGAAGTACAGATGTGAGATTCTACTCTGTGCCAATCCCAAAAGTAAATTGGAACTTTCTGTTTTTGCGATTTCTAGGTTTTGAAATGCAATCTGGAGGGCATCATCATATTTTAATAATTTATAAAGGGAATCTATTTGTGTTTGATGGTCCAAAAACTCGTCAGGAATATTTTGACCAAAGGATGAAAAGCATATGGAGGTAAGAATAAAAACAAAGCCCTTTTTAATCATAAAACCAATTTTTTCATCGACCTGACGGGTCAAGTTAAATAAAATCCCATTTCACAACCGCCCCCCCCCCCCCCCATGTTGATTTGCTGCAAAAGCAGGAACTCTTTGGAAGTGTATGTTGTTAGGGCTTATTTTTACTTTGCTCCTTTTTTACTATTTCCCTGATGGGGACTCCATCGATCAATACATCTTTTAGCACGGCATCACCATTTTTGATTCGAACCAGGGCGTATGCAGTTTTGGAGGTATCCACTTGGGACTGCCTATATGTGACCTCTGCATCATAGGCCTTGGACTCCTCCATATAAAACCTATTAAAAGGATAGTCGATGGTCAACTTGTTCTCATCGTTGTCGGAGACAAACCATACTTTGGCCTTGATAAAATCCTGTTGGACATTGGGAATTTGTTTGGAAACGGAATCTATTTCAGCAAATCCGGATGCATTCGTAGTAAGCAGTACATACACTTCATCTCCGCGTGCCCACTCCATCCCACCCGTAACTTTATAGGTGTTCTCTTCAAAGGTCAGGGTGATGTATTTTCCCCTAAAAGGATCATTGGGGTCTATGGGTGCAGTCTTAAATTTATATTCCTTGCCACCTTCCAATATGCTTTCCTGGTTCCATATCATCTTGGCAGGAACATAAAGTTGGATCAATGCTACCAAGGCAAAAATGAGTATGTGTCTGTTTTTACCATTCATTTCCCTGTCTTTTTCGAATCATTTTATAATTGGCAAAGAAGAACCCAACACCCACTAACACAAATAGCAGTCCGCGGATTACAAAGCTTAGGTCCGTATCAAAGAATCGACATACGATCAAAGCCGCAACAATAAGCAGGCCGAAATTGAGAATGCCCAAATGGTTCCGGTTGGAACCATCTCGAATCGTTAGGATTCCAATGGCAAGGACCAAAAAGTTTATCAAGAATACCGCTATCGATGAAAATGTTCCAATGATAAATATGGGGATGAACACCAAAAAAGCAACCGAAAAAGGAGAGATGCGTTTAATCGATGACGATTTAAACCTTTCATACAAAAATACCATGTCCAATACGGACAAAATGATGGTAATGATAAATTCTGGAGCAACAATAATTTCACTCAGGAACATTTCTTTTTTAATGAGATGCTCCCAAAATTCATTAAAACTTAAAATCAACAAAATAATGACTGTGCCCATACTTCCCAATAGGGTATAACCATTTTTCGAGGTTCCTTTGGAGAGGAACTTACTTGTTCCAAAAAGATGGAACAGACCAAATAAAGAGGTGTAGGCCAAGAACATGAGCTCGTCCATTTGATTGGAAAAAGTTCCCAGAACCACTGTAAGGGACAAGGCGATAAACCAATTATGAAAGCGGACAAAATTGCTATTGGGACTTTTCTTTAGTAAAAGATAATAGTGGGGAACAATAGCGGCAATCATCGGCCAAAAAACATAGGGTATCCCAATGGGGTAGTCCCAATATCCGGTTTCGCTTGCGAAATAGGTTGTTCCAATTATATAGAGCAAAGAAACCATTGAGGACCTCATTACATAAACAAGGGGCAATATCAAAATCATCCAGGTCAGTAGATATGAGCTTAAATCCCCGGGAATATTATATATCTGGCTTATTAAAGCGGTGCTAGCGCCCACTGCAAAAAACAGAAAAACAGCCGAACCTTCTTTCCAAGCTATGTTTTGATGCTTTTTTAGTAAGGTGAACGAGCATAGGGCCTGTCCTACCAATAAAGGAAGAAATGCAGTCCCTGTTTTTAGCCCACGGGACAGTTCATCCCAGTTATGCGCAATTATGAGGATTATGCCCAGCCCGACCAAGATGGCCCCCAAAATGCCAAAAACCACAAAAAGTTTGTTGGTGGATGGGTCCTTTTTGCTTTTGTAGTAAGATTCTATTCTTGTCGAGGTATCCTTGGAGATTACCCCGGCACTTTCAAGTTCTTGCAGGTCGTTGAGAATGCTCATGGTTCTCTTTTTGTAGGTTAAGCCTTGAATTAGATTAGGTTAAGATACATAATTATTGTAAAGTCGGTAGAATGACTAAAATCTTTCCTATCAGTTGTTTTTCTGTATTCTTTCCCTTTTTTTAATACCAACTTCAGGTTAACATCATTTTTGGTCGATAAAATCGCCCCAATTTTGAAATGCAAAGATTTTTTTTATAAATTTTCCATACAATCACAATAGTTATATAACTTAGGATAAGTAACCCGCAAAACCATGGACAACCTCAAACGCGTAATCGTAGACTATAAAAAACTTACCTCTGAGGTGCTCAAGCTTTTGGTGGAAAAATACCCTGACGGCTATGGGGATGATGATGTTATCAACTTCAAGAACATAAAGGGAGAATATATCGAGGCTGTGGAAGTATCCACCGAGGATACCAAATATCTGGTAAAGATCAGCTCCAAACTGGAACGTACCATGGCCGATTTCGATGAGGATGATAGTGAGGAGGATAATTTTGATTCCGAGGACTACGAAAAAATTCCGGAGGAAGACGAGGATTTTTCAGATTCCGATTCCGATGAAGAGGAATAAAGCCTAACCCTTCAAGTTATCCAGCATTTCTTTTGTGGTCTGCTCCAAATTGAACTTTGGCTTCCAGCCCCACTCATTTCTTGCCTCGGCATCATCAATGCTACTGGGCCAAGAATCTGCAATTTCCTGTCTAAAATCAGGGGCGTAGCTGATTTCAAAATCAGGGATATGGGCCTTAATGCTTTTGGCCATCTGTGCAGGGGTAAAGTTCATGCCAGCCAAATTATAGGAAGACCTCACTTGTATTTGCTCCGATGGACTGTCCATTAAACTAATGGTCGCCCTAATGGCATCGTCCATATACATCATGGGAAGTTCCGTGTCACTCTTCAAGAAGCATTCGTAAGAACCCTTCCTTAGAGCCTCATGGTAAATCTCAACAGCGTAGTCGGTAGTGCCTCCTCCGGGCATGGTTTTCCAGCTTATCAACCCGGGGTAACGGACGCTTCTAACATCCACGCCATATTTTTTGTGATAGTATTCGCACCAACGTTCCCCCGATTGCTTACTTATACCATAAACTGTGCTCGGCTCCATAATCGTGCTTTGCGGTGTGTTGTTTTTTGGGGTGTTTGGACCAAAAACCGCAATACTGGAAGGCCAGAAGACTTTGGAAATCTTTTTGTCCTTTGCCAAGTTCAGGATATTGAACAGGGAATTCATGTTCAGGTTCCATGCACGCATTGGGAATTTTTCCGCTGTGGCACTGAGCATGGCCGCCATTAAGTAAACTTCATCGATTTCGTAATGCATCACCACATCTTCAATTGCGGCATAATTGGTGGCGTCCAACAGCTCAAAAGGCCCCGATTGCATCAAGGCATCCCCGCCTTCGCGAATATCACTCGCAATAACATTCCCAGCACCGTATTTGCTTCTAAGTTCAAAGGTGAGTTCCGTTCCTATTTGGCCACAGGCGCCAATGATCAATATGGGCTTATGCATTAAAAATGAAGTTAATTTAGTTTGATGGCAAAGATACCCTTTATTAAAATTTGTACATTCGCTTATGCAAAAATTGTTAGGCATTCTTATTCTGATGGTGCTTTTGAGTTCCTGTAAAAAGGTTGAGGAAGCTCCTGTAGAGGTGAACACCGAGGAGCTGGAGTTCAACTATCAAAAAATGCCTGAAAAATTCGAGATAAATCCCGAGGCCACTGCCATAGTAGCAGATTGGAATCAGTTTAAAGATTTGAATGCCAGTATTGATGTGCTATATAAAGCCACCAATAATGAGGACCTGGCCCTGGCCATTGACGATTTACTAGAAAAGGAAAAAAAACTGGAAGCGGGAAAATACCCCGAACCATTCGATTCATTTCAGGTAAAGAGCAGACAGATGGTGATGCGGACCTTTTTGTACAAGGCAAAGACCAGCATTATGGAGAATCAACCCACAACAGCCCCCACCATAAAAGTACTGGAAGCCTATAACTCCATACGAAAACAGTTGAATGTGATCATGAACAGCCAGTTGGATAAAAAACTGATTCTTGATGAAACATAAAATTCTAATACTTGGATTTTTGACGATGTCCTTGGGCCTATTTGCGCAGGATGCTGAAAAAGATGAAATCAACAATGTTCTGGATGGTTGGCACCTTGCAGCCGCAAATGCCGATTTCGAGGCCTATTTTGATAAAATGACCGAGGACGGTGTATTTTTGGGAACCGATGCCATGGAGAACTGGCAGAACGATGAGTTCAGGAAATTCTCCAAACCTTATTTTGATAAGGGCAAGGCATGGAGCTTTACAGCGGTAGGGCGAAATATTTACATCGGGGAATCCGGCGACTTTGCTTGGTTCGATGAACTATTGGACACCCAAATGAAGATTTGTAGGGGTTCGGGAGTGGTCAAAAAAGTAAATGGGCAATGGAAAATTGCCCATTATGTATTGTCAATAGCGGTGCCCAACGAAAATGTGGCTGAACTTATCCAGATCAAGGAAGAAAAGGATAATGAGTTGCTTCAAGAATTAAAAAAGAAGCAATAACTCTTAATTTTCAGTTCCTTCCGAACCTTCGGCAGCTTGTTGCTTTCTCGATTCCAGCGCCTGTTTGCTCAAACTTGCCAAGTTGAAGTTCGGGGCAATTTTTAAAGCTTCATCAATAGAAGCAATGGCAGCATCAATATTTTCCTTGTCTTGGTTGAAATCGGCCAATCCTTTCAAATGGTAAAAAGCAGCTTTAAGTGGAACCTCGTATGGCTGTTGTCTTTCATAAAAGGCATACTTCATTTCGTCCGTGGCATTGGCAATACCATATTCAATATTCGTAACGGCACCGACCATATCCCCTGTTTGAATTTTAAGATCGGCCATTTCATAAGCCAAGTAAGGGGACGGGTTCCTGGAATTCAACTCTTCGAAATGTTCTAAAGCCCTTTTGGGCTGGTTCAAGGATTTTAGGGAAAAAGCCTTTACTTGGACGGCAAGGTCCGAATCATTGGCATTCTTTTCAATGCCTATAGTGTTCAAGGCCTGCATGTGTTTGCCATTGTTCATGTAAACAAAGGCCAAAGTGTCCCTTCTTTCTTGAGATGGGGAAATAACGTTAAGGTGTGTCAATGCACTGATCACGCCATTTACATCACCCTGAAGCCGCATTTCTTTGTAATAGTCATTGTAGTGCTTTAGGAGTGCGTCGTTTGTTTGGGAAATACCTGTAAAGCCCACTAATAGGAGCAGCAAGAGTACAGTCTTTTTCATTGATCTTCAATTTAGTGCGCCAAATCTAACAAATTAATCCTAACCTGCCTGTTAATAATAAGATAAGTAAAGGGGCCATCGTATCAGGAGACAATAGAGGCCTTTAGGGCATGGCCTTTTTCTTTGAAATTCTGGCTTAGTACAATTTTCCCATTGCTATCGGGTCCTTGATCATAAATAGGGGCGGGCAAGTTTCTTTTTTGGGCTTCTTCAAAATAATATACCTGTTTTTTGGGATGATGTGGATATACACCATTAAATAGTTCTCCCCGGTAATCTTGTTCTAGAATTGTTTGTATCATGTGAATGCAATCATGAAGGTGAATCAGATTTATTGGATTGTTTCCCCCAGTTAGGTTCTCCCGACCCGAAAGCATTGTCACCGGGTGTCGATTGGGG
Organism: Flavobacteriaceae bacterium; assembly: GCA_024743095.1. Classification (GTDB taxonomy): domain Bacteria; phylum Bacteroidota; class Bacteroidia; order Flavobacteriales; family Flavobacteriaceae; genus Flagellimonas. The sequence continues at coordinate 19,499 of JANSXF010000011.1, forward strand.
CCGATCAGGCCTCCAAATCGGATGACGGTAGTGGTGAACCCATCTTCGTTGTTCAATAGCTTTTCACATTCCGCCAATTGCCGTCCCGACTCGGTAACGGGCTGTATAGGTGATTTTTCGGTGACTTCGCCTTCCGTATTTCCGTAAACGGCCGAACTGCTCACAAAAATGATATGGGACACTTCACTTTTTTTGATTTCCGTGATCAGGTGCTTGATTTTTTCAACAAAGCTTTCGGTTTGCTTGCCACGGAGTTTTGGTGGTACGTTAATGATTACCGTATCAAGATGGGAAAGGAAACCTTGGATGTCGCCCTCAATTTCTTTTTCCGTTAAACGAAGCTCGAATGGTTCGATCCCCTCGTTTTTCAAGACGGAGAACTTATCGGATGATGTAGTGGTACCGTGAAGGCGGTATCCATCTACCATTAATTTTTTCGCCAAGGGCAATCCCAACCAGCCACACCCTAGAACACCAATGTTTTTACTCAAATCGTAAAGTTTTAATCGTCAATATAGCATCATTTAGAACAAATGGCATGGGAATACTGTTTTTTGGACGTTCCGGAATACTGAAGTCAGGATGTGTCAAAAGGTTGTTGGAGGCTTCATATAGGGTGAGTTCCAAAACAGAATCCTTGGGGAATTCCAATTGTAGCTCTGTAAAGTTGTTGTCGGTGATGTAATGTGTCACCAACCTATTCTTCCTGTTTTCCAAAAAATAGGAAGGTAACTCAATGCGGTTCACTTTGGCTTTGCCCAATTTTATCGGGTTTGTGAACACTTCCAAACGGTTTACGTCCCTCCTTGGAGAGATGCATACTTCAATAACCCTATTGTGGCCAATAATGGTGTCGAGTACGGTATCAATGTAGGGCATTGGAATTTCTTTTTTGGGAGCATCGGCAACATAATTTAAATTGGTGCGGTATTTACTGGAAATTGTCTCTGCTTCAGGTTGTCTTTTATCCTCTCCAAGAAATTGACCGTTCCAGTCCATCAGAACATTGTCGTAAGTAGCCCATTGCGAAGTTTTGTTGTCATCATTATAAACATATAGCAGGCTACTTGGTTTCGGTCTTTCCTCATTAAATTCAGATTGGATATGGCTCGTGATTCCGAATGCAAAGAAGAGGAACAAAAATAGATAGGCCAATCGTCCTTTGCTCTTCAGCTGACCAAAAAATGGGAGCACCAAGAAAAACAAAAGTGTTGTGGACAGCGTTGCGGCCACCATCATTTTTAGCCCAAGGCCAACAGGGAACATTTTAATGAAAGGGGAGTAGATGAGTACTGCTGGCAATGCCAAAAACACCATTAGGAACGGATTTGGCTTTTCTTGGTTGATGGTCACCATAAGCCCTGCCAACAAACCGAACAAGGGAACCATAAAGAAACTGGCCCCTTTAAGGTAGTGGGCCACCAATCCACAAATGATCAACCAAATGAATATGGGTGCGACCAGTAAATTGGGCGTACTTATTTTTCGGAATTTGTGATAGGTGTAAAAGCACACGAAGAGCGAGAACATGACATAGACCACAATATAGAGATGTCCATTGTAAGTGAATCCGTGGAGCATATCCTTAAAGCCGGGATACCACCATGTGATTATGGTCCAGCAAAAATAGCCGGCAAGCCCATTCACCACCAAAGTGATGAGCACTGGAACAAATCCTCTAAAAATGGACGCTGTGTTCAGTTTCTTCTTTTTTAAGCCCGAAAAGAGCAGTAGAACAAATGCCAACACTGCTATGCCAAACATGGGCCAGATCCATTCAAAAGGGTAGGAGACCATCTTGTAAAAAGGGAGATTATAGTATACTTCATCGCTCAAACTTTTTAGATTATCCAAATCGGCATTGCTAAAATGGGTCAGCAACGGCATTAAATAACTGCCTTGATGTGCCAAGGTTCTCCTGTCCAATCTTTCGTAATTGTCCAATGCGGTATGATAATCAAAATGGTCATCTATAAAAGCAAAGTTGAACCCTTCAATATCTCCATCTTCCCGAAAAACGGTAAGATCTGTATCGTTGGGAAGCATCTTGTAAATACTATAAGCTAGAGAATTGGCCACGGGATATGCTGGATTGGCCTCTTTAAATTCTTTTATCAATTTGGCATTGCCCCTGTTGGTTTCGATGAGCATGTAACTTGGACCGCCACTGCCCCGTGCTTCAAAATTAAGTGCAAGGCCTACATCTTTGGCCCACGGATGCCTGTTTACAAAAAGGTCCGCTCCGTTAAGCCCAAGTTCCTCTGCATCGGTTATCAAGATGATGATGTCGCTTTTTGGCGTTTTGTTTTGGCTCAAAAAGGCACGGATTCCTTCCAAAATTGTGGCAACGCCACTTGCGGCATCACTGGCTCCATATGAAGAGTGGGGATTACTATCGTAGTGAGATAGTAAAAGCAAAGCTTTGCCATTTCCGCTTCCAACTATCCTTGCCAAAATGTTGGTGGCCTTGCTCAAGTTGCCCCAATCACCAGCAGTGTAGCCTTCTTGGACGGTGGTCGTCAATCCCATTTTGTTCAGTTCGGAAATGATATAATCCTTGGCCCGGACATGACCTGGGAAACCAACGGCATGGGGTTCTTTGGACAGCTGCTTTACATGTTCCAAAGCCCTGTCTGTCGAAAAGGTTTCTGGAGATATATCCATATCGGGACTATATGAGGGCATCAGGGATTTAAAGCTCCAGTACACGGCAAGGAAAAGCAGTATCAGGGCAAGGGTCCGGGAAAATTTCATGGTTTAGCGTTGTTGGTGATTAAATGTATGAAATTATGAAAGGTTCTCATATTTTAAAGGTGAAAATTAGGTTATTCGCGAAAAAAGCATATATTTATTATTCAACTTTAAAACCTAACCGTATGGCAATCAAAAGTTTTCAAGGGGTTCGATCCAAAGAGGAGTCCAAGAAGAAATACAATGCCCCTATTTTGGTGGAGGATTACATGACTAGGAATTTGATTACCTTTTCTCCAGATCAGTCCATTTTGGAAGTGATGGAGACTTTTGCCAAACACCATATTTCCGGTGGGCCCGTTTTGGACAGCAATGGTTTTTTGGTGGGTATTGTTTCGGAGGCCGACTGTATGAAGCAGATATCCGAAAGCAGATATTTTAATCAACCCATTTTGGACAAGAGCGTAGAGCGTTTTATGACCAAAAATGTAGAAACGATTCCGCATGATATGTCCATTTTTGATGCAGCCGGTGTTTTTGATAGGCATAATAGACGTAGGTTGCCCGTTATGAAGAACGATATTTTGGTCGGTCAGATCAGCCGAAAGGATATTGTGGTTGCAGCTCTTAAGCTTACTTCCCATAGTTGGAAATAATCACTCCCTTTTCACAATCATAAAATAATTGTTCTCGAGGGGTAAATATCCAAGGGCGTAGACAAAATAGTACGTGCTGCCCTATTTGGTGGTATACAAATTGGTGATGTATTCAAAATCAAATCCTTTGTCCGGCAACCGCATTTTGGTGGTCTTGGTCTTTCCGTCGCGTAGAGGAAAGCTGTCAAGAATCCTGTAGTTTTTGCTCAGTGTATTGATGATGTTTTGAACAAGGTTTTTGCTGTCACGGTTCAGCAGGTAGTTGTATGCGTTTGTTCAATGGTCGGACCAGTATTTTTTGTCGATACGGCCCAGAAGTTTTTCGCCACAGACCAACCATTTTCTTTCGGACATAGGATAAGACTAGGTCACCACAATATCATACTTTTTTAATAAACCGATCAGTCCGCTCTGGCTGAAACGGGTTTTTTTTATGTGATTGATCGACGGGTCGATGTCAAAATTGGTGGCCGAGGTAAAATCGGCCTGTTCCAAAGTGGTGCCGTCGAAAAGAGCATGTTCAAAATCACATTCGGGGAACTTACCTTGTTTCAGATTACTGTCTGTAAAGTCGGTTTGATGGAGTTTGCACCCATCAAAAATGATACGCGGCAAATCCATGCCATGAAAAGATGCCACCGAAAGATTACATCCATTAAAATGTAGTGATAACAAAAGTTGGCTACAGGTCTCAAACTGAAGCCCTACCATCTTGCAATTATCGAAAGTAACATCATTAAACGTCGTGTGGTTAATATTCGCATTGGTAAGGTCGCAGCCTTTAAACGTACATTCCACAAAATTCTGGTTGTCCAAATATGCCTTGGAGAACAGGCAATCCACAAAACGGCAGTTTTCGTAATCGCCCTTGGGCAATTTTACCAGTGTGAAATCCCGTTTTGTAAATTCCTGATCTGTCCAAAAGTTTGCCGACATGGTCTTGGATAATTTTGTTACTTCGTTCGGTTGTATGCAAAAAGAACTTCCCCGGTATTTCCGTTTTCTTCGATAAGGACCCAAACATTGATTTGGTCTTCGTTTATTTTTTCCATGGTAAGTCCCTCCAAATACACTTTGTTCGGCTCCAGTTTCACCAGTTTAAAATCGATGGTCTGGTCTTTTTCCTCCCAGCCTCGCATATTTCCATCAAAATGTTTGAGCTGCAGTATGATGGAACCCTCCAATTGTTGAATGTGGCCCGATTCATAGAAAGAGACCTTATTGTCAGTTACCAAACGGAACACGAACATCATGGAGTTGCCCAAGGGTGCACTCCAGATTTCTTCGGCAATTCCACCAAAGGCTTCGCCGGTCCAATGGCCTTCTATCCATGAGACGTCTTCCAAATTTGCCTTGGGCGACGACTCCCCTTCGGAAAGTTGCAAGGTTTCCTGAGCGGAAACAATCCCTGCACAGAACATTAAAATAAGTACGATTGATTTCATGGGTTGGTCGGTTTTTGATTGATGAAACCCTATCCTTTAATTGGACAGGGCAAACTTTACATTTACAGTGGTCTCAACCCGTATTTTTTCAAAATCGATATCCAAGGGTTGTGCTTGGCCCATATCGGCGGAAACGGCTTTCATTTCCATCATCGGAGCTTGGTTGTATCGAGGGTAATACTGTGAGTTGTCGGCAATATGAATGGCCATTCCAACTTTTTGGCCCAATGGTTTTGTTAGGGCCTCGGCTTTTTGCATAGCTTTTTTAACGGCTTTTGTTCTCAGTTCAAGCTCAAGTTCCTCCATTTTGGAGTACTCTGTTTTTTCAATATTGGTGTTGGCGATGTCCAATTGTTCCAAGGCCATCATCACCTCTCCCAATTCTTTGCCAGAATACACGACCAATGAGTATTGTTTGCTTTTGAGCACTTCCTTTTGGCGCAGGAAATATTTTTTGAAGTTACTGCCCATATCCTTGATCACCAATTGCTTGTCCAAATCTATGCCCATGGCCTTAAAGCGCTGTGCCATTTGGTTTTCCTGCTCTTCGACAGAGACACGGCCCTTAGTGTCCTTTTCTTGTATAATGATGTTCAGATAGATTTTATCAGGGGTCACCAAGGTGTCCACTTGCGAAGAAGTTTCCAGATAAGGGGTGTCCAAAAAGTTTTTGGTTTGGGCAAATGTTGTCATAGAGATTAAAGCTGTTGCTACAAAAATTATAGTCTTTTTCATAATGTAATTTTATTAAAGATAAATACTTCCGCCTTATGTTCAAAACCTGTGCCGTTTTGGACTTTGCTCCCCTGTATTGATTCAAATCTTTGGATTAACTCAATAAACTTGAGTACATTGTAGGGATGAAATTTATTTTGGCACCCGATAAATATAAAGGCTCCCTTACAGGACGCGAGTTTTGCAAAACCGTTGCTCAAGGTATCTATAAAGTTTTCCCAAAAGCGAAGGTTCTGAACATGCCCTTGGCCGATGGAGGCGATGGCACTATTGATGTGGTGGCGGATTATCTCAACGCATCAAAGTTGAGCGTAAAGGTCAAGGACCCTCTTTTTAGGGAAATCACTACACAATATCTGCTGTCGTCGAATGGGCAAACTGCTTTTATTGAAATGTCAGAGGCATCCGGTTACAAGTTGCTCAAAAAATCCGAGATGAACTGCATGCACACTACTACATTGGGGACTGGGGAAATGATTTTGGACGCTTTGGAGCGTGGTGCCCAAACCATATTGTTGGGGATTGGAGGCAGTGCAACCAATGATGGTGGTATGGGAATGGCCAGGGCATTGGGCTATTCATTTTTGGATGTGAAAGGAAATGAATTGAAACCTGTTGGGAGAAACTTGGAAAAGGTCGGGGAAATCCGTCAAAATAATGTCCATCCAAAGCTGTTCAAAGCTAAGGTCCAAGTAGCTTGCGATGTAAACAATCCTTTTTATGGGGAAAACGGTGCGGCCAAAATTTATGGTGCTCAAAAAGGTGCATCGAAAGAGGATATCGAGTTTTTGGATGAAGGACTCAAAAGCTTTTCCGAAATTCTTAAAACATCATTTGACATTGATGTCCAAAAAATTCCAGGTTCCGGAGCTGCCGGTGGTGTTGGTGGGGGAGCGGTAGTTTTCTTGAATGCAGAACTGGTTTCCGGAGTTGATTTGATTATGCAACTTGCCAATTTTGATGAAGCGTTGCAAGGAGCAGATTGGGTGATTACGGGCGAGGGACAATTGGATGGCCAGACTTTTTCTGGAAAAACCATCAGCGGGGTGATACGATCTGCAAAAAAGCAAAAAGTTCCTGTTGCTGCCTTTTGCGGGTCGGTCGATGTCAATATAGACAAGATGCAAGAAATGGGATTGGATTATGCGGTATCCATTCTCAATAAAATCGGGAATCTGGACGATGCCAAAGCAAGTACAGTGGAGAACTTGAGATTGGCCAGTTACAATTTTGCCAACTTGGTGAAGCTTGGAAAAGGTTAGCCCAAATAACTCCTGGTCATTTTAAATTCCAACGAAGTTTTTACCGTTTTCCATTCGCTGTCCAAAATGGAGAACACAACGGTATCCCTTAGGTTACCTTGCTCATCAAGACGGTGATTTCTTAAAATACCATCCTGTTTGGCACCCAACCTTAAAATGGCATTTCTGGATTGATGATTATGAAAATGTGTCCTGAATTCAACCGCAATACAGTTTAGGCTCTCGAACGCATATTTTAGCAAAATATACTTGCACTCCGTGTTTATCCCTGTTCGCTGTACTTTTTTGGAGTACCAGGTAGCACCGATTTCCACACGTTTGTTGTTGGCGTCCACGTTTAGATAACGGGTGGTGCCCACAATGGTATTTGTTTTTTTGTTGATGACGGCAAAGGGCAATGCACCTCCCGAAGCCTGTTCGGATAGGGCAGTATCTATATAGGTGTCCATGGTTTTGGGCGAGGGAACGGCCGTATACCACAGTTCCCAAAGTTTCCCGTCGGAGGCGGCAAAGGCCAAATCCACTTTGTGCGTTTTTTGCAGGGGAACCAATTTTACCAATTCGCCTTCCAATTGAAGGGGGCGTAACCAAGAATCCATAGGTTGAATTTAAAGTTCAAATATAAGTTTTCATCCATCGATTTGAACAAAGAAAAAGCCAGGGAAAACCCCTGGCTCCATCATCAATCAAAAAACGAAATCATATCAACTATTCCGATTCAAATTCCTCAATTATAAAGAAGCTTTTATCCTTCTTGTCAATGAGGTAATTGCTTTCCAATACATTGTAGTGCATGGACCTATCGTCAACGTTAATATCAAAACCGTTATCGGTCTGTACCACCTCAAAGTTGTTCCTTTCGGAACCTTTATATTTTAGTACCATATAATCGTCGTAGTTGGCATCGGAGTCACTATCAATGGCGACCAATTTGGTGACATATGCGGAAGATGGTTTCCTGTCTTGGTTGACCATGCCTTTGTCCTTACTGTCGAGTTCCATGGTATAATTCCTTCGTTCCATCACTTTAACGCTATATTCCATTTCCTTACCATTTTCGGAAACGGTAAAGGTTTTTAACTGTGTAGTGGCCTTCATGACCCCGGAATTTTTATTTTGGCCATAACCTGCAAATGCGGTCAGGGTTGCTAATGATAGTATGCTAATGAACTTTTTCATAGTGTAGTTTTACGGTTAATAAATCAGTTTGCCGAATGTATTTTATTCTACTACTTTAAATAAACGGTGAACATCCAGTGTCTTTTTTCCAATTCGGTCATAAATTCGGTGAGCATGTTCTCAGTGACCACATCGCCCGTTTCCAGGGCAGCGTTTACGGCATCCAACATATTATTGTGCAAAATTTCGAAGTCGTGCAACACTTCCCTTACCATTTCCAGAGCAGAAATGTTTTTTTCCTGTTCCTTGATCTCTGAAAGTTCGAGTGTTTTTTTGAGCGAAAAATTGCTTTTTACACCGAATACACGGATTCTTTCGGCAACAATGTCAATGTTTTCCTTTACCGTGTTGTATTCATTTTCGAACTCCTCGTGCAGTTCAAAGAATTCTGGCCCTTCGATATTCCAGTGAAAGTTTCTCAATTTGTTGTAGAAAACCTGATAGTTGGCCAAGAGTGTATTTAGGCTCACAACAATTTCGGCAGTCTCCAAATATGTGAATCCTAATTTTTTAAAGGTTTTATTTTGTGCTTTAACAGCTTCCATATTAGATTTTTTGATTTGTTCAACATAAAATTACATAGCAAGAGCCGGGAGGATCGATCGTAATGATGTAAATGTTGATGCAAAAGGTAATCGGGCGTTTCTTAAATGGTGAAATGGCCCGTAGGACTGTTAATTCGAGAGAAATATGCGTTTAGGATATTCTGACCCCGAAATTATGGTTTAGCAAAAATGATCGAATCAGGTGGTTTCTTGGTCGTCTATAATAAATCCCTTGCGCAGGGAAAGGTAAACGTCCGAGGAAATATCGGTAACATATTCCTTTTCCCCGTTGAACACTTTTTGCGGCTCTTTGTTTACAGGGTCGTGTTCCTGCACATAGATGGTGTCCAATTTATCGTACAGCACTTTACCTAGACTGAACCTTTTTATAACAGTGTATTTGTTAATACTTCGGATGGACATGCAGTAAGTGGTTTTTGGTTGCCTATTTTGACACAATTGCCCTGGTTTGGTCACTTTAAAATAAGTGTAATTGATTACATAGGTTTACAAACGGGAACAAACGATTACAGGCCAAAAAGACTTTTAAGTGCTTCTGAGTTTGCATCGTCGGACAATGAGGTTCATAAGTAAATGTCCAAATCTTATTAGTATGAATTCACTTAGAAACAAAGTACAATTGATCGGTAACTTGGGAAACGGCCCTGAAATCATTACTGTGGAAAAATGGACCAAATTGGCAGCAATATCGGAGGATTTTTTATCGAAGGCACAAAAGGCGGTCATAGAAGGAAAACTCATAAATCCTTCTTACGGGACCAATGAGGGCGATAAAGGATACATCACCGAAATTAAATGTAACGAATTGTTGATGCTTGGAAAATAATCAACAACATGATGTGACAGAAAAAGGAGGCCTCGTCTCCTTTTTTCTTGGGAGTAGGGTAATTATTTTTTTAGTTGTTATAAGAGAGAACACCAGAACTTTTTTCGAATGGACAACGTAAGTATAATAAATACGAGGGATGAGATTAAGAGTTCAAATATTGGTACTTTTTGCCCTAGGGGCAATCACTAACATATTCGCACAGGATAACGAAATATCCTTTTATGAAAAACAGGCGCGTAAAGATGCCCAACATGAACAATTGTCTGTTTTTTTCTCCATGGAAGATGAAAGGGATTTCTGGAAGGACCAGTCAGGCTATGAGAATGATTTGGAGACCCAAGATAATGCGTCTTACCATATTTATATGAAAGTAAAACAATCGGCCTATTTAGGGCACGCAAAATCCTGTGGAAATCATTGTGGGCACAGTAGCTATTATTATCAAAGAGCCGGTTTATATCTTACCTATAACGCCAAACAAGATATCTCGAAAGAGACGATTGCAGAGGTGCGGCAAATAGCATCGCCCCGAATTTATAAACATAGACTTTAGTTAATTAGTCGAAAAACGCCCCATTTTTGGGGCGTTTTTTGTTGAGTATGCTTATTAATTCTGACCTCCGTTACGTTCGGGTGACCGTGGCTCCGGCCACTCCAGTTGCTCGCCAGTTCTATTGCTAATGGGCAACACGGCTTTTTCTCGAGATGTTTTCTCGGGATGCTCGCTTGCCATATAGGCCAAAATTGCCGTTAGGATGGCATTGTTCCTTACATCATCAAAGATAATTTTGTCGTAGGTGTCCCTGTTGGTATGCCAAGTATAGTTCCAGTAGGACCAGTTTAAGGAACTCAAACTAAAGGCAGGTGCTCCCGCCGCTTGAAAAGAGGCATAATCAGAACCACCACGTGCGGGTGTGCCAGGAAAAGTGGTTTCTATCTCGTCCGTGATTTCTGATGGTACTTCATGCAACCATTTTCCAAGATAATCATAAGCATTCAAGAAGCCTCCGCCGGAAATTCTGACTACCCTTCCCGTACCATTATCTTGGTTGAAAAGAGCCTGTACTCCCTCCACAATTTCAGGATTGTCTTCAACAAAGGCTCTGGAACCGTTAAGACCTTGTTCTTCGCTTCCCCAATGCCCAACCAAAATGGTTCGCTTTGGGTTGGGATATGCTTTTTTCAAAATACGCATGGCCTCCATCATTACCAAAGTTCCCGTACCGTTATCGGTAGCTCCGGTTCCGCCATCCCAAGAATCAAAATGGGCGGAAAGGACCACATATTCATCAGGCTTTTCCGAACCCTCGATTTCTGCAATGGTATTGAAGGTTGGCATTTTACCTAAATCTTTTGATTCGGCCACCACGTGAAGCTGCGGTTTTTGACCTGATTCAACCAAGCGATACAACATGCCATAATCTTCCAGTTCCAAATCCACCGTGGGGATTTCCTTGGTGTAGGCCCCGAATATTTTGTTCACTCCAAAACCGTTGGACCAATAGGAGGCTACAATACCAACTGCACCAGCTTCTTCAAGGGCAATGGGCAAAGAACGTCTGTTCAAACCTATATTGCCCATGTTTTGATCCCATGCTTTGGATTGCTCTTCACGCTCCTTCCTCATTTTTTCAAAGGACTTTTCAGTAGCAAACTCTTCCCAGTTGTAATCAGGCCTACCTGTTGGTTGGGGCATGGAGATCATTACCAGTTTACCCTTAACATTTGGAAGCCAGTTTTTAAATTCCATGGAGTCGGAAACCGTAGGTAAAACGATTAGTTCGGCAGTAACTCCTTTTTTTGGTGTACTTGGGCTCCAGGCCAATTGGGTTCCCCTGAGAGTTTGTACTCTTGGATGTACCATATCAATATGGCTGATGCCGCGTTCCCATCCTTTCCATTCGCCCCATTGCTCGTTACGGGCAGGAATTCCCCAACTCTCGTATTTGGCGACGGCCCAATCATGAGCCTTTTTCATTTGGGGAGTACCCACCAAACGTGGGCCAATACCATCCATTAGCTGATGGCCTAGTGTTTCTAGTTGGGAGTTTTCATTGGCTTCTTGAATAATTGCTTCAATCACGGCATCCTTGTCCTGCGCCACTGTTGAAATGCTGGACATAAGGAGCATGGTAAGTAAAAAACAGGTTTTTTTGATCATAGTTTTTAGTTTGCCCTAAAAATAGGACAAATACGGAAACCAAATGTCTTTGAAAAGGAATTTAAGAGAAGTGGGTTAAGCTACTTTTTTCATCAAATCGAAGCAAGGACATTTTTTACAGCGTTTTTTCTCGCTTTTCTGGTATTTTTCGCAGCACTTTGATTTTACCTTACCTGTCGGAGGTAATTCCCGAAGTAAAGCTTTTTTAAATTTTTTCTTTTCTTTTTTCTTTTTGCCCATGGCCATTTGCGAAATAGTGCACGAAAATAATTATTTTAAATCAATCTAAATAAATAATTAACACAAATATGCTCTCAATAGATTAAAAATGAAGGGATAGGCCTAATGTGTTTGGTCCAAAGGAAAGGTTCCAACTTACGTTTTTAGGCTTTTGATCGTTGTACTTTTCATCATATTTGGAATCAAGGTACCTGTCTATGGATTCCACTATGAAAATACTCAGTACCGTGCTGAAAGCTACGTCAGATACCCAATGAAAGTCATCCATTACCCTGACCAGCCCTGGAATCATACCAATGGTATACAATCCTCCTTTTACCCAAGGACTCTTAAATTGCTTGGCAATGGCATAGGCGTTACTGAAAGCCAGCATTGCATGGCCCGATGGAAAAGAGTCATAATCGTATACCCTATCCAAATGCAGTGGGTCGAATGTGGACGAACCTGCCCCGCTTTTGGGCCGGGCCCTACCAATGATACGTTTGCTCACTTGTTGAAGAAAACCTCCGGCGGTGGCCGAAGAAATCAAGAGTACCCCGGTACGTCTAAGTTTTTCATTTTTGGTGAACAGACCTGCCAGATAAACTCCCCCTGTGAGCATATAATTGTTTTCGGGACTTCCGTACTGGTGACCGTAATCCATGATCACATCGGGGATGTCTTGGTCAAAACCATTTTTCCAGTGGTTGAGTTCTTCATCAACGGTAAAAAGGAGAAGTGTGCCCCCGGTCAAATAACCAAAATTGGCCCAGTCGTTACCTTGCCAGTGGAGTGGACGGGAATAGGAATATCCGACTCCGCCGAACATATTCCCAATATCATAGGTAAAGTTGTTCCAAAGATTTTTTTCTTTTTTTTGCTGTAATTCTTGACCTGTCACAGAGGAGGTCAATAAAAGAAGAATGAGATGTTTAAAAACTTTCATGAGGTTATGAACAAAAGTAGTCGACAAAATTACTCATAAATATCTTTTGCCGACCGAAAAGTATTGGCGTGTGCCTCAACAATTATTTTGATGTCAGGAGAATAACCGCCACCCATACTACATTGAACAGGTATTTGGGAGTCATGGCAAGTTTGAAGTACAAAGCGGTCCCGCTCCTTGCATCCTTCCAAGGTCAGGGACAAGGTGCCGAGCTTGTCGGATTCCAGTACATCCACCCCGCAGAGGTAGAATATAAAATTGGGCCGAACCTGTTCCAATAATTCAGGTAATGTCTTTTTTAGAATGGAAAGATATTCATCATCCGTAGTTCCCTTTTCCAAAGGAATATCCAAGTCAGATACTTCCTTTTTAAACGGATAATTGCCCTTGCCGTGCATGGAAAATGTAAAAACAGAATGGTCGGTCTTAAAAATTTCGGCCGTACCATTGCCTTGGTGGACATCCAAGTCCACAAGCAGTATTTTTTCAGCTAATTTGTGGTTCAAAAGGTACTTGGCACCAATGGCTTGGTCGTTCAACATGCAAAAAGCTTCGCCCCTGTCCGAGTAGGCATGGTGTGTTCCTCCCGCAATGTTCATGGCAATACCATGTTCAAAGGCAAAATGGCAACCTTTGATGGTGCCATCGGCAATGATATGTTCCCGTTTAACTAGCTCATCACTTAAGGGAAAACCGATTTTTCTAGCTTCACTTTTTGTAAGTTCTAGTGCTACCAAGTTTGTATAGTAGGACTCCTTGTGCACGGCCAAAATATGATGGTCCTCTGGAATAGAGGGCTCAAAAAAGTTATCTTCCGAGCAAGTACCTTCATAAAGCAATTGCTGTGGCAGTAACCCGTATTTGATCATGGGAAACCGATGACCTTCTGGCAACGGATGTTTGTAAATGGGATGATAGGCTATTTTGAGCATTAAGCACCTTGTTTATGCAATGCCAGCTGTATTCGCTTTCGGGGTACGTCCACATCCAAAACTTTTACCACCACTTGCTGATGAAGACTTACGTATGCGTTGACATCCTTTACAAAGGTATCCGATAGGTTGGAAATATGCACCAATCCACTTTCCTTGATGCCGATGTCCACAAAACAGCCAAAGTTGGTAATGTTGTTGACAATGCCCGGAAGCAGCTGACCGTGATGTAAATCCGTGATTTCCTTGATATTTTGATTAAAGGTGAACACCTTGGCCTTTTCCCGAAGGTCCAATCCCGGTTTTTCCAATTCCTTTAAAATATCCTCCAAGGTCGGCATCCCAATGGATTCACTGCAGTATGCTTTTAGGTCAATGCCTTGCAGTGCCGATGTATTGCCTACAATTTCATTGAGTGAAACACCTTGGTCCTTCGCCATTTTTGAAACTAGGTCGTAGCTCTCTGGGTGCACGGCGGAATCATCCAAGGGATTATCGCCATTTTTGATGCGCAAGAAACCTGCACTCTGTTCAAAAGCTTTTCCGCCCAATCGAGCTACGTTTTTAATATCTCCCCTGTTTTTGAATGCCCCATTTTCGTTTCTGTACGACACAATATTTTCTGCCAGTTTTGGCCCAATACCGGAAACATAACTTAAAAGGGGTACACTTGCCGTGTTGATGTTAACGCCGACGGAATTCACACAGCTTTCCACCACCGTATCCAATGAGGTTTTTAGTTGGGTCTGGTCCACATCGTGCTGGTATTGGCCAACTCCAATGGATTTGGCATCGATTTTCACCAGTTCGGCCAATGGGTCGGCCAATCGGCGCCCGATGGAAACGGCTCCACGAACCGTTACATCATAATTTGGAAATTCATCACGCGCAATTTTAGAGGCCGAATAAATGGATGCACCAGCTTCACTGACCACAAATACCTCAATCGGTTTTTTGAAGGGTATGCGTTTTACCAATTGTTCGGTCTCGCGCGATGCCGTTCCATTACCTATGGCGATTGCTTCGATTTTGTAAGCATCTACCAAAGAACTTATCTTTTTGATGGCTCCGGAACTGTCCCGTTGTGGAGGATGGGGATAAATGGTCTCATTGTGCTTTAAATCGCCCTGCTCGTCCAAACAAACTATTTTACACCCTGTTCTAAAACCAGGGTCAATGGCCAAGATTCGTTTTTCACCAAGGGGAGCACCGAGCAATAGTTGCTTTAAATTTTTGGAAAACACCTGAATGGCATCCGCATCTGCCTTTTCCTTGGCTGTTTTTAAAAGTTCGTTGGAGAGGGATGGCAATAAGAGCCGTTTGTAGGCATCCGCAATCGCTAGTTCTATTTGCTTTGCACAGGCATTATTTGTTTTAATGATGCGCCTTTCGATATTTTGAAGCGCCCTTTCATCATCTATCTCCACTTTTATTCGGATAAACCCTTCCTTTTCCGCTCGCATTATCGCCAAAAATCGGTGGGACGGGCATCGGTTCAAAGGTTCGCTCCAATCGAAATAGTCGCGGAATTTTTGGGCCTTCTCTTTGTCTTTTTTGGTTTTGACAACCTTGGTCGTGATCAAGGCATATCGCTCCAACTGGCCCCGTATTTGGTTTCGGATATCGGTACGCTCATTGATCCATTCGGAAATAATATGACGGGCTCCTTCGAGAGCATCGTCCTCGTTGAGGACATCCTTATTGAGATATTTAGAAGCAATGAATTCAATTTCATCACTCCGTTGCGCCATGATGATTTTGGCCAAAGGTTCCAATCCATTTTTGCGAGCGGTCTCCGCTTTGGTCTTTTTACTTTTTTTGAACGGAAGGTAAAGATCTTCCAAACTGGTGAGGTCGGTACAGTTCAAAAACCTGGCTTCCAGTTCCGGGGTAAGCGCATCTTGTTCCTTAACAGCTTTGATGATGGTGGCTTTTCGCTTTTCCAACGTCTCAAACTGGTTCTTGAATTCGACAATGGAACCAATCTGGACCTCATCCAAATTTCCGGTAAGTTCCTTTCGATATCGGGAAATAAAGGGAACGGTACAGTCTTGGTTTAAAAGCGAAAGGGTGTTCTCCACATTTTTCTCCGAAAGCTGGGTATGGCGGACAATATAGGGGATAAGTTGCATGATGTTTGTTTAATATTTGTCACTTCGAGCACAGTCGAAAAGTCTTTCCGTCCAGGTTTTTAATACGGGTCTCGAATGTGCTCGATCTGACAATTTCTTTGGATGTAAATTAATTGATGGCCTCGCCGTTGCTCACACCATCTTGATCAGTATTTACGAAAACGAGTTTGCCATCTTTGTCCTCCGTCATCAAGATCATGCCCTGACTTTCCACACCACGTAATTTTCGAGGGGCCAAATTGGCAACAACGGTTACTTTTTTGCCCACAATGTCTCCTGGTTTAAAACTATTTGCAATACCCGATACAATGGTTCGGGTGTCAAGCCCCATATCTACTTTTAGGACCAAAAGTTTGTTGGCTTTGGGCATTTTTTCAGCTTCGATAATGGTCCCAACTCGTAAGTCCAGCTTGGCAAAATCATCAAAAGTGATAGTGTCCTTAAGAGGAGCTGCTTCTTTATCCATTTGTGCGTTGGCTTTTTTGGTAGCTTCCAATTTATCCAGTTGTTGTTGGATTTCGTTATCCTCAATCTTTCTGAAGAGCAATTCACTTTTATTGATAATGTGTCCTGCCGGCAGCAAAGCTCCAGCAGTTGCAACACCATCCCAATCCTTCTTTATGGTGCTAGACTCTATATTTAAGATCTTCTTCAATTTTTCGGAAGTAAACGGCAAGAAAGGCTCGCTTAAAATCGCCAATCCGGTAGCAATCTGAAGTGCCGCGTACATGATGGTCTTTACACGCTCTTCGTCCGTTTTGATGAGTTTCCAAGGTTCTTGGTCAGCCAAATATTTGTTGCCCAATCGCGCCAAGTTCATCAATTGCTGACTCGCTTCACGGAAACGGTAGCGCCCCAACGATTTGGAAAGGGTTTCTGGAAACTCCTTCAGGGCTTCCAAAGCTTCTTTGTCTACAGCGGTCAATTCTGCAGGTGTTGGTATCTCGCCTCCGTAGTATTTATGCGTCAGTACGGCAACGCGGTTCACAAAGTTCCCAAAAATGGCCACTAGTTCATTGTTGTTCCTAGCCTGAAAATCTTTCCAAGTAAAATCGTTGTCCTTGGTCTCCGGTGCATTGGCAGTCAATGCATAGCGAAGTACATCTTGCATATCCGGGAACTCTTCCAAATACTCGTGCAACCAAACCGCCCAGTTTTTGGAAGTGGAAAGTTTACTGCCCTCAAGGTTCAAAAACTCGTTGGCAGGCACATTGTCCGGTAAGATATAATCGCCGTTGGCCTCCAACATGCTCGGGAAGATAATACAGTGGAACACAATGTTGTCCTTGCCGATAAAGTGTACCAATTTGGTGTCCTTGTCCTTCCAGTACGGCTCCCAATCCTTACCTTCTCTTTCTGCCCATTCCTTGGTGGAAGAAATGTAACCAATAGGCGCATCAAACCATACGTATAGTACTTTTCCCTCGCCACCTTCAACGGGAACGGGAATACCCCAATCCAAATCACGGGTTACGGCCCTGGGTTTTAGGCCTTCGTCTATCCACGATTTACATTGTCCGTACACATTGGGCTTCCAATCGGATTTGTGCTCTTCGAGAATCCAATTTTTCAAGAAATCTTCGTACCTATCCAAAGGTAAAAACCAATGTTTAGTAGTCTTTAAGGATGGAACAGTTCCCGTTATGGTGGATTTTGGATTGATAAGGTCTGTGGCGTTCAATGAGGAACCACAATTTTCACATTGGTCACCATACGCTTCTTCGTGACCACATTTGGGGCAAGTTCCTATAACGAAACGGTCTGCCAAAAACTGTTTGGCCTCATCATCATACAATTGCTCGGTCTCCTCTTCGATAAAATCCCCTTGCTCGTACATTTTTTTGAAGAACTCCGAAGCGGTCTTATGATGCACCTCTGCGGAAGTTCTTGAGTAGTTATCAAAAGACACACCAAAATCAGTAAATGATTTTTTGATGATAGCGTGGTACTTGTCTATAATTTCTTTTGGGGTAACACCTTCCTTTTTGGCCTTCATGGATATGGCGACACCGTGTTCGTCGCTACCGCAAACAAAGGCCACATCGTTGCCCCTTAATCGTAAATAACGGGAATAAATATCGGCGGGAACATATACGCCTGCCAAGTGCCCAATATGGATAGGGCCGTTGGTGTAGGGCAGTGCCGCAGTAATGGTGTACCTGGAAGGTGAAGTATTTTGAGCCATTTAAATCTAATTAGGCCCCAAAAATACTGATTTTAACGGGATACTCACAAAAAACGAAACCCCCGGAAATGCGACCCTATTTGGGGTGAGGGGTACATTACCGAAGGGTTTCGAAATAAAGGATAACAAAGTGTCCCGCTTTTTACGCAATCATTACTGATTTGCTCATCTTTTTTTCTCCCACGGAGATTCTATAAATATATTTTCCTGTGGATAGGCTATCGCGCATTCGCTCCCGTATATTGATATCTACGGCGCCTTCCATCATCATTTCATTGAACAAGGTACCAACGCGTTGCCCCAAAATATTGAAGAGTTCAATGTCCACATGGGCCGCAACCGGCATCTCCAAATGAATGTGAGGGTTCCTAGGTGACGTTGCCGGATATATGGCCGCGTGCGCAATGCCATCCAAAATATCGATATCTGGATTATTCGGGTCTTGGCTCGGGGGTGTTTCCGGTAATGTAGGTGGATCGTTGTCCATGGCGATGTCATCAAAAGTTTCACCACTACAATTAAAGCCTAGGTCGATCGCCTGATAGGGGTGGCCCAATAAATGCTGTTCCACTGTCTGCCTTGGTACACAAAGCCATTCTGCCAATACAGTTCCGTAAAGGTTTCTAAAATCCATGGTGTACTCCAGGTTTCCACGGTTGTTGGGTTCGTCCAATGAGGGATGTTCGCCTACAAAGGCACTTCCGCTCAATCCGGAACCAAAGAACAGGGTAGGGGCCGCTTTTCCATGGTCGGTACCATTGGAACCGTTTTCAAAGATTCGTCGACCAAACTCGGAAAAAGTCATGCTGAGAACATTGTCATCTTGTTCGGTAAATGCGAGGTCTTCGTAGAAATTATTGATGGCAATGGATAGATTGGACA
The DNA here is from genome assembly GCA_024743095.1 of Flavobacteriaceae bacterium. GTDB lineage: Bacteria > Bacteroidota > Bacteroidia > Flavobacteriales > Flavobacteriaceae > Flagellimonas. The sequence goes on from JANSXF010000011.1 coordinate 38,319, forward strand.
TTAAACGTTCATGAACAATAGGCTGATTTCCGTGGGTGTCAAATCCTCCCAAAGAAATCATATATACCTTGGTACCCAAGTTCCCTTTGATCAAACGTGCCAAAAGGGCCAATTGTCTGGCAAAGCCGTTGTCTTGATATTCCACTTGATTTTGTCCTGCCATATACGCATCATGGATGATTCCGGCATACTCGTAGGTGGTATTGGCGACCCCACGAAGAAAACGCAATTGGTCCCCGTACATACAATTGTCGAAGGGTGCATTTTCTATATCGTAAAAAGCTCCTGTTTCAGCAATTTGTTCCAATTGATCCACATTGTTGGTTACGAAGGCATAGTTGGTTTCTTCACCTTGGAAGACCAAGTTTGCCAAGTTTCCAATTTGAATGGCAGCGGGTGCGGCCGGTGGATTAATTAAATAATCGGGATAAAGGTCTTCAAAGTGTCTACCCATCCAACCAGTATTCTCGCCAGAGAATCCAGTGGTGGTTAAATCCGTATTGGCAAAAATATCGGAACCGGTAAAGTGGGATAAACTTTGGTTTTCGTAACCTACACCATGTACGGCCTTGAACTGGCCGTCCCCCCAAAGGGATTCCAGAGCACTCATGTAAGTGGGCACCCCAAAATCGTCGGTAAGTTTTAAGACCTTGCTTTCAGGGATGTAAATGTTGGGCCTTGCATTTGCATATGTATCATATTGTTGAATCGGGATTACGGTGCTTAGACCGTCGTTCCCACCCGATAGACGAATCAGGATTAAAATATTGTCCGTTTCTGCGGCGGCAACTGCGGCCGTAAGAGGTGATGGGGAGGAAGCGGAAATCATATGGCTTCCCAAAAACATGGAACCCGAACCGGCAATGCCCAAAGCTTGGACAAAAGAACGTCGGCTCCATTTTTTATGTTCTAAATCGTGGCCATCGTGCTCGATGCCTTTATGAGGGGAATTATCGTGGGTATGGTGATTATCGCACATGATAATGGGGTTATTTGAGTTGGAATTCGGGTTGTCTTACAAGATTCAGTAACAATAGATATACTTGGAAATTGGCATCTTCCAAGTTCATGCTCCAACTATTTGTCTCGTATACATTGTTATCTTTATAAGGCTCTCTAAAAACTTCAAAGGCTTTAGAATAATCATCTTCTGTCAATAAACCTTTTGGTAATATAAAGTCTATAATTGCTCTTGCGACAACATCAGGGTCACTAATTGATGAACCATTTGGCCCAGCTACATCAATTCCAAAGTCTCTGAACTGCTCAGGGTCATTTTGAAAGAATCTTTCCAAAAATACTTCAGATGTCAACCATCGACCGATAAAGAAATTGGTATTGATCCAAGTTCGGTCCCGTTGCCAACCTTCCACTTCGGGGGGCTGAAAAAATCGCTGGCCGATCAGTGCACATGAATCAATCATGTTCAAAACGGTTGTGTCATCGTAAGTGAAACCGGTTTCTTTCAAAAGGTTGAAATACAGATCGGCAGGACTCTTAATAATGACACCGATTGCGGTTTCATCAAAAAAGTGCTGACTTTTAAACAATTGTCGAAGTACTGGGGCAATTTCAAACCCGCTGCTGATAAATGTGTCTGCTAAACCGTCAATGATTTGGGGAGCGATTCCTCCATCATCACTGGTTGAATCGGGATGGACAAAGAATTCGTATAATTTTTTACAGATAAACCATCCTATCTCATCCGGTCTTTCATTGAAAAGAATATCGATTACATCATCATAGCCCCAATTTCCGGACTGTCCAAAAATGGTCTTGTTTTCGGTATTGAACTCGGTAGGGTCAAAGGTAACTGCAGTACAGCCTTCTTCGCCGCGTTCGGTGTATCCGGATAAGGCTTTGGAGGTTTCAATAATGTCTTCTTCCGTGTAATTGTTCCCTTCACCCAAAGTGAAAAGTTCGTATAGCTCACGGGCGTAGTTCTCGTTGGGATTGTTCCCGCGGTTTCGGACACCATCCAGATAATAGAGCATGGCACTGGTAAGGCCTATTTCGCTGGTAAAGGTCTTAAAGTTGCCCAAGGCATTACGTTGTAGACAATTGATGTAATAGAATAGGAAACCGGGACAATTATAAGTTTCTAATTGGGTAACAAAGTGATTGCTCCAGAAAAAACTGAGTCGGTCCAATAGTTCATTGTTGACAAGAGCGTTACCATAAGCAGTGGTAAGATCTTCGATTTGGGCGTTTCTCATTTGCCGAGCCAGATCATCATCGGCCGGATAGTCGGCATTGTTCCAATCTGCCCATTGTGGTGCAGGAATTGTCGGGGCGGCGATCGCTTGGTTGACCAAATTGTCTACAAGCGCGCTAGCTGATTCTCCCACAGCGTCATTTATGGTCTGTACAGAGGCACTAAAACCAAGCCTTCGGTACAAGTGGGCCGCACGCACCTCGTCCAATGGAGTAGTGTACGGCGCCAAGGTTGAGGAATTACAATTGATAAAGTACTCCATAGCAATGTCTGGCGTTAATTTGGTACATAGTTTTGGGGTGAACTATATGCTTATGCTAGTGTTGGATGTGGTTCAATTGAGCCAACAAATTACAACCTTAACGTTCTAAAGTCTGTGAACGACCAAATTTTTCGACGAAATGCATATTTTTTTTGGACTTTTACAAATTGTATGGGTGATCCTAACACATTTGGTAAGCTTGGTGAGCAAAAACCGATGGAATTTTTAAAGGCTTCTGGACAAAAATTAGAGATCTGAACTATTGCTGTTTAAAAGCTGAGGTAGATATTATCAGAGCAAAGGATAACATCTTGGCGATAGTTGAGGGGAAGTCAAGAAAAGCGGGGTTTTTCAAGAAAATTTCAGAAGAGATTTCCACTAAGAAAATTAAGTTGTTGACCATGGAGATCAACCATTTTGTAGAGAAGTCGGACGATGATTTGGAGGTACGGTTCGATGTGATCACGGTGATTCAAAAAGATGAAAAAATTGAGGTTGAGCACTTTGAAAATACATTTTATTATTTTTAACCATTTGTTTGTTTTGTAACAATATGTTATTTTTGTTCAAAATCAACCAAAGATGAAAACAATTTCTGCCGTAGTCGAACACTACATCAAGAAAAAGCCTTTTTTGCAAACAGCTCTCGCACAAGGAATTATAAACCTAACATCCTTGTCCAGACAGATAAAACCTGAGATTGCAGAAGAATTAGGGAAAGATGTAAAGGACGGGGCCATTGTAATGGCACTAAAGCGCCTGTCCGATGACCTGGAGTTCAGGGCCACGCATAAAATCGTGAAGGTACTCAAGAACATCGGTGAAATTACCGTCCGTTCCAACCTCACGGACTATACTTTTTTGGCGTCGGACACCATTTTGCAACAACAAGCTAGATTATTGGAAGAAGTCAACATAAACCAAGATGTGTTCTATACCTCTTCGCGTGGTGTAAACGAAATCAATATTGTGATCAGCAATGTGATGGACGGTGTGGTGGAAAAGAACTTTAAAATGGAACGTTGCACGCAAAAGGCGGAAGGACTGTCTTCCATTACGGTAAAATTACCTGCCGAGAACGTTTCGGTACCAGGTATATACTATTTCATCTTTCAACGTTTGGCCTGGGAAGGCATTGTACTTTATGAGGTGATCTCTACCACTAACGAGTTTACCATTTTGGTGAACGATGAACAAGTGGATGTCGCTTTTAAGACCATCAAAGATTTAAAATCCTTATAATTTGAGAATCCTTTTCTTGGTCTAAACTAAAAAGAGATCTTCTTCGTTCTAGAAAAAGACACTTTTTGGAAAAATGACCAAAAAAAGGATTCTTTTCGGTTTGCTGGGCCTTTTTGTGCTGTACTTGTGCTATTTGGCCTATATATTTATTCTATCTCCCAAGACCAATCTACAGTCCATTTATTTGATTCCGAAGGACGCCGTTTTCATCATCGAATCCGAACAGCCCGTGGAAAGTTGGGAAAAGGTAAGCAGGAGCAAGGCTTGGCACCACCTTAAAAAGAACGATTACTTTTCGGATCTCACGGAGAACATTCAAAAAGTAGATACGGTTTTTAACGACAACCATAAACTGTTCGAGTTTTTTGATAACCGTTCCCTGTTCATATCCATCCACATGATATCACCCAAAGATTACGGGATTTTTTATGTGCTGGATTTAAAGCGCATTGCCAAACTACAATTGCTCAAAACCTATTTGAACACCTTATTGGATGATGGGTATGTCCTGAGCAAACGAACCTATCACGAGCATGAAATTCTAGAAGTCCACGACAGGGACACCAAGGAGACGATGTACCTGTCCTTCATTAAAAACCAATTGGTGGCCTCTTATACCCATACGTTGGTGGAAGCCTCAATAGACCAATATAATGAACCCGTCCTGGGGCGAAACCTCAATTTTTTGGAAATCAACCAAAAAGTAGGGCATGAGGATTTGTTTCGGATGTACGTGCAGTATCATTTTTTTGATGATTACATTAAAATGTACTCGGACAGACCTTCCGATTGGGTACAACGGGTAAGTGAAAACTTTTTGTTCTCGGGCTTTTATTTTGATTTGGATGAGAATAGCACCTTAACGGCCAATGGATATACCAACATCAGCGATGTGAACGAATATTATTTGGAGGCGTTGCAAAAGTCGGGCACGGCCGAGCGTTCCATTCCCCAAATTGCGCCTAATAGTACGGCGCTTTACATCAGTTATGGGTTTGACAGCTTCGCAGAGTTCTACAAGAACTTTGAAAGGGTACAGCAGAACGACCCGGAGCAGTTCGAGAGTTATCAGGCCGGGATCGCCAAGGTGGAAAAATTTCTCAAAATAGACGTTGAAGAAAACTTTGTGAGTTGGATCGGGGACGAGATTGCCGTGCTTCAAATCAAATCACACATAAATCAGGGCAAAAATGATGTGGCCTTGGTTCTCAAGGCCAATGATGCCGAAGATGCCAAGACCAATTTGGACTTTGTGGTAGAGCAAATACGAAAAAAAACACCTGTAAAGTTCAAAGCGGTCAATTATAAGGACTACGAAATCAATTTTCTATCCATAAAAGGCTTCTTTAAAATACTCTTGGGCGGTAGGTTTGATGAATTTGATAAGCCGTACTTTACCCAGATTGATGATTTTGTGATTTTTAGTGATAGTCCCAATACCTTAAAGGGCATCATTGATAAAGTAACGGAGAGTGAGATCTTGGCTACTTCGGCAACGTTCAAAAACTTTGATCAAAAGTTTGATTCTGAATCCACCGTGTTCGTATACAGTAATGTGCCTTTGCTGTTTGATAATATGTATGCCCTGGCCGATGCCACTACCAAGCAAAAAATGCGTAAGAACAAGGATTTTATCATTTGTTTTCCTCAAGTAGGATTGCAACTGAAGCCCGAAGATGATTTGTTCGAAAGTAGATTGGTGCTCAATTATCAGGATGTGGAGGAAGTAAGGAAGAAGACCATCAATTCGGTCAAAACATCTACCAAACCCGTTCCAAAAACTGATAGTTCAACGACAACCGAGATCTCCGATACCGTTTTTGATTTGGGCCCCATTTATCCAACGGACCTGAATGCCAAATCCTTCAGTAAAAAATATAGCAACGGAAACATTCGGTTTGAAGTGGGTTTAAAGGATGGCCTAAAACATGGTCGTTATGAAGAATTCTACTCGGATGGTACGCGAAAAATAAGAGGTCGCTTCCGTGATGATCAGCAATTGGGCACGTGGCGCTATTACGACAAGGAAGGCAACCAAGTCCATAAGAAACGGTTTTAGTCTATAGCTGTCATTTGGATGCTGGGCGTTGTCGAAGCATGACACGGAATCTCATTCAAATAGATGTTTGCCGAAACTATCCTAGATGTTTTGGTGGGCGATAAATTCCCCAACAATCACTACCTTTCTTGTCCAAACCAAACCTCCGAAAGATGAAAAACATTTTTGTTGTAATTGTACTTATTGTCGCACTTTCTTCTACTCTTGAAACTAACGCACAACAAATCAATTTTCCAGAGCGCTATGCAACATGGGAATCAGTCGAAAAAGGTCAATTTAAGTTTGATCAATCTGCACTGGGCAGGGCTGTTGATTTTGCCAATAACAATGAGTATTCCGGTTCAAGGGATTTACGAATTGCCATCTTAAAGGGGTTTGAAAAGGAACCGTTTCATGATGTTTTGGGCCCAACAAAAAAACGCGGAGGTCCCGCTGGTATGATTATGAAGAACGGCTATGTTCTGGCTTCTTGGGGCGACACCAAACGTGTGGACATGACCTTTAGCGTTACCAAGAGTTTTTTGTCCACCGTGGCCGGATTGGCAGAAGATCAAGGTTTGATCCATGATACCAAAGATAAAGTGGGCAACTACATTTGGGACGGTACTTTTGATGGGGAACATAATTCCAAAATTACCTGGGAACATTTGCTACAACAAAATTCAGATTGGTCGGGGGAACTCTGGGGTGGAAAAGATTGGGGTGATCGCCCACCCAGCGAAGGTGGTTTGGACGATTGGAAATTCCGAACCCTTAACGAACCGGGTACCGTAATGGAATACAACGACGTTCGCGTGAACGTACTTGCCTATTCTCTCACCCATGTGTGGAGAAAACCTGTCCCCATGGTCCTCAAAGAAGAGGTGATGGACAAAATTGGCGCCACCACTTCTTGGAGGTGGTTTGGCTACGATAACGCTTGGACGGTTGTTGATGGAATCAAAATGAAGTCCGTTACGGGTGGTGGACACTCTGGAGCCGGACTTTTTATTTCCACGGAGGATATGGCCCGATTCGGCATTCTTTTTCTGAACAACGGAAAATGGGAAGATGAGCAGATCATTAGCGAGGATTGGATTAAAAAAGCCATTACACCATCTGTTCCCAACATAAATTACGGTTACATGTGGTGGCTCAACCAAAAAGGAGGTAGACATTGGCAAGGTGTTCCCGAGCATGTGTTCTACGCTGCTGGTTTTGGGGGCAATTTTATAGTGGTGGACCAAAAAAGCGGATTGGTCATTGTGACCCGTTGGCTGGAGCCTTCAAAAATTGGGGAGTTTGTAAAGCAGGTTTATGAGGCTTTTTAATCCTCCACACACCTGCAACTAAACCCTCTTCCCAAGCTTGATTGTCCAAATTCCAGCGTAGTGCCAGGGCTATATATAATAGCTTTGCTTGAAGGTAGTTGTGTTGTTCCATCTCCTGGAGTGGATGTCCAGTAGAAACCTGTATAAGCTAAGTAGTCATATGTGTCATTGGAAAGCCACCCGGCGGCCAATAGATCAAAGTTGATCTTTGTGTTTAAATTGGTGGCGCCAACTTCCAATAGGCCCTCAGCGGTAGCTATTCCACCCAAATAGTCAAAAAGTTCTTGCCATTCTTCTTCCGAGGGAAGATGCCAGCCATTGGGGCAAGCGGTTAAGGCGTCGTCCCAATTGTAAAGTTGACCATAAAACAAACAATTGGTAGCATCCTCTTCATAGCAGGTGCTTTGGCCATTTCCCAATGTGTAGTTGAGATTTTCTGCAAACCAAACTTGGGTTCCTATTTTCACAGTTTTATAAACGGTGCCATCCCTTTGATCTGTAAAGTTGGAAACTGTAAAATCAGCTACTTCTTGACTACCTCCATTATCGTCACTGGAACAGGAACAGAGAAGGAAAGACAAAACTATCCCTAAAAGCAATTTCGCTGGAAAAAGTTTCATAATGAGTTTTTTTTAGTTAATGGTATTTTTATAACTAAAAGGTTAGAAAAATATTGTCTATTCTTCTGAAATTGAAGGAGAAAGGGAGAATGGTTCCAAAACTTTCAACGCCTTATCCACATTGGTAATTCTTTCAAAGACCAATAATAAACGGAGTCCGTTCCGAGTCTGTTTTTCCTTAAGTTTCACCAGTTGCGGATGTGTTTGCGCGTATTGCAATATTTGGGTGAATACGGCACTTTGGTAAAAACTGGATTGCTGGTCGGCTATAAAGTAACCAATGAACTTGCCCTTCTTCATAATCACCTTTTCCAGACCTATGTGGGTGGCAATCCACTTAATGCGAACGGAATCCATCAAATCTTGTGCAGGTTCAGGTAATTCTCCAAAACGGTCTATGAGCTGCGCCTCGAATTTTTGCAGGCCTTCCTCATCTTCCACATCGTTCAATTGGGTGTAGAGGTTAAGGCGCTCGGTGATATTGTTGATATAGTCGTCAGGGAACAAAAGTTCAAAATCCGTGTCGAGCTGCATCTCCTTTACATATACTTTTTCCTTGTCACCCTCAACCTCATCGTATAATTCCTTGAACTCATTTTCCTTGAGTTCGTCAATTGCTTCGGACAGTATTTTTTGATAGGTTTCGAACCCAATTTCGTTTATAAACCCACTCTGCTCACCGCCCAAAAGATCTCCCTCACCCCGGATTTCCAAATCCTTCATGGCAATACTGAATCCACTTCCCAAATCGGTAAATTGCTCCAACGCTTCAATACGTTTGCGGGCCTCTGGGGTCATTACTTCGTAGGGAGGAGTGATAAAGTAACAGAAGGCTTTTTTGTTACTTCGGCCCACGCGTCCCCTCATTTGGTGAAGGTCGCTCAACCCAAAATTGTTGGCATTGTGAATAAAAATAGTGTTGGCATTGGTCACATCCAACCCACTTTCAATGATGGTGGTGGAGACCAATACATCAAACTCCCCGTTCATAAAGGAAAGCATTAACGATTCCAGTTTTTTACCTTCCATTTGACCATGTCCAATGCCAATTTTGGCATCGGGAACCAAACGTTGGATCATTCCGGCCACTTCTTTGATATTCTCTATTCGATTATGGATAAAGAATACCTGTCCCCCCCGCTGGATTTCGTAAGACACAGCATCACGAATAATTTCCTCGTTCAACCGGATAACTTGACTTTCGATAGGGTACCGGTTGGGTGGAGGTGTGTTGATCACGGAAAGGTCCCGAGCTGCCATCAAACTGAATTGGAGTGTCCTCGGAATAGGTGTGGCCGTCAATGTCAGTACATCTACATTTTCTTTGATGGAGCGCAGTTTTTCTTTCACGGAAACTCCAAATTTTTGTTCCTCGTCCACTATCAACAATCCCAGATCTTTGAACCGAACATTTTTGTTCACCAGTTGATGGGTCCCGATGATGATGTCGATTTTACCAGCGGCCAAGCGCTCCAGCACATCCTTTTTTTCCTTTGCGGTACGGAAGCGGTTGAGGTAATCCACTGTCACGGGCATCTCTTTCAAGCGTTCCCTAAAAGTCCGGCTATGTTGGAATGCCAAAATGGTGGTCGGCACCAAAATAGCGACCTGTTTGCCATTGTCCACGGCCTTAAATGCGGCACGTATGGCGACCTCCGTTTTTCCAAAACCAACGTCACCACAGATCAATCTGTCCATGGGTCGTTCGCTCTCCATATCCTTTTTGACGTCTTGGGTGCTTTTTTCCTGATCGGGAGTATCCTCGTACAGGAAAGATGCTTCCAACTCGTGCTGTAAATAACTGTCGGGGGCATATTGGAAACCTTTTTCCAATCTACGCTTTGCGTAGACTTTTATGAGGTCGAAAGCAATCTTTTTGACCCTTGCCTTGGTCTTTTGTTTTAGTTTTTTCCAAGCAGCCGAACCCAGTTTGAAAATTTTTGGGGGTGCCCCGTCCTTTCCGTTGTATTTTGATATTTTGTGAAGTGAATGAATGCTCACGTAAAGAATATCACGCTCACCATAGATCAGTTTGATGGCTTCCTGTTTTTTCCCCTCCACATCAATTTTTTGCAATCCACCGAACTTGCCGATACCGTGATCAATGTGCGTCACATAATCGCCAATTTCCAGTTTGTTGAGTTCCTTCAATGTGATGGCCTGCTTCTTGGCATAACCGTTCTTTAATTGGAATTTGTGGTACCGTTCAAAAATTTGATGGTCGGTGTAACAGGCAATTTTTAAGTCTTGATCAACAAAACCTTGAAACAGCGGGAAAATAATGGTCTGGTAATGGACCGTTTCATCCACTTCTTCAAAAATATCGTGAAAGCGCTTGGCCTGTTGCTCCGTGGAACAGAAAATATAGTTGCTATAGCCAGCATCCCGATTATCGTTGAGGTTTTCAATGAGCAGGTCGAACTTTTTGTTGAACGAGGGTTGCGGTTTGGTGTTGAACTGGATTTCGTCACCCTGAACTTGTTTCAGGGTCCCACTGGAAACTCCAATCTGAATGCACAAATAATCATTCAACTGTTCCTTCAATAAAGGTGAATCCAAAAACAGCTCTTTGGGTCGGGCGTGTTTGATGTCCTTGCTCAGTTTGGCAAAACTTTCCTCTGCTTTTTCAAAAAAGGAATCGATCCTGTCATAGATCAAGGCTGGATTTTTGGCAAAGACTACGGTGTTGCCCGAAATATATTTTAGGAAGCTTTCGCGGATTTCCTCAGTGAACTTGTTCTCCACATTTGGGATGATGGTGATTTTCTTTACTTTGTCCGTAGAAAGTTGTGTCTCCACATCAAAGGTTCGGATACTGTCCACTTCATCCCCGAAAAATTCGATACGGTAGGGTTCATCGTGAGAAAAGGAAAAAACGTCAACAATACCCCCGCGAACCGAAAATTCCCCTGGCTCTGTTACAAAATCCACTCGTTTGAACTGATAATCAAAAAGGACCTCATTTAAAAAGTCCAACGAAATCTCATCGCCCAACTTTATCTTTTGGGTGTTCTTGTCCAGTTCTTTCCGCGTGACCACTTTTTCAAAGAGCGCATCGGGGTAGGTGACGATGATGGCCGGTTTTTTTCTGGAGTTGATTCGGTTGAGCACTTCGGCACGGAGCAACACGTTCGCATTGTCCGTTTCCTCTATCTGATAGGGCCTTCGGTAGCTTCCGGGATAAAAAAGTACATCCTTTTCTCCCAATAGCTGCTCTAAATCGTTCAAATGATAGGCAGCTTCCTCCTTGTCGTCCAAAATCAACAAAAAGGGTGACTCAGTTGATTTAAAACCTTCGGAAATCACAAAGGAAAGTGAAGAGCCCACGAGCCCTTTTAAATTAATTTTTCGTGATGATTCTGAAGGGGCATTTTGATTTTGGGCAATAGAATCCCTCAGTTTCCCAAGTTGGGGAGACTGTTCAAAAAGCTGTGAAATCGGGGTTTTGGTCAATCCAAAAAACTTTGCGGCAAAGATAAACCGCGAAAAGGTTTACTGAAAATGTTTTTTTGGGTTTCTACTCAATGTTAAAGAATCGTCAAATCACCTCGATTTTTTATCATTTCGAGCGGTCCAGAGGACATTTTGGAAACCTAAACTTTAATAATGTTATCCTCCACAATGGCAAAGACTTCATCCGAATCTTTGGGGTCAAGGGAATGGGTGCCCGTGAATTGACCGAAAGCGGGAAGGATCATTTGGTCGCCGGACTTAAAAAAGCAGGGTAATTTGATACGTTCCCTACCGAATCCTTTGAGTTTGATGGATGGATGGATATGCCCGCAAAAGGTAAAAAAACCCTCCCGTTGCTCGGGATGATGGGTCAATAGAAAAGGGTCGACAACCAACTCTGGAAATATGGAAACCTTTATTTTTTCAAATTTTTCAGGGGCAATGATGTCGTGGTTGCCTGCTACCAACAGTATTTCAGTTGGTGTTTTTGCCACCCAATTTTCAAACAGTTCCCATTCTTTGTTTAAAGAGGAATGGAATAGGTCGCCCAAAAAGCAGATTTGAAAAGGTTGAAAATCAGAAACAATCTTATCGAGCAGAAGAAAGTTTTTATGGATTGCCTTTCGAGGAACGGCTGCCCCAAACTTTCTAAAATGGGATACTTTGCCCAAATGTACATCGCTGATCAGTAAGAGTGATTTTTCTTCCCAGAATATTCCACCCAAAGGGTGGAGCTCAAATTCTTGATTATGGATGGTCAACTTCATTTGGTCAATTTAGCCATCATTCTTTGAATACGGTCCGCTAATTTCTCGTTGGACAGTTTTTCCCGCAACCTATCGGTGATAATGGGAAAGGAGAGGGGTGTAGGTTGGGAACATTGCTTCCAAACAATTTCCTGTTGCGCAATACGCTCCAGGGCCAAGCGCAACCTGCCTTCTTCCAATTGGTGCTCAAAAGTTTCGGTGTAGGCTTGTTGGTAGAGCAAATTATCGTCCTCAAAATCACGGAAGACATCGAACAAAAGTTCCGAACTGCTTTGCAGATGTTTCATTTTCACTCCTTTTTCTGGATAGCCCGTAAAAACCATTCCGCTGATAACGGCAATATCACGGAATTTTCGACGGGCCATTTCATTGGAGTTCAAACTTTTTTGAAGGTCGGACAACATATATTCCGGTGTAAAAAGATTGTTGTCCAAAACTTCCTGAATATTGATTTGCCTGTCGGAAAGCAATTCAAAACCATAATCGTTGAAGGCCAGCGAACAGGTGATAGGTGCCAGCAGGCTGATGCGATAGGCCAACAGACTGCTCATGCCTTCGTGAATTGCCCTTCCTTCAAACGGGTAAAACATATGATGGTAACCATCACGGGTCTTGAAGGTTTCAATTAAAAATTGATACGGTTGGGGCACTATACTTTCTTCCCGTTGTTTGGAAAACATTTGTTGCAATGCTCGTATTTCCTCGGATTGTTCTGAAAACTCCAACTCAGCGGTATATAATTCTTGACGGAGCAATTCCGACATTTTTGCAGAGAAACTCAATCGCCCGCCCATCCAACTAGGGACTTTGTTGGTCCTTTTACTGGAATTGCGCACATGGGCCGACATTCCTTTGATCCGAATGAATTCTAAATTTCGACCGGCAAAGGTGAATACATCCCCCGGACTTAATTTGGAGATAAAATATTCCTCAATACTACCAATATACCCTCCTTTTTGATAACGAACCGAAATGATAGCGTCGCCAACAATGGTTCCAATCTGGAAGCGGTGCCGCATGGCCACGGCCCTGTTGTTCACTTTGAATTTGCCATCTTCTTCAATTTCCACCTTTTTGTATTCGTCGTAACTCTTCAGGCTTTGGCTTCCAATGACCAAAAAATTGAGGAGCCATTGCCATTGTTCTTTGGTCAATGTCCGGTAGCAAAATGTTTGTTTGATTTCGGGGTAGATGTCATCCGGATAAAACCCATCGGAAACCGCCAAGGTGGTCAAATACTGGATAAGGACATCAAAACTGTTCAGGTAGGGAATACGGTCTTCGACGGCGCTGTTCAAAACGGCTTTTTGCATGGCCGAGGCCTCAACTAATTCAATAGCATGTGTGGGCAAAAAGTAGATGACGCTTTCCACTCCCGGTCTGTGGCCGCTTCGCCCGGCCCGTTGCAAAAAACGTGCTACGCCCTTGGGCCCACCAATTTGTATTACCGTTTCCACCGGAGCAAAATCCACACCTAGGTCAAGGCTGGAGGTGCAGACCACGGCCCTTAGGCTTTCATTACGGATGGCCTGTTCCACCCAAAGTCGGGTTTCCTTGTTGATGCTGCCGTGGTGCATCGCCATTTCACCGGCGAACTCGGGATACTTTTCCAGTATTTTTTGGAACCAGATTTCACATTGACTGCGGGTGTTGGTAAAGAGCAACGTAGTTTTGCTGTTGTGGATGATGGGCACCACTTGATCCAAAAGATGCAACCCCAAATGCCCGCGCCAAGGAAAGGTTTCCATTTCCTTTGGAATAATACTTTTTACCGTAATTTTTTTATTGAGATTGGCCTTGACCAGAACCGAATTTTCCAACTCCGGGGATGATGGCCCCAATAAAACCTCGCGAGCCTGTTCCAGGTTTCCGATGGTGGCCGATATGCCCCAAATCCGCAACTCCTTACAGACCGTTTTTAATCGGGACAGGCCCAATTCCATTTGAACGCCCCGCTTGGTGCCCAAAAGTTCGTGCCATTCATCCACGACAATGGCGGAACAGTCCTTGAATATTTTTTTGTAGCCCTTCGAGGATAACAACAGTTGCAGGCTTTCCGGGGTCGTGATCAATAGGTCGGGCATGTTGGTCCGCATTTTTGCCCGTTCTTTCGCTGAAGTGTCCCCGGTTCGGATGCCTACTGTCATTTGTGTTTCCAAATCTTGGGTAATACGCTCCGCAGATTGTTTTATTTCTTGGGAAAGTGCCCGCAAGGGCGTAATCCATATGGCTTTCAGCCCTTTTTTGTGCTTAGTTTTATAGTTCGGATGGTTTTTGATGTAGTTGAGCATGATCGGAAACCAAAGTGCATAGGTTTTCCCGCTTCCCGTGGGAGCGTTCAAAAGTCCGTGTTTGCCATCCAAAAAAGCTTTCCAGCTTTCTTTTTGAAACGGGAATGGTGTCCAATTTTGTTCTTGGAACCAATTTTCGGCAATATGGAAGAGTTCGGAATCTTGCAGTGTGTTAAAACTTAGGTTTGAAAATACGAATTTCTTTAGTGCGTTTGTACCCGGTATTTTGCGATAAGATTTATATTTGTGCCACAAAATTCAAGATATGCCAATTTTAGATCTTTACGAGCACGGAGACCACAAGAAGAATTTGGCCCATTTTGCCACTTTGGCAAGTTTGGCCGCGGTGGATGGTGAAATCAATCCAAAGGAAAAAGCGATTTTGGATAAGTTTGCGTTTAAGCTCGACATTACCGAAGATGAATTCAAAGAGGTAATGAAAAAGGAGAACAAATATCCTATCGAAACTCCTCATAGTGGAGAGCAAAGGTATATGAGGCTATTCGAATTTTTTCAAATTATCTTCTCTGACCACGATATTGACGATGAGGAGCGTAAAATTGTAGAAAAGTATGCCATTGGCCTAGGTTTTTCTCCAAAATCGGCAGCAGAGATCGTCGATAAATCGATCAAAATATTTACCGGAAAAATTCCATTCGAGGACTACCACGAATTAATGAAGCGCAAAAGCTAGGACTTTGCCATAAATTCCTCTGCTTTTTCTACCATTTTTTTGCTTCCACAGAAAAATGGGACCCGTTCGTGCAGCTCAGTAGGTTGTATGTCCATAATACGTTTATAGCCATCGCTGGCTTTACCATTGGCCTGTTCGGCCAAAAATGCCATCGGGTTGCATTCGTACAACAAACGGAGTTTTCCATTTTGGACCTTGCTACTTTTTGGGTACATATAGATTCCCCCCTTGATCATGTTGCGGTGAAAGTCAGAAACCAGTGATCCAATATATCTTGAGGTATATGGCCTATCGCCTTCCTCCATTTGGCAATACTTGATGTAATCCTTCACTCCCTGTGGAAAATGGATGTAGTTTCCTTCGTTTACAGAGTAAATTTGACCTGTTTCCGGAAATTGCATGTTCGGGTGGGATAGGTAAAATGTGCCCAGCGCTGGATTCAAGGTAAAACCATTCACGCCATGTCCCGTTGTGTAGACGTACATGGTAGAGGTTCCATAGATGATGTAACCTGCGGCAATCTGGTTCCGTCCCGGTTGGAGAAAATCTTCCAGGGTCACTGGGGTTCCAACCGGTGTGACCCTACGGTAAATGGAAAAAATGGTGCCTACGGAAACATTTACATCAATATTGGACGAACCGTCCAAGGGGTCTATCAAAACCACATATTTGTTTTGGTGCTGTTTGTCAAAACTGTTGATGGTGATAAAATCGTCTTCCTCTTCCGAGGCTATACCACAAACAATTTCACGGTTTTTCAAGGTCTGTATGAATTTTTCATTGGCCAGAACATCCAGTTTTTGTTGGTTTTCACCTTGGATATTGGTCTCACCTGCGGCACCAATAATATCCACCAATCCGGCTTTGTTTACCTCGTGGTTTACCACTTTTGCGGCCAAACGGATACCGTTCAGCAATCTTGAAAGTTCCCCGGAAGTGTATTGAAATGATTCTTGGTTGGCGATGATAAATTCGCCCATGGTTAGTCGTTGTTTGTCAAACATTGGGAAAGACTGTTTTATTTACGGACAAATATCGGGCATTTTGTGAAACTACAACGTTTTCGAAGGACTTTAATTATGTAAATTTATAACTTTGAGTTTTATTTGTAACAATTATGGAGTATACAATCAGGGAGGCGCGACCAACGGATATGGAACAGGTTTTGAAATTGATCCAGGAATTGGCCGATTTTGAAAAGGAATCCGATGCTGTTGAAATATCCGAGCAAGATTTAATGGAACATGGTTTCGGTGATCAGAGGTTGTTCCATTGTTTTGTTGCAGATACGCAAGATGGGATTGTAGGTATAGCCTTGGTCTATTCAAGATATTCTACCTGGAAGGGCCCTGCCATTCACTTGGAAGATTTGATCGTATCCGAAAAGATGCGTGGAAGCGGCCTGGGAACAGCCTTGCTAAACGAGGTGGTGAAGTATGGTGCCAGTCTGGGGGTAAAGCGCATTTGCTGGGAAGTATTGGACTGGAACGAACCAGCCATCGAGTTTTATGAAAAGAAAGGGGCCAATGTGCTAAGGGATTGGGACGTGGTTCAATTGGATGAAAAAGGAATCAAAAATTATATGGAAAGCCTTAATTAAGGCCGACCAAATATCAGAATATAAAATACATGAGAGTATTTAAGTTTGGGGGCGCATCGGTCAAAGATGCAGATGCGGTAAAAAATGTAGTGAACGTTTTACAGGAAGTCGGTTACAACGATACATTGGTGGTGATCTCGGCCATGGGAAAAACCACCAACGCCATGGAAAAGGTGGTGGAGTCCTATTTTAACGATAAGGATGAGGTCAATGCCTCTATCCAAGAAGTTATCGATTATCACAATGGGATTTTGTCCGATCTTTTCCAAAACCCGGGCCATCCCGTTTATGCGAAAGTTAAGGTCCTTTTTGAAGAGGTAAAAGGATTTTTGGCCTGGAACAAATCACCTAAATATGCTTTTGTTTATGATCAGGTGGTGTGTTATGGAGAACTGTTGTCCACTACCATCGTAAGTGACTACTTAAACGAAATTGGTATTGCCAACGAATGGTTGGATGTTCGTACATTGATCAAAACGGACAATAGCAATAGGGATGCCCAAGTAAATTGGGAGCGTACCCAGCAAGAAGTGGTTGCCAAAGTGGATGTCTCCAAATTGAACATTACCCAAGGTTTTTTGGGCAGTGACGACAACAACTTTACCACTACCTTGGGACGAGAGGGTTCCGATTACTCCGCTGCAATTTTGGCCTATTGCCTCAATGCAGAATCTGTGACGATTTGGAAGGATGTTCCCGGTGTTTTGAACGCGGACCCCAGAAACTTCGAAAACGCCCGGTTGTTGGACAAGATTTCGTACCGCGAGGCCATTGAACTTGCGTTTTACGGAGCTTCGGTAATTCACCCAAAGACATTGCAGCCTTTACAGCGTAAGGAAATTCCCTTAAAAGTAAAATCGTTTGTGAATCCCAAGGACAAGGGAACTACGGTAGGCAAGGGCAATGGTATAGAGCCAAAAGTACCCTGTTTTATCGTGAAGAAAAATCAGGTCTTGCTAAAATTGTCTTCCCTGGACTTTTCCTTTATTGTAGAGGATAACATCAGCGAAATTTTCAAGCTGTTCCATGATCATAGATTAAAGGTGGACTTGATCCAGAATTCCGCTATTAGTTTCTCAGTTTGTTTAGATAATAAGTTTAGAGGCTTACCTCCTTTGTTGGATGAACTAAAAAGAAAATTCAAAGTTGTCTGCCACGAGGATGTGTCCCTTTATACCATCCGCCATTTTAACGATGATTCTGTCAAATCCCTTCAAAATGGAAAGTCCGTTTTGGTAGAACAAAGAGGTAAGGAAACGGTTCAATTGGTTGTAAAATAAGAGCTTAGTCTTAACGATTGTGTAAAAAGAGCTCTTAGGTTTATTTTCTATCTTTACAGGTACCTAAAAATTTTTTCTATGGGTTTGGTTTCTGCTAAAGAGGTGGCGAAGGTCATCCACTTGGACAAATATGGCTTTTTGGGCACGTTTGTGGGATGGCTGTTGATGAAAGCCACTCGAATTAGCACCATCAATAGATTTTATGATAAGAACAAGGACCTTTCGGGTCCAGAATTTTTGGATGCTATTCTCCATCACTACGAAATTGATTTTGAGATTCCGGAGGAGGATTTAAAAAGGCTTCCAAAATCCGGTCCGTATATCACCATAAGCAACCATCCGTTGGGGGGAATCGATGGTGTGTTGTTGCTCAAACTATTGTTGAACGAACGACCTGATTATAAAATAATAGCCAACTTTTTGTTGCATAGGATTGAGCCGTTGAAGCCCTATATAATGCCGGTGAATCCGTTTGAAGGCCACAAGGACGCCAAGAGTAGTATCGTAGGCTTTAAGAATGCGCTACAGCACCTTCGCGATGGCCATCCCCTGGGAATTTTCCCGGCGGGTGAGGTATCCACCTATCGAGATGGAAAATTGGTGGTGGACCGACCTTGGGAAGAGGCGGCCATAAAATTGATACGAAAGGCAGAGGTGCCGGTAGTGCCCATTTATTTTCATGCCAAGAACAGTAGGTTGTTTTATCGATTGTCCAAAATTGACGATGTCTTCCGAACGGCAAAGTTGCCTTCAGAACTTACTTCGCAGAGCAGACGCCCCATAAAAGTCCGGATAGGCCAGCCTATTTCGGTCAATACCCAAAATGAGGAAAAAACCTTGGAGGATTTTGCGGAACTGCTCCGAAAAAAAACCTATTTGTTGGCCAATGCGTTTGAAAAGGAACGGTTCTTGGACAAAGTGCCGACATCCCTTAAAATCCCTAAACCCCCTCAAAAAATTGCCACTGCCATTAGCGCAAAAGTACTGGAAGGCGAGATAGAAAAGCTAAGGGAAAAGGATTGTCGAATGCTCCAGAGCAAAAATTATGAGGTGTTTTTGGCCCAGGCGAAGGACATGCCTTTTTGCTTGAACGAGATTGGAAGACAGCGCGAGGTTACATTTAGGGAAGTAGGAGAGGGCACCAATAACGCCATTGATCTTGATAAGTTTGATTCCTATTATCATCATTTGTTTTTATGGGACGATGATTCCAAGGCCATTGTGGGAGCCTACCGGATGGGATTGGGTTCGGAGATCTTCAATAAATATGGGATCGATGGTTTTTACCTTCAAGATCTTTTCCGATTTGAGCCCGAACTGTACGGAATGATGGAGAAGTCCATCGAGATGGGCAGGGCATACATTGTGAAGGAATATCAGCAAAAACCCATGCCGTTGTTCCTGCTTTGGAAGGGTATCGTGCATACGACCTTAAGGCATCCTGAGCACAGATACTTGATTGGCGGGGTTAGCATAAGCAACCAATTTTCAAACTTTTCCAAGTCGCTGATGATCGAGTTCATGAAATCCAATTACTGGGATCCCTATGTGGCACAATACATCCGCCCCAAAAAAGAATTCAAGGTAAAATTGAAGGATGCGGACAAAGAGTTTGTATTTGATGAAACCCAAGCGGATCTGAACAAGTTTGATAAGCTGATCAGTGAAGTGGAACCTGGAAACTTGCGATTACCTGTATTGATCAAAAAGTACATCAAACAAAATGCGAAGGTGGTGGCATTCAATGTAGACCCCTTGTTCAACAATTCTGTGGATGGTTTGATGTACATCCGTATCGCAGACCTTCCAGAGAGTACTGTAAAGCCAGTGATGGAGGAGTTTCAGGCCGAGCTGGAACGCAAGGTGGCCGAAGGAAATGGTACTGCTGAGGAAGGTTAGTCCATCCCAACACTGTTGCTTCTTCTCTCGAACAAGAGATTGTCTTTCCAAACCCCATGGATCCTGCCGACACGTTCCCGCTTTCCTATGTAACGGAAACCTGTTTTTTCGTGTAGTTTGATGCTTGCTGTATTCTCTGGAAATACACCGGATTGTATGGTCCAATAACCTGCTTTTTCACTTTCTTCGATTAAATGGTGCATCAACAGTTTGCCAACGCCCTTCCCACGGTTTTTATCAGAAATGTAGACACTTACTTCGGCCACTCCACCATAAACACAGCGACTGGAAACTGGGGAGAGTGCTGCCCACCCCACAATTATACCATCATTCTTAGCTACCAAACGGCACTCTTGGGTATGGGCATTGTCCCACTGTTCATAAGAGGGGGCTTTGGTCTCAAAAGTGGCAAGGCCCGTAGCTATTCCTTCCAAATATATGGCGGAGACCTCTTGCCAATCCGAAGGCTTCATAGTTCCGATAGTCATATGAAAGGCTTATTTATTGTAATATTACGATGAATAAATGTTCAAAAAAAGCCAAATATCATTAATTTGGCTTTTTAAAATTTTATAGGCTTTTGAACCAATCTTGGAAATATTCACCCACAAGAAATACGGGTTTTTTATTTCCATTTATGGCTCCTATTAAACTTACAATCCATAAAATGAGTGGAAAAATCCAAGCAATAAAGTTAATTATAGGAATAATTCCCAGTACAATTCCTAGCAAACCGATTCCTAAGGTTTGTCTTATATAAAAGGAACCAATTTCCGTTTTATTGCTGCTGTTCATTATCAAAGCGATAATCCAGCCGATTATTGTTAGGTGAGCTACAATGGCAACCGTTTTACCACTATCTGGGTTTGCAGGATCAAAGGCTTTGTTTACATCCTCTTTAAAATCCTTTGCAGCTTCTTCAGCTTTATCGCCAAAATCTTTTTTTTCTTCCGACATTTTATTTAATGTGTTGGTTAATGAAGGATAAATGTAACAAATAATTTGATATCTATAGAAAGGCTTTATCAACAGGTTCCCATAGTTCGAGTTTGTTTCCTTCGGGATCCAATATCCAACCGAATTTACCATATTCATATTCTTGCATTTCCCCTACCACGGTGACGCCTTCCTTTTTCAGTACCTCAAGTAGTTCCACCAAGTTTTCTACTCTAAAGTTCATCATGAACTGTTTTTCGCTCGGCTTAAAATATTCGGTTTTCTCCTCCATCGGGCTCCATTGCGTAGAACAGTCGTTACCTTCTTTGTCCTTCCACCAAAAGGTACATCCGTATCTGTCCGTGTTCAGTCCCAGATGGTTTTTGTACCATTGTTTAATATGGTCCGGATTCTTGCTTTTAAAGAAAAACCCGCCCAATCCCGTTACTCTATTTTTCATGATCTTTTGGTGTTTTTTTCATACAGCACAATCCACTCTTGTGGCGTTATTTTTTGACAAAGCGCTGCAATGAGTTGATAAGGAATAGTATTGATGTTGTTAAAGCGGATACAGCTTTTGCCCATATCCAATTTTGTTTTTACGTGTTTAGGGTATTCGGCAACAAACCAATCATGCAGTTCTGGATTGGCATAGATGCCTGAGTGGTAAAGCGCCACAAAGTTTTTTTGCGATGCAATATTGATGAAGGGGAGCGGTAATTTCGGGTCCACATGATACCCGTCGGGATATATGGAGTGCGGTACCACAAACCCGATCATTCCATAGTTGATGCATTCCTCAAAACCCTTGTGTAAATTCTGTTTTATGGTGTCCCGAAGTTTGGAAACAGGCTCCTGTCGTTCAATGGAAAGCTTTGCTATATACTCATCCGGTGTTTTGGCATCTATTGTCATGTGTGGTATATTAATAAATACCAGAGCCAAAAGTTGATTGGATGGCTTGTAAAGTTAAGAAAATCTTTCTTTGACTTTATCAACAATGGTCTGGGCCAATTTTTCCTTGCTTTCCACGGTCCAGCCAGCTATGTGCGGGGTGAGCAACACATTTTTGGCTTTGCGCAGATATTTGAATGCCTTCGGTTTTTGCGCGAACATATTTTCAAAGGACTTTTGTTCGTATTCCAATACGTCCAGTCCAGCACCGAGAACTTTTCCGGATTTAAGGGCCTGCACCAGGTCTTTGGTCACTATACATTTTCCTCGTGCAGTGTTCAATAGCCAAAACGGTTTATGGATTTTCTCAATAAATTCTGTATTTATCATGCCGATGGTCTGCTCGGTCTGGGGTACATGCAAGCTAATAACATCGGAGCGTTGTTGAAATTCCATAATTCCTACCTGGCGGGCATTTTCATCACCTACGCCACCAACAATATCATAGCAGATGACCTCGACATCAAAACCACGTAGTTTTTTGGCAAAAGCCTTGCCCATATTTCCGTAACCAATAATGCCTACCGTTTTTCCATCAAGTTCAACGCCCCTGTTTTGTTCGCGCTTCCACTTTCCTTTTCTTACTTGGCGGTCGGCCTTGCCCATATGGTTCATAAGGGACAACAACATGCCCAGAGCGTGTTCCCCCACAGCATTTCTGTTTCCTTCGGGGGCGGATGCCATGAATATATTTTTGTATTTGGCGTAGTCCGTATCAATGTTCTCCAAGCCTGCGCCCACTCTTCCGATGAATTTAAGATTGGTGGCCTTTTCCAGAAACTGCTGGTCTATGGTAAACCTGCTACGGATGATGATACCATCGTACTCATGGATTTTCTTTTCTACTTCCTCTTTGGTGGATGTGTAATCTTCGTGATTTTCGAACCCAAGATCGGCAAATTGTTCAATGAGCAACGGGTGATTGGTATCTAAGTGGAGAACTTTCATAGGGGCAAATATACAACACCTAGATTTTTGGATATTGCGTTTGTGTCTTTTCGTGTTGCACTTTCCCCGTGTGGGCCGTAGTCATTTTCTCAAAAAGAAGCACATGTACCTCTTCACCGTTTTTGGTCATCGGGTTGTGCTCTACACCTTTGGGTACCACAATGATTTCACCTTCGTTTACAACCTCGGTCCTGTCGCGAAATTGCATGTACAGGGTTCCTTTGATCACTTGAAACAGTTCATCTTCATTCTCGTGGGCATGCCATACAAATTCACCTTGCAATTTGGCCAAAAGTACCTGCATATCATCAACAATGGCAATTTGATGGGGATGCCATTGTTCGGTGAATTCGGCGTGTTTTTCCTTGAGGTTGATAGGTGTCATTTTAAGACAAGTAATAAATTAGGTCAAATGTCAGAGATCCAAAATAATTTTTTTAATAAGTGAAATTTGGCCAAGATGATAATAACTATGTTCAATAACTCCCTCAATATTTCGTTGATAGGTACCATATTTTTCATCAACAAAAGGTTTATTAAACCTTGAATTTTTCATTGACTCCACACATCCAATAAACAATTTCGAATTGGTCACAAAACTTTCGACCAGTTCACTCCATTCTTTTTCTGAATGAATGGGAGGCATATCAAAGCTGAACTTGTCACGAATTTCTAGATTGCCACCCAGGAACACTTGTGTTATCCCTTCAAGGTAATAGTTAAGGTGATAGGTAAGCAGAGCTATGGTGTTTAACGAACCAACCTTTTTAGTTGCTTGCATCCAAGTTACACTTTCTATTTGCTCTTTTACATTGGTTTGAGCTATCCATTTTCCGTCCAGAAGAACCTCTTTCAATCTGGATGACATAAATTCACTTCTAGTATTCATTGATTTGTCCATGATCAAGGCTTAAATCCCTAAAATCATCTTGGCTATCCAAAAATAGATCAGGATTCCAAAAATATCGTTGCTTGTGGTGATGAAGGGGCCTGTGGCAATCGCAGGGTCAATATTTCTTTTGTGAAGGAACATGGGAACAAAAGTCCCTATCAAACCAGCGACCACGATGACGACCACTAGGGACAATGAAATGGCCAATGCGGTTGCAAAGGATCCTTTCCATATCCATGTGAAGAGCAACAATAGCAATGCAAGGATAAAACCGTTCAAAAGTGCCAACAGCATTTCTTTCAATAAATGGTTGCCCACACTTCCTTTGAGGTCATCGTTGGCCAGACCTTGCACTACAATGGCACTCGATTGTACACCAACATTTCCTGCCATCGCCGCGATCAAAGGTGTAAAGAAGAACAACACGGCGTGTTTGGAGATCATATCTTCAAAAGTTCCCATAATGGCCGCAGCGCTGAGTCCGCCCAACAGGCCCAGAATCAACCAGGGCAAACGGGCACGGGTCAATATCCAAATACTATCGTTTACCTCCACATCCTGTGAGATACCTGCCGCCATTTGGTAATCCTTGTCGGCCTCCTCACGGATTACGTCTACAATATCATCGATGGTGATACGTCCCACCAAGCGTCCTATTTCGTCTATTACGGGAATGGCCTCCAAATCGTATTTGGACATGATTTTGGCAACTTCTTCGCCTTTTTCGTTGACGTTTACCGAATCGACCTTGGGGATGTATATGTCCTTGATATGGCTTTTGGTGGATGCCGTTAGTAAATCTTTTAAGGAAAGACGTCCCTTTAGCTTACCTTCGTCATCTACCACATATATGGAATGTACCCTGGTCACATTTTCTGCTTGGGCCCGCATTTCTTTGACACAATTGGTCACGGTCCAATTCTCGTTGACCTTTACCAATTCCTTTGCCATAAGGCCACCGGCAGAATCCTCCTCGTATCGCAAAAGGTCCACAATGTCCTTGGCGTGCTCGCGGTCCTCTATTTCCGAGATAACCTCTTGAACGAGTTCTTTTGGGAGTTCGTTGATGATATCTGCCGCATCATCCGTATCCAGTTCCGAAAGCTCACCGGCAATTTCCTTGGCCGTAAGGTTTTTAAGTACGGCCTCCCGGATATCCTCGTGCATTTCGGCAAGGATGTCCGAAGTTTTTTCACTGTCCAGTAACTTGATCAGGTAGGTAGCTTCCTCGACCTCCATTTCATCCGCTATCTCCGCAATATCGGCATAGTGGAACTCCTTCATCATCAGTTGAAGTTCAGCGTCCTTGTTCTCGGCGATCAGTTCCCTGATCTCTTCCAAAAGTTCGTCTGTGAGTTTAAACGGGGTCATCGGCTATCTTCTGTGTCAACGTTACAAAATCAGCTACGCTTAGCTGTTCAGGGCGTTGATCAAAGATAGCATCTTCTTTTAGATTATCGGAGAGGTTGAAGGTTTTAAGACTGTTTCGGATGGTTTTTCGTCTTTGGTTAAAGGATGTTTTGACAACCTTAAAGAAAAGGCGTTCGTCGCACGGCAGGTTCAATTCCTTCTTTCTTGTTAACCGTAGCACACCGGAATCTACCTTAGGGGGCGGGTCAAAAACCCCAGGTGGCACCGTGAACAAGTACTCTGCTTTATAATATGCTTGAACGAGTACCGAAAGAATACCGTAGGTCTTGCTTCCAGGTTCCTCGCAAATACGCTTGGCCACTTCTTTTTGGAACATTCCCGAAAATTCGGGTACCTGTTTCCGCAATTCCAGCATTTTAAAAACTATCTGGCTGGAGATGTTGTATGGAAAGTTGCCTGTAATCGCAAATTGTTCCTCGCCATAGAGCTCCATAAGGTCAAATTTGAGGAAATCCGCCTCAATGACATTCAAGCGATTGTTTTGCTTTAGAATGGCAGCGTGCTCCAAAGGAAAACTGTGGTTGAGGTAAACGATGGATTCTTCATCCAGATCCATCGCCACAAGATCCAAATCCCTTTGAAGCAAATATTTAGTGAGCACCCCCATGCCGGGCCCTATTTCGATAACATTGGTGTACCCTTCCAGGGAAAGGGTCCGTGCAATTTTTTGGGCTACGGATTCATCTTTAAGGAAATGTTGCCCTAAATGTTTTTTTGCCTTTACGGCACCATCTTTCTGCACATACCTGTTTTTATGAGAGGCGCCATTGGAGTACTTCTTTTTTTTCTTTTTGGACACGGATGGTTTTTTTGCAAGTTAGTTGGAATTTTCGATATAGATCCAAGCCTTATCCCCGGATTCCAAAGGAAATTTTTGGCGTTTATACGCACTGGTTTCGTAAATGTCCGCCTTTTTCAAGTCGGTTTCGCTAACCTGGTAGGCTACACCTGGAACTTTATCTTCTGAATTGTTGGTGTTGATTACCAATGGATAGCGCCCATATACGGCATTTTCCAATATTTTGAACCCTAATACCGAATCAACCTTTCCTTTGAGCAATCGGCCAAAAATATATTGTTGTACTTGCAGGTCCTGAAGTGTTCCGTAGGAAAAAAGGTATTCCAATAGCTAAGGTATTTGTTGGCTAATAACTTCCAGTTCTGTTCTGAAGGCAACGAATTTGTTGGGAAACATTTTCTGTGCTTGGGCACGTAAATGTTCCGCGTTCTCTTTGTAATAGGCTTCCAAGGTGTCCCTGCTTTGTGTGGTGTACTGTATGGAATAGGTAATTCCACCCATATCTTCCTCTACCAACACCTTTACCATTTTGGCATGCGAAAATTTTCCCGTGGCCAGCATATCGGGTATGTGCTTGTCCTTCATCCAATCCAACCATTGGTCATGGACACTTTCATCTATATTGATGGTAACGTTGTAAATGAGCATGTGCCTTTATTTTATTGGGCTAAAGTAGGAAAGAATTAGTTAATCGCATCTCCGCGGAGCCTTCTAAAATTCTTACGGGCCTGGGGAAAGTAATAACTATCCTGATAATTATAGATGATCTTCTCGTAATGGCTTTTTGCCTTTTCGGGTTCGTTCAGGATATTCTTGTAGAGTTCTGCCAAGGCAAAATGGGCATCATCGGCCAAAATACCATCAGCATAGAACTCTACTATTTTTTGATAGTTGAACTCAGCACTTTCATAGTTTTTCTGTTCAACGAGGAGTTCCGCTTGTTTTAGCAAGGCTTCGTCCTCGATTTTTTCTCCTTTATGATTTTGCAAAATATCTTCAAGCACTTCGATGGCTTCGGTATTTTTATTTTGATAGGCCAGTAAGTCAGCTCTGGCATATTTTTTAAGGGCGGTCTGGGTGGAATCTTCCAATGAATTGTCCGAAATCAGTAAACTTAATTGCATGGCATCGTTGGCAATAAGCTGTGATGTGGAACTCCGAAGCACTTTTAATTGGGTAAGGGCCCAATCAAAATCACCTTTGTAAAAACTGGTCTGTGCCACTTTGAACCTGGCATCTTGGCCAAGTACATCGTTTTTGACACTTTTTTGAACTTGTGTGAAAAGAATCAGTGCTTCGTTGAATCTTTGGTCGAACACTAGAATATCCCCAAGTGCCAATTTTACGTAGGCCATGGTCATACGGCCCATGGGGAGTTCCAAGCTTTCCTTGAGCATGGCAATAGCAGGTTCGGGCTCTTCTTTTTTAAAGGTAAGGAAGTTGGCGTAGGCAATCTGCAACTGTAGGGTGATACTCTGGTTGCCATACTCTTCCACTAGGTCATCAAACTTTTTTTGTACATCTTCCAGAATCTTTTCCGTCGGGTTTTCTAGTGCAATATCAATCAAGTTAAGTTCTGCATTGAGCCTGTTTCTCGGATTCTCCGTATTGTCCACGATATATTCGTAAATCTCGGTAGCCGTTTCCCTGTCTTTGTCCTCCAAAGCCATGCTTCCCAAGTTTTCCAACCGGTCTATGGATTGACCTTCGCTACGTTTGTAGATGGCTTTTTCTTGACCAAAGGCGTTACTATATTGTTTTTGTTGTATAAAAAGCCAGCTTAACAGTTCGTTCCATAAAATATCGGGCGCTTTTTGTGCATTTTGAAGAAGCACCTTTCGCAACAGTACATTGTTTTCGTTGGATGGGTCTTCCGAAATAAAATCATCGATGTTGCGGAGCACATTGGAGCGCGAGGTTCGACCTTCCCAGATAAGGTTAAGGTAAGATTGGTACATTTTTGCAATGTCCCCTTGTTCACCATAAATGCGCGCCAACTGAAAATCGTAGTTAAGGTCCGGCTTTAGTTCCATTGCTTTGGTGTAGGCCTGTACGGCGTAATCCAGCAAGGCATATTTTTGGAAACGGTACCCAACGCTATAGCCGTAATTGGGGTTGTCCTCGATTTTGTTGATGGCCTTTTCGTAATGGGCATTGGCTTTTCCCCCTTCATTTTTTAGGGTGAAATTGTACCCTAACTCAATATAAAAGGTGGGAAAGGCATAGCTATCCTCTATTTTTTGAAGTAAAAACGCTTCCGCATCATCGTAACGTTCCAATTGTTGGTAGCAGGCTACCAACCCCTCGGCATAATCGGTCCGCCTTGGATTGGTCTCGACCAATTTTTCATAGAACACCAAGGCTTTCTCGTAATCGCCATCCTGTAGGTATTGTTTGGCCAAAAAATCTTCCTGGGCCGCTCCAATAAAACTGGATAACAGTAATATAGGAAATAAAAGATGTCGCAATAGCTTGTTTTATTTCAAATATAACGCAGAAATGTACGGGAATCTGTTAATCGAATCCAAATTAATGGGTTAAAACTTTAATCGATGGTATCAAAACCGCAATAGGGAACCAGTGCGTCAGGTATTTTTATACCGGCATCGGTCTGATAATTCTCCAAGATTCCCGCCAGTACCCTTGGCAACGCTAACGAACTTCCGTTCAAAGTGTGTGCCAATTGGCTTTTCCCATTTTCATCTTTGTAACGAAGCTTTAGGCGGTTGGCCTGAAAAGTTTCAAAATTGGAAACGGAACTGATTTCCAGCCAACGGTCCTGTGCCGTTGAGAACACTTCAAAATCAAAGGTCAGGGCAGAAGTAAAACCTAGATCTCCTCCGCAAAGACGCAAAATACGGTAGGGCAATTTGAGTTCGCGAAGTATGTTTTTTACGTGCTCAACCATCTCATCCAAGGCTTGGTATGAATTGTTAGGGTGTTCCATTCTTACAATCTCGACTTTGTCGAACTGGTGCAAACGGTTCAATCCGCGAACGTGCGCCCCGTAGCTGCCCGCTTCACGACGGAAGCATGGTGTGTAGCCCGTGTATTTGATAGGAAGATCACTTTCAGCCAATAAATCGCCACGGTGCAAATTGGTCACAGGCACCTCGGCAGTAGGGATAAGGTAGAGGTCATCCGCTTGAACGTGGTACATTTGGCCTTCCTTATCGGGCAACTGACCCGTTCCATACCCAGAGTCTTGGTTCACCATAAGCGGCACTTGCATTTCTGTGTAGCCCGCTTCGGCATTTTTGTCCAAGAAATAACAAATCAGGGCACGCTGCAAACGGGCACCTTTTCCTTTGTAGACGGGAAAACCTGCACCGGTTATTTTAACACCGAGTTCAAAATCGATGATATCGTATTTGTTGGCCAATTCCCAGTGTGGAAGTGCTCCTTCCGACAAGGTTGGGATGTCACCTTCCTTAAAGATCTCCTGGTTGTCTTCCTCCGAGTTGCCCGCAGGAACAGATTCGTGGGGAACATTCGGAATCAAATACAATTGCTGCTGAAGTTCATCGGCAGTGGCGTTGAGGTCGTCCCCCAATGTTTTGGATGCTTCTTTGAGTCCAGCGGTCTTTTCTTTTAGTGCATTGGCTTGCTGTGCTTTTCCGGACTTGAAAAGCATGCCGATTTCTTTGGAAAGTTTGTTGGATTCGGCCAGGGTCGCGTCCAGTTCGGTTTGGATCGAACGCCTTTTTTCGTCGAGTTCCAAAACCTTTGATAGCATAGGTGCTGCATCGATGTTACGCTTTTTTAAAGCAGTGATGATACTTTCCTTGTTTTCCCTGATGTTCTGTATTTGAAGCATGGCCTTGTTTTGAGCCGCAAATTTAATTTAATCTGAAGAAGTGCCCAACTTTATTCCTTGGGAGAGGGCAGAATCCAGTCGTTGTGGGCAAAATGGTTCCACGGAACGCTGGCCAAATCCACTTTGGGATCTATAAATTGTTGATATGGGTTTTGATTTATCCTTACTTTGTTGCTTACAAAAACCTGTACTGTCTGGCCCTTCTCTGCATATTCTTTTTTGATACGTTGTGCAAACTGCCAGATAAAATCGGGATAACAGGCCACTCTTTGTTTCTGTTTTTTTGTGAGATAATCGTTAAGGTTTACTTTGGTGGTATCCTTTGTTTGGGTGTTCACCACTTTATAGGTGATTCTTCCGGAACGGCTTCGAAGCATCATGCGCCAGCTCAATCGGTGTCCCTCTTCGGTCCAGAGTACATCATCTTTGAAAAAATGGTGTCGAATCGGTAAGGCCAATTGAAATAGAAAGTAAATGCCCAACACCGTTAAAATCATTGTTCTGGTTTTTGGAATGATGACCTTGGTCTCTGGAATTGTTTTTTTTGTTCTTAAAAAGATGTTCCGAATGGTTTGTGGCTCAAAAAAGAACACGATAAACGCTAATGATAAATACGGAAAAATACCTATCTGGAATACGATGCTATTGAACAAGTGAAAGAAAATAGACAATACAAACGCAAATTTCCGAGTAGGTTTCCAAAGTAGGGCGGGGACAATCAACAGATCGAAACATATCCCGAAAACTGCTATGATTTTATGGACCCATTTAAATTGAAGAAATTCACCGATTACATAGTAATCTTTTCTGGAACCCATTAGCACCTCTATCATGCTAAAATCCAACCAGTCTGCATACAGTTTGGCAATGGATGCGTAGGTGTACACGATAAAGAGTTGAAGGATGATGGTCCATCGAACCCAATTGTGCATGGTTTGAGAGCGTAACCCAGGATTCAATTTTGCGTCCAATGATGCATCACGGTGCGCTGGTACAAATGCCATGATGTAGGCGAGCAGCATCAATAGATAATAATGATTGTTGTAGGATGTTTTCTGCATCAAATAAACACCCGACCATAATACGGCAAAGGCCAATGCGCTTAATCGGTATTTGTATCCGGTCCCAATCAAAAGGCCCAAGGTACCCATTATGGCAAAGTATATGTACATGCCGTTGCCGGGCAGAGGTTGCAGCCATTCAAACCCTATAAAAGAAAAGGTGAACTGGGGTTCCACCAAGGTGCGTCGTACCCAGCCCGTTGCTATGGCACCATAGCATTCCGCACTGACCAATAATCCATAAAAAACCCTGAAAACCACAAGTTGTGCATTATCAATCTTCTTAAATAGAAATTGGTCGAACATTTACTTGGAGATTAAGTCCAACGAATGATTTTTGTCCTTTTTCAATTGTTCCTTAAGTTCTTCTATGGAGTTGAACTTATGCTCGTCCCGTATACGGTGCAACAGTCGCACTTGAATTTTTTTGTCGTACAGGTCCCCCTCAAAATCAAAAAAATTGACTTCTATGCTTTTTTGGGAACCATCCACGGTAGGATTGAAACCAATGTTCATCATTCCAAAAAACGCTTTGCCATTGAGATGGCTTTTGACCACGTATGCTCCATTTTTTGGAATGAGCTTGTATTCTTCGGCAATATGAAGATTGGCCGTCGGGAAGCCAAAATCCCTCCCCAGACCTTTGCCTTTTTTAACCGTTCCTGTGAGCATATAGGCGTAGTTCAAGTAGCTGTTGGCAGTTTCCACATCTCCTTCCAAAAGCGCCTTTCTGATTTTTGTGGAGCTCACGGAAACATCGTCGATTTCCTGAGCGGGAATCTCCTCTACCTCAAAATCGAAGGTGTTGCCGAATGTGATCAGGTCTTGGATATTGGCATTCCGGTTACGCCCAAACCTGTGATCGTACCCGATGATTATTCTTTTGCTTTTGATGTTGCTCACAAGGATATCCCGGACAAAATCGATGGCCGAAAGCCTTGAAAACTGTTTGGTAAAAGGATGTATGATCAAATAATCCAGCCCCAAGGTTTCCAAAATCTGCTTTTTTTCCTCAAGGGTGTTCAGCAATTTAATGTCCACATCCTTCTGTAATACCATACGCGGATGTGGAAAAAAAGTGAGGACCGTAGATTTAAGTCCAGTATTTTTGGCATTATTTGTGAGGCGTTCCAATATCTTGCGGTGTCCCAAGTGTACACCATCGAACGTGCCGATTGTCACCACAGTGTGGTGCGGAATGTCCTTAAAACTAGAAATGTTGTGGATTGTTTCCAACTTAAATAAAGAAATAAAAAAGGCTTACATTTGAATTTATACTATGCCCTAACCGTGTATGAAAGCTAAATTACATCTTGTTTTTTCAATAACCATATTTTTTAGCTGCTTTTACATTTACGGACAGCAAGGTTATTGGAAAACAGTGCCCAAACAGTCCGACCTACGAAGTGCTTCACTTGCTGATATTTCGGTGGCCACCAAGGTTTTGTCGTTGGATAAAGCTGCATTTTCTGCCCGGATAAAATCTTTTTCTGCCGCAAAGTCGGTGGGTAAAACAGTATATCTTCCCGATAGTAAAGGTGTTATTGTCCCGTTCAATTTGAAGGAGACCTCGGTGCTACACCCCGACCTGGCCAAAAAGTATCCCAATATAAAATCATACACAGGCGTAAGTTTGGATGGGAGATACAAGGTGAAGCTAAGTAGTTCGCACAAAGGCCTGCAATCGATGGTGGTGGATTTAGACGGCAACCATACGGCTTTTATGGAGCCTGCGACCAATGCATCGGACACCTATGTTCTGTATAATAAAGAAGATGGGCTTTCTTCGAAAATGAATTTTATCTGTGAAACCAGCAAAGATCTCTTCGCTTCGGGAGGAAAGTCTTCCGGAACCACGGCAAAGACCATAGTGTCTTTGGTCGACGGACAAACTCTACGGAAATATAGGATAGCGGTTTCAGCTTCTGGTGAGTACACACAGGAAATGGGCGGTAGCGTTGCGGATGCCTTGGCTGGAATAAATGCAACGCTAACACGCGTCAATGAAGTTTTTGAAACGGATTTGGGCGTCACTTTGGAGCTTATCCCCAATAACGATCAAATTATTTTCACCAATTCCAATACCGACCCCTACGGGAGTAGTTTGAATTCCGAAGTGCAGTCAACCATTACATCCATTATAGGGGAGGCAAACTATGATGTGGGCCATCTTTTTCATAAAGTGGATGAGGGAGAGGACAACGGTAATGCCGGATTTATAGCTTCTGTTTGTGTAGATAACCGAAAGGGGAGTGCTTTTTCTTCAGCCAATAATCCACAAGGGGATGTTTACGATTTGGATTATGTGGCACACGAGCTGGGCCATCAATTCGGAGCCAACCATACTTGGTCTTTTGAGTCGGAAGGAACGGGGGTACAGGCTGAACCCGCAAGTGGTTCCACAATAATGGGCTATGCAGGAATCGTTACGGGAAATAATGTGGCGGCCAGCGGGGATGATTACTTTCATTTTTATAGCATATTGCAAATTTCCACCTATCTGGAAACGACCTCTTGCGCCGAAACTGTGGCATTGGTGAATTCTCCACCGGTTTTGACACCTGTCGGCGATTATATTATTCCAAGCGGAACTGCTTTTGTTTTGGAAGGTAGTGCTACGGACCCGGATGTTGGAGATGTGCTTACCTATGCTTGGGAACAAATAGATGATGGCCTGGTTACAAGGTCGTCCTTTGGTTCTTCTAACCCCAGCGGGGCCAATTTTAGGTCCCTTCCGCCAAGTACGTCCCCAATACGATATTTTCCTAGATTGTCACAAGTAGCACAAGGAAACCTCACTCAAACCAACCCAATCCCGGGTGCGGCCTGGGAAACCGTTTCGGATATTGAGCGCAACCTTGGTTTTGCGTTTACCGTTCGTGATAATGTAGAGGGAGGTGGGCAAGTGGTCTCCGATGTTCTCAATGTAAAAGTGTTAAAGTCTGCAGGGCCTTTTTCGGTTACTTCCCAAACAGGGGCGCAAGTATATCAAGCAGGCTCTGTCCAGGAAATTACATGGGATGTGGCCAATACGGATGTTGCTCCTGTCAATGCCCAGAATGTGGATATATTTCTCTCTTTGGATGGGGGGCTTACCTTTCCGATAACACTTTTGGAGAACACCCTTAACGACGGTTCGGCGGAAATACTTCTTCCTGGAAACGTAACCAATACGGGCAGGTTCATGGTAAAGTCAAGCGACAATATATTCTTTGCCGTCAATAATACGGACTTCACTATAGAACAATCCGAAGTAGTCCTAAGTTTTGAATCCTTGGAGTATGAGGTCTGTCAACCAGACGATATCATAATTCCTTTTACATATGAAACGTATGAAGGATTCAATGAAAATTCCACATTTTCGGCAGATGTCCCAACAGGGTTGACAGCAAACTTTTCCCCAACGGCTGCAAGTGCCGATGAAACTGCTGTAGAGTTGACATTATCCGACACGGACAATATTGCTCCCGGCATATACAACATTACGGTTTCTTCCATATCTGCAACGGTCACAAAAAGTGTAGCCCTTGCCCTTTCCGTCCAAGATGGTACTTTTTCCGATGTCGTTTTATTATCTCCCGTAAATGGGGAAGTAGGAGTTTCTTTGGATGCCGAACTCAGGTGGGAGGAAAATCCCCTGTACTCGAATTACGATGTTGAGGTGGCCACCGATGCCGGATTTACCGATATTGTTGAATCCACATCGATTCCGTCCACCACTTTTAAGACCAATAATTTGGAGGCCGAAACCGAATATTTTTGGCGGGTAAGGCCGAACAATGCTTGTGGTACCGGAACTTTTGGGTCAATTTTCAGTTTTATGACATCACAGGTAAACTGCAAGAACAGGGAATCCAATGACTTGCCCATTGCCATACCATCATCAGGTACGCCAACAGTTACCACATCTGTTTTGTTTCTGGAAGACCTGCCCATATCCGATGTAAATGTGAACTTGGAATTGGACCACACCTATCTGGAGGATTTAATAGTCACCCTTATTTCGCCCATGGGTACCAGAGTGACATTGATAACGAACACCTGCGGTGATTTAAGAAATATAAATGCTGTTTTTGATGATGAAGGGGACCCAATTGCATGTTCGGGAAATCCTGCTATTTCTGGAACGGTAGCACCAATCGGTTTTCTATCTTCATTGAAAGGAGAATCCATTTTGGGGGAGTGGGTTTTGGAAATTCAGGATACGGCAGCGAGCGATGGAGGGAGTTTAATAGACTTTTCGTTGGATATATGTGTTGAAGGGAGCTATAGGCCGGATGAAGATGAAGATGGCGTTTTTGATGATGGTGACGATTTATGTCTTGGAACGACCAAAGGTGTTGAAGTCGATACCAACGGCTGTGCGATTTATAGATTCGCTTCGGACAATTTTGAAATAAAAATAGAGAGTGAAACCTGTCGTAGCAACGATGATGGTTCCATTACCATAGTCCCTGTTGATGCCTCCATTGACTATACTGCCGTTTTGGATGGCCCTACGGGCGAGGAGTCCTTTGAATTTACGGATATGCTGACCTTTGATAATCTTATTGCGGGGGCATACTCACTTTGTATTACGGGAACCAATGGTTTGATTACGTATGAGGAAGTATGTTTTAATGCCATGGTCTCCCAACCAGATCTACTGGATATTGATGCATTGATCAATGCAGGGGTCTTAAGCATTGAATTGAGCGGAGCTGCGCTCTATAACGTTGAACTTAACGGATTGGTTACCCAGACAGAGTCACCAAAAATTGAACTTGCGCTCAAAGATGGGGTCAATACTTTAAGGGTATACTCCAACCTCCCGTGCCAAGGAGTGATAGAAGAGGACCTATTTTATACATCAAGACCTATGGTCTCGCCAAATCCTGTAGATGCAATTACTTCGGTTTACATGGCAGGTTATGAAGGCAACGTTGATATACAGATATTCACCTCAAATGGTAGATTGGTTCGAACAGAGAACCGAAAGGTTATGGGGGATGATCTACAGTTGGACCTATCCGGCCTTCCCAAGGGAATTTATTATCTGGGTGTTGAAAAATTAGGTACAAAGGAAATGTTCAAACTCATAAAAAGATGATTCGAAATATAATTTGGCTATCCATTTTGATCTTGTTGGTCGGTTGTGGGGGAGACGATGGGCCACCTCCAGCGCCACAAGGGGTTCAACTGGTGTTTCCCGAAGAAAATTCGGAGTGTACAACTGGAACCGATATCAATCAAAATGCTACTCAGATAACGTTTAGGTGGATGCCGTCCAATAATACAGATAGTTATACGCTCACTGTGGTTAATTTGGACACTAATGTTCCCCAAAACATATCCACGGCATCTACTTCGGCCAGTTTGTCCATTTCCAGAGGAACGCCATACGCATGGTCGGTGACCTCACGGAATTCAAATACCGATCAGGTGGCATCCAGTCCTACTTGGTTGTTTTACAATGCGGGGTCGCAAACTGCCTATGCACCTTTTCCTGCACAATTGGTGCATCCATTATCTGGCGCAACGATACAAAAGGATATTGCCAACGAAGTGCTATTGGAGTGGTCCGGCGCCGATGTTGATGCGGATATTGACACTTTTGAAGTTTTCTTTTCAGAAGCCAATCCACCAACAACATCTGTGGGCATTGCCAATGCCACAACCATGGAACTGCCTGTTGGTGTTGAGTCCGGCACAGTATATTATTGGAGAGTGGTTACCACCGATTTGGAGGGCAACACCTCAATATCTTCGGTGTTCGATTTTAAAGTGCTCTAAATTATTTTCCGTTGAATTGGTTCATGGTGTTTTTGGCACCGGCAAAGACAAAGGAACGTATGAGCTCAGTTGATATTTTTAAACGTTCCGGCATGGCCTTCTGTTGATCGTCGTCCCATTTGCCCAAAACATAATCGACTTGCTGGCCTTTGCCAAAATCAGAGCCTACACCAAACCTGAACCTATTGTAAGTGGCGGTCTGTAAAACGTTCTGGATATCTTTTAAGCCGTTGTGCCCGCCATCACTTCCTTTACCTTTTAGTCGAATGGTGCCAAAAGCCAGATTAATGTCATCGGTGATGATCAAGATGTTGTCCAGGCCAATATGTTCTTTGTCCATCCAGTATTTTACGGCTTTACCGCTCAAGTTCATATAGGTGGATGGTTTTAGGCAGATCACGCTTTTTCCTTTATGTTTAAATGTTGCGATGGCCCCAAGTTTGGCACTTTCAAAGGTGAAGCCCTCCTGTTCGGCCAAAAAATCAAGGATTTTGAACCCAATGTTGTGGCGTGTCTCATCGTATTGGGAACCAATGTTTCCAAGGCCAACGATCAAAATTTTTTTCATAGGGTCGGTTTCTTGCAGTAGTTGTTTTGGTTTGCCAAAAAGTTTTTCGATAAAGTTGGGCATTGGCTGCTGATGGTTTGCCCAAAAATACAAAAGCATCCCAAATTTTTACCTAGGTAAAAACGGGATGCTCTTGAAAAGATCTTCAGAATGCTATTCCGCAGCTTCTGCTTCTGGAGCTTCACCACCTTCGGTAGCTTCGTCTTCCACACCTTCTTCATCTTGGTCTTCTAGCTCTTCATCGACAGATGTTCTAGAAGCTTTAACCTGAACGATAGCAGTACTATCTGGGTGAAGGAATGTGTAATCATCACTTAGGATAGTCTCCACTGCGATGGTTTGACCGATTCTCAACTTGGAAATGTCCACGGTGATGAAATCGGGAAGCAATGCGGGCAATGCTCTAATGGAAAGTTTTCTCTTTCTGAAAAGCAAACGTCCACCGTTTCTAACACCAGGAGAGTTTCCTTCCAAACGTACCGGAATCTTCATGGTGATGGGCTTGTCCTCGAACAACTGGTAGAAATCTACGTGAAGGATGCTGTCGGTTACAGGGTGAAATTGAATGTCCTGTAAAACGGCGTCAAACTTTTGACCATCTTCCAATTCAATTACTGCGGTGTAGGCATTTGGAGTGTACACCAAGTCTTTGAATGCGATTTCATCAGCTGAAAAATGCACTGGTTTATCCCCTCCGTACAGCACGCAAGGGACCTTTCCAGCATTACGTAAGGCTTTGGTAGAAACCTTGCCCACGCTTTCTCTTTGGGATCCATTGATTGTAATTGACTTCATTGTTATATATTAAAATTGATTTACATTAAAAATTTTGAAGATATTGACGTGTTGTGGTGAACTCTGTGCATTACATCTGCAAACAGGTCTGCACAGGACAGTACCTTTATTTTTTCTTTATTGTGGTCCACGGGGATGGAATCGGTTACGATCAATTCAGACAATCTAGATTCTTCTATTCGTTCGTAAGCTTTGCCCGATAGCAATCCATGCGTTGTTACGGCACGTACACTTTCGGCACCTCTCTCCATCATCAGATCGGCGGCTTTGGTCAATGTTCCGGCGGTATCCACCATATCATCTACCAAAACCACATTTTTGCCCTGAACATCACCGATAAGTTCCATGTGGGAGATGACGTTTGCTTTGGCCCTTTGTTTGTAACAGATGACCACTTCGCATTCCAAGGCCTTGGAATAGGCATAGGCTCTTTTGGAACCACCCATGTCCGGTGATGCAATGCACAAGTTGTCAAGGTTCAAACCTCTTAGGTAGGGCAAGAATAGCGTAGAGGCGAACAAATGATCCACAGGTTTTTCGAAAAAGCCTTGGATTTGGTCCGCGTGCAAGTCCATAGTGATAATCCTGGTGGCCCCTGCGGTCTCCAACATTTTCGCTACCAATTTGGCCGCTATAGGAACGCGGGGCTTATCCTTTCTGTCTTGTCTGGCCCAACCAAAATAGGGCATAACCGCTGTGATGTGTCTTGCAGATGCTCTTTTGGCGGCGTCTAGCATCAACAACATTTCCATCAGGTTTTCCGAACTTGGATTGGTGGAGCCTATGATAAATATTCGGGCTCCCCGAATAGATTCCTCGAACGAGGGCTGAAACTCACCGTCACTATAACGGGAGAATTGGATTTTTCCCAATTCTGCACCATAGGAAGCGGCTATTTTCTTGCCCAGCTCAACACTTTGGGTGCAAGCAAAAATTTTAGGTTCGGGAACTTGATAGGCCATTACAAATTCTTGTTAACTAGCGATTTAAAGTACTTTAAAATAAAGAGGTGCAAATTTAAAAATTAAATTGGGTTGCTCAAGGATAAATCAAAGTATTTTTTGGTGATAAATAAAAAATATTTTTTAGCTTTGCACTCGCATTTGAAAATGTGATGCCAGATGCCTTGGTGGCGGAATTGGTAGACGCGCTGGATTCAAAATCCAGTGTCTTCGGACGTGTGGGTTCGATTCCCACCCAAGGTACTTAAAAACCCTGATAATCAATTGATTATCAGGGTTTTATCTTTTTACAAGTAACGTAAAAGTGACGGTTTTTGAGATAAAATATGATAAAATCACCACTCTAAAATTTCAGAATTCGTCCAGTCTTATGGATAAATTTAGTTACAAATTTTCTAAAAGTCCTAACCCTTACAAAGTCATTTATCGGCAGTAAAGCGTAATTATAATCTCAGCATTAGAGGTGTAATACTGTGGCTGTTTTATTTTATATCAATTAATAACTGATATATTGAATGTTACCAAGATATATGGTCAGAGAGAACAGTTTAATGCCTATCTTTATATGAATATATTTTGTTCAAACCCTTTTTAAAGTCCTACAAATATCTTATTGCCCGTAGAGAAAAGGTTTTTTGCACATCTATTTACAAATACTTCACAATTCTTCAGGGTACGGGAATCAAAAGAAAAGTCGTGTTTCCTTTTTAAGCTTTGATGTTTTAACACAGAAGTGACATCTGTAGCATGATTCGAGAACATAATGTTTTGAGATAATGTGCTGCGGAAATGAGTAATTAAACCTAAAATAAATAGAATGGCAGACAAGGCAGATTTGGATTTTACGTACACCACCATAGACAAAATATTCCGTTTAAGCATGGGTGAAACCGCTGATTACAGCGGTGCCAAATATGATGGTGATTTTTCAATGTCCTTAGAGGAGGCGCAAAAGGAAAAGAACAGGTTTATAGCGGACAGTCTCAATATAGATGGGGAAAGCAAGGTGTTGGATATGGCATGTGGCTGGGGGCCATTCTCCCATTTTATCACAAAGGAAAGGGGAGCGATCAGTATTGGATTGACCTTATCGAAAGGGCAAGCGGAGGCATGCCAAAAGAATGGGC
>JANSXF010000059.1 GCA_024743095.1 Flavobacteriaceae bacterium
ACCTTGCCACCCAAAGGGTTTCCGACGGTGCAGTTCGACATGATCATTGCCGAGGATGTGGGGCTGTTCAAATTTGATATTTTGGGGCAACGGGGATTGGCCAAGATCAAGGAAGCGGTGGAGGTGATCAAGGGCAACCAACCCGATGCCGTGCTTTGGGACATCAAGAGTGTGGAGGCGATGAAGCAGGATGCCAATATCAACCAACTCCTGAGCCAGGGAAGGGCCATAGGGGCCTATTATGTGGAATCCCCGGCCATGCGGGGACTGATGAAGAAACTACGGACCCATGACTATTTGGGACTGGTGGCGGCCAGCTCCGTGATCCGCCCAGGGGTGTCTTCATCGGGAATGAAGGATGAATACATCCGTAGGGAGCGGGAACCGCAGCGCCGCAAGGAGGCCAATCCCATTTTGTTGGAGATCATGCCGGAGACCCATGGGATCATGGTCTATCAGGAGGATGTGCTCAAGGTGGCCCATCTCTTTGCGGGCCTGGACCTTGGGGAGGCCGATGTCCTGCGACGGGGGATGAGCGGGAAATTCCGTTCCCGGGAGGAATTCCAAGCGGTAAAATTGAAGTTTTTTGAAAATTGTAAACTGAAGGGGCACGATGCAGCCTTGACCCAAATGGTCTGGGAACAGATTGAGAGCTTTGCAGGCTATGCCTTTGCCAAGGGGCATTCGGCTTCCTATGCCGTGGAAAGCTATCAGAGCCTGTACCTGAAATGCTATTTCCCTCTGGAGTTCATGGTGGCCGTGCTCAACAATGGGGGAGGGTTCTACGATACGGAACTTTATGTGCATGAGGCCAAGATGTGGGGAGGCATTATCCATCCGCCCTGTATCAACCGCAGTGACCATGTCAATGCCATCTATGGGAAGCATATCTATTTGGGACTGGGACAGCTTCGGAGTCTGGAACGTTTGGTCATCCAACGCATTTTGAACGAAAGGCAGCTCCATGGCAAGTTCAGGGATTTTGATGATTTTATAGACCGGGTCCCCATTGCCATCGAACAGTTGACCATCTTGGTGCGCATCGATGCCTTTCGTGTCTTTGGCGTACCCAAAAAGCAAGTGCTTTGGCAAGCCGTGTTCAAGACCAAGGCCCATCGAAAGGATACGGTCCAGAAACTGCTCTTTAAACCCAACCACAGGCATTTTACATTGCCGCAATTGCCTTCCCATCCCATTGAGGATGCCTATGACCAAATGGAACTCTTGGGCTTTCCACTATGTGGGTATTACGAACTCATGGACGGTAAGGTAAAGAGTAGGTTGACCGCCAGTGATTTTGAGGCCCATGTCAACCAAAAGATCTGGATCTATGGTTCCATGGTACATACCCGATTGAACACCACATCCAAAGGGGACACCATGCGCTTTACCACCATGTTAGATTTGGAAGGTCACTTTTTTGATTGTGTTCACTTTCCCCAAACAATGGCATCCACACCCATTCATGGAAAGGGCGTCTATCTGTGCCATGGTACAGTGACCGAAGAGTTCGGGCATTACAGTCTGGAGGTAGTTACGACCCTCAAACAACCCTTGAAACCTGACCCAAGACAGGTAAAAATGCTCCCAAAAAGCATTTAGGGTGAAAGCAGATTCAATGAAGTCGATAGGTGATTCAATAAAGTTAGAAAACAAAGTGGAGTTGCAACATAGATTTGAAAGGAATACAGCCTTGTTTTGAGGATTCATTTCAGCGTTTGAATCTGAACCTCAAAAAATGAACTAATAGATAGAGCAATTTGATAAAGGGTTGAATTATTTGTTAACTTTTATTGTAGAAGTAACAAGCTTATTGATTGCTGATTTTGCTCGTAAAGCTTAATTTCAAAAAAAAAATGAATGACAAAAATTAAAAATAATAAAGCGGAATCAATTATTGCTGAAATTATTGATGAATACGCTCATTCTGAGAATACTGAGAGGCCTTGGATCATTGGATTTAGCGGGGGTAAAGATTCCACTGTTTTATTAACCTTGGTATGGATAGCTCTTCAACGGATAAAAAATGAAAGACCTTACCCATTCCAACTTAGGAGGCCTGTCTATGTTGTTTGTAATGATACAATGGTGGAAAATCCAATAATTGCAAGCTATGTTGAGGATGTTTTGGCCAAAATCACCATTGCTGCCAGAAACGAAGGTCTTCCAATAATTGTCAAGAAAACAACACCTAAGCTTGAGGAATCCTTTTGGATCAATGTTTTGGGAAAAGGATATCCGGTGCCAAATAACTCATTTAGATGGTGCACGGATAAACTCAAAATTAGGCCAACATCCCATTTTTTGTTAGAGCAAATTGATGAAAAGGGGGAGGCAATCGTTTTGTTGGGCACTAGATATGATGAAAGTGCGAGTCGAGAGAGGTCTATTAGAAAACATGAGGTTGAGGGAAAAAGACTATCAAAGCACAGCACTACGGCCAACACCTATGTTTATGCACCGATCAAAGAATTGATGCTGGAAGAAGTTTGGTACATAATAAACGCAGTTCCATCGCCATGGGGCTTTGATAATTCAATCTTGTTTCAAATTTATTCTGATGCCAGTGCAGATGATTATGAATGTCCAACAGTGGTGACCAATAAAGAACACTCTTCTTGTGGTCAAAGTAGATTTGGTTGCTGGACATGCACTGTAGTTAAACAGGATAAGTCTATGTCCGCCCTAATCGATAATGGGCAAAATTGGATGCAACCTCTATTGGAGTTTAGAAATGCCCTACAAGAAGAAAGAAATGTGCACGAAGGGGAGGAAATAGGGAAATTCTGACCATTCTTCTTCCAAATGATTTAGACCTAAAAACAAAGCGATAGATCTACCTGAAAGAATTCTAAGCATTTCAAAAGAATATTCTCTATTTCTAATCAACGGAAAGAAAGGGGGTACGGGGAAGATTACTCTTTCTTGATAAACTTGTCTACCACGAGCAACTGAGTTCCTATCTTTAACTAAGTCAGATATGAAGGCTTTCAAACGATGGGTTAAAATACCTTGTTCCCGAAACATAAACATAATCTTGCTTGCAACGGGCAGTTCAGAGATGAACATACTTTCAACGAGTTTTGTTTTTGAGCCCAATTCTGATTGGAATAGATTTCCTTCTAATTGATAAATGTCTCTAAGTATTTTTTCCGAGAATAACTTAATTGATTGTTTTGCTAATTGTTTTTGTTTGGTGTAGTATTTTGTCGAGAGTAGCTCAAGGATGTGAAAATGTGAAAGAAGAACCTCATCATCATGGATCATGTTTTCTTCGCTTTCCTTTTCTAGGTACATCGCTTTTCGGTGGCGATCTATGAGGGAATAGAAAAGTCTTTTTTCATTTTCATTTTTAGATTCTGTAAGGGTCACAATTTTATTCAAGTCAGGCAAGTAACTTAATTTGTTGTACTTAAATTTCTTTCCCCCCCTTGTTTAAGATTACCGACCAAGGTTGATGTTCTATAAAATTGAAATGGAGTAAATAACTCTTGAGTTAAGAAACTTAAAATGCCTAATAATATTAACAGTCTTGGTCTGGCATATGCCGCACCGTCAGATATGGATTCAAAACCGTCAAGCTGAATTTCAATGCTAATACACAAATACTTTTTTTCTTTCTCTGTTTCGTGGTGCGGGACAATTGTACTTAAATCTGTCGTTGTAAAAATCCGCGAAGCCAATAATAGAACATCAACATCTAAGTCAAACTCAATTTCTCTTATTGTTATATAGGTTGCTGGTACTTTCTTCATTCTTTTATATGCCGCCTAACAGTCTGAACATGGTGCGTTTGGCATTTTATTTCCATAGTATTCAATTTGTCTATATAATGGTGTATACCTTTTTTTCTAGAAATGTAAATATTGTAAGCTACATATAGATATCCAACAATATTTATTACAACATATAAATACAGCTCCCATGCTTCAATTAAATTTTGATTTTTTTCATAAAAATTTGATCCGTAATATATCAAACTAAAAAATGTTACAATCAGTAATATTGAAAATCGATTGAATAATAGAAGTATATAGTTTTTTATAAAAGCAATGAATTTGCTTGAAAATTTATCAAGGGTATACTTGTCAAAATTCAATAATGTTGTTTCATAATTTAGTTCATTAAAATCTTTCTCAAAGACACAAATTACATAAGCAGCAGTAAACAATTGACGTCCTGTTTGTCCTCGATAAGAAGTAGCACAGATAATTAGTATAGTCAATAAAGCAATCGGAATAATGAATTCTTGTATTTTATCAGAAAATCCGAAAACTACTCCAAAAGCAGTAACACTCAAAATAATCATTTGATATCTTCGCTCTTCATTTTTACGAATTTTTTCTTTAGCAAATTTGTATTCTTCTATTTTGTATTCATTTGCCATAATCATCAATTTTTTCAATAAGATTTCAAATGATCATTGATTTCTGCTTGCCGCTAACGGTCTCCTTTGTTAGCTAACGTTGTTTTGTTAATTTTTCTAACAATTTCTCTTTTAATAAAACTGATTCTAAATCGAATATTTTTAAAAGCTTATCAATTGTTTTATCAGAAGCAGGTTTTAATACTAGTTTTTGAATTGTAGCTCGTACTCCATTTCTCATAATCAAAGAATCAATAAGAGGATAGGATTTGCTGTATTTAAAAAAACCAAGTCCTAATGAAATAGAAAAACTGCCATATTTATTAGGGTCTTTGAAGTCCAAAATTTTATTCTGTATTTCATTTAGCATTCTTTCATGTTTTAAAAGGGATTTTAAATCACCATCATTAAGTGATTCCTGATATTCTTTTAGATAATTTCTAAATCCTTTATATTGATTTCTGAGTTGAAGTGCTGTTTCAAATAAGTCATATGGGCTATTGGAATTTTCTATTATTTCTATCAAAAAGGGGTCAAGAGGCACAAGTCCAATTCTAAACTCAGACTCATTACTCACTTTTTCAATGATATTTGCCCTTTTAACCTTTATCCAATTTTTTATTTGTTGGTTTCCATCTTGTAAAAAAGGGAACATTGTTAGTTTCAAGAATTCAGCCCTAAAGGGATGAGGCGAATAAAAAGTCTTGTTTTGAGAACTTGTATAAAGATATTCGGCTGTTCCATCAATTAGAGTAGTATCATGAAAAGAGTGATGTTTATTCTCCGAACTATCATCCAAAGAAGATTCGTAATCAGATAGTTTAAAACTTTCTTTTAGTATATTTATTTCTTGTTTGT
The DNA here is from genome assembly GCA_024743095.1 of Flavobacteriaceae bacterium. Classification (GTDB taxonomy): domain Bacteria; phylum Bacteroidota; class Bacteroidia; order Flavobacteriales; family Flavobacteriaceae; genus Flagellimonas. The sequence goes on from JANSXF010000059.1 coordinate 5,225, forward strand.
CAGCATCGGTTTTATTATTTCGGATATCAGTAATAATACCATCTTTTACTAATTGGTCTAAGGTTTTCAAGTGACCAATCCAAGCAATTTGTGTTCCCCTAGCTGTAACAATGGTATCTCTTGATATTAAATCGACAAGGAAATTCAATAACGTAATAAATTGTTTAACTAAATAGTCTGTTTCAGAATCTCCTAGATAATTTATGTTTTTGGTTCTAATTTTTTCATCAGTTACTAATTCTTTGATGTCAAAAAGGGACCAATTGTCTATAATTACATTATTGTTCATTTTTGTTTCAAATGTTAGCTAACATACCCAACTTCCATAAGCATATGCCACAATTTGATTGGCTATGCATAACCTGAGCAATTAAACGCAAAGCATGGTTATCTTAAAATTCAATAAATCTTTGGGGGAGTATAGGAACTAAATGTAAGAATTTTCTAGAAAAGGCATGTCCAAGGAATAGAATGTTGTTGTTGTAAAGTATAAATTAACAACTTACTGAATTTCTTGTTTTCAATATTCAAAAACAGAGACAATGTCTTTTACACACAAAATAGCAATATCAAAGCCTAGAAGTCATATCTGTTATCCAATAAGCTCTATTCCTTTGGTAGAAGCTTGGAGATATCCCTTTTAGTATGGTTTTTTATTGCTTCACGCACCGCAACTTTCAGTACTGTCTCATATTCGGTGCTGGTAATGTCAGCTGTATTCAAAATATCCTCTAGCGTAAGCTTCCTTGGGTCGTGGTAACGAGTAATCATTGTTTCATATCCCAATCCAAGCGCACTTCGAATACCTGTTACATATTCTTCAGGAACCTCCTTCATTTGTTTTATATCATTGGTTGTAAATCTTGATTTTAAGGTTCTTAAAGCTTTTTCTAAGGTCTTTGCATTAACATTCGAATCTTCTTTTGCTGTATTTTCTTCTTGTTTTATCTTTCTCGATTTCATGACAGGTTTTTGTTTGTTAAACAAATGTGGGCCTATCTGTCTGACAACCAATAAAATAATACTATATTGGTAATATATAATACTAAAACAATTATATATAATTTGATTTGTTTGTTTAATTTTATTAGTATTGTGTTTTAAAATTAAATTTATGTATGGGATATTGTAGTTTTTGTATTACTATTAGTCTCTGCATAGAATAAAAAGGTATTAACAAAGAGTCTCGACTGCGAATTCCGACAATTTGCTTAACGGACGAGACGGTAGGTTAATGCCCGAGGTGATATTTTGTGTACATTCGTACCGCTATAGCACCGAGGGCTCTATCGTAATTCCGTTCCGTTGGCCGTCGGAAGCCCGCAGTGCGGTTGATAGGGCCCTGCTATAGTATTGGGTTCTATATACTAAAAGAGGCTCGTTTTCAATTAATCGATATGAAAACGAGTTTTTTAATTTATACGGCCCATACCTGTGGCATACATGAACGTGGATTCTTTTCATATGGTCCATCGGTTGCCGAACGGCTATACCCAATCAAACCCAAGAGTCCAATCTAACCATACCCAAGGCTATACTTATGGGATTGACGCTTCACTTTTTCCGGTTAACGATATCCATTTGTCCCATAACTGACAACATCCTTTTATTTTTTTGGGGTATCCGGTCCTAGCACATTTTCATAGCCTTTTTAAGTTAAGGAATCCCATCTCCGAGCACCATTACTGCTTGGACAGGGTGGCCTATGTCCGAACCTTAATGTCCTTTTGGAAGTTACGGCTTTCCCGTGACTTATGGGCAGTGTGGAGAATAACTAACGCTTTACTCAAACGAACTCAATTTATGCAACATTCAATACTAGGCATACGCAGGGGAATCCTGCTTGTGCTCCTATATGTCTTATTAATGCCCCATTTTTTATTTAATGTGCAAGCGGGCACTGTCTTGGAACCACCACAGGTCACCGTTTCCGGCACCGTGACCGATACTTCGGGGAATCCCCTGGCCGGGGTGAACCTTGTGGTGGAATCCAAGAATATTGGAACCATATCCGAGTTGGATGGTTCCTTTTCCATTAATGCTGATCCTGATGATGTGCTCATCTTTTCCATGGTCGGTTTCAAGACCCTTACCGTGCCCATCGCGGGTAGGGAAGAGGTCAATGTTTCCTTGGAGGAAAATGTCACGGTCTTGGGCGAGGTGGTACTCAATGCCGGTTATTATACCGTTTCGGAACGGGAACGCACGGGTAGTATCGAAAAGGTGACCGCTGTGGACATCGAGAAACAACCCATATCCAACCCCTTAGCCGCCCTACAGGGGCGTGTGGCCGGAGTGGACATTGAACAGGTTTCCGGACTGCCTGGCTCCAATTTCAGGATTCAGATCAGGGGGAGGAACAGTATTCGTTCAGGGGCAAGTGAACCCTTATATATTATTGATGGCGTTCCCTATGCGTCAGGCAGCTTGGGGGAGTCGCAGGCATCGTTGCCCTTGCCTGGTGGAGGGATAAGCCCTTTGAACAATATCAATCCTTCCAACATTGAAAGTATCGAGATACTCAAGGATGCCGATGCTACGGCCATTTATGGGTCCCGGGGTGCCAATGGAGTGGTGCTGATCACCACAAAGAAAGGGACCCTTGGGACGACTAAAATTGAAGTGGGCCTGCAAACGGGATTGGGGACGATTGCAAATAAGGTCGACCTTTTGGATACACCCCAGTATTTGGCCATGCGGAGGGAGGCCTTTGCCAATGATGGTATTGATCCCATCCCTTCCAATGCCTATGATGTGAACGGGATATGGGACATGGACAGGGATACCGACTGGCAAAAGACCTTGTTCGGTAATACCTCCTATCTCACCGATGTCCAAGGCTCCATATCGGGAGGTAATGGATCTACGCAGTTCATGGTCAGTGGGAACTATCATAGACAGACCAGTGTCTTCCTTGGGGATTTTAAAAATGACAAGATCGGGGTGTCCAGCAATCTAAACCACAGGACGGCAAATGATCGATTTTCCATACAGTTGTCCACAACCTTCAACTCCAACAAGAACCAACTTCCAGGGGATGGACTATTGGTCTCGGATGCCCTAAACTTGGCTCCCAATGCCCCGAATCTCTATTCGGAGGATGGTACCTTGAACTGGGAAAATTCCACTTGGAGCAATCCGTTGGCCAAACTTGAGGGCAACTATAGCTCGGTCGGGACGACCTTTATTGCAAATTCGAGGCTGGAATATCGCATTTTTGATGGGTTAAGGGCAAGTGCAAACCTGGGCTATACGGAAAACCACCTTCGTGAGCTGACCACCGTACCTTCCACGATCTATGACCCTGCCTATGGAATAGGCCCGGAGGCTTCTTATGCCGTCCACAATACCGGGGAAAGATCTTCCTCTATCGTGGAGCCCCAAGTGCACTATGCCCATGATTTTGGTACGCTTCGATTGACCGCATTGGCAGGACTTAGCTTTCAGGAACAAACAACCCAAAGACTCTCCCAATTCGCCTTTGGATTCACCAACAACAACCTGATGGCCAATCTATCGGCGGCATCCAGCCTTTTTCCGATTGCGGATATGACCGAGGAATATAGGTACCAGGCCTTTTATGGGCGCGTAAACCTAGTGGTGAAGGATCGTTATTTCATGAATTTCACTGGACGTCGGGATGGCTCCAGTCGGTTTGGGCCAGATAAACGTTATGCCAATTTTGGGGCCATCGGCGCTGCCTATATTTTTTCAAGGGAAGCATTTATCCAACAAGGCATGCCCTTTCTAAGTTTTGGAAAGATCAGGGGGAGTTATGGCACCTCTGGCAGTGACCAGATCGGGGACTACCAATATTTGGATACCTATTCCTTTGGGACTCAACAGTACCGGAACATCATTGGACTGTACCCAACACGATTGTTCAACCCGGACTTCAGTTGGGAAGAAAACAGGAAATTGGAAGTGGCCCTGGACCTCGGTTTTTTTGAGGATCGGATATTTTTGGGCGGTACGTATTATAGGAACCGCTCCACCAACCAATTGGTGGGGGTACCCCTACCTGCCACCACAGGATTTTCCTCGGTGAACGCCAATTTGGATGCCACCGTGGAAAATACAGGATGGGAGTTTGAATTGAACACGGTCAACATCAACAGGGAAAAATTTACTTGGTCCACGGGGTTGAACCTCACCCTTCCCAAGAATCGGTTGGTGTCATTTCCCGATCTCGAAGGGTCCACCTATGCCAACCAATTGATGATAGGGGAACCCTTGAACATTGCCAAAGCATATCAGTTGAACGGGGTCGATCCCCAGACAGGGCTTTATGAATTCGAGGACTTCAATGGTGATGGTGTCATTTCAAGTCCGGAGGACCGACAATCAGTGGTTGACCTGAACCCCACCTTCTTTGGTGGCCTGACCAATACTGTCGCCATGGGGAAATTTACATTCGACGTGCTCTTCCAATTCACAGAACAAAAAGGTAGCGGGTATTGGACCCCGGGAAGTATCATTGTGGGAGGTTTGGCCAATCAACCTGTCTCGGTCATACAACGGTGGCGGCAAGAAGGGGATGTGGTTCCTGTCCAACGTTTCTCCACTGGTGGGTCACAAGAGGCGGTCCAAGCTTTTCGGCAATATACACAGAGCAATGCTTCTATTTCCGATGCCTCCTATATCCGGTTAAAGACACTCTCCCTTTCCTATCGGCTGTCCGAAGGGGGGCACCATGGATTTGGCTGCGAGATTTACCTCAGGGGGCAAAACCTGTTGACCCTTACCGGATATGATGGACTGGACCCAGAAACGCGGAGCAATCAGGCCGTACCCCCATTAAGGGTAGTGACCCTGGGTACTAGATTAACTTTTTAAACAAAATCATAATGGATACAAAAAAAATATTGACCTCGTACCTAAGGTTTATTGCGACCATCATGGGTGTGGTGCTTTTGACCCTTTGCTCATGTGAACACTATTTGGAGGTGGACCCCCCAAAAAACCAGTTGACCGGAGAGGTGGTCTTTGGGGATGACGCAACCGTGGATGCTGCTTTTGCACATATATATGCGGAACTCAGGGAAAACGGTTTTACCACAGGGGGTACACAAGGGCTCTCCTATCTTATGGGCCACTATTCGGATGAATTGGAACTTTATAGTTCCTCCCTTCCCGGTGTCCTCAATTTTACCAATAACACGGTGCTGCCCTCTGATACCGGCGTCAAGAACCTATGGGACACTGGATATAGGCTTATCTACGCGACCAATGCCTTGTTGGAGGGTGTTTCAACATCTGCCTCCCTGGTGGAAGGGGAAAAGGAACGATTTCTGGGTGAGGCCTATTTTATCAGGGCCTTCATCCACTTCCATTTGATGAACCTCTTTGGGGAAATTCCCTACATCATGTCTACGGACTATGAGGAAAACAAGGACGCCGGTAGACTTGGGGTGTCGATGGTCCATCAACATATAGTGGACGATCTTTTGTTGGCCAAGGAACTGCTTGCATCATCTGCACCGAACTTCGAAAGGTTTCGTCCGGACCAATGGTCCGCATCCGCACTGTTGGCCCGGGTATACCTTTACCAAGAAGATTGGCAAATGGCCATCGATGAGGCGTCGATTATCCTAAGTGATAGTGGGTATTCCCTAAATCTTGAGGTGGACAAAGTGTTCCAAAAGGAAAGTCCTGAGACCCTATGGCAATTGGGGCCTGGACTCCCGGGGAGCAATACCAAGGAAGCGTTCACATTTGTCATTGTGAACGGACCGCCTCCCAATTCCGCACTGACCCAGACCTTGATAAACAGCTTTGAAGTCGGTGATGCGCGATTCGAGCAATGGGTAGGATCCGCTACAGATGGGTCTGAAACCTGGTACTTCCCATACAAGTACCGTCAATATGTTCCGACGGCTTCTACTCAGGAATGTTCCATCATCTTTCGATTGGTGGAGCAGTATCTCATCTTGGCAGAGGCCAATGCCCAATTGGGAAATCTTGGTCCTGCCCTGGAATTTTTGAATACTGTTCGCAGCAGGGCCTCCCTGTCCCCACTTTCCAATTTGGACCAAGCATCCCTTTTGGAAGCGATCCAAGCGGAGCGGAGGGTCGAGTTTTTCTCCGAACAGGGCCATCGATACTTTGATCTGAAACGCACCGGTAGGGCCAATGCGGTATTGGGACCCCTTAAGGCAGGATGGGAGGGTTCTGACGTATTGCTGCCCATCCCGGAATCGGAACTGTTGTTGAATCCCAATCTATTGCCACAGAATGAAGGGTATTGAGATAAATATATATCCCATGAAAAAGAAAATGTCACATCGGTTTTTGTTTTCATTTTTTATTTGGTTAGCGGTCTGTCCCCTATGGGGGCAGGCCAATTTTGGGATCGAGGGACATTTGGAGAATGAACGCCTCCTATTGCAATTGGATTCTGCCCTATTGGATGTCCCGATACTATTTGTCCGGCATGGAAGTGGCCAGCATCAGGTAGTCTGGTCCAGGGAAAGGAATCATATTCTTTTGACATTGCCCAGAATACGTTCGGAATTGGGATTTTACCTTCCAATTTATGATAACTATGCCATAAAATTCCATGTCTTGGGCCGTTTCCCTATCCTAAAGGAAAGAAGCGATGAGCGTTCGGTCTTTATCGATGCCACGGAACTGTTTTTACAGACTCCTATAAAGTGGGGGTTTGGTGACCCCGAAACGGTGTTTCTCGATCAATCGTACATCAGTGAGGTGGCCTATTTGGACAACGAGACCATTATCCGGACCAAACGAACCACTGCCTTCCAAAATTCAAGAAGGACCAGAGCGGTGGACTTTAGCTTCTATAAGTTACCAGACCCCATGATGCCACGCTTGTTCGACCATAGGATGGCCTTTGCCTATGAAGACCAATATGATAAGCTCAATGGACAGGTTAAAACGGAAAATGGTAGTATTACACGATGGCGTTTGGAAAAAAGCGACGGAGGAGCGGCCATCAGCGATCCCATCAAGCCTATTGTCCTTTATTTTGATCCCAAGACCCCGGATAAGTGGAAACCTTATATCAAGGCAGGTGTGCTGGAGTGGTTGCCGCCATTTGAGAAAGCTGGTTTCAGCAATGCCATTGAAGTCCGGGAATTGCCAAAGGACAAAGGGGAGCATGTGGAGAACAGCGTCAATTACTCCATGGTTCGCTGGTCCAAGTTTGTGGAGGTGAGAGGTGGCCAAATTCGAGGGGGATCCTCTGTCCGCAAAATTATAGATAAACGAACAGGGGAGATCTTAAAGGCCGATATCCTACTGGCCAATCCCTTCCCAGGCCTTACGGACGATTATATCGTGCGCTGTGCCCCCTTGGACCCGAGGGCACGGCAATATCCCTTGCCGGATGATCTGAAAGGGAAATTGATACAATATGTTACGGCACATGAAATGGGCCATATCCTCGGCATCCGGGATGCCAATTTTGGAGAGTTCGCCTATCCCCTTGAACGGATGTGGGATGCCGAATGGTTGGAAACCATGGGACATACGCCAAGCGTTATGAGTTATTGCAGACATAACCATGTGGCCCAACCGGAGGACAATATACCACCCGATCTATTGATCCAAAAAGTGGGTCCCATGGATGCGTTCCAGATACAATGGGGGTACCAACAGATTCCGAAAGCGGGCAGTCCGGAGGCCGAGAAGCCCTATTTGGACACGATTGTGGCCCGACAGGACAGTCTACCTTGGTTGCGGTACAATATAGGGACTTTTGAGACCCTCGGGCCAGGTAGTGTGAATCAAGTGGTTGGTAACGATGACCCGGTTAAAAGTACAGAGCTGAGCTTAAAAAATCTCAAAAGGGTATTGGAATTGTTGCCGGCCCTTAACAAGGATCAAAGAGATGATGAGCTTTTGGAACGGTTATATGATCGGAGTCTGGAACTATGGTACCATCAGATGTTCCATGTGCTGTCAATGATAGGCGGGTATGAAATCCAATACAAGAAAGGGAGCCAGAAAGGCCTTGTATATGATCCGATTCCAATGGCAGATCAGGAGGAGGCCATGGATTTTCTGCTACAAAATGCCTTGGACACCCCTGATTGGCTGTCAAATCCATCGTTCTTGCCAAGGATTCGCTATTCCATGAGTACAGATAAGTTATTGGAATATCAGGTGAAACTGTTGACCGAATTGGCGAATCCCTTGCGTATCAAGCGATTGGAACAAATGGAGCGTATTGGCTCCCATGAGGGGATAACCCAACGATTGTTGTTGACCTTGGGACAACATCTTTTCAAGGATTTAAAAGGAATGGATAGAAAAGCCCAAGAACTTCAATGGGCCTATATATCCGTTCTGTCCAAAGCCGTCCAGAAGAATAATTTGGATGTTGGAGTGGATTACCGTATTGATGGTTACGGCTACAGTAGTTATGTTAAAAGTATATTTCATATGCAGGGAAAAAGCATTTACAAACGATTGGGAAAGGGCCTTGGTGAGAATATCGATCCAATAATCAAAGCCCATTTGCAACGTTGTCTAAAGGAGCTGGATGGTGTGGCAATGGAAAATCGGAGCAGGTAGACAAAGAAAGGAGCCTTGTTAAGGCTCCTCTTTTGATTATTCAGGTGTTACCCTTGCCAATGGAATACTACAAATAGTTGCTCCCGGCAATTGGTATACCTGCTTTCCTTCGTAGGTACACATATAATCCCCTTCCAAGGAACAATCCAGATTGTTCACCTCCTGACAACGTGGTGTCTGGGTGGCATCGAACACATACCCTTGGGTAATGGGTGCATCGTCAGCTGCTGTATCAACAGCTGTGAAGGCACTTGCGGCAATGGCGAATACAATGGCCATGACCGGAGTAATGAATTTGATCATTCTTGTTTTCATAATAAAATAATTAATGTTACGATCTACTCTATTTTACGGGTTTTCGATCTTCTCCCGCTACTGGCCAGTAGGTAATCTTTTATTTTTGGTCACTTGCTATCGTATTTGATAAGGGTTCATTAAAGAATGGTTCACGTGTTTGATATACACTGACCTGTGTGTCTATCAATGCTATTAGATGACCTCTGTGGACAGCAAATTCCCTTGCTTTGTGTTCTTTGATATGGTAGAGGTAAAAACTGAATTCGTAGGTGCCTTTTCCATAATGATATACGTCAATGATGGTGGCCTTCTCCAACATTTTCTCACTTTCGTTTTTGCCAAGACGGTCCGATGCTATAAGAAGAAGGTTCTGGGACATATAAGCTGACTTGTTGATGAACAGTGGAGGTGATTTCAGGGTGACCTGGCCCCTTTTGTTCTTTTCAGCAGGTGAGATTTGGGCTGTCTGTACTGTATCGATGGTGCGCTTGCGTGTTAAGTTCTTCATTTCGAGGTTCATGGTCATGTATTGGTTTCGATAGTAGTACACATAGCCTATCGTAGAACCTTCCTTGGATAGGACCATTGTTCCATCCACATCGAAGATACCATCGATTTGGGTCTCCAATAAAGTGGTATCCAGGTGTATTTGGAACCTATCGTTTTTTTCTATCAAGCCCAAAGTGGATTTTTGGGTATTGGCACTAATGGTCCGGATAAAGACCCGATCACTATCGATGGGGAGGGCTTTGGTAAAGTAGGCATGTCCCTCCAGCCAGGTATGGGCCTTCCAATCCTTGGTTTGGCCCCGGAGGATAAAAGGTATGGTACCATCCATGACAAAAAAATAGGGGGGGAGCACCTTGGTTTGCAGGGAACGGTACCGGAGTTCTTTGTCAATGGGTTCCATACGGATATGGGTCGTATCTTGGGTGCCCAAATGGATCTGGAGCAAATGCCAGGGAGCCGTCCGGTTCCCCAGATAAAGGAGGTCGTTGTCAAAACCGGCGATATAATAGGAATTGTACCCAATGTCCAGATCGTATTGTTTGATGACCGGGTGGGGAGGATATCTTCGGGTAAAGGCATTGTTGCGGTGTACCTGTTGTTCTGAGGCCAGGAAAAGGAGGATGACCAGTCCCATACCGAGACTTGAGGTTCCCAAAAGTTTTACTGCGGTGTTTCCTTTTTTCATGATACGCTTGTTTTGAGGGTTGGAGGTGTTTCCAGTTGTACAATGGCAATGACGGCCAGGATCACAAAAAATAGGTTGAACACAATATGTTCCGTCCATCCCAAGTCCTCCAGTACACCTCCACACGAGCAGGGGATATAGTCACTGAAGTGCAAAACCAGAACGATATAGGTGGTGAACATCACCATCAGGGCAAAACTGCCATAGAAAGCCACCAATCTTGATCTAGTGAACAACAACAGTAAGGCCAAGAGGTATTCCACACCGGGAACCATCCAGGCCACCCCATCCGCATAGGCGGTCAATATGGGAGACTGCCCCAATTGCACCCTGAACTGTTGGAAGTCCCATAGCTTGCTCGTGGCCGCATACACAAACAGCACGACAAACGATAGGCTGACAGTTTCAACCGAGAGATCCCTTACTTTTTGGTTCCATTTCATAACAATTGCAACTAATTGATATACAATGGCAAAATTAGGGAGATTGATGGCTCTGTAAGGGATTATTTAGGCTCTGAGAAGGATTATTTTGACAACATCCGCAGTTCGGTGGGGCTATAGCCATAACGCTTCCGGAATTCCCGGGCCAAATGGTTCCCTTTTTTGAACCCTACCATTTTTGCAATGTGTATTACCTTAATGTGGGTATGTTCCAAAAGCACATGGGCCTTTTGGAGCCGTTCCATTTTTTGATATTGGAAGGCCGTGAGGCCATAGAGTTCCTTAAAACCCTTTTTGAGCTTATATTCATTTGTGCCACAAAACTTGGCAATCTCTTTTAAAGCAGGCAATGGTTCAACCAAATGGTCCTTGATGTATTTCTCGGCAACCCGTAACTTTTCAATGTCCGAAGTATGGAGAACAGTGGAATCCCTTAGCGTTTCCTGGGGCAAAAGTTTATGGGAACGTAGTTGCTTTTCGATTTTCCGTTGTAATTGCTTTTCCCTCATTTCCTTGGTCTGTATCATATCGAAGGAAGTTACCACGGTCCTTCCCTCGTCCGGGAAATGGATAATATGGCAATGGGCAGGGAAAAGCAGTCCCTGTTTAGTGATAAAAACCAATCGGAAGGTAATTTCCCAAGGAGAGGTAATTTCCATGGCCTTGATAATTTTGGACCAAGCTTTATGGGATTCAGGGGATAATAATGTGGCAAAGGGAACATAGCTCAGGTCGTCCTCCCCATATTGCAAGAGCGTGCCCACCATTTTATTGGTTTTCCGTACAAGACCCGTTATGTCGAGTTCGAAGAACAGTTGTACGAGCGCGGTACGGGAACCACGGCGATTAATAAACCCTTGGTGCACGAATGCATCGCTGATCTCCTCCGTGGCGCTATTGACCAAAAAGATCAAAGCTTCCAAAACATCTTTTTTTTCGGTTCGCTCGATCCGGTAGGAGAAATTCCCGTTCGACAATTCCAACAGTTGCGCGAATAGCTTTTCTAACCTTTTCTTGTTTTCAGGTCTATCCATGTCAAGATTCTTTTACGGCGGGGGAATCTTTGGATATGAAATCTTTCTTTGGCTCAGTTGCTGTGCAAAAGGAACTCTTTTGCTTCCGACTGCTCTCCGAATACTTGGGTCGGAATGGATGACATTCGTTTCTTGAAATATTGTGATAATACATATTCCAAAGGGGTAGAGTACACCAAGGCAATCGCCTTGATAAGTTCGGAACCTTCTCCCACCAAATAGCACCAGGCATCTTTCTCGACACTTCTGAGGCCGTTCAAGTTGCACAACACGGGGTAGTCTTTACCTTGTTGTAATTGTAGCCGGTCGCCAACGATTCTCTGGGCAATGGAAAGGTCTAGGTCCACCTCTTTTTTCCAGGAAAAGAAAAGGATCTCATTTTCCAACCACATGGAGGCCATATCGTTTTCGACATGTTTTTTCATTTATAATCATTCTAAAGAAGGATGAAATTAAGGAATCTGATCAAAAGTTTTAATAGGAAAAATCTGCTTTTTTAACAGAAATGGCTCTAAAATGGAAAATGATGTATCTGTCAGGGATTATTTTAAGTTTGGCTATGTTCTGATTGACAGAGCATTATACATTTTCACTAGTTTAAGCTGCGATTATACGGTACTGAAATCGAATTTTTGTCCTGGCGGGCCCAGAAAAATAGTGTTGAGAGTCCGTAAAGGGATAGCCTAAACCCATGCCGTTTATATAAAAGGGAATGACAGAACCATATGAAATACCAAAAGTTACTTTCGGAATTTGAAGGCCAATTGGATGCCTTGGAAAGTGGGAACGGCGATATCCTTTTCAAAGCGGAAAAGGGAATTGTCCTGGTGGAAAAGAGCATCCGTGAACTCCAAAAACAGATTACGGGCAAGACCTTTGCCTCCCAAGCGGACGAAATCTATTTCTTCAAGCATGTTAAACCGCAGATCTTTAGCAAATTGATCTATTATGTCAAATTGTTCAGTATTGAAAGTAAAAGACCAAGGGGCAACAATGCCGCCCAGATCAAGTACCTCCAACACCAGATCGATAAGTTACAGACCTTTTTCAATGACAACCTCGAATTTTACAACTATTACCGTAGAGGGGCCATGTCCTTGGATGAGCAATACTTTGTCCGTGGCAATCGTGACTTGAGACTTCCCCTGGAATCCTTCCATTTTCTGATTGACGACAAGTTCTCGACCTGTCAGGACGGGACCGTGGCCACCATCATGGCATACGATATGCTCATCGTGTACCTGAGAAAGGAAGTGGACGATCTCAACAATACCCTCGAACCTACAAAGAACACAACTATGGAAAAACCCTCTAAATTATTTTGGACCGGTACCAAGACCGACCTGATCGAACTACTGTATGCCCTGCACTCCAGTAAATGCATCAACAGTGGGACCACCGACATCAAGGAACTCGCGGCCCATTTTGAGCATTTTTACAATGTGGACCTGGGCAATTATTACCACACCTTTATCGATATCCGTTCAAGGAAGACCAGTAAGACCCGTTTTCTGGACAAACTCATCGAGATGCTCCATCAGCGTATGGAATCTTTGGATGAATAGGTCCCTTGTAGGTAGGCAAGAATGAAAGTACGTGGTTAGCTCCAAGTGGCACACCAGTTCTGGAGATTATCGGGCAGGGGACGGCAAGACGGCTAGTTGAAATGAGAGCGAAATGCCCTAGGGGATTGGTCGGTTTTGGCTTTGAACAACTTACTGAAACTCTGTGGGTGCTCAAAGCCCAGTTCATAGGCAATTTCACTGATGGACAATGCCGTTGTCGATAGTTTTTCCTTGGCCTTGTCAATGAGCTTGTTCTGGATATGCTGTTGGGTGGATTGTCCCGTGATGTTTTTTAAAAGACCACTGAGGTATTTAGGGGATACATGCAGCCATTCCGCCACTTGCTCGACCGTGGGAATGCCCTGGACCTGATAGGTGCCCTCAGCAAAGTGCACGTTCAACAATTTTTCCATCCGTTCGACCATTTTGTGGTTGGTGATTCTCCGCGTGATGAACTGCCTGTTGTAATACCGTTTTGAGTAGGATAGCAGCAGTTCCAATTGCGCAATAATGATGTCATGGCTAAAATTGTCCATGTTGCCATGATATTCCTGTTCCATGCCTTTAAGGATATCAATCATCGATTCTTCCTCTTTTTTAGAGAGAAAAAGTGCCTCATTTGCCGCATAATCAAAAAATTCATAGTGCTTTAGGGTCCTGGCCAAATGGGTGTTCCATAGAAAATCGGGATGGACCATCAATAGCCAGCCCGAAGGCCTTTCGTCGTTTGTCCCACGAATTCCAAAGACCTGTCCCGGCGCCATGAAGAGCATGACCCCCTCGTTAAAATCGTATTCTTGTTGACCATATACCAACCGGGCCCCGGGATGGCGCTTTAGGGCAATGGTGTAGAAACGCGATACAATATGATCGGGTTCGTCCGCCCTGAGATGGATGGCATCAAAATTCACCACGCTGATCAAAGGGTGATCAGGGGCCGGTAGGCCCCTGAATTGATGATATGCCCCGATGCTGTGAAACTCATGGGGTGTCTTCTTCTCCATGCCCCAATTTAATGGTTATTTCGGTAAACCGCTGCAAATTCCTGAGCGAAATCCGTAAGCTTGACCTTCCCTGGTTCAGGTTTATTTTTCTTGTAGTGTTCGGTCAAAAGGCCAGTTTGCAATGCAGCGTACATTTCCGTTAGCCCCTCGGCAATATTAGGGTTCATGCCAATGGATTTCAGATGGTCCGATACCATATCGTCCGATACGATCTGCCATGATAGATGGGAGATTCCAAGGGCTTGCCCCAATATGTGAGCAGTTTCAGCTCCGGTGAGTTCCTCGCTGACCACATAACGAACCCGTGTGCCAGCATTGATATGGGTGAGCTCCTCTGCTACAGATTGAGCAATATCCAATGGTGACACCCATGGGATTGGCTTGCTCCCGTGATTGGCAAAGATTTTCCCTTCTGATTTTATGGTTTCCATATACCCAAAGAGGTTGTAATAAAACGAAGTAGGCCGTATATGGGTAATCGCCACATCCCCGGGTAACGTATTCAAGGTCTGTTCCACATGATATGCTCCTTTGAGGATTCCGTTGCCCTTCTCCAAATGGCCTCCGATGGTACTGAGATTGACGACCCGTTTGATGTTTGCCTTGGAAATGGCAATTGCATAGTTTTCCCCCAATCCTGCATAATAGGCAATAAGGTCCAAACTCTGGTCAAAATAATTATTGGGCGGAACCATGGTAAAAACCGCATCGGCTCCCATAAAGCTTTCGGTCAAAAAACTGGCATCTTCAAGACTTCCTATGGTTGGGATTGCCCCCATTTTTTGGATGGAGGCCCCTCTTGAGGGATTGCTGCTGACCACAGTGACCTCGTGTCCTTGATCGATGAGCTTCTTTGTCAATGGTTTTCCGATATGGCCCAATGATCCTGTAATGGTAATTTTCATGATTGCTGTTTAAAGGGATTCACAAGGTCAAAATTGCGCATACTTCCGTTTTTGTGTTTAACCGAATTTCAGGTTCTTGTAGCCGAATGACAGGTTTTCGGTGCCTTCTGGAAGCAAGCTGATGAACACCTTGTTTTGAATCGCCATACACTTCCCATTTTTCAACTTTTCGCTGCGCTGATTTTTCCCAAGTTGGTACCAACTTGGGAATTTTGGTTTTCGGGCATTTTGAGGCCTTATTTTTCTAATTTTCATGACATTTTGAGCCTTTTAAAAGTTCAAAAGGTATCAAATCCCCCTAAATTTTATTTCAAAAAAATCGTTCCCAAGTTGGTACCAACTTGGGAATTTTTTCCAAAAAGCTTTTCCAGTTTTGTGGCATGAACCCAGATGGGGATACCAAAGATCAATGTGCAATAGGGTTCCCTGTCCATAAAACCACAGTACCATGGGAGCAACCATTATAACCTCTGAAGATCTCCAGGAGTTCAAAATCGAACTGCTGGAGGATATCCGAAAATTATTGAAAGAACGACAGGACACGATATCCCGAAAATGGCTCAAATCGGGTGAGGTCCGGGAATTGCTGGGCATTGCCCCGGGAACCTTGCAAAACCTTCGCCTCAACGGGACTTTGACCTATTCCAAGATCGGCGGTCTCCTGTACTATGACCATGTTCAGATCATGGAGCTTTTGGAAGAGAACTCAGTCAACAGGGATTCCCGATGAGCCGACCGGAAACCATCAATTATATCAAACACCTAAACGGAGTATTGGAACTGTTCCTTAAGGATGGTCGGTTGAACCCTACCCATGTCAGTCTGTATATGGGCCTGTTCCAATTGTGGAACAACCAGTTTTTCAGGGAAGAGTTCCACATAGACCGAGGGGAAGTGATGCTCTGCTCCAAGATCGGATCCAAATCCACCTACCATCGCTGCATCAAGGAACTCAGCCATTGGGGGTACATCCTGTACATCCCCTCACATAATCCCTTTAAGGGGAGCCGGGTCAGGATGTTCGATTTTGGGACAAGTGATGGACAGGACCTGTACCTGGACCGTACCAAAAACGGGACAGCTGATGGACAAGCGGTGGTATCTAAAATAAAACATATACAAACTAGGGAAAACCATGTAAAACGGGGAAATGAAAATTTTCGTAGTGATGGGTTCCAGGACAAACCGCTGGGAGCTGTCCCATATCGGGACAACTTAAGGACCACCAAGGAGAAAGATTATAACGAACCGCTTTGAGAAACCACACGCCACATATCATTGTCGAAGGAGCTGTGCAATATCCGTTGGGAAAGCTCCAGGGAAACAAGATCCTCTATGATTTTGAAAAGATCTTGATCTATCTGGAGGCTAAAGGGAAATTGCTCTTCGGTAGGGAATTCAAGATTTATGAAGAGGATCAAGAAGTCCTGTTCAAGCTCAGCAACTATGCCATTCGGGATTTTGGCACTTGCCGAAAAATGGGCCTCAATCCCGACAAGGGGATTTTGCTCTCCGGCCCCGTGGGCTGTGGGAAGACCAGTCTCATGAAGCTTATCCGATACATCACCCCACACTTTAGGCCCTACGAGATCATTCCTTCCCGCAATATCACCTTTGGGTTCAACCATATCGGTTTCAGTATCATCGAAGATTATGGCAATGGCCGCTTCTACTGTTTCGATGACCTCGGGGTGGAACCCGGGGGAAGACACTTTGGAACCGACTGCAATGTGATGGGGGAGATCCTGCTGTCCCGTTATGACCTGTTCATGGAAACTGGCATACGTACCCATGCCACGACCAATCTGAATGCGCAGGAACTGGAGGAGCGCTACGGTCACCGGGTCCGGAGCCGTATGCGGCAACTGTTCAACCTCATTGCCTTTGACGCCCAAACCAAGGATAAACGAAAATAACACCATTAACCTCAAAATGATAGCTCATGAAAATTGCATCGTACAACATCCAAAACCTTTTCCACAGGCACAAATCGTTTCGGGACCATAGCCTTTCCCATAATGTCAAACAATGGGTGGCCGAACTCGATGACCTGATAATGCGGGCCGACAAATCCCCAAATGATCTGGATAGGGTCCGTGAACTATCCTTCCTTTTGGGGTTTGACCAGGTGAACATGCACCAGTATGGGACCTTGCGCACCCGAAATGGAGAACTTTATCTCAAACAGGGCGTACAGGGCAGGGAATCTAAGGCCGGGAACAATGATCTGTGGAACGGGTGGTTGGCCTTGCAGACTGTCCCCGTGCCTGTAAGGGCACAACAGCACAAGGCCAAGACAATTCTTGAGATCGGGCCGGATATCCTCTTACTTCAGGAAGTGGAGGACGCGGCCTCCTTGGTGGAGTTCCATGGTAGGGTCCTTAAATCCCCTGATGCCTTGACGGAACCCGAAATCCATGTCTTTGAGGGCAACGAGGCCAAGGGAAGAAACCTTGGGGTTCTTTTACGCAATGGGTATCGTTTGCAGGGTTTTGTCACCCACAGGTATGTGAGGAGTGCAAAGGGGCGACTGCTCTTTCCCTTGGACTGTCAGGAATACCATATCGCTTCGGCATCAGGGGAGCGCGTAGTGTTTCTTTTGGCCCAGTTTTCAAAGGCCAGTGAACAGGATAGGAGGGAACAATCCCAGACTTTGGCGCATATATATAAGGGGCTACAAGAAAGAGGGCATCAAAATATAGTGGTCTGCGGGACTTTTTATGAGCCTTCCTTTTCGGATACCCTGTCCCCATTGCTCAGGGAGACTGACCTACATTCTGCATCGAGGCACCCGGAATTCATAGCGGACAAAGATCTTGATGGCCATGCCCATTACCACAGTATGACCGCGTACCGAAAAGGGGTCAACCTCAAACAACAGGACTATTTATTGGTCTCCCCGTCCCTTTGGGAGAGGACCATAGGGGCAGGACTCCATCGTAAGGGCATCTGGCCGGGAAACCAAGGAAAATGGCCGGTCTATCCCACCATGCAGAAAGCAGGCCATGCCGCCAGTGAACATCCCTTGATATGGATGGAGGTCAAACCTTAGGATCTTTAGGGCGATAGTTCCAGAATTATACGTACCGCCACCTGCTTTCCCTTTCCTCTTTGTGCCATTGCGTTGTCCTTGGACACTCTTCCATGGTGCGTTCCAGACTTACCCTCGACCCTAGTACCACTCCCTTTTTTTCGATGGCAAAATAACAACAGCCATCCTTGCGGGCGGCATAAAGCCGCTTCGCTTTTTATACGCCCACTGCAAGCCTGGCTGTTGATGGTCCAAAGCATCAAAAAAAGGTAATGCTATGGCGCTATGGGACGTAAGTCTAAAACAGTACAACATGAAATCAAGTCCACAACAAAATATCGCAACGGCACAAAGCCATCAAAAAAAGGAAAATGCTCCAGATATCATAAGTAAGTCAATTTTTAAAAATCATTGTTTAACAAGGCTGTCCCATAGGGCAGACCATAAATCCATTTAATTATGAGTACGATCAGAAATCAAGTAATGTTAATCGGAAATGTGGGGGACGACCCCAAAGTGACCCATCTCGACGATGGCAAGGTCGTGGCACGTTTTCCCATGGCCACCAATGAACACTATCGCAACAAACAAGGTGAAAAAGTGCAGTCGACCGATTGGCACTACATCAAGGCCTGGGGCAAGACTGCCGAGATCATCGAAAAGCACGTGACCAAGGGCAAGCAGGTGGCCGTATCGGGCAAACTCAAGACCAATACCTTCACCACCGAGGACGGTGATGAGCGCAGGGTAACGGATATTGTCATTGATGAGATCCTGTTGTTGGGCGGTAAATCCAATGGCGATGAATAGGGATACATCCCCCAAGGAATCCGAGGCTCCCACAGCACGGGAGCTTTCGGAAACCCTTGCCCATTTTCAGGCCACGGGATCCCTATACCAATTGCCCATCTGTGGTACCCTGTACACCGATGGCATCCGATACCTGGCACAGACCGCCAAGGCCTATTGGTTGTTGACCGATGCCTCCGTCATGGGCAAGAGCCTGATGGACAAGAGTTACTTTATCACGGTGGATTTTAAACGCTCCACCACAGCCGAAAGGGAAAAAATCGGCTACGATGCCACCATCACCTATAGCGATGGCAATGGGAACGAGATTACCCAACAGCACTACCAGTTCACCGATTTTCCCTTGGACGAACTACGACTCTATTTTGTGGACAATACGCTCTTATTGCCCTCCGAATACTGAAACCAACAAGGGGTGTCCCCTTGGAAAAAGACACCCCTTTTGTTATTCGCCTGCCTGACATGGGCAGGATTTTCCCCTAACAAACCAAAGTCAAAGGATATGAAAGTCAATGAAATAAAAGTAAGCTACAAACAGCGCATCCCCGCCAAACAATGGCCCAAGATCGAGCATTCACGGGAGGCCGCAGCACTGCTTCACCAAACCTGGGACC
>JANSXF010000076.1 GCA_024743095.1 Flavobacteriaceae bacterium
CCTTGATTCATAGGTTCGTGGAAAAATCACGAACTTAAAAAAAGTGCAATTCAAATCGTCACCGTCAAAAAACAGTGATATCTTTCTAATTATCAATAATTTCAAAGAACATTTTAAAATTTATAGTAGACACTAGTGATGTAAAAAGTAAATCAAATATTGTTCAGGCACCTAATCGGTGAGCATAAATTGCAGGCGTGCTGGAAAAGATGTTATGTATTGAGCCTCTCCAGAACCTCCACCCCTCTGAGACACCTTCAATCCAAAACAGGTATTTCTTGAATGTATTTCTGCGAATCAAAGTAATGATTTAAGAACAGACAAATCCGACAAGTCGGGGCATACCACAATAGTAGAACCATACAAGTTTGGTCATGACTTAATAAAATTGAACACTCAAAAGCTTTATCATGCATTGGAAAATTTAAAAACGGTTCTGGAAGAATAGTTATCTCCCGGATCTAATCGTACCGACGGGAAATCAGGTTGATTTGGACTGTCTGGATAATGTTGTGTCTCCAAGCATAGTCCCTGTCTTTTTTCGTATATCGTCTTTTTTTTATGGGAACAATACCCGCTAAGTACATTTCCACTATAAAATTGAACGGCAGGGGCCGTTGTAAATACCTCCAATAAACGCCCTGTTCGCCAATGATACAGCGAGGCCGCCAATTTCATGCTTTCCCCGTTGGAATTCAAGACCCAACAGTGATCAAATCCCTTGCCAATATTCAGTTGCTCATCCTTTTTAAAAATAGATTCGCCAATTACCTTGGTCTTCCTAAAATCAAACGGGGTCCCTGCTACAGAACGTGTCCCTCCCAATGGAATCATATCACTATCAACAGGCAAATATGAGTCAGCATTGAGCAATAACTCATGGTCCAGTATCTCCTTGGTAAAATCTCCTGAAAGATTAAAATAGCTGTGTTGGGTTGGATTGATGATGGTCGGCCTGTCCGAAATTGCTTCATATTGAACACTCAACTCGTTATCATCCGAAAGCGTGTAGGTAACTGCTATATCCAGTTTTCCAGGATACCCCTCCTCCAGATGATCACTGGTATAGGTTAAAACAAGTGAGGCACAATCCATTCTTATTCTTGTGGCAGCATTCCAGACAACTTTATCAAAACCTTTTTCACCTCCATGAAGATGATTTTTTCCCTCATTTCTACTCACCTGATAATCTATATTATCGAGTGTGAATTTGCCTTTAGCTATCCTGTTTCCGAATCTTCCTATCAATGCTCCCAAAAAAGCATTCCCTTGTAAGTAGGAATCTAAATTGTCGAAATTCAAAACAATATTATGGTATTTTCCTTTTCTGTCCCTTGAAGTACACCTAGAAATTATTCCACCATAGGTGATGATGTCGACTTCCATCCCATCAGCGTTTCTTAATGTATACTTGTACACTATTTCTCCGTTGGGTGTTTCGCCAAAAACCTCCTTATCAATACGTGTGTCCTGCATTTTCATTCCTTATTAATTTGATATGTTCTGTTCAGGTTTACAAAATAGTTGCACCCATTGTCTCGTTGCTTCAACCATAGTTTTGCCAAAGCCCAACTCATTTATCAGTATGGACGGGGCCTACTTACTTCCCATCAACTTGACGCAAAAAAAGACGCAGCACAAAATTGTACTGCGCCAACAAACTAAACTAAACCAACTAATCTAGATTGATTTTGATTGGTCGGTACCAACTATTTATATGCACTTATAGTTTTCGAATACGAATGTTCTTCCATTTCATGGTAAAAGGTCCCGGTTCTTCAACACCGTGCATTTGAAGCCCTATAAAGCCTTTTGGATTTGTTTTGTAAACCTCTTCATTGGTAAGGTCTTCAACCTTTATCCCATTCAACCAAGTCTGGATCCGAGGTCCTTTGGCCAATATGCGCAATTTGTTCCAGCCGTCCTCATTAAGATAATTGTGGCCGTTCTGTATCTTTTCATCCGAGGACAGCCATCCTGTTCCAAGGGCCTCCCCGTAAATAAGGCCGGTTGTTGGGGTACCAGGCTCCCTGTTTCGTTGCATTTCGACTTGGGGCCCGTAAACTCGACCGGCCCTTGCTCTTTGGTGTTCTGCCTCAGAAACCGGTTTTGCCCTACTTCGTATTTGAATTCCCGAGTTGGTAACATCGTCCACAATTATATCCATGGTCAGTTCAAAATCGTCAAACTCATCTACTGTGCACAGAAAGGAATTAGGACTTCCCTGCACTGTTCGCCCAACAATGCTTCCATCCTCCACAAAATAGTCGTGCCAACCATTCAGTTGCACCCAACCTTCCAATGACTCACCATCAAACAAGTCGGTCCATTCCGCATACTTGTCCTTCACTTCTTGGCCATTTTTCAATACGTTGTCCGGCAAGGCAAATGCAATAACAGAATCCCCATATTTGGTCGCATTCTTTCCGCCTCCTCCGGCTGCAATGACCAAATACTGTTTTCCATCGACCATATATACACTGGGGGTGGCATAGCCCGCAGCCGGCAATTTATATTCCCATAGTACATCGCCGTTATGCGAGTTGAACGCTCTTATTTTTTCATCTGGGGTACCGGCCATAAAAACAACATCTCCTGCCGTTGCCACGGGACCCCCAAAACTTTTGGAGCCTGTATTTCGTATGCCTTGCTCTACCAGCTCTGGATATTCGCCCAATGGAACTTTCCATAGGATATTTCCCGTACCAAGGTCAACCGCATTCAATGTCCCCCATGGTGGAGCGATCGCAGGGTACCCGTTCTGGTCCACAAAAAATGGCGCTTGGTTGGAATATCTGGTTTTTGATTTAACCGATTCTTTGGCTTTACCTTCGTCGCCATCACTTTTCAAAAAGGCGATAAGGTCGTTTACCTGTTCTTCCCCCAATTGCTCAAATGAAGGCATCATCCCTTTTCCGTTGAACAACAAATCCTTGATTTCCCCATCCGACAATTGAAGATCGGTCAACTTAGGAAATGCCGGTGGGTTTCCCTGTCTGTTTGCCCCATGGCAAGATGTACAGGCATTATTGTACAACAATGCGCCCCGTTGTTCTGGTGTTGCCTCCTCCTTGTTTTCCAGTTCTTGATATTTTACCAACTTGTGAATAGTGGGGGCCTCGTTTACATTGATGTATACCACATTGGTGTACGGATCATATGATCCTCCGCCCCATTCCATTCCTCCTTGGTGTCCCGGCATGGTAATGGTTCCCTGCTCAGAAGCGGGGGTATACAGGTTACCTGTTCTATATTTTTTGAATTCCTTGAGAACATATTCATGCACTTCCGGAGTGATGTTGCTCAAATCAGATTCGTTCAGCGTAATCCTGTTCAATGGTGGCGGCTTTACAGGAAAGGGCTGCGTGGCCCAAGCTTCTTCGCCCGGCACATCTGAGGCCGGAACGGGCAATTCGACCACTGGAAATATAGGTTCTCCCGTTTGTCTGTCCAAAACAAAGGTCAATCCCATTTTTGTAAACTGCACCACCGCCTCTTGGATGGAATCCCCAACCTGAATATCGGTGAGCATAGGTGCCGGAGGATTGTCATAATCAAATATGTCGTGATGTATATTCTGATAGTGCCATTGCCTTTCTCCTGTGGTGGCATCCAATGCTATGATACAATTACCGAAAAGTCCTTTCCCTTTTCTGTTACCTCCATGGATAAAGTCGGGAGCCGGAGATCCTGTGGCAAAAAACACCCATCCCCTTTCTTCGTCCAGGGAAAAACCTCCCCATGGATTGGCCCCACCGTAGACCACGTCTTCTTCGAACTCCCACGTATCGTAACCAAACTCACCTTCTTGGGGTATGGTATGGAATATCCATTCGAATTCACCGGTCTTGGCGTTATACGCCCTAATGTCTCCGGGGGTAGAAAAACTCCCCTCGGGCACTCTTGAACCAACGATTAAATAATCTTTGTAGACTATCCCAGGTGAGGTCATCTCAACCGAAGCATTCTTTGGATCCACGGGCAGGTTTTCCCTAAGATCTATGAATCCATCGGGGCCGAAATCTTCGATTCGCTTTCCCGTACGGGCATCAAGGGCATAAACCCTATCCTTTACAAAATTATATATCCTGCCGTTTTCACCATTGGCATCTTCCCAATAGGTAACACCACGGCTACGGCCCCTAAAATCCTTTTTGTCCGGGCTGTATGGAGCTGGATCGAACACCCATTCTTCTTCGCCCGTAACGGCATTAAGGGCCACTACATGCAGCTTAGGGGTCGTAAAGTACATCAACCCATTTACCACTATGGGGTTACTATACATGGACGGTCTATCGGGATCACCGTGCTTATATTCCCAAACAGGCTTCAGAGCATGGACATTTGCCGTGTTTATCTGTCCAAGTTCGGAGTACTGATTGGCCTTTTTATCTCCTCTATATATGGCCCAATCGGTAAAATTATCATACTTGTCCGTGTTCTCGCCTTTGGCCACAGCGGCCGAACCGGACTCCCCCTTTTTGGGGTCCTCGGCGGTATCGCAACTGTACAATGCGATAATCGTTGCCAGACAAACAATAGCTTTCTTTTTAGTCGTCATTAATTTAAGTGGTTTTAGTTAGTTCTTGTGTACACATAAGTTATTTTCCTGAATTGCTTCCTTTACAATTCTTCACAAACAAATTCTTTCCAGGTACGTGCAATAAGGTCATTGTCCCGGTTGCCGGTATAGATCAACAATCTATACTTTATAGTCTCTGTTGAACCCTTTGGAATCTTCCAATCACCCAATATTTGAATAGAGGGCCCCAAACCAAATTGGCTGTCCACACGCCATGGTGTAGGGAAGGCCCTATTATCCGGATGGTCCATCATTGCAATGTGAGCCAAATCCGTTCTTCCGGGAACCTGTATTCCAACATCCGCCCAAATTGCTCTTTGGGCCTCCGCTTCAAGATTCTTTTTACCGTCGGAGTTTACTATTTCGGCGTTATATCCCTTCTTCCAAGGCATGCGCAAAAACAAGCCGCCAACATAGAATTCTCCCATGGTCACATCCTCTCTAGCACTGCCCTGCCATTCCAAATCCAATATAAAACTTCCTTCACGCTCTTCCATGGACCATTGTTGAACTTCATCAAGAATTACCTCTCCTTTCTCGTTCAACAAACCATATTTTGTCTGCCATTTCACCATTTCACCAGAATGCTCCAAGACTGTGGATGATTCCTTTTTCCAGTAGTCTTGCTTCCAGTTCATGAAAAAATCTCGTTCATTGACACGCTTTAGACCCCAATAAAGTCCTGTTTGATGTAAATGGTGACCTGGCCCATACTCTGTCAAAACCCCATCACCATCGGGTGCGGCAATAGGATGGATATAGGGCCTGATTCCCGCTTTGACCACTTGTGTCAGAACGGAATCCGACTTATCCTTGGAACGCGAAATAATTAAAGATTCATTGATGCTGTCCGTAATGATGTACAATGTGTTCTCCTGAGCATAAATATTAGGGCCCATGAGCCCCAATAGGAAGTATGCCCCAATGATCTTGAATATATTTTTATTCCTTACTTCCATACTTTTTCTTTATCAAAATTAGGGGCCAATGGAAATAATCGGCCCCATGGTAAAAATCAATAGCCGGGATTCTGTACAAGTACAGAAGCCCCACTTTCATCCTTGGAAAGGTCTATTTGTCTTTGTGGTATAGGCCAAATCTCGTGTTGTCCCTCAGTAAAGGATTTTCCACACAGGTATGACATCGCAGAACACGAGACATCCAAATAATTATTCATTACCTCTCCGGCTATTCCCCAGCGTACAAGTTCGTAAAATCTATATCCTTCCATAGCCAGTTCAATTCTATTTTCATGCCTAATGGCTCTTAGGGCAAATTCCCTGTCGGGGAAAATCACAGGATAAGGTTCTACACTGTAGTTTGCCGCTGGTGTACCATCATTAAAACGTACCACATTGGAATTTTTGGCCCGATTTCGAAGCTCGTTGATCAAATTGGTCGCTGTTTCCAAGGAACCTCCCGTGGCTTCGACCTCTGCTTCGGCCAACCATAGAATAACATGGCTCAACTTAAACTTACGGTAATTATTGGCATTGGGAAATGTCCTCCCAGTATTACTGGACATTGTTCCTCTTTCAGATTTCAAGAACATGGGCTTTTTGTTTATGTAAGGGCCTCCATTTATAGGGTCACGAATCCAAGAATGTCCTTCCTGAACGCCCCAATCCAAGAAAGGCACCCCTGGTCTACCTATGGTGTGATCCAATCGAGGGTCCACGGGACCTTCATACAAAACACTCTCCCCATCTTGATCATAAGGAAATATATCATCTTCGGAAAAGGTATCATCCAGAAGTGGCAGTCCATTTTCATCAACTCTATATGCTGTTACCAGATTATGGGAGGGCTGAAAAAATCCACTTCCTCCCATAAAGGTCATTCCTATTATACTATTGCCTATACCGGCATTGGGAGACCCATTGAATCCATCATTTACTGCATACTGAATTTCAAATATGGACTCCTTATTATTAAGGTGGGCAATCCTATAATTCTGTTCATAGCTCTCCATCAATTCAAAAGGGCCATTGTTGTAGATATCCCGTAATATGGGCAGAGCATCATCAAACCGCCTTTGGAACATATAAACATAGGCCAAATAGGTCTTGGCCGCCCACGAAGTGGCCCTTCCCTTATCTTCCCAACTTCCAGGGAGATTCTCAGCGGCAAATTGTAGGTCCGCCTCGATTTCCGGCCAAACCAAATGATCATTGGGCACTACGGATGGATTCTCTGTATTCTCATCTATGTATGGAACTGGACCATGGACCCTTGTAAGTTCAACATAATAGTGGGCCCTTAAAAATTTGGCCTGTCCCTCTACCTGCGCCTTTTCCTGTTCGTCCATATCCTC
This sequence comes from Flavobacteriaceae bacterium, assembly GCA_024743095.1. Lineage (GTDB taxonomy): Bacteria > Bacteroidota > Bacteroidia > Flavobacteriales > Flavobacteriaceae > Flagellimonas. Next base: position 6,897 of record JANSXF010000076.1, read on the forward strand.
CACATCTGGAAGGATACGCAAAATATCGTTTGTTCTTAGGACACCATCGTACATCGGGGCCCAGTGATTCGCAACATAGACATTGGCAGCATCCACATAAAACCCTTCAATGGCATTAATGGGGGCTTGGTCTCCAGCCACGGTACCCTTGTAGGCATTATCGGAGGCCACTCCTCCCCAAACCCAGTTGGAATCGGCTCCGGCCCAACCTTCTCCATTTTTCCCATTTACACCGTCCACAACGGCATATGCACCGGTCAATAATAAATCTATACCTGTTTGGTTCACCAAGTCTTCAACCTGGGATTCTCCTTTGGGCCTTATATCCAAAAGATCATCTTTTGAACAAGATCCAACTAAAACCAACAACAGTATCAATTTGATTATATGTATTTTTTTCATCTTGTTATGTTTTTGATTAAAGATTAATATTGATTCCCATCATAAATATCTGAGATGGGGGATATAGACCGGAATCCACTCCTATTTGACGATCGTCACCAGAACTTGTCTCTGGGTCTATTCCACTGTAATTGGTGATGGTGAACAAGTTCGTTGTCTGTAGATAAATACGGAACCTGTTCAATCCGCCGAGCTTCTCCAACACCTTTTCTGAAAATGAATAGCCTAGCTCAAAGTTCTTCATTCTAAAATAGGAACCATCCTCTACAAAAAATGTTGATGGCCTTTGCATTACAGAATCATCGTTCAACGAAATGGGCACAGTAATCCTATCCCCGTTCTGATATCTTTCCGGCGTCCAAGATTCATACAAGCGTTTTTTTAGATAGTTCCCGTCAAAACGGTTGAACAATACTGTACGGCTACTGAAATTGACCAAATCATTCCCAAGAACACCTTGGAAGAACATGGTCATGTCCCAATTCTTATACTTAAAATTCATGTTGAGTCCATAAGATAGATCAGGGTGTGGACTACCTATAAAGGTTCTATCATCTGGATCAATCACCCCATCACCATTTACATCCCTATACTTAAAAACACCTGGTCTGCTATAGGCATCTACACCAGATACATCAGGGTTGTATGGTGCATGTGAGTCTACTTCTTCCTGTGTGTTGAAATACCCATCCACGATATATCCGAAAAAAGAAGATATAGGTCTTCCTGGGGTAGTCGCGGTATAAGTGTCATTCAATAAAGAATTTCCAAATCTAATTTCATCAGGGTTATCGTTAAGACGGATCACCTCGTTTTTATAATGAGAAAGATTAGCACTAATAGTGTATTCCAGAGGACTGTCAATATTACTTCTGTAGTTCATAATTAAGTCTATCCCAGAGTTTCTCATTTCTCCAACATTGACGGAAGATAGTTCCAATGCACCCCAAGTATCCGGTTTGACATCAGGATACAGCATATCTGTTGTTTTTCTTGTATATACATCTACAGAAGCATCAAATCTATAATCGAAGATTGAAAAATCCACACCTATATTTGTAGTGGTATTGGTTTCCCATTTACTTTCTGGATTTCCCAACTTATAGGCATGAAAACCTGCCTGGGTCGAGGTAGACCCCGAACCGCTCAGGTTGTAATAGGATTCAAAACCATCTGCACGATAGGTACTGTAGGCATTGTAGTTTCCTACATTATCATTACCGTTCTGGCCCCAACCTACCCTAAGCTTTAGGCTATTCAACCAATCGACTTCATCCATAAACTTCTCATCGCTTACTCTCCATCCTGCGGAAAATGCCGGAAACACCCCCCAGCGATTTTCTTCATTAAACCGCGAAGATCCATCCCTACGGGCAACAGCTTCGAACAGATATTTGCCTTTGTAATTATAATTCACCCGTCCAAAAAAGGAGAAAAGCGCCCATTCATCAAAGAAACCTTCATTGGTTTGGTTTTCGGTTCCTGCATTTAAAATCATGTAATCCAAATCGGTAAACGCAAATGAAGACCTTCCTGCAGCAAAATATTCCAACCTATTTTTAATCTGTTCTAGTCCCAGAAGCACATCCAATGAATGATCTTCTCTGATAGTTTTGGAATAATTTAAAGTATTTGTGAAATTATATTGAAACCCCTCATTATGACTAAGCTCCAGGCTATTGTTAAAGTTGGTCTGAGTAAACTCTGGATTGGCCAAGGTGCGGTCTTCAGCCTTTTGGTTGTTGCTATCCACACCCAACATAGTCTTAAAAGTAAGGTCATCGGTCAGGTTGAACTGCAAGTAAACATTCGCCAAAATCCGTAGCTGTCTAGAAAAGTCATCCTTATCCCTATATAGTATTGCTACTGGATTTTGTGCATTTCCAGTACCTTTGGATTGTGTACCTGCAAAATTTCCACGGATATCATAAACAGGAATGATGGGGTGTGTTCTTAGAGCGTATTCTATCGCTGAAGTAGATAGATTTCCTTTTCTATTGCTTCTTGTTAAACTCAAGCTTTGCCCAACTTTGAACCAATCTGTAATGTTGATATCGGTGTTGGCCCTCAAACTATAGCGGTCAAAACCGGTGTGGTTCAATATTCCTTCTTGATTTAGATAACCTCCTGATATGGCATAGTTCATATCTTCGGTACCTCCGCTCACGGAAAGATTGTATTCCTGTATCGGGGCTACGGTGAAAATTTCATCCAACCAGTCCGTTCCCTGCTTGTTGGCCCTTGTTATGCCGTAATATGGGTCGCCAAAATTGTAGAGACTCTCATCCACTTCTCCTTCCATCCTTCCGTTGGGGAAAATGTAATCCGGAATCTGCGGTGTAGCTCCGTTACCATATTGAAGGTCTCCCCAACCCGGGTCTCCGACCTCTAGCCCATCGTTGTTGAATTTTTGCCATTTCAATAGTCCAACTTCCTCTGTGTTCAGTAAATTCATATTGTTGTTGGCCCTTTGGACCCCGGAACGAACATTAAGGCTCAGACTTGGCTTTCTGCCCTTGCTTCCCCTTTTTGTGGTCACCAAGATTACACCGTTGGCCGCACGGGAACCATAAATTGCCGATGAAGCTGCATCCTTCAACACGGTCATGGATTCTATATCGTTGGGATTCACCCCGCTGAGGCCTGTGGTTGTGGGCACTCCATCTATTACATATAGCGGATCATTGTTGTTTATGGAACCCACACCCCTTACACGCACAACGGCATTTCCTCCAGGGGCGCTGTTGGTGGTAATGGTAACACCTGCGACGCGTCCCTGCATTCTTGAAGCGGCATCGCCACCGGTAGGTACTGCGTTCAGTTCTTCTTCGTCCACGGTGGCAACTGAACCCGTTAAGGATTCTTTGCTCTGGGAACCATACCCTACAACGATTACTTCATCGAGACCTGCAGCACTTTCTTCCAAGGCAATGGTAAATGTCGATTGCCCATCAACAGGAATTTCCTTGGCTGCAAATCCAATATAGGAAACCACCAATGTGCCATTCTCATCGGCCAACGAAAGTGAAAAGTTTCCGTCAAAATCGGTTTGCACCCCATTAGTAGTGCCCTTTTCCACAATATTGGCGCCCGGCAAAGGTTGGCCGTTGTTGTCCGTCACTGTACCGGTCACTTCAAACTGGTACATGTTACTTTTTGTTTTCTCTGGATAAAAAGTGTTCTTTTTAACACTTTTCTCCGCAGCATTACCGTTAATTGGATCAAATTTGCTTTCTTTGCCGGTAGGAGCGCTAATCTCCTCACTTAAACCAGAGGCAGTAGCATCTATCACAAATAGTGTTGTTAGTGATAAAAGAAGTGCCAACTTCCATCCAAAGATTTGGTAACAGCAATTATCCAATACCCATAAGGGATTTGATATTTTTTTCATAATTTCAAGGTTTGTGTTAGTTAATTATTATCTGCCCTATCGGAAAATGATCCACCATTTTCCGATTTTTTTTTGTGTGCATCAACACATATATCAATCAGTTTGTTTATTTTTTTCAATAAATTTTATTGCATTAACCTGCATTCACTCTCGGGGAATCGGTCAATGCCGGGGATGATTTCTTTTTTTGATGTATCCAGAAGAAAAGAATGACAAAGAGCACGATGAGTATAATCGGGAAGACCACCATTCTTTTTAGTGTTTCTTGACCTGCTTCCAGTTCCAATGCATCTCCGGTAAGGCCCATTGACGTTGCCGTAGCCCTTGCACTATCTATCCAGTCACCTATGATGGGCTGAAAAATTGACGTGGAGAAAAAACCGATCGCTCCCACCACAGACATTCCCAGAGCACCGCTTTTAGGGATTTTCTCGGCCACGAACCCAATCATATTTGGCCAGAAATAACAGACCCCAACGGCGAATATCGCTGCGGCAACATAAATCATTCCACCTGTTTGGCTACTGAGCAAAAAGATACCCAGAGCGGTAAAAATCGCCGAACCCAAAAGGACCCCGCTTTGATCGAACCGATGGACGATCTCCCCACCGAAATAGCGTCCAAACGCCATGATTCCGGTGATCAAGGCCAAGACCAACATGGGTACGGCCCCACTTTTCTCCAATACAAGCTGTGCCCATTGGGTCGGCCCAAACTCGGAAATGGCAGTCAGCGCCATACAGGCCGCAATAAAAATGAACATGGGCGATACCATGGCCTTAAAATTTGCCTTGACGCTGGCTGCTTCCTCCACTCTTGGTTTTGGAAATTCCTGCCCATAGAACATATATGCATAAAGAAAGGTAGGGATAAAGAAAATCCAAATTTGGGCTTCCCACCCCAAATTAAGACCGGTCATAACATATGATATCAAGCTTCCGAGCACAATTCCGCCAGGGAACCACATATGGAAACGGTTCATTAAGGTATTCATCATCTTTCCCTGATAACTATCTGCAATCATGGGGTTACAAGCGGCTTCCGTACATCCATTCCCAAGACCGATCAATAGGGTCGATATCATTAAACCGATATACCCTCCGGAATAAATGGTCAGCAAAATACCTGCGGAATGTGCCACAAAAGCAAAGGCCATTATATTTCTGGGCCCGATGACATGATAGAACAATCCCCCTATGACCATTGTGATAGGGAAGCCCAAAAACCACATCTGGTTGATGTATCCTAGTTGTTTTGCGGTCAAATCAAAGGTCTCGGCCAATTCCGGAAGAATCCCAGCTCGAATACTAAAGGAGAAGGCCGTTGTTATTATTGCAAAACAACTTCCATAAAAGAGTCTTTTCTTATTGTTCTTTTCCATAATTCGTTACCTGTTGTAATTTTTACTTGATTATTATTTTCGAGGGATCAAAATAACATTTAACCGGGTTTTGACCATCAGTCTTCCGAAAGTGTGAATTCCGGCATCTTTATAATCTCCCCCCCCTTCATGGCAGACTCGTGTGCCAAGATTCCAACACAGGTTATGTTTGCGGATTGGACCGCGTTCGGATATGGTTGCCGCCCCTCCATCAAGGCACTTACAAACTCGTGCGCCAAATGTGGATGAGATCCTCCATGCCCTGCTCCCTGTATAAAGGAAAGGTGTTGGTTGTCATCGGAATCATAAACACCGGCGCTGGTAAAATTTGCAATCTTTTCCGGCAGTAGGTGTGCATAATCCGGCACCTCTACACGTTCAGGTGTCTCTCCGGTATGAATGACCGGGTTTTCATTTTCTATTAAATTCCATTCAAAGGATTTAAGGCTTCCGTAAATATCAAAGCTTTCACAATATTGTCTTGCCGTATTAAAAAGGGAACGGGTTATTTCGGCCGATAGATCGGACTTCCTGAATTTGATGTGACAGGTCTCCACAGCAAACGGGGAGCCATATTTACCGATCAATTCCTCATCAATCCTACCAGAACCAAAACATGACACATATTCGGCCTCAGACCTGGAAAGGGCCAATATTGGACCTACACAGTGGGTCGCATAATGCATTGGGGGCAAACCCTCCCAATAACCCGGCCAACCCTTCATTTCTTGATGGTGCGACGCCCTTAAAAATTGTATCCTTCCCAAGTCACCATTTTCATACATCTCTTTTACAAAAAGGAATTCACGGCTGTATACCACGGTCTCCATCATCATATAGGTAAGCCCTGTTTCCTTTACGAGCTCTACAATTTGTCTACATTCCTCAACAGTGGTCGCCATGGGAACGGTGCAGGCAACATGTTTTCCTGCCTTTAACGCTGCGATGGATTGCTCTGCATGGTTAGGTATTGGTGTATTTATATGTACGGCATCAATATCAGGGTCTTTAAGCAGCTCGGCATAATCCGTATACCGTTTTGATATGCCAAAAGCATCACCGATTTCATTGAGCTTTTCCTCGTTTCGTTGACATATCGCATACATTTCTGCATTAGGGTGTTCCTTATAGATCGGAATAAACTCTGCTCCGAAGCCAAGCCCTACAATGGCCACTTTAATACTTTTATCACTCATATTCATATTTTGGTATTATGGTTTTATTGGTCTGCTAAATCAAATCATCACCTACATTTTCAACATCCGATTTTCCACTGATCAACAATCAGTTTATTATCGATTATTTATCGCCGCAAAATGAGCTGTGATTTCCATGTTCTTATCCAGTATCAATGCCGGTAGATTTTGCGAACATTCAAACATATCTACAATGTAGTTGGATTTCAATATGAAATTTATACATACTATTTAGATATATTACCAACTTATATCAAAGATCATGCTAGTACATTTGCCTTGGATGGCATTCAATAGTTATCATTTTTTATCCCTTATTTTTAGTAGTCATCATTTTATAGAAGCTGAAATTACCATCATACATAGCCTATAGAACTTTTAGCGCTTCTTCATTAAAAAAATCACTTGGACAAAAAATAGATTTTATGCTGCTTTTTAATATCTTTAAATTAGATTTTTAACAACTTTAATTGGACCGATGACGGTGTGAAGATCCAAAAATGATTTTCTTATTTATTTGCCGCCACCCAGCTGAACTGAATTGAATATGAGAATTATTTCTGTCTACTGACAGAATTTTGAATAGAACAAGCAAACAAGGATATGATCAGGAAGAAAAGATATAAGGTGGCCCTTTTACTGGAAACTTCAAATGCATATTCACGAGGGATCATTAAAGGAATTTATGGCTACATAAAAGAGCATGATGACTGGGACGTATATTTGGGCGAGTACGGAAGGGGCGAGCCTAATCCAGAATGGCTGCTTTCTTGGAAAGGGGACGGCATTATTGCGCGTATCGAAAATAAAACCACGGCCGACCTTATACAACAATGTAACCTCCCGACGGTGGATACAAGCTCCGCTAACTTGATTTCCAATATACCTTGGGTAGAAACCGACGACGAAAAAATCGCCCATGTGGCCTTAAAGCACTTAAAAAACTGTGGGTTTAAACACTTCGGTTTTTTAGGCGCCAACTTTAATTGGTCCAAATGGCGATCCAGCCACTTTATAGACTTGCTTCACGAAAATGGACTTTTTTGCCATGACCATCATATTTCCATCGACCTGAAACTAAATTTGGTGGCGGAACAGAAGAAAATAGATTCTTGGTTGTCCAGCCTGCCAAAGCCCATCGGAATATTTGCGGCATACGACCAATTGGGACGATTAATCATTGATTCCAGTCATAGACAAGGCTATATGGTTCCCGAGGATATCGCTGTCATTGGTGTTGATAATGATCCTTTGGTATGTGAACTCTGTTCCCCTCCACTGACCAGCATCATTCCAGACACCCACAATACCGGCTATTTGGCGGCCACCTTACTTGAGCGGCTGATGATAAAAAAGAAAATAGAAACGTTTTCCTACCGCATACCACCTTTGGGCATCAAAAAAAGAAGATCTACCGAAGCTCTTGCCATTGAAGACCCCTATATTTCAAAAGCACTCCACTATATCTATGAGCATGCTAATAGCGGAACTTTTAATATAAACGATGTATTGAACTTAGTTCCAATGACAAGGCGGGTATTCGAGAAAAAGTTTGTGAAAATTGTAGGTCGAACGCCATATAAAGAAATGCAGCGGGTACGTGTAAACCGATTGAAGGAACTGTTGACAGAAACCGAACTTGGATTACTCGATATCGCCGAAAAGACCGGTTTTGAACATGTTTCCTATATGAGCTATCTATTCAAGCGTGAAACCGGTATTTCCCCCATTGCCTATCGAGAAGGAAAATCGACAAGAACCTAAATTCGACCGAACGACCACGCCTTGTAAGGAAAAAAGGGACTTTCAACACTTATGGTGTTCCAGGGGCAAAGTGGACTCCCGTACCACTAAACTGGTCTTGATTATCTTTGTCTGAAAATCGTCAACTCGGTCTTTAGCCTCTATCCTATCGATAAGTTTATTCGCGGAACTTTCCCCTATGTGGCGTCCATGCTGACTTATCATGGTAACCGAAGGGGTCACATATTTGGAGAGCTCTCCATTGGTGAAGCCAATTATCGAGATATCAGTTGGTATGGAACAACCCTTGGACTGCAATATATCCATGACCTTGACGGTCGTTATCTCGTCAAAAACCAATATTCCATCCACTTTTTCAAAGTCCAAAGACAAAGGCAAAATAAGTTCCATATCGTCCTCGGGTCCAATGGACACAACCTTTCCCTTATCAAAAACAAGTCCACTCTCCTGCAAGGCCTTTTTAAATCCCTCGATTCTTACGTTTCCAATTGGAGAATTGGGTATGGGGTTTACAATGGCCAGATTCTTGCATCCCGTTGCCAAAAAATGCTTGGTCGCCTTATACCCTGCTTCAAAATCATCCACAACTACTTTATCGCATTCAATCCTTTCGGTCACCCTATCAAACATTACCAAAGGAATCTGTTTTTGCAAAAGCTCCCTAAAATGTTCCATATGATCAGAAAGTTGTGTCTCTCCCGCAACTGTTGAAATAATAACGCCGTCTACTGCCCCGGAACATAGAAAATCCAATATCTTGGCTTCCTTTTCAATGGACTCATTGGTACTGCACGTAATGATGCTATATCCTCTTTTGTCCGCCATCTGCTCTATACCATAGAGCACCTGAACAAAAAAATAGTTCAGTATATTGGGAATGACCACGCCTATGGTCTTGGTATTCCGGTTCAAAAGATTCAGTGCAACCCTATTGGGCTTATAATGGTTCTGCTTGGCAAATTTCTGAATCCTCACCTTAAGATCTTCACTAATCTCATGGCTATCATTGATGGCCTTGGAAACCGTTGACACGGAAACCTTGAAGTGGGAAGCGATGGCCTTTAAGGTCAATTTGTTCATGGATACCATAAAATTTGATTTAAAAGATAGTGATTTTATACCATTGGAATAATCTTGACAACTCCCCCACCTAAAGTTAGGGGATTCTTACCCAACGCTTAGGCCGCTGCCTTACGTTTGCGGGTACTGGCCCTTGCCCTTGCCAGTATGTTCTTTGCCGCATTCACATCGGCGTTTTCCTTATGTCCACATC
>JANSXF010000063.1 GCA_024743095.1 Flavobacteriaceae bacterium
AGTTGACCCCCACAAGTCGGATGAGCATCCTTCGGTCATACAGGGAAGTAAAGAGCTCCTTCACCAAGGGCACCAACACATGATCCGCAGAAGTATAGGGAACCCGTTTCTTCTTCGTATAGGTCTTGAAATCACTATATCGGATCTTCACACTCACACAACCCGTCATCTTATTGGCCCTTCGGAGTTGGTAGGCCAGGTTCTCCGCCATGGCGAACAAGGTGGTCTCCAATTTGACCATATCGGTGGTATCCTTTCCATAGGTACGTTCCGTAGAAATGGACTTCCGTTCATGAAACGGGACCAAGGGGGAATTGTCCAGCCCTTGGGCCCGCATCCAAATGGTCCGCCCGTGCAGGCCAAAAGCACTTTCCAACATTTCCAAGGGCAGCTCCTGTACCGTCTGTATGGTGGTCACCCCCATATTGGACAAAAGCCCATAGGTCTTTTCCCCCACCGAGGGCAGTTTACGGATGTGTAGGGGCGCCAAGAACTCCTTTTCCAGTCCAAGGTCGATCTTCATCTGGTTGTTGGGCTTGGCCTCCCCGGTGGCCACTTTGGAGACCACCTTGTTCTGGGAGAGCCCAAAGGAAATGGGCAGTCCCGTTTCCCTTAAGATCCGCTGTCTCATTTCCGAGGCGTATTTATAACAACCAAAAACCGGTCCATCCCCGAAAGGTCGGCATAGAACTCGTCCACACTGGCCTTTTCAAAAACGGGGACACTTTCCTTGATGATCTCGGTCACATTATCGGAAAACTTCATATAGGTCCCTGCATTGCCCTTAATGACCGTGGCCTCTGGGCATAACCTACGGGCCACTTTCATGGACATCCCGGAATGCACCCCAAAGCGTCGGGTCTCATAGCTACAGGCCGCGACCACCCCTCTGTCCCCCAACCCTCCGACCAATAGGGGCCGCTTCATCAGACGGCTGTCCAGCAGCCGCTCACAGGAGACGAAGAAGGTATCCAGATCGAGATGGAGAATGGTGGGTTTCATACAAATATTGGATTTATTCCTATAACTTGGAAAATATCCAAATGTAAGCAAAGCAATAAACTGTTTCAAAATTTTAACAATTATGACTATCTTATGCTATATAAAAGCAACCTCAAGATGTGCTATTCGACCAGACAGACCCGCGAGCGGAAGGAACTGGAGAAATTGCTCTCCGTCAAGGCCATGTACGGTGATATCGACACCGACCTGGAACTCATCTATTTCCATGCCAATGGATGGAGCCACCCGGTAATGTGGACCTTGGGCCAGGAAGAGCCCAACAATATGCTCCCTGCCATGTGGGGCATCATGCCCCCTAAGGAAAAACAGGAAAATTACACGGAGTATTTCAAGAACCCCAAGACCTTTGGGGGACTCAATGCCAAATCCGAAAAGCTATTTGACCACTTCCTGTACCGGTACTGTTGGGAGAACCAGCGGTGCATCATTCCCGTGGATGGTTTCTTCGAACCACACAATACGAAAGTGAAGGTCAAGGGCAAGGATTTTAAGGTTCCCTTTTACTTCCATAGAAAGAACGGCGACCCCATATACCTAGCGGGCATCTATACCAACACCCTTGATGGTAGAAGGACCTTTGCCGTGCTCACCAAGGACGCCACCCCCATGTTCGCCGAGATCCACAACGAAAAGAAACGACGTCCGGTCATCATTGATGACGAAAACTTGGATGCTTGGTTACATAACGGCAACAATGAATCCGACGTTCAAGATCTCATTGATGACGATTTATGGGAAGGTAATCTCGAAGCCTATCCCATCACCAAGGATCTATACAGCAGAAGTGTGGATTCCAATTATCCCGGTATCATAGACAAAGTGGATTACGAAGAAGTGTCCATTTCCTATGGATGACCATAAAAAAAGAGGGGCCTGTTGCCAGACCCCTCCCGTAATCCAAACTAGTCTTCCAAAGCCTTGGCCTGCTGTTCCAATGCAGTGACCCTTTCCTTGATCCTTGTTTCACGCTTTTGACGATTTTCCGCATAAGTGTCCTCAATCGCCGAGATCTTGTCCTTGTAGAAGGATTGCATTGCGACATAAAAGGATCGGTTGGTCAGGTCATTGGTATGATTGCTCTCCCCGAGGTGCACCTGACGGGTCAACAGGAACCGGAGCAGTTTGTACAACGTCTCTTTCTTGAAGTTTTCTTTGAACCGGGCCACCAGCTCTTCTCTGGACAATTGGTCATCATCCCCAAGGAAGTCACCAAAATGTTCCCTTTGGTCATGCCATCCCAGATTGTTCTCGAACAATGAGATGGAAATGGCCACCATCTCATCCGTGGACAAGGGCTTCTTCCGATTGATATAATCCGTCTCCCTGATCATGTCCACCACCTCCTTGAACTGGTTGTTGTTCTCGATCTCCTTTTTCCGAAGTTCCCGTGCATTGATCTTGATGATCTGTTCCTCGGGGGTACATTCGGACATCTTGCGTTTCTCCAAGGACTTGGCACCTGAACTTCCCTCATTTGTTTCTTCCCTGACCCGTACAAAAATGGCTTGTGTCAAATAGGTATCCGTTTCCAGAAGGATACCCTTTTCAAACCCATTATCGATGGCATTGTCCCATGCCTCCTTTTTCTCAGTAAAGGATTCTAAAGCCTCTGACAGGAATTCAGTCAATTCTTCCTCTGTGTATTCATAGTGTCGGTGCTCCTCTGTAATGCTTTCCAATGTAGGCTCAATTGGCTCCTTTAAAATATCCAGTTCGTTGGTCAAATGCACCTCAAGGCCCACTTTTTCCATTTGCGCCATGACCCATTGGTTCCGCTCCTCGTCCACCCAATATTTGCTGAAGTTGGGCACCAGTTTCAATCCCTCCCTTTTCACTCTTTTCAAAAGTTTCATAAAGGTCTTGGTCTTTTTGTTCTCAAAACAGGATGTCCGTGTACAGACCATCTTCCCTTCCCCGAACAGGTTCCCTTGGTTGGCAGCGTTGAAAGGACACACATCACATGCCCCTGCCTTGGGCACCAAGGTTTTGTCGATTACATCAAAAGGGGCTTGTGTAAGATCATAGGTCCGGCTTTCGATCATACGTTTGATTCGATGCCCTTGGTATTCTCCTTCAAGACTTTCCAATAGCATCTGTTGTTCACCGGGTTCAAAAAGGGCCACTGCCGCTCCAAGTGAGATGGTCATTTCCCCAGTACGGACAAAGACCTTGAATCCCTCGATCAATCCAGCTAATTTGATACGTTGCCGGATATAGTTTTCTGAACGCCCCAAACGTTTTGCAATCTCACCGGGTTCGTAACGCTCCAACAGAAATTGGATAGCCTCAGCCTCCTCTGTGGGTTCCACATCCTTGCGTTGCAGGTTTTCAATGATCTGGACTTCCAAGATTTCAGTGTCCCCATAGTTCCTTACCATGGCAGGGATAGTGGTCAATCCAGCCAATTTACTGGCACGAAACCGTCTTTCACCCATAACGATGATATAGCCATCATCCGATTTGCGGACCGTGATGGGCTGCAATACACCATGTTCCGCAATGCTCTGTGCCAAATGTTGGAGACTTTGCTCATCAAAGGTTTTTCGGGGTTGTGCCGGGTCCGGCGAAACCAAACCGATTTGTAACATCTGGATCTGTGGAACGGAATTCTGTTCCTTCTGCGATGTGGTTCGCTTTGCTTTTGAAGATTGCTTTGAACTTCTTGTGCGTGTCGCTCTTTGTTTTGTTTGTGCTTCCATGATTTTTGGATTTTGGTTAAACAATATTTGAGCAGGAACCAAGCGGAAGACAAAATTTTGGAGCGGCAAGGAAACGGAATTAAAAGTGACCCAAGGAACGGCTTTATGCCGTCCCTTGTCCGAGAAATATTTTGCGAGCTTAACTTTCGAAAACTATTGGAATAAATATCTAACCCACAACATTAGTTAAATATCCGCGCTGCCGAAACGAAAAAAAACTCTCGCCTTTTGTCCAGCGAACACCCTATTGGAGATGTGCAACAAGGGTAAATTAAAGGGATATATTCATAAAAGTCCCGAGCTTATCCTTTGACCGTGCAAAACCTTCTTTGCAACATTGTAATTTTCACATAATGATCTTTCAAAAAAATGCTAGGCTTTTAAGAATTCATAAAGCTTGAAATCTTTTTTCTTGTAAAAATGGGATTTGCCCCCTCGCTCCGCGCGACCATTGCCCCAACGGCACAACCAAAATCAATGGCCTTTTGTGGCCCTTCCCCTGATAAGAGTTTATACAGCACCGAAGCAAGGAACGAATCCCCTGACCCAACGGTATCCACCACTTTGACACGATATCCACTATTGTAATAAAATGCTCCTTTATGGTAGATTACAGCTCCATATGCACCCTTGGTCACACAAATGGTTTCTGTATTTGTCAATAGGGAAAGTCGGGCTATGGTGCGTTCCATGGAATTAAACTTAATATCTAGATAGCCCGCGACTTCAAATAGTTCATCATCGTTGAACTTAACAAAACTTGATTTCATCAAGAGATCCACTATGATGTCCCTGGTATAATGTGGAACTCTTAAATTAACATCAAATACTTTATATTCTGCCACGGTCATCAATGCCTTAAGGGTTGACCGTGATTGTCCGTCCCTACAAGCTAGGCTACCAAAAATGAAGATGTCTGATTTCTTGACCTGGTCCAATCCGTTTTTTGACAATGGCACCTTATCCCATGCCACTGGGTATGCAATATCATAAGAAGCAATACCCTTATCGTTCAACACCACATTAACTTCCCCGGTACGAAATTGGTCGTTGATTTCAATGGAACTGGTGTCCACTCCAATACCCTTGAGATATCCCAAAAGTTTTTTACCATTGTTATCATTCCCAACGGCACTGATTATACCTACTTCAACCCCATAGGATTGTAATCGGGACGCCACATTTAAGGGAGCTCCCCCAATCCTGGAATATGTAGGGAAATTATCATACAAAATCTCACCAAAGCAAATTGCTTTTAATACACTCATAACTAATAAAATTAAAGAGTGAGGGCATGACATGACGCCCCCACCTTAAAAACAAACTAAACTCTATTCCTTTTTATTTTGAAGCCCTTATCATGGGTCAGATGGTCATTCCTTCAAGAGATAGTAATAAACCGTTGCTTGATATAGACTCCTATTTTGCTCATTTTTTCCCCATCTCTTTGGTTTATATCTTTCAAGTGTAGCTCTAAATGAAGTTCTGAAAGGTACATTATCGGCAAGGTGAAAGCGATTGACCACCGTTGTGCCATTACCATCAATAGGGGTCTGGGGTTGGTTGGCAAAGGCACTTTCAAAAGTGGGGAAGGGAGGTTCAGCTGACCAAGCGTACCCAACATAATCTTCACTGCCCGTCCCGAAAGTCGAGGGGAATTTTTCCCCGTCAACATAGAATTTCTCATCTCCTTCGCCCCACCACCAGTCGATATTCTTTTTGTCCCACTTACCATACCACCAAGATGAAGCTGTTGTATTGGGTTCCTCCCATTCATTTTGAATTTGTAGGGTAACCCCACAGTACCTACCAATCCCATTGACATCCAAAAAGGTCCATTCCAAATTACGACCATCCAGACTTGCCCTGTTGTGGTCATTTTGCTCAACTTGATCTACATTGATGTGCCCCCAGCCTTCGGAAGATAGGTCATTGATCACAATTTGTGCCGATTTACCTTTCAACGCAGAAACATCCCATGAATTCCAATATAAAGTCTCGATATCATTACCTGACGCTTTGTAAACCACTTCCCCCCCAACCAATAAGGAGACATTGACCTTGTTTTCATCACTACCTCCCCCAACCAGGAGATTGATATAGTTTTTGGAAATTTTAAACTTGGGCGACTTCAACGCCCCCTTTGCAGCATCCCCATTTCGGAAGGAATTGACATAGCCCCTGCCCAAATAGCCTTCTACCCTACTTTGGCCCTCAAAGCCATCTTGTGATGCCGGAGCATTTCCAAAAGCTTCGCCTTCCACTTTCCAGCCATCAAAGGATAGATCTTCAAAATCAAAGATAACCTTTGAGCCAGTTTCTATCCCAAGGCGTTCGTCTTCTTCGGTATCGGAAATAAAGCGACTATGGAACCTAAGGGCATTCACAGTATCGACACCTGTCTGTTCCTCGATGTATAAGGTAAAGGAAATAGGTTCTGCCCCTTGGTTTTCAAAAACCAGTTCTGCTTTTTCACCATAAGGCATATACCAATTGGAATACAGTTTGTTTCCAATGACCCCAACAGGTTGTGCGCGAAATGGATTTAAAGTTTCTCCCGTTCCAAAAAACATCCCCATAGGGGACTTGACTGCTGAGTGGTATTTGCTGTCCCATGAAAAGTCAAGCCATACATTTTTCAAGGCATAAGGTTGGTCGGATGCACCAAGGTCAATTTCCATATAATTGATGGCACCACTACCACCTAAACTTAAGAGCTGTTTTCGCTCTCCGGGATTTAGGGACACAGCAACCCGATGCCCTTTCCCTTCTTCATACTTTTTTCTCAAATACCCTCTCTTGCTCAACAACCTATCTGTCTCGGCCAATGCTATTCGCTCTTCATTTTTGTAACTACCGCTATAGGAATCCACAGTTTGCCCATGGGGCAAATTTGAATAGGCAATGTGGTAATACGCCCCCCAATCCCCGGTCAATGTAATCTTACAATGTTCTTGATAGGGGATTGGAATAAAATTGTTCCTTCCCCTGGAAAGTGTGGTTACCAGTTCAGGGAAGTTCATTGGGGGGATATCCGATTCGAAAGTTTCAAAAAAATCCCGAAAAGGCTTATTGATGATCGGTTCATTTTGACCGTCAATATAGATTTTTATGTGCCCTTCCTTGGCCAGGGCCGACCAAAAGCGCCATATGACACCTGGCCCATCATCCTCGAATACGATCATTTCATCCCCTTCCATTCTGATATATCCGTCTCCGTCTCCGTTGGCTCCCCAGGATACATACTTTTCCTGGGTCGCATCAAATCTTGAAGCGCGGTCAAAGCTGGAAAAAGTGGCAGTTGCCTCCCCCGGTCCGGGAACAGTTGCCACATGCTCCTGATCATACAACCTGCCCAACAATTCTTCATACGTAACATGTTGGGAAATTCCAACTTCTGGACAAAAAAGAACAAGGGCCATAAGCATTTGCATCCCTCCAGTCTTAAAACAGTAAGCGGTCTTTTTTAAAATCAATGTCATCGTATTCATATAAGCTTTTTATTTCGGAACACATCTATTTTGTTATATGTGCTCTATGCAGTTTTTCTTTAATATTGACCATGTTATTTTCAGTCTAGAGGTCGTCCCCTCACTCTCAACTATTTCAAAACAAAAAAACTTCCATACAATCCTCACAGTCGATACCAAGGATAGTATGAAGCGTCTTTTCGATAAGGTTCTTGTCTTTCATGAACCGATTTACAACATATGTACACATTTCCCTTAAATTTCTATGCCATAATGCTGTCTAAAGCACGGTTCAAGAAAACCCCACTTTAGACAGCGTTTAATCTACACCCCTGTGCGGCGCTCCATTTTCCACCGCCTTGGCAAAAACGATGGTAATCGGTTCTATTTATTCTCTGTCCAAATGGAACTCAACTTCCATGCTTTGAGCTTTGTCAACATGACTTTCCCTCCCGAGGATTTCAAACGGATACCATTCTGTTTTTCTCCAGGATACGTAAGAACACTAAAAACCTTGGCTCCATTTTCCATAAAAATTTCTACCGATGAACGGTCCACAAAAATCCTAAGGTGCAACTGATTTTTATTTAACTCAACGGGGGTCTGCATGACACTTTCAAATTTTTCCAAAAATTCAGGATTAGAGGCATTTGTTGTATTGTTACGATCAACAACAAATGTTTTTGTCTGTGAATCATACGTTATCGGCAAAGACCTGTCTTGCCCCTTCTGTAATTCCAGTTCAAGCGTGCTATGTCCCGAGAAAGTGAATATCGCTTCCATCTCATAGGTATTATTGAAGCTTTCTATTTCATCTATAGCCAATGCTTTATCCAATGCTACATTTTCCAACTCGAATATGTCCGACCGTAATTGATCAAGCTGTGGCAAAGGTTCTTGAGCAAGGATGTATCCGATATCTGTTTTTCTGAGCTTCAGTGTTCTTGGGATCGACTGGAATCCTTTGCCCCAACTACTTGGGACCAAATTGGCATACTCCCAGTTGCCCATCCATCCAAGCATCACCTTTCTTTTATCGTTTCCGTCATAATCCCTCCATGTTCTGGCCGCATAAAAATCATTTCCATAGTCAAGCCAGAGCCCATGTTCCAAATTTGTGGCATGCAGCTGATCTGACAACATGATCTGATCGACCGATAAAGCATTGTCGGTGTCTGTCGATTGGTTTACAACTCTAACCAGGGCCTCTTTTCCCATGTACTGGGAAACATCCCAGCCATTCCATCTAAAAAGACCGTCACCATGGCCCGTTGCTATTTTACGGGTTTGCCCTTCAATGATCAATTGAATGGATTGAGATCGAACGTCGTTATCTCCACTGATCAAAAAGTTGATGGCCGGATTGGATATTCTGAACTTCCCAGACTCCCAAACCATACTGTCGCCCTCTTGCTTGGTCGCCAACAAATACCCTTTTCCCAAATATCCCTTTCTATCGGGAGACGCTTCGGTTTCAAGATCCTTTCCTTCAAAATCCTCCAAAACCTTGCCGCTCATCCCTATCCCATGCTGCAGGTATTCCCGGGTTGATTGATCGACCGTGAATTTTTCCCCATCAAAATCACCGACAAAATATTGGACTCTGTTGGGGCCCCTTCCAATAAGCAATACCCAACGATACGCTTCATTTTCACCTTCAATGGGAACCTTAAAGAGGTCTGGACATTCCCAAAAAGAATTCTGAACGCCCAGATTTTTAAAATCACTTAAAAAACTCCAAGATGTTAAATTTTTGGAACCATAAAACTGGACCGTCTGTTCGGCGGGCAATGATACCGCCATAATCCATTTTTTTGTTTCATCATGCCAAAAAACCTGTGGATCCCTGAAAAATATTTTTCCAATATCCAAAACCGGATTTTGCTGGTAATAATTAAACTCGATTCCATCTTCACTAATAGAAATGGCTTGTGTTTCGGGAATGCTATCCCCTGGATAATGCCTGGTATAGAAGGCTATCATGCTATCATCCCCAAACCCGCTGTCATTATTCTTATCCACGACCACCGATCCAGAGAAATAACTGAAATCACCAGGTCCCCCTGCCAGTGGATAAGGAAGTTCTTCCCAATGTACAAGGTCTTTTGAAACAGCATGTCCCCACCAAAAAAGGTGGTAAAGTCCTTCGTGATAAACCAATCCGTCCGGATCGCCGATCCAACCTTTTTTAGGACTAAAATGGTATTGCGGCCTATATGGTTCGTCATATTGTGCCCTAAGTTGGGACGTACCAACAAGCACAAAACAAATTGAAGCTACTATGTAAAGTGTTTTTTCCATGTTGCTCAATATCCTGGGTTTTGAACATATTTCCCTTCACTCCAGAATATTTGGTTTTGAGGAATTGGCAGATATTCATGTTTACCGCCAGTGAACATTGCCCCTTGCAAATACTCTTTTCGTGATTGTTCTACATTGAAATAACCATTGAGCACCTCTTCTGCAACGCCCCATCTTACAAGATCGAAAAAACGTTCTCCTTCCAAGGCCAATTCCAGCCTTCTTTCAAATCGAAGCGCTTTACGCGCATTTTCCTGTGTCCAATCAATGTTAACCCCCGGTTGATAATTCTCAACCACATAATTGGCCAATGGAGCTCCATTCCCATCAACTAATAGAGAAGTGCTTGCAGCAGCTCTTTCGCGAATTTCATTTATGAGGGGCAGTGCTTCATCGTGTCTTCCAAGTTCAATAAGGGCTTCAGCTTTCATAAGGATTACTTCGGCATATCTAATGATAACCCTGGTTTTTGTATTTCCGTAAAAAGGTCCTTCATTGATTAGGTCTTCAGGATGGACATTTTCCTTTAATGAGTTAAAATAGCCGTAGATTTCTGGCGTCCTGCTCCAACTTTCCTCAAAAATTAAGTTTGGATCATATTTCCAAGAAATTCCCGGATGAGCTACTGTATGATCTAAACGTGGATCTGTATTGTCGGTACCAAAATTAATATTTTGATCATTATACGTATCAAGTAACGGAACACCGTTGGCATCTGTACGATAGGCATTGGCCAGATTTTGAGATGCCTTTTTGAAGTCGCAACAACCCAATCCTTGAGGAACCGTAAGCATATCCCCGAAGTTGAGCCTACCGTTGGTTGTTCCGTCATCTGTAGAAAACTGAACCGCAAAAATCGACTCCGGTCCATTTTCATAGGGTGCCGGCAAAAAATTATGGGCATAATCAGTTTCGAGACCATGGCCAGAGGCCAATACCTTATCTGCCGCAGCAATTACCGCCTGCAACTTTGTATGGTCCACCCCGGTAACTTGATACGAGTTGTTCTGTGTATAGCTCTGGTACAACCTTGTCTTTGCAAGGTAAGCGTAAGCTGCGATCTGATCTGCCCTGCCCACCTCTGGCTGTTCCTGAGGTAGATGGTCTACCGCAAATTCAAAATCTTCAGCAATTTTATTCCATAATTCATCACTGCTAAATTCAACATTTATGATGTTCTTATATTCTTCCGGGGGTGTGTTTTCATCCATGTACGGGATACGGTTAAAAAGTCTTTTTAACTCGAAATAATAGTGCCCTCTGATAAAACGAAGCTCCGCCTTTCTTGCGGCTAATTCCGGATATTCCTCTGTGGTAAAATTATTTAAAATACGAAGTCCTTCATTGGCACGTCTTACCCCTACGTACAAATGAAACCAAATGCCATCCAATGGCCATAAATCAGGAATTGTATTTCCAAAAGTCTCCATAAAATGAAACTCTTGGCCATCTCCTGGGTCCCTACCTCCTTTATAAGCATCGTCCGAACGCATATCACCGTACTGCCAAAGGCTGAATGGACGGTTGATTTCATCGTTCCCGAGGGAAGAATAAGCTGCAATCACAAATTTTTCAGCATCTTCAGGCGTATTTATCTGAGATTCGTTCAATACCCCTTTAGGGTCTATCTCCAAAGGCTTCTCACATGAAGTTATCAATAAGAGACATCCTACTGTCAATATATTTATTATTCTTTTCATTGTTATAATTTTAAGTTGTATCGGGCAGTTAAAACTTCATATTAAAACCGAGAGTTCCCACCACAGGGTTTGGATAACCAAATCCCGGGTTCTCAGAATCGACCCCTGTAAATGATTTACTTTTCGCCAGTATACCCAAATTGTCACCACCGATATACATTCTGAATGAGCTCATTCCTATTTTACTGACGGTCTCTTGATCAAGAGTATACCCAATCTGTACATTTCTTAACTTTAAATAAGAACCGTTTTCAATAAAATAGGTCGAAAACCTTGACTCAAAGTTGTTGTCCACCAAGGCTATCGCTGGAATATTGGAATCCGGATTCGAAGGGGACCATGCGTTTAACAGGCGGGTTCCTTTGTTGGAACCTGTCTCTGAAACACTCCAGAAGTCAGTAGCATATTTAAACTCGTTTACCACATCAATTCCGGCCACACCTTGGATAAAAAATGAAAAATCAAAGTTCTTATAGGATAAATCCATGCTCAATCCATACGTAAAATCGGGATGTGGCCTTCCAATCCATGTTCTATCAAAATCATTGATGACGCCATCGCCGTTCAGGTCCGTATATCGAATTCGCCCCAAACCTTTTCCGGGTTGATTTGCGTGGGCATCCACTTGGTCCTGGCTCTTGAATATTCCATCGGCCACATATCCAAAAAATGAATTAATAGGCCTTCCCAATATGTTTTGTCCACGTCCATCCCCACCATACGCATTTACAACTTCAGCAGGTAATTCGGTGACTTTATTCGTATACTGACTAAGGTTGGCGTTTATATTGACCATAAGATCTTCCCCTAGGATGAACCTGCTACCAAGATTGAAATCAAAACCTTTGTTTTCCATGGAAGCACCGTTAACCCATCGGTTACCACCTTCACCTAAGGTTCCTATATAAGGGGGAAGAAGTAAAATGTCCGAAGTTTCTTTAATATAGTATTCGGCACTTCCGAATACTTTTCGATCAAAAAGCTCGAAATCCACGCCAAAATTGGTCATCGTGCTCTCTTCCCATCTTAAATCAGGATTTGCATTTTGGGTCAGTACATATCCGGACGGGAGTACGCCGCTTTTATCTCCGCTAATGTCATAAGAGGTATTGGCATAGTTCGTAACGTAGATATTATAAATAGCATTGTTGTCGATTTCCTGATTACCGGTAATACCCCATCCAAACCGGAACTTAAGGTCGTTCAAAAAGGAAATATTATCCTTTATAAAGGCCTCCTCACTTAATCGCCATCCTGCTGAAAATGCAGGAAAAAACCCATACCTGTTATTTTGTCCAAATCGTGATGACCCATCATAGCGCAATGTCGCAGATGCCAGATATTTATCCTTATAGGAATAACTTACCTTTCCAAAATAGGACAACAATACATTTTCAACAGCAACGCCCCCATTGTCTTTCGCTCCGGTACCTGAATCCAAATATGTGAAATCTTCATCTTCATTCACAAATTCCTGTCTGGAAGCCCAGAAAGTATCCCCGTTTTCATGGTAATACTCTATCCCGGCCAGTGCATTAAGGTTATGGTTTTCAGAACTGTAAATGTAGTTCAGCGTATTGGACCAGGTAGTCTTCCCCGTTGTGGTCTGCGTGTTTTCCAGACGGTTTACAGGGTTGCTCAAGTATCCGGATTCATATCTTTTCCTAAAGTTTTTTGCCTTATAAAAACTATAATCCACACCGATACTGGTTTTAAACTCCAGTCCTTTTGCCAGTTTGGCCAAGGCATAGAAATTCCCGAATATCCTTACAAAATCATATCCATTCTGTTTGTTGTCTTCGAGTAATCTAACTGGGTTTTGCCTATCGTTCATACCTCCAACGGGACCACCCCATCCCTGACCGTCCACGGTTCTTACCGGGATGATCGGCAAAGCCTGTAGCGCTTCGTTAATAGGCGATCCGGCCACTTCTTTTGTTTTGGTAAGGCTAAGATTCTCTCCTACTGTAACTTTATCGTCAAATAATCGATACTCCGAATTGATCCTTGCGGATAATCGATTGAAGTTGGTGGTTTTTATAACTCCTTCGTTATCAAAATAACCTAAAGACATAAAATAATTACCATTTTCGGTACCATTGGTCAGGGATAAATTTAGGTTCTGGGTTACTCCCATACGTGAGATTTCATCAAACCAATCTGTATTTGACGATTTTAAGGTACGGGCATCATCCAAATATTCAGGGACCAAAACTTGATTTAAGACCGGTGTGCCATCTGATGTAGTACCCCAATCAAATTGGTATTGAACACTATTGGAATTAGGATCTGTACCATTGTTTATATGGGCATTCCAAAGCGCTCTACCATAACCTTCAGTGTCCAGCATTTCAGTTCTGTTGGTATAATTGGAAATCGCAGTATAGGTATCCACCTTTAATTCTGTTTTACCTGTTCTCCCGTGCTTTGTGGTAACAATTATAACCCCATTTGCCGCTCTGGAACCATAAATACTAGCTGCCGAAGCATCCTTTAATACCTGTATGGATTCAATGTCATTTGAGTTGAGTTCGTGCATACCGGATTTAGTAGGAACTCCATCAATGATATAAAGAGGGTCATTGTTATTTAATGTCCCAATTCCCCGAATTCTGACCGTGGCGGGAGAGCTAGGAGATCCATTTCCTGTAACAACCATTCCCGGCACCCGACCTTGGAGTGCTTTTATTGGATTGGCCACTACTTGTTTTTTCATTTCATCCACATCTACAACGGAAACCGCTCCAGTGATATCCTTCTTTTTTTCCGAAGTGTATCCTGTAATGACGACAGCATCCAACTGAAAGGTGTCTTCCTTAAGGTTCACATTGTATTGAGCCCCATCGGCTACAGCGATTTCAATGGGCTGGAACCCTACATAGGAAACTACGAGGGTTTCCCCATAATTGGCATCAATCTGGTAGTTTCCATCAAAATCGGTTTGGGTACCTTTTGTGGTTCCCTTGATCAACACGGTGGCACCAGGTAGCGGAAATCCATCACTTTCCGAAGTAACCTTGCCATTGATTGTCACTTCTTGGGCGAATGTCAGCCCAACCGTGAACATCAGACATATAAAAATTAGTTTGTTCATTTAGTTAAAATTTTTGTTTGATTTCAGTTAATTTCTGTTAAGCATGTTTGTCATTTCATACGCCTTTGTTTTAGTTAATTTTCGAAATGATATCAGTCCTTCAATTACAGGCCCAGGATTGATTGCTTATTGCCCGAACCAGAAACACGCTACTGCCAACTTGTAGGTGGTATATTCCAGCCAGTGCGGTAAACAATGTGCATGTAAAGCCTGACAAAAGGGTTGTTTTAATTTTCAGCATCATCCACATTGACCTTTTTCAGGAAAAAATCATTTATTGTTATCTTCTCTGGATTCAGGATCTTAAATTCAGTGAACTTATGTTTTGGAAATACCTGTGTGGTCATGACGTACTCCCCATCATTGATGAATATTTCAATGGAAGAGGCATCTATGGCTATCTGCAGCGATAATTTTTCCTGGCTCCCTATATCCATTGTTTGACGGGATGTTTTCTCATATGGCTCACTAAAATCCAAACTACCGGCCTGCCCCCTATCCAAATAGAATGTTCCGTTGGCCATTTCATATCCCATGACATACTTGTCCCCGCTATGATTGGACAACTCTATCCGCAATGAATCCTTAATACTTACATCTAATGACAATAAACTTTGGGAAAGGTCTTCATAGGTAAAACCGGTGGGATAGACACCCATTAATTCATTAGCGGGCACCAATGAGGTCATTTTCTCAAAGGCATCAATAAGTTTGCTCTTTAGCAGATATCCCCGATTCTTTTTCACCAATTCCAGTTCCCTGGGCAGGGTCATGGCCGAGCGCCATTTTTCGGTCGGAGTCTTTGTAGCATAGTTCCAATTGCTCATCCATCCGATCAGGATTCGTTTTTGATCGGGCGTATTGTTGTAGGTCACCCCGGCATAATTGTCCGTTCCGTAATCCAGCCATTGACTTTCGTTTTGGTCGGTGGTAAATGTTGTTCCATCATACTCGCCCACGAAGTAGCGCGTACCTGAGCCCCCGTTCGGGGCGCTTTCCCCTCCATGGCTTACGATGAGCACCCATTTTTCCTCTTCAGTACCATCTACTTTGAGCTTGAAAAGATCTGGGCATTCCCAAACGCCCAAGAGAGGGTCATCATTGAACCCAAACTTGCTTATCAGGGACCAGTCCTTTAGATTTACCGACTCATAGAATTGTACATGGTCCTTTGCGGCCAAGACCATTTGCCATTTGGACTTTTGATCGTTCCAGAAAACTTTGGGATCCCTAAAATCCCTGATACCTGGGTTTTGAAGGACAGGGTTTCCGGTATACTTGTCCCATGTTTCACCACCATCGGTACTATAGGCGATACCCTGTGTCTGGAATCTATCACTTCCTTTATTTTCTATTTCTGGATTGTGGTAGGTAAAAATGGCCACCAGGGCATTTTCCCCAAAACCTGCGGTATTATTTTTGTCTACCACGGCACTGCCCGAAAAGATATATCCCAAACTATCGGGGTACAAGGCAATGGGCAGATGTTCCCAATGTAAGAGGTCCTTGCTCTTGGCATGACCCCAGTGCATGGGCCCCCATACAGTGTCATCTGGATAATACTGATAAAAAAGATGATAGTATCCGTTGTGATATACCAGGCCATTGGGGTCGTTCATCCAATTTTCTTCCGGAGTAAAATGAAACTGGGGACGAAATTTTTCCATTATTTTTTCGCTTTCTTTATTTTCTGTCAAGAGTGCCTTCCCTTCTTTTGGCATCTCCTTGCAACCGATCATCAATAGTGCGATGACCATAGGGATGTACTTTGATTTGCTTATCATTGAATTCATATGTTTAGTTACTAATTTTTGGCTGGCTTCCTCAAGGGAAATTCCTTTGGTCTCAGGCATGATGAAGGCTACAAAAAGCAATTGCAGCACCATCATGAAGGCAAAAAAGGCAAATACGGTGCCGGCCCCTATAGCTGAGAACAGCACAGGAATAAGGGACGGGATAATGGCAGCAAGAACCCAATGGACCGAACTACCAAAAGCCTGTCCTGAACTTCTGAGATGGTTAGGGAAAATCTCTGAAATAAACACCCAAATGACCGCTCCTTGACCAACCGCATGGGAAGCAATGAAGAGAAATAGGAATATGGGCACTGCCAAACCTGTCCAATCAAGGAAGAAAGCGCAGGACACCAACGATAGTGATATAATGTACCCAACGGAACCGAAATACATCAATTGCTTCCTCCCTACCCTATCGATCAAATAGACACCCAATAAGGTAAACACCAAATTGGTAACCCCTATACCGATACTACTTAACAGTGCCGTGCTTTCGCCCAATCCGGCTTCTTCAAAAATTCGTGGGGCATAGTATAAAAATGCATTAATGCCTGAAAGCTGGTTAAAAAAAGCAATGAGAAAGGCTAGGATAAGTGGAAATCTATACGTTTTTTGAAAAATGCTCTCGATCCTGCCCTTTTTACCCTTACCTTCTTGGATTTTAAATAATAATACTTCCACATCCCTGTCTGGGTCAATACGTTGTAGGACCTCACGGGCCTCATCGTTTCTTAATTTTGACAATAGCCATCTTGGACTT
Organism: Flavobacteriaceae bacterium; assembly: GCA_024743095.1. Taxonomy (GTDB): domain Bacteria; phylum Bacteroidota; class Bacteroidia; order Flavobacteriales; family Flavobacteriaceae; genus Flagellimonas. The sequence goes on from JANSXF010000063.1 coordinate 16,844, forward strand.
TTAGGGACACTCAACACGAACAGGGTATAGATTATCGCAGGAATAGCCTCTACCCCCATCATCCATCGCCAATCATTCTCCCCGATTCCGTTTAACCAATAATTGGAGAAAAATGCGATCAATATCCCAAATACGATATTAAACTGATAGAGTCCTACAAGTTTTCCCCGATCCTTGGCAGGTGCTATTTCAGATATATAGGCTGGAGCTGCTATGGTCGATGCCCCAACACCTATCCCCCCAAGAAATCTGAACATAGCAAAAACATAGGGGTCATAGGAAAGGGCCGAGCCCAATGCAGAAATGGTGTATAAAATGCCTATCCAGAACAGGGTTTTCTTTCGGCCTATTTTATCAGTAGGTATACCTCCGAAAATAGCCCCTATAATGGTTCCCCAAAGTGCCATGGCCATAACGACCATTCCATGGAAAACATCAGATGAACCCCAAAGTGCCTGTAGCTTTTTATCGGCTCCTGAGATGACCACTGTGTCAAATCCAAAAAGGAACCCTGCCAAAGCTGCCGTTATGGCCCATACCCAAATTTTTTTCATATCGATTTATCTATTGCATTTTTGCTAATGTATTCGCAATAAAATGATATCGATATTACTAATGTTTCGGTTTTTTACGTTTTTGTTAAGAAAGCGTTATTTAATTGTACTATTTTGATTTACAGCACTTTGCTTAAAATTCAAACAAAATCAGAAATCCAGACTTTAGAAATTGTAACCGGAATTTGCACAGACGTTACATCTCTGGGAGAGATTAAAAAGGAAACTCCTCAGGACTGAGATGATTTTCTAAAGGTTCCAGGGGAATTTCCGAATTTGTTCTTAAAAGAAGTGGAAAAATAACTAGGGCTGGCAAATCCGGAAGCATATGCCACCTCAGAAATGGGAAGGGAGGTATTTTCCAACATTGATTTCGCTTTTTCCAATCGGATATCACTGATATAATCACTAATGCTGACTCCAAAAATCGCCTTGACTTTTCGGTACAACTGGACCCTTGATACATGGAGGTTATCGGCCAAAGCCTCCACGGAAAAATCGGTATCATCGATATTGTCCATGATACACTGGTTCAGTTGATCAATGAATTTTTGTTCCAGGTTTCCATAATTTCCAGTTCCCTCTAACTTATAAAAGTTATTGGTATAATATAACCGTAGCTTTTCGCGATTGTACAACATTGATTTGATGGATTGGATCAAGATGGCATAGCTAAAGGGTTTGGTCAGGTAAAGGTCTGCCCCGGATTGAAGTCCCTTCAAGTATGACTCCTTGTTGTCCAAAGCGGTCAGGATAATGGTTGGGATGTGGGAAGTCTTCAGATCGTTCTTCAGAATGGTGCAGATTTCAAATCCGCTCATTTCAGGCAAGTTTACATCACATAATATGATATCTGGGACAAACTCAAATGCCTTTTCAATGGCATCCGTTCCATTGGACATGATGATATCGTACTCATCCATCAACTTGTTTCTAAGGAACATCGAAAGTTCATTGTTATCCTCAACAATAAGTATGGAATACTTTTCTGTGTCCGATGCCATTACATTTTCAGGGACATGGTTTTCTAAAACGGTCTGTGTGGCAAAATCCGGAATCGTCGACTCCTCCAGATCCACATAATCAATGATATGATCTTCATTGAAATGGGTATTTCCCTTGAACAGTGTAATAATGAACTCGGTCCCTTTATGCGACTTTACCTCAATTTTGCCCAAATGAAGTTCAATGAACTGTTTGCTGAGGTGCAAACCGATTCCTGAACTGTTCTTCCTATTATTGGAACCCTTGAAGAAAGGGTCAAATACATTTTTGATCTCCTTTTCAGGAATTCCGATACCGTTATCCTTGATATGTATATTGACATCATTGCCTTCTTCGTTATCCTTTATGAAAATAGTGATCCAACCATTGTCCGGTGTAAACTTGAATGCATTGGAAAGGAGATTAAAGAAAACTTTATCCATTAAATTTCGATCGATAAAAAGTTCCAAGTCCTTATTATTGCTATCAATGACAAACTTGATGCCCCTTCTTTTGGCTTCTCGGGCAAATTCAGCATGGATGTTCTTTGAAAACACAAATATATTGGTAATGGAAGCCCTAATGTTGAAGGTTTTATCCTCCGCTTTCCTAAAATCCAACAGGTTGTTCATTAGCCTTAGCAATCGATTGGAATTGGTGTGGATAAGTTCCAGTTCATTCATGGCCCTGGGCTTGTCGACCATGGAGTCCGCCAAGGAATCCACCGCACTCATGATCAAGGTCAGAGGGGTTTTGAATTCGTGCGATAGTCCAGTAAAGAAATTAATTTTGGCCTCGTTGCTGTCTTTTACCTCTTTGGCTATTTTCTCTATTTGGTTTCGCTGTACCGTAATCTTATGATTAATAACCTGTAATTGCCTGTTCTTCTTCCTAATGGTGAAAATTGAATAAATGCTATAAAGGGCAAGGATGAGCACAATCCCGAACAGGACCAATGTAATCTGCAATAATTTACTTTGCGCATAATAACGCTCTTCTTGTTCCTTTATTGCTGCGGTCTGCTTTTCAAGATCTGCCTGTTGGTCATTGATCTTATCATATTGGTTTTTCATGATATCGGCATTCCTACGGTTGATTACCGTGGTGCCGAGCAGGTTCTCTTTGGCAACTTTTTCCCCATTTGCAAGTTTTATGGCCAACTGTAAGGCTTCTGAACCTCCGGTGGGATACAATATGGATGCTTCCAAAATACCTGTACGAACCAGGTTGATTCCTCCTTCATCACCGTTGAGACCGTCAACACCTATAAATTTGATTCCGCTTTCCAATCCTTTTTGTCGTGCTACCTGCCAAGCCTGATGCGCCATAAGATCATTGAAGGCAAATACATAGTCAATCTGTTCATTTCCCAAGGAATCCAAGGCCATGGCAAATCTTTCTTTCGGGGTGCCATATATTGTTCCTTCGATGCTCAACAACAGATTGGTGCTTTCATTGGCATCCACAATTTGATGAAAACCCAAGCTTCGTTCAATGACCGGTGAGGAGTTATCTCCTCCTTTAATCTCTATTATATTGGCCTTCTTTTTAGTGGCGGATAAGATATAATTTCCAACATCCCGACCAACTTCCAAATTATTCCCACCGACGTAAGTGGAAAACTTGTCGGTGTTGACCTTACGATCAATTAAAACCACAGGAATCCCTGCGTCATAGGCCCTTTCAATAACTGGAACGATGGAATTAGGCTCCAATGGAGACACAATAATGGCATCATATCCCTCATCGATCATCTGGTTGATATCCTCGATCTGTTTATCGGTATTGTAATTCGAAGAGAAAATGGTGAGTTCCACATTACTTTGCAAAGATGCCTCTACCTCCATGCTGTGGTTCATGGCCTTTCGCCATTCATGGTCACTGATGCATTGAGAGAATCCCACACGGATGATATCCCTCTTTTCAGCATCCATACAGGAACAATAAAAAATACCAAAAAAACAAAGGAGTAGCCTGAAAACTATATTCTTGTCCAAATTCATTGTAAATATCATATAAGTAAAATTAACCAAAGTTTGACAACCGATAATACCTGCAAACTATGCGCCTTTAATACTATTTAAAAAATGAATCTTGAAAAACGACTTACGAGTGAACGGAGCAGATACTCTGAACTACTAAAACGGATAATTTGAACCACCTTGATTTTAGTTTTAATTAAATCTGATTCAATCACCTAATTCAATTTTACCAAGCTCACTTTCTTTTGATTTCAAGTGGTATATCATCGCCATATATTGAAGGTTCTGTGGATGAGTCGGATGGTTGGGTTCTTCGTCATATTTGGGGATCATTAACCGGTTTGGGATAAAATCACTTTTTTACGCAATAGGTCAAAGCAAGCTCTACCATACATTTGTCTTTTAATGCTCTTTATCCGGTTTACGTGGCCTTCTACAGCGCCATTGC
>JANSXF010000046.1 GCA_024743095.1 Flavobacteriaceae bacterium
ATGAAGCGGTCCTTCGGCGAACGGCCCGTGAACTCCCCGGTATTGACCGCCAAGGCTCCGGAGGAGGCCTCACGGCCCATGCCCTTGCCGGTAGTGATGTCCTGGAGCTCCTCCGGGGACAATTGGTAATGGATGTTGTCGGTTTTAAGGTTTAATCTTTTAATAGAAGTTAAAAAATTAGCGGACGGTGATAATGACATGATTTCTTGGTATGTAAATTTCAATATGCCTTCAAGAATATCAAAAAAATGCCAAGTAGTAAGGGTTTAACAACGTTTACTAAATTTTAACGACTTTCATGTCATCTAGGTGTTGCTCCATGTTCCTTGGCAATTAATCACTCTTTGTCCACGCTCTATCATTTCTATTTCTTCCCATGTGATGGCCCAGGTTTTGGATATGGTCTATCAACTCATGCTATTGGTTATGATACCCAATGGGACCCATCTAATCTCTACAACTCATTCCTTTGCCAACAACAATTCCATCATGGCCTTTGAAGAAGCCCCGCCAATCTCGTTGATCCGATCTTTTGGGGTGCGGTCGCCTATTTCATAAGTGATCCCAACTGCGTCATGCCCATATAAAAACCATCCTTTTGATACGGGCTTGTTACTATTGGAATCTTTTTCGTTCACCTCATAATTCTCAATATCCTTTTCCAACCTATCGAACCAATCCTCAATAAAGTGAGACATGGTAGTTCCTTCCCTAGTTTTATTGGTGTAAAAAACATCCTCATAGGTTGAATGGAAATCCAAACCTAAAATGATCTCTCCTCTATCCTTTCTGCTGGTCTCCGTAATAAATGACACTACGTTTTCAACTTCAGGTTGACGGTATTTTGACCAATCCCGGTTGAGATCCACTCCATTGGCATTATGTCTCCAATGACCTAAATCCACCCCATCCGGGTTAAGATTGGGGAAGGCCAACACTCTATACTTGCTTAAAAATTGAGTGGAAAGCTCAGACTTTTCCACGATGGTTTCCACAAATTTTTGAAAAGCAAAGAAACCTGTAACTTCCGGTGGATGTTGCCTTGTCAAAAGAACAACAATGGGCTTGCCTTCAGGACTTCCCCTATAGATGTCCAAAACCGGGATGTTTCTCCCCAGCTTGGATTTCCCAGTACTTCCCAAGTGTACAAAGTCATTGGAGGCCACTATGTGCTGTAGATACCATTCTTTTACATCATCTGAACCATTGACTTCTTGGGCTGCAATGAGTTGGGGTTCCCGATTTACCATCAATTGTAAAATCCGGCCATTGCTTGATTTGGTAATGTTTACGGAATCCACAATGCCCCATTCCCCTTTTTTTCTCAGTTTAGGTTCGTACCTGTGCCGGAAACCTTTGGGATATTCAAACTCAAAGTAAACCTGCCTTGGAAACTCGGACCAAGTTTTAAAAGCATAATAAGGGCTCTTGTTGATAGGAGTATTCTCGGGTTCAAAATGCAATGTTATTGTTGAATCGTTCGATTGCGACGCATCGTTAAGACGAGCACCATCAAATTCATTGCTCACTGACACTCCCAATTCTTCAAAGTAATAGGTCTTTTTAGATTGATAAGCTATCGGTCTATCACTGGTATCCACCGGATTTTTAAACTTTACTTTTTTGGGCAGGGTGCAATCAACCATTACCAGTGCCAATGCAATGGGAAAAAAGGTTACCCTACATCTCTTTATTATCATATTTGCTGTATATTTTGTTTTATTGTTTTTATGGAACAAGTTCCTGATAAACAACTAATTATTATCATTCCAATTATAATTGGGGCGGTGATTTATAGCAAAGAGTTCCACTGTCTCAATCGGTATGCACCTATCTGGACCATCAACCATTTAAAAAACACTTCCCAAGGCATTGCTCATCTTGTCCCAACCTGAAGTATCCTCTCTAAGTTTTGGTTTTGCCTGTTCTATATGGATAAATCTTCCGGATGTTTCCGTGGCCGAGACACTACAGGGATTGGGAGAGCTGTTAATAAACCGGCCTTGTGTGTTGGTAAACCCCCGTAATCTTGTCCAATCGGTATCGATATGGGCAATTTTAAAGGTCAATGAGGCATCCTTTTCCAATAGGGCGTCCCTGATCAAGGCGGCATAATCGGTTTCAGGAGTTTGGTCGGTGCCATTGCTCATAATCACATCTGGGTCCCCTTCTCCCTTTCCAAAACCATGCAATTGTACGAATACCGTATTGGGCAAGCTTGTTGTAATGGCTTCCGTTGTTTTTTGAAATGCCGAAATGGTATTATGTGCCAAATCCGATATACGATATGCTCCAGAAGATCCACAGGCAGATGTTGTACCGGAACATTCGGAAGTATCGCCACTGTTACATCTGTGCGCACTGCTCAACAAAAGGGCCTTTCCAACATTGTTCCTAAAAGAATATGCTGCCTGGTAACCTGTATTGGTATCGTACTTGATATGGGGAGCCATTACTACCAAATTCTCCTTTTCGGGGGTCTTGCTAAAAACATAAATGCCCCAATAGTTGGATTTATTGGCGTCATATTCGGCCAGAACATAAAAAACCTGATTAGGTGACAGCCCTGTGTCGGTGAACTCCGTTATCTGATAATTGAAATCAACCGCCTTAGAAACAGCTTCTGAAATGTTTTGTCCCAATAAAGCATCGATTACACTGTTCCATTGCTCCAATTCCGGAACGCTTGGCGGCCTATAGCCGTTTTCTCCACTACCCGGCACCATATCGATAAGGTTATTTAGATAACTATCAATGTTACCGGATGCAAACTGCAATTCTGCCGCAATAGCACCTACAGTGGCCACTTCCAAGATTTGACTTAATCCTGATTCATTTCCTGCAGCATCGGCCGCCATAACTTGATAGGTATATACGTTCCCAGGTTCCAGATTGTCCAAGGCATAGAATGTTTGGCCCGAACTGGCCAAGTAGCTCCCGTTCTGATATATGGAATAGTTTTTGACACCGATATTATCGGTGGATGCATCCCAACGTAATTCTGCCGTTGTCTGGGTCACGTTTTCCACAATCAATCCTGATGGTTTGGTGGGAGCCTGTGTATCTTCATCTATCAGGGGGGCGTCGTTCCCACCACCTGAAGAGCATGAGGCCAACAGCAACAACACCATGACGATGCCCTTCACTTGGTCAAACTTTCTTATAAATTCCATTGTTCTCATTCCTATTATATTGTGTTCTGGAAAGGAGCATCACATCTAGATTTTTTTGAGTACCGGGCGGCAGTTGTGCCCATTGGGCCGTGTACTCCTGTAGAAGCCTACCTCTACCTATGCAATACTCTTCCGTTTAATTTTTCTGTGAATTTTCTGTTCTCAATGGAAAACTTTCCATTGATAATACTGTACACCACTCCTTCCGAAAGCTGAAAAGCATCCATGTAATTTGCTTTGTCTGCAAAGTTTTTAGGATTAAAAATGATAATGTCAGCATAATTGCCCTCTTGGATTTTACCCCTTTTGGGAAGTTTAAGGATCTCAGCTGTTTTGGAACTGCTACGATTAATGAACGAGGCCATATCCAAGATACTGTCTTGTTGTACAAACTTTTGGTACTTGTACGGAAATGTGCCGTATTTTCTAGGGTGTCCAGAACCTCCATCTGATCCCGTAACGACCCATGGCTGCACCATAAAGTTTTCAATATCGTAAGGATTCATATTGAACGAGGCTATTTTAATATATCCCGTTTCCAGTACGTCGAAAACGGCATTTTCTGGTGACTTTCCAATATCATCCGCTATTTCTCGGACATTTTTTCCCTCAAGTGTGGTATCCGGTGCCTGAATGATAAGTAATTTGTCCGCTCCTCCCCTTCTTGCTATGTTCTGCTGTGTCTCTTCAAGTATTTTCCCCCTAAGTTCTGGATCTTGAAATCGTACAAACAATGAATCGGTTCCACCACTTTCGGCCCATCTGGGCACTACGGCAGCCTTTAAACTTGTGGCCGATGCATCATATGGGTATTGGTTGGCTGTAACACGAACACCTTCATGCTGTGCGGTTTCCACCATTTTCACGATGGAATCGCTTTGTTTCCAAACATCGACACCCAAACATTTTATATGCGAAATATGTATAGGAATATTTGCTCTTTTGCCGATCTCTATGGTCTCTTGTACAGCTGGTATCAATCCAATGGAGTAAGTGCTCTCGTCCCGCATATGGGTGTCATAAAAACCGTTGTTTTTTGCAACGACCTTTGCCAATTCCACAATCTCGCCCGTTGATGCATAGCTGCCCGGTGCATAAAACAGTCCTGTTGACATTCCAAACGCTCCGGTACCCAACTCTTGCCACATCAAATCCTTCATTTGCTCGAGTTCTTCCTGGGTGGCCCGTCTGTCACTTTCTCCCATGACTTGCTTTCTGATGGTACCATGACCTACCAAAGTGACCACATTGGTTCCTACACCATTTTTTTCACATGCTTCCCTGTATTTTGATAAGGGATAGGGGCTACTTCCATCATTGCCTACGGTAACGGTTGTTACACCTTGAAAAAGAAATGGTCTATTGTGGGAATGTTCCGGGTCGTCCAAGTCGTTTGTGGCATGTGTGTGCGGATCTATAAAACCGGGGGACACAACCAATCCCTGAGCATCGATGGTTTTTTCGGCCATTACCTGGCTTTCGCCCTGATCATCACCGACCCAGACAATCCTATCGCCCTTTATAGCTATGGAAACTGATCGGGACAGTGTTCCCACTCCATCGTAAACGGTGCCATTTATTATTAAAATATCCGCTTTAATACTGTTCTCATCTTTACAGGACGACAATAGGACCAAAAATATTATAAAACCAAGGAACTCTCTTTTCATTAGGGTTTGCTTTAATGGAATGTCAACCCCTGATGTATGGAGCTGACATTTCTATATATTTGAACATAAAGTTATCCTCAAAAAATCAATTAACAAGCGCACTAATCTTCAGACTCATAAATAATTACATTATCCAGATCAAAGGACTCGGCGGTTGCTCCGGATTGTATTTGAATGACCAATTGGTAGGACCTCACCCCTCTTAGATATCCGCTGTTGATTTCGTACCACTGGCCGGCCACTTCCTCTACATCGTCACTATAAATGCTGGCCAATTCAAGAACATCGCTACCGGAATCGGTGGTAATATTGGCATAGGCGTGTATACCGTCCAATTCTTCCCAACTGGTATCTCCGAAAAATACCTGAAAAGACACCCCGGAATTTTCCTGTCCGTTGGGCACTTCGACAGTATCAAAAGTAATCCGTATGGCTCCATCGGCATCCTCGGAGTGAAATCCTTGGTTTCCATCTGGATAGGCTTCATAATCTTCCAACAGGGAGAAAACACCGATACGTTCGGATGAAAAGCCCAAGCTACTACTGCTTATATCCGTAATGGCCAGGTATTCCGAATCAAATCCGAGTTCATTCTCCATTTCGCTGCCAGTAGCAACATAATCTACGAAAGGTGGCTCGGTTCCATTGATCAGATCCAAGGTTTCATCATTGCTCCCGTTTCGGTCATAAGTGGCGTCCTCTGCCCCAATTGGAACTTCTTCAAATGAAGTTCCCCTGATTTTTTTACCAGCTGGCTGAAAAAAGGAAATGGAAAATTCCATAGCCTGGTCCGGGAAATACAACTTAGACCTATCCGTGGTATCCCCACCTTCGTTAACATTGTTATCGTTCACGCTTGGTGAAGCCCCACTATAGGTTCCATTTGGACTGGTCACGGTCCCTACAAAGGACATGGTGGACCCGAGTTCAATATCTTCTTCAGAAAGTGCCAATGCCTCCATTACGGTACTGATAGGAAGTTCAAGATCATAAGGAAACTCGGTTACGGTGATGATATCTTCGGCGGTTGTTTCACCATAGGTCACCGACAATGAATAACTATCGGCATTACCGTTGGAATCTACCAATTGCGCACGTATCACATCGGTATCCAAGCTGAGTACGCTATAACTGAGTTCCGGTGTTTGATCAAAGGAAACAAAACCACCACGGTCGGTAATGTCTTCAAACGTATTGTTATCATTGGAACAACCTATCAAAAATAATAGTCCCAATAAAAATTGTATGCTTATACTACTTTTCATAATAGAAATCGTTTTGCTGGTTATTTAATGAAACTATCAGGATTGGTGTCCCAGAATACTTTGTCATAATTGTTCTTCTGCTCAAGGGACAGATTCCGTTGTACCTCTAATCTGGATAATGGAAAACTTCTTGGAAATACGGGATTGTCATCATCTATGGGTACCTGCATGTCGGATGGATATCCCGTTCTTCGGTAGAAGTTATAAGATTCTATGGAGTTTCCGTAGGCGGCCAAATAGTATTCCTTCATTATAATATCCAAACGTTCCCCATCGGTGGTAGCATTTGAATAATCCTGCATGACCTCATCGACATAGGCGTCCACATTGGCAGCTGTGGGTCGAAGATCAGAGGTTACCCCTCCGAATGCCATTACTTTGGACATGGATTTGCGGATTCCGGTCTCAAGCAATGTGGCAGGGTCGCCATTGGTCCCAAGTGTCAACGCTGCTTCGGCCTGCAAAAAGCTGACATATGAAGAGGTCAATATGGGAAGGATTCCTGCTCCGCCCAAATTATCGGTAGTGCTCGGCGCACCTACAAATTGATCTTGGTCGAAGCTTCCTCCACCTGGATAAATACCATATACGGTCCTTAGAAGGTTATCTCCTCTTCCTACACGGCTTTCTCCATGGTCGTAGCCCCAATATTGGTCGCCCACATAACAATAATCCACATGGGCATCTCCTTGACATGGCAAGTAAGGAGGGCCACTAAAGGGATCTTCGTCGGATTGCCTATATAAATAATAACGAATTCTGGGGTCCGGGTCACTTTTTGACTCCTTCAGCAAGTACATAAAATAATTCCCAATGTATTCATCAACCCCGCTCACATAGGCTCGCTGAAAATACAAATGTCTACTTTCCGGTTCTTGGACAGTACTATAGGACCATTGAAAATCCTCTTCGTCCGAATCGATCAAGTTTTGCGACAATAACGTATTGATTTCTGATTGTAGATCCGTAATGCCCAAATCGTTGCTTGCCAATCTTGCCTGAACAAGCATCCTTAATTTGAGGGAATTCGCAAAAGCAATCCATTTATCCTTGTCGCTTCCATAGAAAAGATCGGTGGAAAAATTAAAATTGGCATCTTCGATTTCCGTTTTGGCCTCGTTTATATCCTCCAATACCATCTGATAAAGGGCCGCACCTCCGTCCAACTCGGGGTTGGGGTACTCAGCATTGTTCACGGCCTGGGAATAGGGAACAGCCCCTATATAATCCACCATGGTAACGGTCATGTACCCCATCAAAAGTTTGGCGATACCGCTATGGAAACGTAGGGTCTCATCGTCCTCTGCCAGTGCCACAATGGTTCGTACGTTGTTCAATGCCTCATAATAGGTATCCCATTCTTTACTGGTATCCCCATCCAAGACACTGGTCGGTACTACATCGCCGTAGGTATCGGTCATGGCCTCATATCTCATTACATCATCCGTGTTGACGATCATCCATTTCATATAATGCTGAAAGAGGTACTGCACCTCGTTGAGCATATATTCAGGGTCCGCACTGTCCGGTGTTAAATAATTTGGGTTATCCTGTAGGTCGAAATCCGAGACCTCGCAACCCAAAAAGAGCAATAAGGTCAGTGTGCTTATACTAAAGTATCTTACTATTTTTTGCATTTTATTTCTTTTTTGGTAGGATTAAAATGTTGCTGTTATGCCCAATGCGATCCTTCTGGTGGAAGGGACCGTACTGTTTCCTTCCAGTCCATCGCTTTCTGGATCATAGTTGGTATACCTTGGAAAATTCGGTGCCCTGTACCATAGGTTTCTTCCAGAAAGGGTAAAGTTGATGCTCTTAAAGGGAAGCGATTGTCCTTTTTGGGTTTTTAAGGTATATCCCAAAGAAACCTCCCGTATCCTAAATATGGAAGTATCCCACATAGCAAGGTCATTGGCATTATAGTAATTCGAGTATGATATCCTACCGGGGTTCATTTGAAAGGTGTTGGGAATCTCGTTCCCATTTGCGTCCAACAAGGGCTCTCCGGTAGCATCGTCTGCCAGATAGCCTGGAATGACAAATGCACCGTCCCTATCCTCGGTATCCCTAGTGACCCCGCGTTGCAACATACTGCTCACAGCCGAGGAGTAGATCTCGCCTCCGTGCCTGTATTCAACCTGTGCCGAAAACCTAAAACCTTTATAACTAAAAGTGTTGATGTTGGTCAATCGCCAATCGGCATTGGGATCTCCGATGACCTCATCATCAAACCCGACATCGCTACTGGTAATTACTTCACCTACCCTGGTACTGGAACCGTTTCCGCTGACAAGCAGGTTCCCATTGTCATCTCTAAGAGCATAATCCCCCATGATAACACCAAAAGGCTGCCCCTCTACGGCGAACCTATCCGCGGTAAGGTTAATGTTGGCCCCCGTGTCCGTAGTCTTGACCACTAAAGATTCGTCCGCAGTGAAAATATTACGGAAATTCCATTGGAAATTATCGTTCTTGAGCAAATCTATGCCCAAATCAATTTCAACACCCTTATTATCAACTCTACCTAGGTTGATATACTGCGTATCAAAACCTGAAGATCCTGCCAAGGGAGCACCTACAATCTGATCTTCCGAAATTCGTTTGTATACAGAAGCTTCCAAGGTCAATCTATTGTTGAACATATTGGTCTCAAGTCCAAGCTCGAACTCGCGGTGCAGCTCAGGTGCCAAATCCGGATTGGCGTATCGGGTACTGTACCTGTTGGTCACAGGGTAGGTTCCATCGGCCGCTGCAAACCTCCTGTTATCAATAATCAAAGTACCCCTGGTCCTATAGGCGCTCGGGTAACCGGAAGAGGTGGCATAGGCTCCCCGTATCTTAAGAAAATTGATCACATTACCACCAAAATCAAAGAGGGAGGTCGGCACAAAAGATAGGGATGCTCCCGGATAGAAGAGGGATTGATTGGCTTTTTCCACAGTACTTCCCCAATCGTTCCGTCCCGATAACGTTGCATATAGATATCGCTTGTAAGCGAACTGGAACTGCCCGAATACCCCTGCTAAATTTTCATCTTCAGAAGTATAAGTGGCTTCTGTGGTGGTATAGTTGCTTGGCCTTAAAAAGCCATACACCACCTGTCCATCGGAATCCGATGACCGGCTCTGGTATCGGGTAATTCTGGAGTTTGCACCAATCTGGGCCTCTAGGTTTAAATCCTTGGTAAGGTTCTTATTAAAACCAAGAATCACGGTCTGGTTGACATCTACATCTCTTTGGCTGTCCAAACGCAGGTATCCAATTTTAAAGGTATTGTCATCATAGCCTCCTTTATTGGAATATTCAAAACCACTAAAATGTCTACTATCATAACCGGCCCTATAGATAAGGTTGAAATCATCGCTCAATTTATAATTGGCATTGACCGTACCATAGACGTGTTCGACAATATTGTTGGTCCCGGTATTGTGTAACATCCACAAGGGATTTGTATCATTTCTGTAATACACGGATTCCCCGGTCAATGGATTCTGATAGGGAAGCTCGGTCAGGTCGATCCATCGCGGCTGATAATAGACCACGTTAAAGATACTCTGGCCATATACGGTGTTCACCTTTCGCGACGAATAGTTAAGGGTAGCACTAAGGTCCAACTTGTCGGATATCTGGGCACGCCCTCCGACACTGATGTTGAACCTTTTTAGGTCGTTATGGTCAATGATACCCTTCTCATCGGTATAGCCAGCGGTAATATTGAAACCGACCTTTTCCTGGGATGTGGCCACGGTCAATGAATGTGTGGTCCCGACCCCTGTCCTGAATATATTCCGGACATTGTCAGGTTTGGCGGCAATATTCATGGTTGCGCCTTCGTATTGCGGAAAAATATCGCTCAAAGGGGCATAGGGATGGTCAATTGTGCCAATATCCGAAAATGCGGGGCCCCAATTGGAAAGGTAGGTTGGTTGGAACTCACCCTCCCCTCCGCTGGAATATGTGTTCTGAAATTCTGGCAATTGTGATACGGTATTTGTATATACGGTGGTCGAATAACTGGCTGTAGTCTTTGCCTGTCCCGTTTTAGCAGAACCACTTTTGGTTTGGATCAGGATAACCCCGTTCCTACCCTCACTACCATAAAGGACGGAGGCATTGAATCCTTTAAGTATGCTCATACTTTCAATATCGTTGGGGTTGATATCCCTTAGCAGTCCATTGAAAGGGACGTCGTTTACTACGATCAAAGGGTTATTGGAGCCGGTTATAGATACATTTCCACGTATCCGTATAGGGGAATCGGAACCCGTCTGGCCATCGGCCGGAGTAATTACCACACCAGCGATCTTACCTTGCAGGGTCCTGGCCAAATCGGCCTCTGGACGCTGCTCGACCTCTTCCGATTTTACTTGTGAAATGGCATACCCCAGGGCCTTCTTTGATTTTTTGATCCCCTGGGCGGTAATCACGACCTCATCAAGTGCCTGTGCCGTTTCTTTCATCACAACGTCTATCGTAGCTTGATCACCTACTTTTACCTCCTGGGTCTCGAACCCCATATGCATAAATTGGAGTACGTTCTCCGGATATGGCACGGTAATGCTGTAGTTACCATCAAAGTCCGTTGTGGCACCCTTGGTGGTTCCTTTGATCAAAACGGTTACATTGACTAGTGGAAAACCTTCTTGATCGGTAACGGTACCGGAAACATTGATCTGTGATCGTTGGTTTCTCGAACCCGCTTTTTTTACCATTATGGTGTTGTCCGTTGTTAGTACAACATTAAGGTCGCCCGGTTCCAAGCTTTTTCTGAGAAGCTTGTTGGTACTGATCCTGCCCTTTTTCACCCTTATTTCGGGATAATCATCGAACATCCCGACCTCATAGATAAAACTGTAGTCGGTTTGGCTCATGATAAGGTCAAATACCTCATCAACGGTCATTGCCCCGTCAAGGTCTATTTTTATACTGGAATTTTGTGAAACAAGATCATTGGGCGTAAAACTGAATACCGTAAGACAACATAGAAATATAAATGTTCTCATGAGTAGCAATAAAAGTCGATTGCCAAAAAGCAACCCAACTTTCGTTAGTTTAGTTTTCATAAATTTGATTGTTATTAGTTAGTTCTCAACAATTAATTGATAATACTATTTGGGGACGGAACCAGTGAACTTTGGCGAGTTTGGTACGTCCCCCTTTTTTTTTGGGGTTCTTTTTTAAGTCATATGATGGTTTTTATGGTTTTACTTTCTTTTATGGCCGGTTATTTTTATTTGAGTATGACGGTCCTATCATTGATCTCATAACTGTCCAATGAACTGGACATGATAACGGACAGCACTTCCTCTATGCTCTGGTTCTTTCTAAGCACTCCTTTGAACTTTTTGTCTTTAAGGGAACTGTTTTCAAAGACCACCTCCATGTCATACCATCGGGAAAGGGTCTTCATAATGTCGCTCAAAGCCTTCTTTTTAAAACTAAATATTCCTGATTTCCATGAAACTTCAGAAAAAACATCAACATTGGAAACACTGATCAAACCAGTACCTAGATCAAGTCTTGATTGCTCTCCCGGAGCCATTTCCAGGGCTTCCTCCCCAATCTTCACCGATACTTTTCCTTCAACAAGCGTTGTAAGCACTTCGGATTCTTCCTCGTAGGCTTTAACATTGAATTGGGTTCCCAAGACTTGGATTTCTTGATCTTTGTGATATACTTTAAAATCGTCCCCGTTGTTATTTTCGCTCGATGCCACCTCAAAATAGGCCTCCCCATATAGTAGGTATACTTCCCTACTCTGTCCCGGTACGAACTCTACAGGGTATTTTAGTTTGGATTCAGAGTTGATCCAGACCTTGGTACTGTCCGAAAGCTGAAGGGAATACTGGCCCCCTCGTGGTACGGTGAGATAATTGTATTCGACTTTGCTTTTATGGCCCTTGGGAGAATAAACCACTTGATTCTCCTTGGCTTTCAATACCTCGTTGGTATAGTCTGTTTCCTTTCCCAAAGTAATGTCGGTTCCGTCCCCAAGGGTCAGCACGGCTGCATTCTTCCCTGGCTGTATTTTATTGTTCTTCACCACTGGTGCAGGTGCGAGAGCATCGTTCGCGGAAAAAAGACTGTCCTTGAAGATAAGGCCAGATGTTACCACGACAATGATCACTGCGGCATATTTTAGCAATGAGGCATACTTGGTCTTCTTTTGGGAAATCTTGAGCTTTTTCTGCAGTTCTTTGCCATTTCCAAAGGCCTGATTTGAATTCAACAAATGGTTGATCTCTACAAACTCATTAAAATAATTCTGGTTTTCCTCTGATTTGAGCCACAACAATAGTTCCTCCGACTCTTGCTCGGAAATTCGATTTTCAACTAATTTTAGCAGTAATTTATCAACCTTAGTTTGATTCATACTTAATAATTATTTAATCTTATGACGCGGGAGAATCGCATTCCCCCCCTTGAAAGACCAAAAAAATTATTTTTTGTCCTTTTTATTAAAAAGCCCTATTGAAACAACATAGTGACATATTTGTGATCAATGCCCTCAAAAAAGGGGATAAAAAGATTTTCGAGCAGCTCTATTCTTCATACTACCAAAAGCTATGCAGCTTTCTTTTAAGCTATTGCCATGACCGGACAATTATAGAGGATGTGGTCCAAGATGTTTTTTTGAACCTCTGGGCCAAACGAAGGGATATATCCATCAGGACCTCTCTGAACGCCTTTCTCTACAAGTCGGCCCATAACAAACTAATGGACAAATACAGGCACTTAAAGCTCAAGAACGAAATGCTATCCTCCTACTATAATACTGCCGTTATGCTTGCAGTTGAAAACGATAATGAAACATCCAAAAGGCGGCTTGTATTACTGAACAAATGTATGGAGGAGCTCCCCGAACGATGTAGGGAAGTATTTACTAGCGGTAAGGTCCGAGGTCTTGATTATAGGGAAATTTCGGAGGAATTTCAGATATCGATAAAAACGGTCGAGGGACATTTTGCAAGGGCGTACCGTCTACTTAAGGAGTGTTTGGACAAGTGATATGGTATGTCCTCACTAACTGGGTAACTTTGCGTTTACTTATAGGGGGGGACCGAGAGATCATCATCAATATTTTTGCGCATACTACTAATCGACCTCCGCCTTTTCATGGAATCCGATTCCGTACCGAGATTGGACCTCAAAGATTCTTTGCCGATAGCACAGTTCAGGTCTGGCCAGTACAAACATGGAACCTGGCAATCGTTCCCGGAGCTATTTATTTTTGGACATTGCTGTAACAAGAGTGCTATGTTGCACTCTTTACTTGGTAACACATACTTTAATCTTTGGAACGAAAAATAAAATTCTACAAAACCCGGGACCAGACCTTAAGAAAGTATATGGAAGGGTACTACTTTATATCAAGAAAGGACCACAACTCCCCCATGCATTTTATAAGCTTTCCCGGCAACTATTTTATCGCGACCATTTGTCAAAACGTGGACGTCACTTTTGGAAAAGACCAAATATCCATACATGCTTCTTCCACAGAGAATATCGTGGCGGATTTCTACCATAAGAAAGTTAATCCGGTCAAAATAACATATGCCCGAGCGTTCAATGAAATCACGATTTATTTCAAACCCTTGGGGGTATTGCACTTCTTGGAAGACTTGGAAGATATTGAACTCCTGTGCACCACCAAAATAATCCCGTTCCCCCAATATTTGGATCAAATGTCCAAAGTGCTGCACATGGAAGCACACAGCGATAAAATCCAAGCACTGGAGACTTATTGGCTGTCCTTGTTAAAGAGCAAGAACCTGGGGATGGTCGAATCCATTCTAAAAGATATTGAACTGGGACTAAAAATAACGGACATTGCCGACCGTCAGGGCATCTCCCGACAATATCTCCATAAACTCTTCTTCAAATATACGGGGAGATCCCCGTCACAATATCGGAAGATAGATCGGTTCAAAAAGATGGTCCTTCAATACAAAAAGAACCAAAACCTGTCCCATTTGGCCTATGACCATCTCTATTATGACCAAGCGCACTTCAACAAGCATTTTAAAGCACTGACCCACGCACAACCAGGACAATTCTTCCGGAATGCCACCATTATGGACAGTTTGTTATGGATGTATGGACACTAGTTTACATTCGTACAATTTTTTCATCACACCGGTCCATACCTTTGAAAAAAAATAGCAGATGAAACAGTTTCCCAATTTGGTTTTCCTATTGTCTTTTCTTTTGATTGTCAACGTGCTTTTTGCACAAGATGGGAACACAAAACAACTCACGGACCGACTTGACTCCCTTTATACCGAACTCAATGCCTATGGAGAATTCAACGGGAATGTGTTGATCGCCAATAAGGGGAGGGAGATCTATAGTAAAAGCTTCGGGGTTTCCGATGGCGAAAAAGAAATCCCATTATCGTCCCGTTCCATTTTCTATTTGGCATCGGTCTCCAAACAGTTCACAGCAGTGGCCATGGTCTTGTTGGCCAAGGGGAAGAAATTGAACTATAGCGATGCCATCACAGAATATCTCCCGGAACTCGGGTTTTATCGTGGTGTGACCATTGAAAACCTGATACATCATACTTCTGGCCTCCCCGATTATGTCGACCTGTTCAAAAAGGACTGGGACAGTATCGAAACAATCACGAACAAAGAGGTCATCAAACGCCTTGGGGAACAAAAACCCGGGTTGCTGTTTGCCCCTGGTGAGAAATGGCAGTACAGTAATACGGGGTACCTTTTGTTGGCCTCCATTATTGAGCGCGTCTCCAACCAAACCTATGGCGACTTTCTTGACGAGCATATCTTTGGCCCCTTGAACATGGACGACACAAAGGTTTTGTTTGTCCACAAGGATAAGTTGGTAGATGGACAGATAGCCAAAGCCCATTACGAGAATCCCGACGATTTGGAATACGTACAGAAACTGGATGGGACTTATGGGCAGGCCAAGATCTATTCCACGGTCAAAGACCTATGGAAGTGGGACAGGGCCCTGAAAAACAATCTTTTGGTCAGTCAACAAGACAAGGAATCCATGTTCACCACTTCCCGGCTGAATTCCGGAAAAGATACCGGTTATGGCTTTGGATGGTACATTAAAAGTGAAGATCCATTTAAAAAGATGGTCAATCACAGCGGTTATTTCCCTGGTTATTTGACATATATGGAACACCATATTGACCATGACATGACCATTATCATATTACAGAACAACGAGAACAGGACAGGAAAAAAAAGATTACCGGTCTTGGAAACCCGCAATATCCTCTACCATATCCCGATCAAAAACGATGTGAGGTTGCCTGAAGCAACATTACAAAAATATGCGGGCGTTTATATCAACGAAAACCGAAAGGAGGCCTCCATCGTCCTCAAACACCGCTCCCTCTGGACCAACAACGGTTTTGATTTAATCCCTGTTTCCGAAACAAAGTTCAAGGTGAACGGCTTTTGGCCTGAAGTGACCTATACATTTGTACTGGATGGGAAGGGATTTGTGGAAGGTTATAGAATGGAACAGCCGGAACAAGGGGTCGATAAGACCCTTACCAGAAAAAGATAGAAAACAGCTTGTGCCCGATCAAAGGTTACCTTTATAACCGCTCCCCTGAATTTGGGAAACGTTCCAGATAGTGAACTTCACTATCGACAAAAATCAAGGCTTAAAGCATACCAAGGCTTAACTTGAAAACAAGTGGAATCCTCTTTTGGTAAAAGATGCACAAAATGGCATATCTTTGGCATCTCTTTATTTGAATCAATTGAGCGCAATAAAAAATATCTGTAGTCTTATACCTTTATTGGCCATCTATGCATGGACCATGGTACTGGGCTATTGGTCTCCCGAATTGCCAACGGAATCCCGACCAAAAAGGGAAGCCACTTGGTATCAGCTCGATGGCAGAACAGATGGTTCCCTACACCTTACGCCCTCCACATATTCCAATTGGGAATTGCCTTCGGATACCGAAGACCCAGGAATACCTTTTAGTTCTGTATCAGTTGCGTGGACCAAAGGTTTATATCAGTCCATTGATCAAGTTATTGTATCCAAGTCAATTGTACATCTCCATGACTTGCTCGAACAGGACAAGGCCGACTTACTCTATCCTTTCCACTTCTTCTTTTGACCCTATTTCCTTTCGATAAATTGGTATCGACACCCCTACAACGACCGGCATATTGATGACCGGAAAATTTTTACATCACTTAAAATAAATAACATGGAAATTGGAATATGGGCCATTGGTCTGGCCATCATTTTTCTATGTACCATCCCGTTCATCGGCATGGCCATAAATAGAAACAAAAAAAAACGCATAATAATCAAAGAACTGCAAAATTTGGCGAAATCCCATAACAGTGATCTTGGCACCTTTGATCTTGGAATTGATTTTGCCATCGGATTGTCGACCGCTAAGAATTATTTGTACTTCTACCGGGGCGAAAACAATGAAATCACGAAAGATTGTATTGCCATCAACTCCATTGAACATTGTCGGGTTAATTTGACCAAGCAACGCCTAAAATCTAAAAAGGGCTTTGAGGAAGTGCTCCAAAAGCTGGAATTGGAATTTGATTTTCATACTAATGAATTACCATCTGTTCGATGGTCTTTCTATGATTCGGACAAGCAATACCAGCCCAACGGAGAATTGGACTTGATTAAAAAATGGGAAGGGAATATAAAACAAGCCCTTGCTTTCTATAACTCTTAAATGTCATGTATAAGAAAATGGCCCCGCTATCATGTCGGGGCCATTACCATCTTAGGGGTTTTAGGGCATATATTACCACAGGAAAGGGGAAATTACCTTAAATCATCAATTCAGAACTTCAGCTGTGCCTGAACCCTTAACAGACTACCTTTTTGATGATTGGCAATAGTTGTAAAGTCCTCGTACCTACGATCGGAATAGGTGTACTCCGCCAAGAATTCAAAATGGGGTAAGGGATGCCATTCCAATCCGACCTCTGCATCATGCACATCATAACTTCGGGCATCCAACTCATGCTTCTTCCCCCCGTCATAGTATTGCAATCGAACAAAAGGGTAGAACTGTTGTCCCCATTTTTCAACATAATACGAAAAAGTGGCATAACCACCTTGAAGGGGCTTGACCTGTATGGTGTTGGTCGCTTTATCATATTCAGGGCCCTTTCCCATATTATATTCAGCCTGTATCCCGAAGGGTCTTGGATATAATACAAATGACACTGCCGCTCTTTGATCAAGATAGCCTTCGGTTTTCGATTGAATTGACGAACTATGTTCAGTAACGATATATTTCCCCGTATATGCCTGGATTCCAGGTTCGATGACTTGATCGCCCAGTTCCAGGGGATAGGAAAAGCGGGAGACCACATGAAATTCATTGTTCTGATCAAAATGATTGGCCGTTTGCCCATTATAGAGCCCCAATGCAAAAAGTCCAAAGTCTCCTCCACTCAATCCAGCTTTGCGCAATTCCTTGATCAATTGTCTTTTTTCCTTTGTGGCCCAATAGAAGAACACTCCAAGATCCCTCTCATCCTTAACGGCGCTATTAAGGGCATCATCCCGGTCCAATGGCAACCTGTTGCTACTGGATTGCATGTTCTCAAAACCGAACGGCACCTTACTTTGACCTATTCGGATACGATACTCATTTTTTCTGTCCAGTCCAATATCGATATATGCATCTTTTAATCTTCCTACATGGTGTTCTTCCCCTATGGATTTTGCAAAATCAGGTTGAAAGTAAAAGAAAATGTGTGGTGATACCTGTCCCTTAATTTTAAACCGCAAACGCCTAAATGACAGACCACCACCTTCCAACCCCCAATTTTCATCGCATTGTTCACAATCCAATTCATCATTGGTTTCGAAAAGGTTGTTATAACGTATCTGCATATAACCCCCTATATGTATCTTTTCGAACCATTTGGAGACTTTACTATCCGTCTGTGCCCAAAGCGCATTTTGAAAAACAAACAGCACCATGATCAACTGAAATCTCCGCATCAATCCACCTTTTTACTTAACACATTGCCATTTTCATCCAAAATAACCTCCCAATCTTGGTGCATCAACGAATTGAGTTCAACACGAAATACCACTTTCCCGTTTTCCGTGATCCGTTCCATATCGTCCAAAGTATATCCCTTGAACTCCGAATCGATCTTTTGCACCACTGCCTTGGACAACTCTTCCGCGGCAACATCTTCCTTGTGCTTTACTATGTTCCCTTCCGGGTCGTACCATATCTCATGATCTAAGTTCCAACCGATTTCAAACTCCACCTGATACTGGTGCCCATCCAATTTCCATTCGATATCCGTTGCTTTGGGAAATTGTCTGTTGAATTGGTTCAAAATAATCGATGGAACCTCATTTTGACCGATATCTTGTCCGTGTCCCAAAAATTGGATACCCAGCAGTGTACCCAAAATCAATGCTTGCTTTTTCATTTTGTATAAATTTTAAAGTTATACGCAAAGCAACTTCCTGAATTTGGAAAGAATTGGGAATCCTACCCTTTGGAAGGAGGAATCGGTGAAAAAAAGATTTCGAAGCTGTGCATCACATCGTCAAAACCATATTGGACACGGAACCCATAGAGGTCGGCAATGGCCTTGACAATGGACAATCCCAATCCAGAACGGCCCGTTTCCTTTCTAGATCCGTAAAATCTGGAAAAAATCAATCCATCCGCCAATGGACCATCGACCGCAGTATTTTGGACCTGAAGTTTTGAAGCTGTGATATGAATGTTGATATTTCCCGTAGCGGTGGTGTGGTGAATCGCATTTTTGACTAGGTTACCGATCAATATATTGGCCAAGGCAATGTCCATGTTAGTCTCCAATAAGGACGATTCACTGACCGTTATCTTGATTTTCCTGAACGCCGCCATATCCTCCAAATCCTCGACACTTTGATGGACCGTTTCATTGATGGATACCAAACCATTTTCAAAAAACTGCTTGTTTTCAATTTTGGTCAGCAAAAGCAATGAATTGTTGAGACGGATCAATCGCTGAACGATCTGGTAGATTTCTGTCAAGTTTTCTGCTTCTTTATCGTTTAACGCAACATTTTCTAAAAGCAATTCCAATTTGTTTGTCATTATGGCCAGTGGTGTCTGTAATTCATGGGAAGCATTGCCCACAAACTCTTTTTGACGTTCAAATGCATTGATGTTTTCCTGTAAAAGGTGGTTCATCGACTTTTGGAGGTCCATGAATTCCTTAACGGTGGAGTTGGTTCGTACAAGCTTGTGGGAAGTGCCGAGACGGAAGCTTTTCAATTGTTCCAACAGACTGTAGAAAGGATGCCATAACTTTTTGAGAACAATATTGTTGATGACCAAAACCCCTATGATCAAAACAATATAAAGCCAAACGACATCCCAAAGCAGTTCGTTGATCAAGTCGTCTTCTTCCACCATGGAATTGGCTACCTTGAGCCGATAAAACTTTCCATTGGACTCAAAGGCCGACACCAACATCCTGACAGGTTCCGGCTCCAAGGTCTCGTCATCTGCATCTTGCATGTCGATGATCGTATCGAGATATTGGTCCTTAAAAGCAAGCGCTTCCCCTTTGTCCATTGGATGTATCGTGAAAAAACTTTCATCAAAATAATTCTTGGTCAGTATACTGGGATCATTGTCCGCATTTTGAATAATCAAACGCTTGTAGTTTTCCAACCCCTCATCAATGCTGCTCTTGATTTCTTGGAGCATGCTCACATAAAAGATAACCGCCCATAGGGTCACAATACCCAAAATGGATAGGGAAAGATAGGTAATCGACTTGTTGAGCAGTTTCATTTTACAATCAGTTTATAACCAACCCCGTAAACAGATTCAATCTCCAATTCAGCTTTGTTCACGTGTAATTTTTTACGAAGGTTTTTTATTTGATAATACACAAAATCAAAGTTATCGGCTTGGTCGCTGTTATCTCCCCAAACATGTTCTGCCAAAGCATTTTTGGTTACCAAACGAGATTTGTTCAACATGAAATAGTTCAAGATATCAAACTCCTTCCGATTAAGGGGAATGGGGGTGCCATCCACTAAACATTGCCGATTTTCAAGATTCAATTTGGCATTGCCCAGCTCAATAAACCTGTTCCCATTAAGGTCCTTTCTCCTCAATACAGCCTTGATACGAGCATTGAGTTCGGCCAGGTGAAAAGGTTTGGTGAGGTAATCATCGGCCCCCAGATCAAGTCCTTTCAATTTATCATCGAGCGAATCTTTGGCAGAAATAATAATGACATTTTCTTGTTTGCCCGTATTTTTTAGTTCACTTAAAATATCCAGACCACTTCCATTGGGCAACATAATGTCCAACAAAATACAGTCATATGCATAGACCATGGTCTTCTCTATGGCCGTGTAATAGTCCATAGCTGTCTCCACTAGGTAATTTTCCTTCTCCAAGGATTCTTTGATGTTATCGAGCAGTTGGATCTCGTCCTCTATTACTAATATTTTCATGCCAAAAGATTACTTAAGAAATCTGGAAACAATTGGGAAACAAAGCTCCATTTTGAGCTTCGTCTGACACAAAGTTTTAACCATGCTCCAAAATTAATCCAAACGATGATAAGGTGGAAACGCGGGACACCTTATACCACCTTCACCGGACAAAATTGAGCATTTTTACGAATTATATAAAAATTTGATTTTCAAACAAATAAACCCAAACATGGAATAGCTCCAATTTTCCGTTTTTTGGTGGTCTCAACCATCCGGCTCATCCAGCCGAGGAGATTTAAAAGAAAAATCAAAGCAAAATCTATAGATTTTCAAACCAAAAATGTAATGTGTCAATTAATTCAATTCTTTCACCCTAAGAAAAATCAGTTGATTTTGATGCATATGCTAAAGTTTGGATCAATCAGTTGCAGCTTTATCACGAGGAAAAGAGGAATAAATACAAAAAAATATATAATCTAAACCAAACGAGAAATTGAAAGAATTGATTTTTCAAAGGAGCAACTTGTGAAAATTTTGGACGAGATCCCGATATATGAACGGGTTGAGAACAAAATAGCCTCATGTATAGTTGGAGTTCCAATGAAACAATAAGTAATTAGTTAATATATTTTCTGATTTACATATATAATCACCATTACATGGATTTTGAACTTAAATCCAGTACTAAAAAAGGCCTTAAAGAATTCAATCTTTAAAGCCTTGATTTTCTAGTGATCGCGGAAGGATTCGAACTCCATTCGCCACCCCTTATTTTTACCGGCTTTTACCTTGCTGATGTTTTGTTACTAACCGAATTACAGACCAATAATAGTCTTCGCTCTTCGTAGGCTATAAAATTAACCATAAAATATTAAACCAGTACTTAAAATCTCCAAATGCCGGACATAGTATACCATCTTAGCCAGATAAAATTGCATATGGCTCAAAAAATCTGTTTTTGCTGGTATTGTTAGTCCGTTGTTTCCAGTAAGTCCACCCTAAACAATTTGAAATAACAATACTGGAAATTTTAAGCATGATGAAAATACACCCATATTTTCAATATTTATATTTATCATTACAACCGAAATATTTATAAAAATGTAATGGGAGGAACAAACGAACCAAAAAAATATGACGCTCCAGAAGATAAATTGATATATGCCTGTTTCAAAGGGTGTTTTTTAGTAGTTCAAGAATTATTGGATTCAGGTGTTTCACCCAATTGCCAAGGTATCTTAAGGACAACTCCATTGCATGCAGCAACGACACACGGACATTTTGAAATTATCGATTTACTTCTAGAACATGGTGCCGATATTAATTTTGAATCGGGAGAAGTTTTATCATTTTCCAGGACACCCCTGGCTATTGCCTGTTATCAAGGTGATACTGAAATGGCCGAATATCTGATAGCTCGCGGGGCAGGCATCGATCTAATGAGTGGGTTGTATGGCAACCCCGTACACGCCGCAATACAAGCAAACAACCTTATTTTATTGAAATTTTTATTAAATATAGGTGCTTCCATTGAAGCAAAACACGGCGTCCACTTAGATACGCCTATATGTTATGCTGCCCGCTTAGGTCATCGAGAAGCTGTTGAAATTTTGGTGACTCACGGAGCCAAGACAAAACCTTTACGGAAAATGCCACGACATCACATCCCGACCACAATGGTCAAGTTTTTAAAAAACAAAAAGCATCTTTAGTTTTGTTGTTCATTGTTTATCAGTATTTTTTTATTTTAGAATGCTTATGACGCTAATTGCACTGATTTGCACTGCTTATCCGTGAGTATCTATTGAATCCGTGCATCCGTTGCTATCTTTACCAAGTACGCCATTGAGAGGCTATACCGCTTTCGAACAAGTCGCCGTCGTCAAATTGTGCAACGTCAATTCCTGCCTTGGTGGCTATCTCGTCAAGTATGTCGCATAGGGTTTCCCGTTCCCCGGTTTCTATAAAACCCTCAATACTGTCGTTTAAATCATTCAATCCCAATACACTTGCTTTAATGATTTCCAGTTTTTCAGGTTCATCTGCCCCATTGTTCTCCTCCAAACGGTCTATTAAATTGTAAATGATGGTATTTACCTTATTGCAATTTTCCTTGGTATAAGGTTCGCCATAGTCTTCATAGTTATCAAAAAAATCAAACTCGTTTTTAATGAACTGAAGCGGGCTAACATTGAAGTGGTTGTTATAGAATGCCTTTCCTGCCTCATCCAGATGGGGCAAAACACCTTCCCAATTGATGATTTTCTTTAACTCACCAAGAGCGTTCAATTTCTGAGTTAAGGGCAGATAACCTTGTTCAACTTTTACTTGCCAAGGAAGAATCGTAAGTTTTTTCAATTTAGGCAGCCTAGCTAAAAAACCCAATGAATTACATTTTTGTATGATTCCCAGATGTATGGAATTCAACTTTTCAAGCTCTCCCAAAGGGGACATATCCATGATTTCTTTAAAGCGGGACAACTCTACAGTTTTCAGCTTTTTCAGCTTCCCTATTGGCGAGATATCATTTACGGAAGTTTCATTTATCTTTAATTTGACAAGCGTATTGGACAAGGTTTCCAATCCGTCCAACGACTTTAAGTTTGGAGCCTCACTTATCGTTAGCTCGGTTAGTTTGATAAGTCCTGAAATACCGTTAAGGCTTTTACATTGCACCATATTGGTCAGCTCCAATGATTTAAGCTTGCTCAAGTTCCCAAATGTTGACAAATCTTCAAAATCGGGACAGGACAGATAAGCTTTCTTCAAATTGACCAGCGTTCCAAAATTTTTGGTCTTTTTTCCCAATCGTAGTTTAACCTCTGTGAGTTCTGGAAAATGGGAAAAATCGATAGTGCCTTCATAAAAATATGTTACCTGAAGCTTGGTGAGTTGCTTCATGTGGTAGGTTACGGTCAAATCAAGGTTGCTGTCCTCACGTGCATAAATGTTCAGTACTTTTATGTTCTTAAAAACAGGTTTTCCCAGAAAGCCTATATTCCCGGTCTGGGTATAAATACTGGTCGCTTGTAGCTTTTCTATCGCTTCAATGCACTTTTCGATGTTGTGTTCTTCAATAAAAACAATCGGGTTGTCAGTATCCAGCTCGTCTATCCTTAAACTCTCAAAGCCCTTCCCTAAACGTTCTTCTTTTAATTGCCACATTGATTTTTTTCCCATAGTAAGTATATTTTAATGCTTTTAAATTCCGCTTCCGCTGGTATAATGTTGTATGGTATCGTTTTGTATTTTAAGTACTATCCATCTGTCAAGTGCCTTTCCGTTACTATAATATCCGCAACTGTAGGTTTCTCTTTTTCTGTTGGCTCGTGTAACTTCCAACACATAGGCACCATCTACTTTATTGTTTTCCATAGATAAAAACTTGGTGACATATTCTCCTGGCATCAATGTATCCAATTTGATTTCCGTAAGTCTTTCGGACGTTGTGAACGTGATTTGTTTTACGGGAATATTCGATTGATTTTCAATGGTAAATTCAATGCCGTTCTCTTTAAACAGGTTGCACGAACTCAACGTTAAAAGTACGACTATAACAAGTGCTTTTTTGGTATAATGCAATGTACTTTGTCTTTAATGCCCCATGGTAGATGTGATGTGGTCAAGAGAGCAATCTTTTCCACCAAGGTCGTTTTCTGTAGCTCTTTTTTTCATTCTTTTCAAATTGACGCAACAATTTATCCTTTTTATCGGACTTGTAATCTGCATCTGCTTGGGTCAACAGTCCATCTTGGTCGCTAATCCTGGTCAAGCTCTTTCCTTGTCTAAAGACCAATTGAAGTCCGTATTCCCGCCTCCAATCACATGCACAGGTTATGGCGACATAAATATCTTTATCTTTCCTGTGCCTTCTTGCAAGATAAATACCTTGGGGACAAACAAAATTCCATACTTCACTCTTTTCTTTGATATCCCAAGGCGGCTTGTTGCTTTCATTTTGCCCAATTGCATACAAGGAATCCATACAATCCGTATATACCAGTTCACTGAGTTCATGTCGGTAAACGCTGTCTTTTTTGAAAAAGTTGTTTAGGGCCCGATCTGCTTCATCGATGAATGCCGAATCGTTTTCCGGACCCAAGAACCTAAAAGCGATCTTTATTTTTTTCTTGTTGAAGAATGGAATTTCGACAGGTTTACTTACCCACCTATCTGCAGTTTGGGGCATTTGTTTTAATTCTCCGATTATTTTACTGGTGATTGAGTTCATGCTCCTGCAATGATGTTTTCGTTGTACTGTATCTCGTTTTAATGTTCTTTCCTTTGTATGGGCGATGTTTTGTGCTTGCACTTATCAATCTACATTATCCTCCAGTAAGCGCTTTGCTTTTTCTGTTAAGGGCACTCCTTTGGTAACAAAGTAAGCAACAAGCCCCTGCAGTCTTTTCTTATCGTTCAGGTTGCCGGAAAACGTAAACATGGAATCCTTAAACGTCAGGCATATATTTGTTGTTCCGACTCCCATCATACGAAAAGAGTTGATGTAAACATCTACTTTTTTAATTTGTGCATAGGTTTTTTTGTGGGTGCGGACGAGGTTTCTGTATTCGATATGGTTCTTACCGAGAACGAGTTTGGGGTTTGCATTGTTAGAGCCGATAACAAATGGACCGGGCAGAAAGGTAATTCCTCTAAAAGCGGCAACTAATTTAACGGTGATGTCCTTTTCTTGTGCCAAGTTTCAATTATTACGGGATTTTAATTTTTCAGATTGTATTGAAACACCTATCAATTTAAAGCCTTGGTCTGTTTTTAAAAAACCGAGGTGGTCCTGTACCGGTTTTCCCGCATCATTTTTTGTGTTAATGACCAAATTCATTACTGGGTATTGCGTTATTTCTGCTTCGCCACAGTTATTAAAGTATTTGGCAAATTCATCGCCTTGATAAATGTACGGGTTCAGGCCTTCCACAAAAATCTGATAATCCGAATCATTGTCCATTAGGTGTAAAATCCTGCTTTTTATTAGCTCAAAATTTCGATATACAAATGGCTTTTTGGCTTCAGAAACCCATTCGCTTCCACTGTTTTGATAATATATTATATCGTAGCATATTTTAGTAAATTCATCTTTTAAAAAATCATAGGGCATAAGTTGGTTCAACATTTTGACAAACACTTTTTCATGGTCTATAAAAGAATAATGGTTCCCGTTTGTTCCTTTAAAATCGACCCGTACGGAAAACGAATCTTCCGGCAGTGTTGGACTTATCTTTAGTGAAAAGAAATCCAAATAACCTTCGTTGTCAAAATTTTCAACAAGTATTTCGTTTTTAGTGTTTAGTAAATAATTTGTGCCGCCTGTCCAGCTAAAATGATTACATCCCAATTTATTATGGGTGTCCCAATATTTTTTTTTGGCTCCTTTTAAGGCTACGGTCAATCCGTTGTTTACGCGGGATAAATGATTGTAGATTGCAGGTATGGCAACATTGCCGTTCTTATCCAGCATCCCGACCCGTTCTGTTTTTGGATCTTTGAACCGAATATAGCCTTCGCTTTCACAATCGGCGGCATAATCCATTATAAAAAGGCTATCCGTACCAATTTCTTCGCCAGCTTTTGTCAGGTAATAGCTTTTGTAGGTGTTATTATGGTGTTCCATTACCGCTATAATATCTTCAAACTTTTTGGCAATGGTATATCCCATAAATTTGGGTGCTATTTTAATGTTTCCCGCTTTGTCTTTAAATCCAATCAGACTGCTATCCTTATTTTGAAATGCAACCCAAGGTTCACGGTCTTGTGCACTGGCAACGAAAACGTGTAATGCAAAGAGCAGCGTAGTTATTATTTTTGATGGTGACATCATGATCATATAAATATAAATGAAGCTATAATCATCCATATGCCTACTGCCATTCCCAACATGCCTAATTTTCCTTGTTTTGGGGCAATCTTTTCCCTTACTCTTTCTGCCCTTTCCCGGGCTACTTCATTTTTTGACAACAAACTATTGGTCAATCCGTAGCTTAGCATAAAACCTAAACCGGCTTCCACAATACCCCCTGCCAAAAAAGTCATCCACCATATTGGGGCCGCAGTCAACCAACCCAGGTTCAAAATGGCCGAAATGATTCCCCAAACGCCCCAAATACAGAATATAAGGCCAATCCATCCTTGGTATGGCTCTATTTTTTCCAATAACTCTTTCGCATTGGTTTTTTTTGATAAAATCAAAGATGGCACTGCCACAATGCTTAAAAACACTAATGAAATCCCATACATCATATCTAATTAAAACTTTAATTGTTTATACTTATTTTACCTGTTTTACTTATTTATCAATGAAAAGTGCTGATGAGAATACATACAGCATAAAAAAAGCTATGATCAAAAGGCCTGAAAACATCCACCAGGGTGTTTTGCTGGTTTGCATACAATCCTTGGCCTTTCTTTGCAAATCCGGAGGCATTTGATTTTTGTCCATCCTTAGTTTGCAATGCCCACAAAAACTGTATGTTTTTTTATGTAATGGAACAATAGGAATCCAAAATATGTGCAGGTATAATCGGCTTACCTGTATATATAAGCATTCTGGGGTATTGCAATAACTACAACTATGATCGTTGGCCGGCAGTATGTTAATTTTGGCTTCCCGCCATCCAAAAATGACCATAACTTTATTCTTTAATGAATATGGTACAAAGATGCGGAGGCCAGTATTTTTAAAACAGACCGGAAGTAGTGAAAGTTTTTACCCTGCTTTCAGGGAGGCAAGTTAAAGCATTACTTTACCAAACCTAGCTTTATTGCATATTTGGTCAGCCCTGCCAGGTTTTTGACATTGAGCTTGGAAACAAGATTTTTCCTGTAACTTTCAATGGTATGTTTGCTCAAAAAGAGTTTATCGGCTATTTCCTGGGTGGTAAATTCTTCGGCAATTAATTTGAGTACCTCCTTTTCCCTATTGGTCAGCATTACGGTGGCTTCCTTTTTTTTATAGAAGACATTTTCCATAAAGGCTTGTTTTACCAATTGTGAAAAATACTTTTCGCCATTGAGAATGGTTTTTACGGCTTTTAATAGTTCAGATTGTGTGGCATTTTTGGTCAAGTACCCATCGACATCGCTTTTGATTAAAGCGTCTATCATTCCTGCATCGGTGTGCATGCTCACCATTAGTGTTTTAATTTCCGGGCGTTCTTTTTTGATGTTGTCGTGCAATGCGATACCATCTATACCCGGCATGGAAATATCGCTTACAACAATATCTATTTTCTGATTTGGGTTTGCTTTTATATATTTTACAACATCTTTGCCACTACTTGCCGTTAATAGAATAGTGTAGGTGGATTCATTATTAAAAATATTCAATAATCCTTCCAGAAACATTTTATGGTCATCAACTAAAATAATATTATAAGCCATTATATTTCTTATTGTAAAGGAACATCTATATCCACCACAGTCCCCCTATTGGGAAAAGCATTGATCAATAGGTTGCCTTTAATTGTTTTTAATCTATCCTTTAAATTTTGAAGCCCAAGACCGTACTTCACTTTTTCCTGATCAAAGCCGACACCATCATCTTCAAAAAGTAGTTTTATACTGTTATTGAATACTGAAAGCTGAACATCTATCTGTGTCGCTTTTGCGTGCTTTAATGCGTTGGTCAACAGTTCTTGAATGATTTTGTACAGTTCTACTTTTAAGCCTTCGTTTATTTTATCAACTTTTTCTTTAGGGTGTATTTGGAGGGTAATCTGTTCTTTGGACAACGACTTGATGTTATTTACATATTCTGTTATAATAGTCGTAAAAGCAGAATCTTTAAACTTTTTAGGCATAAGATTGTGGGATAGTTCCCTAACTTGATTATACGTTTGATCTACTTGTTGGATAAGGCGGTGATGTTCCAATTTGTTTTTATTGGACAGTTGCAACTTAATGGTCGCCAAATTTCCGCCAATGCTATCGTGCAGTTCTTTTGCGATGCGCTTTCTTTCTTTATTTTGTCCTTTAAGTGAAGCTTTCACCAATTTTAATTCCTGGTCTTTGAGTAAAGCTGCGACCTTTTGTTGGTTTACCTCTTCCAACGTTTTGTTTAGCTTACTTTGCGTTTGCAATTTTTGATAGTACATATACAGCACGGACAGCACAGGGATTAAAACAATTAGAAAGCCTATCAATATATAGGTTTTCATTGTTTTTTGTCGCTGGATCTCTTGTTTCTGTTCCAATGTTTTGTACTGTACTTCCAATTCATTCACCTGCTGTTTATTTTGACTGGTCAAAATTTCATTGTTTACACGGTTTAACTGTGTCATTAAAGCATGTGCATTCTTATAGTCCCCTGTGTTTGCATAGGCGTTTTGAAGACCTAGAACAGCTCTTCGTTCTATTTCCAGGTTTCCCCATTGAATGGAATTTATATGTACTGTGGACAGTATTAATTTCGCGTTTTCGAAATCTTCCTGCTCTAAATGGAGCCCTCCTACCGCATTGCCCGCCTTGGCATATAGGGTAAAGAAACCTCTGGACAACGATTCGTTAAAAACATTGTAGCAAACAGCCAATGCTTCAGCGGTTTTGTTTTGCTTTTGCAATATCTTGCCAAGCCATAGATCGGTTTCCAACGCTTCTTTTATAAAACCTTCGGATGCATAGAACAATTTAGCTTTATGGTAACTTTCTTTCGCTTCCGCCAGTTTTTCATTCGAATAAAAGATAAACCCAAGCTCTGAAAGCGCATCATGCCTTAACTTCTCATTCGGGGCATTAACTATACAATCTTCTATAATTATTTTTCCTTCGTTCTCTTTTCCCCTGACGTACTTTACCAAACCCAGCCCTATTCTGTTTGTAATGTACAATTCATCCTTAGGACTCCCTGTTGAATATTCAATTCCCTTTAAAAACCACTTTAAAGCTTCATCAAAAAGTCCTTTTTCCAGTTTCCCTTCCGCAATGACACTACATACTTTAGATAAACGCCCCTCCTTATCCTTTAGGTGCTCACGTACAGTTTCTGCGTACAGTTTGTTTCCGTAATGTACAATGGAATCCAAATTTCCTTTTTCACGGTGGAACTCAATAAGATCGAATGTTGCTTCGAATTTTGTTTTAAAATTTATTGCTTGACTGATATTTGAAAATAGAGAATCGTTAGGAATGGTTGGGTTTACCCCAAAGGCTTTATATTGCTGTGCCTCAGTTTGTGATGATACTTTAAAAACCAACAATAAAAAGATGGCAAGTATGATTCGCCCAATATGGATCGACTTCTTTTTTTTAAATTTCAAATAGGTTATTTTCCTTTTCAATCGGCAAACCTTTTCTTAATGATCATAGCCATTACTTGTCTATATAAGTATTCTTGTATTCTTCTGTAATGGGGCCTTTGTTCTTTTCCCATTGGAACATATTTTTATCATCATGACCGAAATACTCAAGTTTATTGACTTGAAATGTTTTTGGATCGGCGCCTTGTACCAGCTTATTTCCAAAAAACACTTGATCTTTATCTTTGATATAATAAGCATTGATGATTTCAGCCGTTCGGTAGTCCAACAAACCCAACCTGAAACTGTGATAGTAGTAATGGTCATTATCTTTTCCCCAGTGATTGTCGATTGCT
Source organism: Flavobacteriaceae bacterium (assembly GCA_024743095.1). Classification (GTDB taxonomy): domain Bacteria; phylum Bacteroidota; class Bacteroidia; order Flavobacteriales; family Flavobacteriaceae; genus Flagellimonas. The sequence continues at coordinate 30,164 of JANSXF010000046.1, forward strand.
TCAAATTCTGAAGAGGAAACATCGGGTAATTTCGTAGCGCTGTAGAACACGTTCAGTTTGTCCTTTGACCAATAATGATTCACAATGACCTCAAAGGAATCAGGGTCCGCCCCATCGATAACATGATATTTTTGATCATCGGTGCTCAGCAAAAACACTTGGTTTTTATCCCGCCAGTAGTAATCTTTTATCTGTTCAAAACTTGAAGGGTCTGCACCATCTATAACTTTTGCATTGATAAAAACGTGGTTTTCATCTCTGGCAAGGTGTACTTTTAAATTTTGTTTTATCACCTCGAATGTTGTGGGATTCGCTGCTTCCACCAAAGTATATTCGGTTTTATAATTTCCACCGTTCACCCATTTGTAATACACCTTTCCGTTCTTTTCTTCGTATCCGCTATTATTTTGACAACCTGTAAAAGAAAACAGGGAAAGAAGGAAAGAAATATAGCTTAGCAATCTTTTCATAAGTAGAAAAGCTTTATGGTTTTACTAAAGTTCTAAAGATAGAAAAAAGAAGGAGGTTCTTAGTTATAAAACGGTAGGACCATACCACCCTCCGATCATAAAAACCGATAACAGGTAAAATCTTTGGTTCTCAAAACCACTTGCAAAGGGGATTTTGGCAATTTGGTACTGAAATGGAAGGAATTGTTTTCTACGACCGCTGAATCAATCAATGTTTCGGTACCGGTGTTATCAAAGCATAGAACGGTTCCATCTTCAATGTCTTTGGTGATTCCGTTTAATTGAAACTCATTATTTGGGTTTGTACTGCAAGCGATAATTAAAAATGGTAGAAATCCAATTACTAATTTTTTCATGAAGTAATGTGCTTAATGTGTAAGCTTCCCCGAGATAGAACTGCTCATTTTTCTAATACTTCATCAGTATAGTTGGAGTTCCAATGAAACAATAAGTAATTAGTTAATATATTTTCTGATTTACATAAAATCAATTAACCATTACATGGATTTTGAATTTAAATCCAGTACTAAAACAGGATTGAATAGTAGTTATTAGGCGGTAAAATTGGCAATATTTGATATTAAATCAATATATAATAAGCCATATTGAGCCAAAATTTGAGTGCAAATTGAGTGCAAATAAAAAAGACCTTAAAGAGTTCAATCTCTAAGGCCTTGATTTTCAAGTGATCGCGGAAGGATTCGAACCTTCGACCGTCTGCTTAGAAGGCAGATGCTCTATCCAGCTGAGCTACGCGACCAAAGTTTGCGGGTGCAAAGATACTAATGTAACCGATTGTAAAAAATATTTTTTTGATTTCTTGTCTTTTTTCACAAGTCATTTACAATCGGTTACCCAAAACTTTACTTAAACCCTATCTCTTTCAAGCCTTTATGGCTAATTTTGATTACCTGCAATGGTTTTTTGTCCCATGTCATATCTTGCTCCACAAAGTACTTTTCCATTCCAGAGGTGTCCCTTTTATCCAAAATTCTCTTAAAATCGATGGTGCCTTCGCCTACTGGAGCAAACTTACCTTCTTCGTCCATGTCCTTAACGTGCCATAACTTGAACCTTCCTGGATATTCTTCAAAATAGGATACGGGGTCTGCTTCCGCTCGGGTAACCCAGTACAGGTCCATTTGGAAATTCACATATTTGGGATCGGTATTCTCCAACAAGTAGACGATAGGCTTTATACCATCCTCGTTGTCCTTATACTCAAAATCGTGGTTGTGATAAAGCAGTTTTAAACCGGCCGCTTCACATTTCTTTCCAATTGTGGTCAAAATTTCGGCAAAGTCTTCCATAGTTCCTTTCATACCCATGGTCCTGTTCTCGGGATTAAAAGTAAACATGCCCATTGGAGGTACCGGAATGGTAAAGTATTCAAATCCAGCTGCCTTTGTATCTGCAATTTGCTGGTCTGCATTCTCCAAGGTTACACCTCCCATGTGTGTGCTAACAGGAGTCAGCCCAATACTCTCTACATACGATTTAAAATCCTGGGGGGCCATTCCATAAAATTTCCCATCCGCATAACCTGCCGCTTCAATATAGGAATAACCGGCATCAGCAACTTTCTGCAAGGTTGCCTTGGCATCTTCACCCATATTTTCACGTACCGTGTAAAGGGCAAGTCCACCAAAACTCTCCTGAGCATAAATTTTAGTGGTAAGAAGTGTAAGGGCTAGGGCAAGAATCCCTTTTGTAATAACTATTTTTTTCATCATCAAAGTTTGAAGTTAATTTCAGTTTGCTATGTAGATTGCAAGATACTGATTATTGGTTTTATGAAATAAGTGAAAAAAATAAAAAATCCGTTAGATATAAACGCTCCAACGGATTCTTTCATTCCAAAAAACGGTAAAGCCCTATATTTCGGTCATGCGCAATGCCAAATTGACCTTGATTTCGTCATCTACCTTGATCATTCCCATCATTTTTTTGGGCGCTTCCAGTTCAAAATCACTCAACTTTAGCTCCAAGGTTCCCTTTACCTGAATGTTTTTTGTTTGCTCACAATATAGTTGTGCCTCAACGGTTCGTTTTACCCCTGCAATTTCTATCTGCAAACCTACATCCACACTCCCTTGATGAGCCGCTGGAGGGTTCACGTACAGCAGTTTTAAATGTACTTTGGGGTGCCGTTCTGTTTTCAACAACTCCTTAAAGTCCTTGTTGATGGCCTTTCCACCACAGTCAAAACAATCGTTTACAAGTTTCAACTCTGCATTTTTAAAAACAATATGTTCTGATTTTTCATCGTAAATCAAACGAATAGGCATTTCCAGTTGCTCAAAGCTGTATGTACAACGAAACTTGTTCACATTGGTAGTACCTGAAATCACTACCTCACTTTCTGAGGCAACCCTAACCTTTGTTTCTCTTTCCGGGTCACTGAAACTAAGCCCAACTAGAAAAAGTAGCCCGAAGAATATAGTTTTGGTGATATGTGGCATTGGGGTCAACATGGTAACTAAAATACTAATTTTAAAGGTGAAGACCTAGGACTTGCAAGTCCTAGGCCTTATCAAGAATCAAGTGTCCTTTTAGAAACTTATCACAGCTTCCAATAAAAGTCCCTTAAACTCACCATCGTGGAAAATGCTTGTGGTGTCGTAACCATCATACTGTTGGTTCACGTACTCTATTTTGGCCAGAATGTTCTTGGTCAAGAACACACCTCCGCCCAATTGGAACCTGTCAATGGTAATCTCTGATCCTGATGGGTCATCGGATGTTACGGTGTTGTAACGAGTTCCTAAGAAAAAGTTCTCACTGCCCCCGAATCTGTAGATCAGTTCACCTGCCAATTGCGTGGCGGTTCTGTCCTCTGTTTCGGCATCAGCTTTTCCTGAAGCGGTCTCATAAGTTCCAAAGAATTCCAATCCTTTATACTTCACAAATGGGTTGATCATAAAGGCAGTGATCTCATTTCTAAGACCGGGGTTATATCTACCTGATCTAAAGTTCCCGGAAGTTGACGCCTCGGTGTCCTCCATTACCAAATAGTATCTGGACCCTGAACGGTCCGCACTGTATAGGTATACGTTACCAGATTTGCCAGTACTGTACATGGAACCTGTAAGCCTCAACCTCAAATCTTCGCTCACTTGGGCATCGTATCCCAATTTTGCCAAGATGGATGCTCCAGTGGTTTCTGGATTGTTCACCGCTTGGTTCAACTTACCATTGGAAAGTCCGAACATAGCAAGGAATCCATTTTTTCTGAAGTAAACCTCACCTCCCACCTCTGTGGTAAAACCGTCCATGATCAAGTTACCCACAAATGGGTTGTGCATAGCTTGGGCATTATCGGTTCTTCTGAAGTGCGCATCACCATAATTGTTTTCCATGTGCCCCACTTTAATGGTCAAATACTTCATGGCCTCTTCCAAGAACCCAGGGCTGATGAAATCCAAATTATCTACTTGAAAATAACCTCCTTTAACATATGGCTCTGGGTGGTGACGAGATGATAAATAAGTTCTTAGGTGCATTCTCACACCTTTGGCCAATGCCACGTCCAAATCCAAGTTGGCGGTTGCTAGGTTAAAGTTGTCACCGATGGCGATCAATTCCACCGCACCGGAGTTCTCATGGTCTACAGCTTGGAATTGAAGTGTAGATGACCCTCCTACCCTTACTTTAATGCCATCAAAGGTGGAAACTGTGTCCTTTGGAGCTTCAAAGACATTCACACCATCTTTATCGGGTGAACGGAAGTTGTCAAGTTTTCGGTTTTGGGAATATCCCATAAGGCCTACAAGGAATGCAGCTGCCAATAATCCGTATTTTGTGTATTTTTTCATCGTTGTATATTTATTAGTTGAGTATTAAGATTAAATTATTTCCAAACGGTGTTATAGTGAACCTCAATTTCGTCCCCTGTGGTAATAGTGCCCAAAAGAGCTTTTGGGGGATCAATTTTAAAATCGGTCATTTTCAGGCCTTTTTTACCTTCCAGCAATACCTTTCCTTCATTGATGGTCAAATTGAACGGAAGGTCTATGGTATTTGTACTTCCTGCAATGGTCAAACTACCTGTGGCAACCACTTTATATTTATTGGAGGCCGATGTCTCCGGAGAAATGCTCTTCACACTTTTTAGTTCAAATACAATTTGTTTATGATCTTTGGTTTCCAAAGCCTTGTACGTATTCTTGTCCATGGCGCCTTTGCCGCTTTTTAGGCTTTCCGACTCCACGATGAATTTCAAGGAGCTAATTTTTGGCAACTCTCCAGCATTATCCAAAACAATTGTACCTGATTTTTGCTCTGCAACCTCTTCCCAATCATGTAGGGTCGAAGTTCCTGTTACTTTTACTTCTCCCTCTCCATTGTTCAGTTTGAAATTTTGTGCTGAAAGTGCCAAGGGAACCAGAGTAAATGATATCCAAAGGATAGCTGCTTTTAAGAGCGATTGTCGATGTGTTGTATGATATTGCATAGTTCTAAATTTTTGTTGGGTCAAAGATCTATTACGGAGTTTTCCTAAAAGATGATATATGTCAGGTTTTTCTTAAACCATTGATTTTTAATGGTAAAACCGTAAAAAATTTCTTCATTTTTCTAAAAAAAGTAGGCTTTATGATTTCTGTGGCTCATAAAAATTACTCTCCTAATCGTGTTTGTCC
>JANSXF010000008.1 GCA_024743095.1 Flavobacteriaceae bacterium
CACAACATCCAAGGAATACGCAGAATTGGAGTGGCCAATAGATTTGGCCATTGCAGTGGTTTGGGTGGTTTTTGGTTGGAACATGATCGGTACCATTTTAAAAAGAAGACAAAGGCACCTCTATGTTGCGATTTGGTTCTATCTGGCGACATTTGTAACAGTAGCCGTGCTGCACATCTTCAATAGCTTGGAGTTGCCGGTAACTGCATTGAAGAGTTACTCGGTTTATGCGGGTGTTCAGGATGCCCTGGTGCAATGGTGGTACGGGCATAATGCGGTGGCATTTTTCTTGACCACACCTTTCTTGGGGTTAATGTACTACTTTGTGCCAAAAGCCGCCAACCGTCCTATATATTCTTATAGATTGTCCATTGTCCACTTCTGGTCGTTGATATTCATCTATATCTGGGCAGGTCCTCACCACTTGTTGTATTCTTCGTTGCCCGATTGGGCACAGAACCTTGGTGTGGTATTTTCCATAATGTTGATCGCTCCATCTTGGGGAGGTATGATCAATGGTCTGTTGACACTTCGTGGTGTATGGGACAAGGTACGTACCGATGCCACATTAAAGTTTATGGTGGTCGCCATTACCGGTTATGGTATGGCCACGTTTGAAGGTCCCATGCTTTCCTTGAAAAATGTAAACGCCATAGCCCACTTTAGTGATTGGATCATTGCCCACGTCCACGTTGGGGCCTTGGCCTGGAACGGATTTATGACCTTTGGTATGATCTACTGGTTGGTGCCAAGGATGTTCAAAACGGAATTGCACTCCAAGGGATTGGCCAATTTCCATTTCTGGATCGGAACCTTGGGTATCGTATTGTATGCGCTGCCCATGTATGTAGCTGGGTTTATCCAAGCGTTAATGTGGAAAGAATTCAACCCGGATGGTACCTTGGTGTACGGTAACTTCTTGGAAACCGTTACCCAGATCATTCCAATGTACTGGATGAGGGCCATTGGGGGCTCGTTGTACATCTTGGGTATGTTCGTATTGCTCTATAACGTGGTGATGACCATTAGGTCTGGTAGCAAAGTAGAGGACGAAGCAGCAGAAGCGCCTGCACTGGAGCGCGTAGCCAAAAGAAGAGTGGCCGGCGAAACCTTCCATAACTGGTTGGAAAGAAAACCGGTCCAATTGACCATCTTGGCCACCGTTGCCATTTTGATAGGAGGTGTTGTCCAGATCATTCCTACGATATTGGTAAAATCCAACATCCCGACCATTACCAGCGTTAAGCCCTATACACCTTTGGAATTGGAAGGGCGAGACCTTTATATTAGGGAAGGTTGTGTGAGTTGCCACTCCCAAATGATCAGGCCTTTCCGTAGCGAGGTGGAACGTTATGGAGAGTATGCCAAGGCAGGTGAATTTGTTTATGATCACCCGTTCTTGTGGGGTAGTAAACGTACAGGTCCCGATTTGCTGCGAGTTGGCGGTAAATATTCCGATAGTTGGCACTTAAACCACATGTACGATCCTCAAAGTACATCGGCAGGTTCCATCATGCCATCTTACGAATGGCTGGTCACCGATGAGCACGATCGTAGCGATGTTCAGGCCAAGATGGAGACTATGGTAAAATTGGGAGTGCCCTATACCGATGAGGATATTGCGAACGCTCCCCAATCCATGGCAGAGCAAGCGGAGGAAATAGAGAAGAGTTTATACGCAGACCCAGAATTTGAGCGAACTTACGAGGCGGACAAAAAGTACGCTCAGGAAAACGGACTCGATTTTGTGGAAATGCGAGATCGTGAAATCGTTTCCTTGATCGCCTACCTACAGCGATTGGGAACCGATATCAAAATTGAAGGAACAGAAGAAACTATATCTCAAAACAAATAACCATGTTGAAATTTGTAAAAGAACATATGGAGACCATTGACGGGATAGCCAACTATCCCATGGTTTCCCTGCTTATCTTCTTTGTGTTTTTTGTGCTATTGTTCTGGTGGGTTTTCACCGCAACCAAGGAGCACATAAGGGAGATGTCCGAACTGCCTTTGGAAAACGATGATCAACAAAACAAACTATAATATTATGAGTACAAAAACACCTTGGTGGATACGGGTTCCGGTATTATTCTTTTTGATCTTCGGATTGATGGAATACTTTATAGACTCCGGCGACAAGCCCGCAATTATTGAATACCCCATCACGCAGTTTTTCATGCTGTTGGTGCTGATGATTCTTATCGCCATCGAATTGATATTGGCTTCCATTGAAAATATCATGTTCCAAACCCTTTCAGAAGAAGGCAAGGAGCGCTACTTGGAGGCCAAAAGCAAAAAGTATGAATGGACATGGGCCAAAAACCTCATGAAAAAATTGACCAAGAGCCGTTCCATTGAGCGCGAAGGCGAGATTGTCCTGGACCACAATTATGATGGTATCCGCGAATTGGACAACGTATTGCCGCCTTGGTGGGTTTACCTGTTCTATGCGACCATTGTTTTTGCCATTGTGTATTTGGTAAGGTTCCATGTAATCGGGGATTATGACCAAAAAATGGAATACGAACAAGAGGTTGCAGCGGCGCAGCAGGCCATAGAGGAATATAAAAGAACAGCGAAGGATTTGGTGGACGCCAGTACCGTGGAGTTCCTTTCTGACGAATCCGATTTGGCCGCCGGTGAGAAAATCTTCCAGACCAATTGTGTTGCATGCCATACACAAGATGGGGGAGGGTCCATTGGGCCTAACCTAACGGATAAATATTGGATCTTGGGTGGAGGCATCAAAAATGTGTTCACCACAATTTCGGAAGGAGGTCGTGACGGTAAAGGGATGATTGCTTGGAAGCAAAGCTTGAAACCTGCGGAAATAGCACAGGTGGCCAGTTATGTCATTTCATTGGGCGGAACCACTCCTGCCAATCCAAAAGATCCCGAAGGTGAGATCTGGGTAGATCCAGATGCCCCGGAAGACGCCAATGGAACCGAATCCAAAACGGAAGGAACTGACCCTGATAAAATGGAGCAGGCTACGGATTCAACAAAAGTTGCCATGAACTAGTCCATTTTGGACCATGGCCGCAAAATAGTTACCCATAAACCCCAATGCGATGGAAGAGAATTTTAGGGATTCCATAGGCACAATCACACAAGAAGGAAAAAGGAATTGGATTTTCCCAAAAAAACCTAGCGGAAGGTATTACGATTACCGAAAGTATATAAGTTATTTTCTGCTGGTTTTTTTGATAGCAGCTCCCTTTGTCAAAATAAATGGGCACCAATTCTTAATGTTCAATGTGCTCGACCGGCGGTTCAATATATTTGGACTACCCTTTTGGCCCCAAGATTTTCACTTGGTGGTGGTATCCATGATCATCGGAGTTATTTTCATCGCACTGTTTACGGTCGCTTACGGTCGTATTTTCTGTGGATGGATGTGTCCCCAGACCATTTTTTTGGAAATGGTCTTCCGCCGTATCGAATATTGGATCGATGGGGACAGAGGCGCGCAAATGCGATTGGCCAAGGCTCCATGGACCGGGAAAAAGATTAGAAAAAGAGTATTGAAGTGGATCGTTTTTTTCATTATCTCCTTTTTTATAGCTAACGTTTTCTTGGCATACTTAATTGGTAGTGATCAATTAATCGCTTACATCACTGATGGGCCAATGGCGCATTTGGGTACCATGATTCCGTTGTTGATTTTTACTGGGGTGTTCTATTTCATCTTTGCATGGTTCAGGGAACAGGTATGCATCATTGCATGCCCTTATGGACGATTGCAAGGGGTGCTCTTGGATGATAAATCCATAGTTGTGGCCTACGATCATAAACGCGGCGAAGGTGAAAATGGCCGCAAAAAGTTTCGAAAAAATGAGGATCGTGAAGCGCTGGGCCATGGTGACTGTATTGACTGTTTACAATGCGTAAATGTGTGTCCTACCGGAATAGACATCCGTAACGGAACACAATTGGAATGCGTAAACTGTACCGCTTGTATTGATGAGTGCGACCATATTATGGACAGTATCAATAAACCCAAAGGGTTGATCAGATACGCCAGCGAAGATGAGATCACCAATAAGAACAAGTTTAAGTTTACCGCCCGTATGAAGGGGTATACCGCAGTACTTGTTGTTTTGATAGGTGTGTTGGTGGGAATGTTGTTTATGCGGAACGAAGTTGAAGCTAATATTTTAAGATTGCCCGGACAATTGTACGAGCGTAAGGAAAACAATATCATCAGTAACGTGTACACCTATAAATTGGTGAACAAGACCACCAAGGATATCGAAAATGTATCTTTTGAACTGATGTCCCACAATGGTGAAATCAAAATGGTTTCACAGGATAAGTTTACCGTTCCCGCAGAGGAGCTTACAGAAGGAACATTGTTCATCGAAATAAACGCTTCGGCATTGAACGGTGACAAGGATAAACTGAAGATTGGGGTTTATAGTGGGGATAAACTCATAGAAACCACGGTGACACAATTTTTGGCACCAAGGAGTTATAATTAAAAAATACAGAGATGAAAATTAATTGGGGAACAGGAATCGTATTGGCTTTTATCGGCTTCATTGGGTTTATCCTATACTTTGTGGTAAGGATGAGTACCGATGATAGCGCCAACCACGATTTGGTGACAGAGGAATATTATAAAAAGGAATTGTCCTATCAACAGGATATTGATGCCTCAAAAACCGCGAAGGAAATGAATGCCAACCTCAAGGTTGAAAAAACGGCAGAGGGTCTGGTGATTGCGTTTCCGGAACGTTTCGACCCCAAAAAAATAAGTGGAACAGTGTCCCTATACAGACCGTCTAACAAGCACTTGGACACAGACTTTCCTATAAGTTTGTCCAATACACATTTGCTCATACCTGACAATCGCTTGGTGGACGGTCGCTGGGACATTTCCATTAACTGGGAATACGAAGGTAATTCCTTTTTACATAAAGAAAAATTAGTGTACTGATCATGTTGACCTCTGCGTTGGTTTTGGGACTGTTAGGAAGCTTGCACTGCTTGGGCATGTGTGGGCCGATAGCCTTTATGCTACCTTTGGACCATGCCAATCAGGTTAAAAAGACAGCTCAGTTGTCCATTTATCATTTTGGAAGACTGTTGGCATACGGAATCATCGGAGTGCTTTTCGGACTTTTGGGCAAGGGATTGTCCCTGTTCGGAATACAACAGAAGCTTTCCATTGGCATTGGAGTACTCATGATCGTCCTTGTACTTATTCCAGCAAAACATCTGAACGGACATAAACTATTATCGCCCATTTACTCCATAATCGCCAAGGTGAAATACAAACTTGGGACAGAGCTCAAAAAAAGGACACCGGATACTTTTTTGACCATAGGGTTTTTGAATGGCTTCCTTCCCTGCGGATTGGTGTATATGGCGCTTTTGGGAGCCATGGCCATGGGAAACCCTTTGGAAGGTGGGCTCTACATGATGGTTTTTGGTTTGGGCACCGTACCTTTAATGTCCCTGGTGGTCTATTCCAAAGGAATGTTCAGTGCCTCGATAAAATCTAGAATACAGAAATTGATACCGGTATTTGTGGTCATCATTGGTGTTATGTTTATTGTGCGCGGGCTTGGATTGGGAATACCTTATGTTTCCCCAAAGGCAGCTCCGGCCGACACCGTATCGGCGACCATAGAATGCCATCAACCCTAAAAATCGAATCCATAATGAAAATAACATCAGCGGAAGAAGCGGTAGGAATTGTAAAATCAGGCGACCGGGTCTTTTTCCAGGGAGCGGCAATGACCCCAAATGAATTGATAGATGCACTTTGCGAACGTCACAATGAGTTGAAGGAAGTTGAGATAATTTCCATCCACACTGAAGGCGATGCAAAATATACCAGGGCACCTTATTGTGAAGCGTTTACCCTGAATGCCTGTTTTGTAGGTGGTAATGTAAGGCCTTTTGTAAACACTTATATGGGAGACTATATCCCTGTTTTTTTAAGTGAGATTCCATGGTTGTTTGCCGACGAATATTTGCCGTTGGATGTGGCCTTTGTGCAAGTTTCACCACCGGACAAACATGGTTATTGCTCTTTGGGAGTGTCAGTCGATGTGGCTTTGCCCGCAGTAAGGACCGCAAAAAAGATAGTGGCTCAGATAAACCCTAAAGTGCCACGAACCCATGGTACGGGGATTGTCCATATTGACGAAATAGAGTTCGCGATAGAGGTTGATCGACCCATCCATCAGCACGACCCAACACAGCCATCGGAAGTGGAACACGAGATTGGCCGTCATGTGGCCTCCCTTATTGAAGATGGCGCTACACTACAAATGGGAATAGGAAACATCCCAAATGCCGTGCTTTCCAACTTGGGCAACCATAAAAACCTGGGAATCCATACAGAGATGTTCTCGGATGGCGTTCTGCCATTATTGCAAAGTGGTGTCATCAATGGGAAGGAAAAGGCGGTGAAAAGAGGTAAGATAGTGAGCTGTTTTGCCGTAGGCTCCCAAAAACTGTACGATTTTATAGACGATAACCCGATATGCGACTTTAGGGATTCCGGTTATACCAACGATACGGCAAGAATCCGGAGAAACCCAAAAGCGACCGCAATCAATAGTGCCATTGAAATAGACCTTACCGGGCAGGTCTGCGCGGATACCATTGGAGGCTACCAGTTCTCCGGAGTAGGTGGCCAAATGGATTTTATGAGAGGTGCATCCCTTTCAAAAGGGGGTAAGCCCATCATAGCCATGTCCTCAACGACCAAAAAAGGGGTTTCCAAGATCACACCCTTTTTAAAACAAGGTGCGGGGGTGACCACCACTCGCGCGCACATGCATTATGTGGCCACTGAATATGGAGTGGTAAACTTATTTGGAAAGAATCTACACCAACGTGCCGAGGCCTTGATTTCCATTGCGCACCCAGACCATCGAGAGGCATTGGAAAAGGCGGCCTATGAAAGATTTCATGGCTAAACAAGTAATCAAACCTAACCAAAAGAGGGGGCAATTTAAAGATTGCCCCCTCTTTTTTGAATTACATGAAACCAATCAAAATGTAACCCATCAAATTTTAAAGGTGATTACCGGTGCTTCTGAATGGTTGGCGATATCCTCCCCGATACTTCCCATAAAGAAATGGGATAATCCTCTTCTTCCATGGGTTGGTATGCCAATAAGATCGGCGCCAATTTTTTTGCTATAGTTTATCACACCTTTTTCAACGGTGTAGTCGTTGAAGATTTCAACTTCCATGCCTACATTGGCCTCGTTCAAAAATTTGGAAATTTTGGAATACGCATCATTGGTGCTCATAAACTCGTCCCCAGGTGTATTGATGTACACCAAATGTAGTTTTGATTCCAAAAGCGCGGCCATCTCCTTTGCCTTTTTAAGGGCGGGAACGCTTTCCTCTTCAAAATCACTAGCGAAGACAAAGTTTTTTGGGTTGAAATCGTCCGCTTCGTTTCCTTTGATGACCAATACAGGTACATCTGAGGTCCTTACTACTCTTTCTGTGTTGGAACCGATGAAGATTTCCTGTAGGCCATCTGCTCCATTGGACCCCATGACAATAAGGTCTGCTTTGTGTTTTTCGGCTACCTCTGCGACTTCACTGAACACTTTGTAGTGTTTGATCACAGGGGTAACTTTGATATCCTTTAGATAGGGTTTGTCCAGGAAATCGGAAAAACGTTTTTCGCCAAGTTTGATAAGGTGTACCACCTGTTCTTGGGAAATATATCCAGATTCTCCCATAATGGCGGGAGAAAGCTCCAGCATATGGAGAACAAATAGCTCGGCATTTTGTTCCTTGGCCAAAGAAGCGGCCACTTTTAGTGCCTTTTCTGACTGATCTGAAAAATCAACAGGTACGATTATACTTTTCATTTTATTGCTTTTTTAGGTTAAACGGTCATGGAAAATATTCGGGTATTTGGTTTTTTTCTGTGCATTTTAAGGTCAAAGGCCATGCTAATGTTCCTCACAAAAGGTCTTCCTTTACCGGTGACCTTAAGGTTTTTTTTGTTGATTTCAACCAGTCCATCGTCTTCCAATTCGGATAGGTTGGCCAATATATTATCAAAATCGACGACCTCTTCTTCTTCAGCCTTCCAATGGGTCTCAAACTGACACATGATATTAAGGATGTGTCTTCTCAATATTTCATCCTCATTATTTAGGATATGCCCCCTAAAAATAGGAATAACTCCATGTGAAACCAAATTCTGATATTCTTCCACATTTTTCACATTTTGGGCAAATCCGTACCAACTATCGCTGATGCTCGATGCTCCCAGACCAACCATCAGAGTGGTCTTGGACGGGGTGTAGCCCATAAAGTTTCGGTGTAGGGTTCCACTTTCCATAGCTTGGTGCAGGCTGTCGGTGGGAAGGGCGAAATGATCCATGCCAACATCCTTATACCCGAAGTCTGCAAGCATTCTTTTGCCCATTTCGTACTGAGCTTTTTTCTCGATGGAAGATGGAAGGTCCTCTTCTTTATACCCGCGCTGACCATTTCCCTTGAGCCACGGCACATGTGCGTAGCTATAGAAGGCTATTCGGTCCGGTTTTATGGCATTGGTCTTCATGATGGTATGTTCCACATCATTGCAACCTTGAAAGGGAAGACCGTAAATAATATCGTGCCCCACTGAAACGAATCCAATTTCCCTGGCCCATTCGGTAACGTTTTTTACATTTTCAAAAGGCTGGATTCTATTAATGGCTCTTTGTACCTTTAGGTTGTAATCCTGTACACCAAAGCATACCCTTCTGAACCCAACGCTGTAAAGTGCCTGTAAATGTTCCTTTGTGGTGTTATTGGGATGTCCCTCAAAGCTAAACTCTATATCACCCGTTTTTTTGCTGAGACGAAGAATGCCGTTGATCAACAGGGTAAGGTTTTCCGGTGAAAAAAAAGTAGGGGTCCCTCCGCCCAAATGGAGTTCCTTGATAACCGGCTTGGTTCCGATTAAATCTACGTAAAGCTCCCATTCCTTTAATACGGCGGAAATATAAGGACTTTCCACTTCATGTCGTTTTGTGATTCGTTTATGACAACCACAAAAAGTACACATACTCTCGCAGAAGGGCAGGTGTATATAAACACTGATGCCCTCATCCGGATTTTCCCCGAAAGCCTTGAGGACACTGGATTTCCATTTTTTTCCTGAAAAACTTTCCATGTCCCAATATGGCACTGTAGGGTAACTCGTGTACCGGGGGCCGGGAACATTATATTTTTGAACTAATTCAGACATAAGCTGCATACCTTTACATTATAGGTCAAAAGTACTTTTGATGGTTTTCAAAAAACATGATAATTGTCAGTATTGCCATCCTAAGCATCACTACTAGGTAAATAATTGTGGAACATCCGTCATAAAAAAGGCCCAAGCAAACTCGCATGGGCCTTTACCTGGTTATGTTTGGGATTTAATTTTGCATGATAAAGTTTATCGGTATGCTGTATTTAACCCTTACGGGCTTACCTCTTTGCTCACCGGGCTTTACTTTGGGCAATGCGGCTATAATTCGTCCGGCCTCTTGTTCCAAAAGTTTGTCCGGACCTCTTTTTTCTATGCCGACGACCCTTCCGTTGGTGTCAATAACAAATTGTACGTACACTCTACCTGTGATTCCCATTTCCAGGGCAGATGGCGGATAATTGAAATTAGCCCTGATGTGTTCCTGTACCTTTTCGTTAAAACAAGCCTTTCGTTCTGCTTGGGTTTGTAAACCTTCACATCCTGGAAAAACAGGCACATATTCAATGATTGCAAAAGGAACCACAACATCTTCTTCCACTTCTTCTACATCAACATCCTCGATTCGGACTACAGCATCTTCAATAAAAGTTTCCTGGCTACTCTCGGTACTTTCTATTATGGTCTCTTTTACATCTTCCACGTCCTCTACGATTTCAATCACATCCGGTGCGGATGGTGGAGGTGGGGGCGGAGCGGTACGGATCATTTCCGTAATAGGTACATCTTCCTTAAGCTCGTCGGTTACCTGTACAACTTCAGGAACTTTGGATTCCTCTTCATAGAACTTTACTTCAAAGGATTGCCATGTCATGAACAATACCGAAGTAAGTCCTATCATAAAATATAGACTGCTGTTGCGTCCAATTTCTGCGTTTGGGTTCTTTTTTGGTTTCATGACTTCTACTATTTAACTGTGTTAAAGGTAGATGTATCATAAATCAGAAAATATGATAATAATCAGGTTTTAATGAAAGGTTAAAATGTCTGTTTTTTAGTGGTTTATATTATTGGTCGGACCTTAGTGCCAAGTCGTTTTTGGTAAGGTCAATGGTAAAGTTGAGACTTAGCCTGATCATGTGTTCATCATAACTTTTGAACCTACGGTTGAAGTATCCTATGTCCGCTTTTAGATTTGGTGCAAGTTGTTTGCCGACCCCAATAAAAACTCTATTTTCCCCGTAGGTCTTTCCTTCCAGGTTAAGGAATAGCTCATCAAAGGCCTTAAAATAAACATCCTTATATATAGGTCGAACATACTGAAGTCTGTACCTGATTCTATTGTTCACTTTGGGGTCTTCGGTGTGGATAAGCCTTCTGTTTTCAAAACGGACCCGATGCGCCAAGGAATTTTTGTGGAAATTGGTTTTTAAAGTGTACTCGCCATACAACCAAAACTGATTGCTGTTCACCACATCGTTGGGTTCCAGATAAGAGTTGGAATTTAGTATGGCCGCCCCTCCTGTAAAGGTCGAAGCTTTACTTACGTTATACGATGCACCGGTTCTAAAAAAGAAAAAACCATATTTATCCAGCATATGGTAATGCCTTATTATCCCAACGGCCGGGATGCTCCAATCTTCATGAATTTTGGCAGTGCCACAGAGAACAAGCCAAGACCCATAGTCATTTTCCTCTGAGTTTTGTGCAAGACTGGACTGGGCTAAAAGAAGAGTGAATACGATGGAACAAATCAAACCAGGAAAAAACCTTATAAGCTCCATGATCAGCGGTTTTTGATTGTTGGAGTACAAAGGTTTCCATTAAAATCCATGACATAGTATGATACTTGTCATAGACCCATTTTTTGATGCACAAAAAATGTTTTAAACCTGTTTTTTCTTCTCGTTTTCCCAAATAAGGGCGGCCGCTCCACAAATGGCAGCTGTTTTTCCCTCCATGGAGGAATGAAGTAGTTTTACCTTCCCCTTATAAACATCCAACAAGAAACCGTTAAAGTATTTTTCCAAAGGAGTCATGATCCATTTGCCACTATTGGTAAGCCCGCCCATTAAAATAAATGCTTCGGGTTGGGTAAAGGCCGTAAAGTTTGCCAAGGCCTGTGCCATAATTCGGGCCGTATAGTCGAATGCCTTCAGTGCGATCTCATCACCCTCTTCAGCGGCTTGGGTAATGTCCTCTCCGTGAAGGTCGTTATAGGCAATATTCCTGAACTTACTATCTACAAGATATTTGCTCTGCATGTACATTACGGTGCGTTTTAAACCTGTTGCGGATACATAGGCTTCCAAGCCACCTTTTACACCGAGCCCGGTCAACCTACCATCCCCAATGGTCATGTCCACATGGCCAAGTTCGCCGGCAAAGCCATCGAACCCATCAATAAGTTGACCGTTGGCAACGATACCTGCGCCAAATCCGGTGCCCAAAGTAATCACAATAAAATCATTCATATCCTTGGCGCCTCCAAACAGCATTTCGCCCAATGCCGCGGCACTGGCATCGTTCATTATCCGGATGGGCATATCCAATCGCTGTTTGAGCAGTTTTACCAGTGGAACGCTTCCTTTCCATGCCAGGTTACTGGCGCGCTCAATAGTACCGTTTTTGCTGGAAGCATTCGGTGCGCCGATACCACAGCCGATTATGTTGGCATTTGAACCAAAACTTTCCAAGAGTTCATCAACGGTAGATTTTATTTTGTCAAGATAGTTGTCCAGGTTTGGATATTCCTTGGTCCTAAAAAATGTTTTCTCGTAGCATTCACCATGTTCATCCACCAAACCTATTTTGGTCTTGGTTCCCCCAATATCAATTCCAATTACTAAATCCATGTTTATAGTTGCGTTGTTTTTTTCGGTTCCTAAATATAACCAATATGGTAGCAATAAAATAGCCCCCAGACTTTTATAGCGGTTGATTTTTTGGCGATATCAAGGAGAAAAGTTGAAAAGTCTGACTTCTGTCATGTTTTAGGTCGAAGGTCGATTTTACTTTTGAATTAAGAATTGAAATCAATAAATATATTAGGTATGGGCAGTTTAAATAAAATATTAATTCCTTTTGATTTTTCCGAAGCATCGGTCAACGCTTTGGAGTATGTGGTCAATTTTGTGGGTGCCGACAGGCCCATTGGTATTCTTGGTCTGTATGTTGGTGCAATGCGTGTTAGCGATTCCGATAATGAAAAGCTCGGAAAGGATTTTTCCAAAGTTTTGGATTCTTTTGAAATGCGATTAAAAGTTACTCCTGAATTTATCACCGATACGGGTGAAGTGATCAGTACCATTCTGGCCGCACAGGAAAAAAGCAACGCCGATTTGATCATGATGGGCACCATGGGCGATAAGATTACCGATGAAGCCATTACCAATACATCAAAATTGGTGTTGGAGGCCAATTGTCCCGTAATCTCCATCCCTTATGGAACCGAAATCAAGGACCCCAAGAACATTGCTTTGGTAATGGGCGGTGAACGAATTGATGACAAAGAGGTTTTGGGCACCCTCTTGGATGTGGCCAGAACTTTTGACGCCAGGGTCCATGTGCTTACCATTTACAAGGATTCAATATATGATGAAGAGGCGGTCAAAGAATCCAATGAGAATTTATTGGAGTATTATCTGGAGCATTTTTACGCTGACCATACCTTCACTAAAAATGAGGATGTTGAGCAAGGTATCCTTGATTATATTTCAGAGAAGAACATTGACCTGTTAACTATATTGCCGCGTAACCATACCGAAAAAAGTAACCCATCGGAGGGCAGGTTGACAAAGTTGTTGACCCTCCACTCCGAGATACCGGTATTGGCCTTGGACTAACCTTTTACCTTTTTAGCATGCTGCCACTGCTGATTATTTTAGGTATTACCATTGTTTTGTTCGTATGGGGAAAGTTCCCTCCAGATGTGGTGGCCCTTATGGCGATGTTGTCGCTCTTTCTTACGGGTATTTTGGATTTGGGCGAGACCCTGTCGGGTTTCAGTAACCCGACCGTGATCATGATCGCTGCCTTGTTTATAATAGGAGAGGGGCTTTCCCGAACCGGATGGACCGCCATGGCGGGGCAATTTTTTGTCAAATGGGCAAGAAAGAAGGTCTCCCGTCTATTGGTCATCGTTACTTTGGGCTCCAGCTTGCTGTCTGGGTTTGTGAGCAATACGGGAACGGTTGCAGCGCTGCTTCCCGTCACTGTCACAGCGGCATGGAACGCGGGAACGTTGCCCTCTAAATTATTGATTCCCGTTGCCTTTGGCTCCAATACGGGCGGACTGCTTACGTTAACGGGAACGCCGCCAAACATTATTGTAAGCAATGCCTTGTCACAAAATGGTTTTGAGGGTTTCTCGTTCTTTGAATTTGGATTGATAGGTCTACCGCTTCTTATCATCTCCGTGCTCTATTTTAGGTATGTGGGTTATAAATTGCTTCCAGATCATAGGACCAATAACAAGCCCATGGCCATTGACCAAGAAATGCACAAATGGATAGAGAATTACAGTATCGGCGATAACCTGTACCGGTTGCGTATCCGTTCCATGTCCCAACTCATCAACACGAAAATTTCGGATTGGAATTTTGAAAGCGAACACAAGGTTTCGGTAATGCGCCTAAAGCGAAGACATCCTAACAAATTACATAGAATCCCGCAATTTGTGGAGATGCCGGGGCTGGATACAGAAATGAGATATCATGATATTATTACGGTAAAAGGTGAACCCGAGGATGTGGATAAGTTGGTGATTAAGTTCCATTTAGGGGTTATCCCGTTAAAACCTGAATCCGATATGCTCAAAAGAGAGCTTATAAATCAGGAAGTGGGCATGGCAGAGATGATCATTACCCCAAAGTCGGTTTTTGTAGGAAAGACCATTAATCTGGGGCATTACCTGCGTCAAGCAGGGGTGCAACTCTTGGCTGTATCGAGGGACAATGCACCTTTGACTGGAAAAATTGAGATTAAGGCTGGTGATGCTTTTGTCATCCGTGGACAATGGGAAAATATTATCGCACTCAAATCCATGTATGAAAATTTGGTTATTTCAGGTAGTCCTGAAGCCTTGTCCAAAAATGTGGATGAGTTGACAACCAGGAGCTATATTGCTCTGGGTACATTATTGTTGATGATTCTTCTTTTGGTCCTCAATGTTTTGCCCGGTGCCATTGCGGCGCTTATTTGTGCCGGAATCATGATGTTGACGGGCTGTGTGCCTATCTCAAAGGCTTACAAAGGTATCAGTTGGACTAGTGTGGTCATGATTGCAGCGATGATTCCCATGGGGTCGGCATTGCAGAAAACAGGAGTGGCCCAACTAGCGGCCAATAGTCTAGTGGATAGTTTGGGAAGTATTCACCCTGTAGCCTTATTGGCAGGAATCTTCTTATTGACGGCAGGCTTCAGCCAAACGATAAATAATTCAGCTACGGCAGTTTTAATGGCGCCCATAGCCATAATGGCATCGATGACCTTGGGTGTATCCCCAAAACCGTTTATGATAGCGGTAGCCGTGAGTGCTTCGACCGCATTCTTAACCCCCGTGGGAACGACCACCAACGCTATGGTGATGGTAGCGGGCGGATATAAATTTATTGATTATGTAAAAGTAGGAGGGCCTTTGCTGCTACTTTTCTTTATAGCAACATTAGTATTGGTTCCATGGATATGGAGCTTCTAACCATTAAAAAGCAGTAGAAATGATTACAACCAAAGACCTAAGCAAGTACGGATTAAAAAACGTCCGGGCACAATGGAACCTTGATGCCGAGACACTACAAAAACTAACCGTTGAAAATGGCATGGGGGTGGAAACGGATAACGGCACCCTGTGTGTAAACACGGGAAAGTTCACTGGAAGATCTCCAAAAGACCGTTTTTTGGTTAGGGATCAGTACACCAAGGACAAAGTTTGGTGGGGCAGGATCAATAAGCCTGTGTCCCCTGAAAACTTCGATAAATTATATGATGAGGTCACCAATTATCTCGATGGCAAAGAAGTTTTTGTTCGGGATGCATACGTATGCGCTGACCCAAAATATAGAATGAACGTAAGGACCATTACCGAGCACCCTTGGTCCAATTACTTCATCAAAAATATGTTTCTGCGTTTGGACGAGAGCGAGCTTGAAGACTTTGAAGAAGAATGGCTGGTCTTGTGCGCACCTGGATATGAGGCGCAAAATCCATCAGAATACGGTATTTTGAGCGGCAATTTTTCCATACTCAATTTTACCAAAAAAATTGCCCTGGTAGCTGGTTCTGCTTATACCGGTGAAATGAAAAAGGGTATTTTTTCTGCACTGAACCTGATACTGCCAACAGAGAAGGAAGTGCTGCCCATGCACTGCTCCGCCAATGTGGGTGAAGCAGGGGATACCGCTATTTTCTTCGGACTCTCCGGTACAGGTAAGACCACTTTGTCCGCCGACCCAGATCGTAAACTTATCGGGGACGATGAACACGGTTGGACCAAGGAAGATATCATCTTCAATTTTGAAGGTGGGTGCTACGCCAAGGTAATCGACCTTACAGAAGAAAAAGAGCCGGATATCTTCAGGGCGATCAGACCTGGAGCACTGTTGGAAAACGTAGTATTTAAGGAAGGAACCAAGGAAGTGGATTATTTTGATAGTACCATTACCCAGAATACAAGGGTAAGCTACCCTATTTTCCATATCGATAATATCCAAGAACCTTCCTATGCATCCAACCCCAAGAATATCTTTTTCTTAACTTGTGATGCATTTGGGGTATTGCCTCCGGTATCCAAACTAACGCCTGGTCAAGCGGCCTATCATTTTATCTCTGGCTACACGGCCAAAGTTGCGGGTACCGAAGCAGGGATTACCGAACCGGTGCCCTCGTTCTCCGCATGTTTTGGAGAGCCGTTTATGCCATTGCACCCAGCGGTGTATGCGGAAATGCTAAGTGAAAAAATGAAGGCATCGGGAGTCAACGTCTGGTTGGTGAACACAGGATGGAGCGGCGGCCCTTACGGAGTGGGATCTAGAATCAAGCTTAAATATACCAGGGCTATGATCTCGGCCATTCTCGAAGGTAAATTGGAAGAAGTGGACTTTGATACACACCCCATTTTCGGACTTCACATGCCCAAATATTGCCCAAGTGTGCCCACGGAGATTTTAGATCCAATGAACACGTGGTTGCAAAAAGGAGCGTATGTGAGCAAAGCCATTCAATTGGCGCACTCGTTCCACATCAATTTTGATAAATTTGCCAGTCAGGCATCGGATGAGATCATGAACGGTGGACCGCTCATTGATTCGCACCACAGTTTGACAGAACATTTTTAAGAATCGACATAGTGAGTGACAGTAATATATTTAACATAGAAAACCTGGGGGCGCCTACATATAGGTCGCCCCTTCAGCTTAGTACCGTAAAGGGAGATCGTATTTTCAATTTTGTAAGCGAGTCCGATAGATCGGTGTTCGACCTTTCCCTGGAGTATTACAATCAATGTTTGAATGACGGGGAGTCACCTGTGTGCATGGAAAAGGCAGGGCCGCGACAGGATATTTTTTTTGATACCAAAAACACTACAGCAGCAATCGTTACATGTGGTGGGCTGTGTCCCGGCATCAACAATGTGATCAGGGGCTTGGTGATGGCCTTGCATTACTTCTACGGGGTTAAAAAAATTGTTGGAATTCCCTACGGATATGAAGGATTGAATCCTGAAAAGGGACATAAACTGGTGGAACTGACTCCTGATAAAGTAAAGGATATCCATCAATTTGGTGGAACTTTTTTAGGATCTTCCCGAGGTGGTCAAGATGTTCCGGTAATGGTGGACACTCTTGAAGATAACAAAATAGACATGCTTTTTGCCATCGGAGGGGATGGAACCTTGAAAGGTGTGAATGCCATTGGGGAAGAAATCACCAAAAGAAACGGAAAGATCAGCGTTGTAGGGATTCCAAAAACAATTGACAACGATATTGACCTAATCGATGAATCCTTCGGCTTTCAAACTGCTTTTGATGTGGCAAGTCCCATTCTCAGGGATGCCCATAACGAAGCTACGGGAGCTTATAACGGTATTTCTATTATCAAATTGATGGGAAGGGACAGTGGTTTTATCGCCGCATCGGCCGCTTTGGCCATGCCGGTGGTAAATTTTGTGCTGGTTCCCGAGATGGACTTTTCATTAGAGGGGGAAAATGGATTTTTTGCTGCTCTGGAACAAAGGTTGCTTCAGAAAAAACATGCCGTAATCGTGGTGGCCGAAGGTGCTGGCCAACAATTGTTCAAGGAAAGGCAACTTGTTACCGATGCATCGGGAAATGTTCAACACGAGGATATCGGTGTCTTGCTAAAGGAAAAAATATCGGAATACTTCAAGGGGAAGAGTCCTGTGACCATTAAATATATCGACCCGAGCTACATTGTTCGTTGCGCACCTGCCAATTCCAGTGATAGTGTATATTGTAGCCGATTGGCATACCATGCGGTACACGGGGCCATGGCCGGAAAGACCAAATTTGTTGCCAGTAGGGTGAACAACCGGTACGTGTACATTCCCATCTCGGAAGTGACCAAAAAACGTAAGAAAATTGACATGGAGGGCGAATTCTGGTTCTCTGTGCTTCAGAGCACCGGGCAACCCTTTTTCTTGGGATAAAGCAGTTAGCTGACAATTGTCATTAAGTAGTATCTTTACGAGTGTTAGATTTGATTATAATCAAAACAGTAATCATGGAAGTACACGTTCAATATCAAAAGATGATGACCAGTGAATCATTGACCCAATTATTAATGAAAAAACTGGAAGGTTTGGAAACTAAGTACAATTGGTTGATCAAGGCCAATGTGTTATTTAAGGCAGAGAATGATAAAGCCGGTGAAGGCAAAATCTGCGAAATAGAACTGAGCGCTCCCGGACCAAGGATCTTTGCCAAGTCCAACACCGATGATTTTGAAAAATCCATGTCCAAAACTATCGAGGATTTAAGAAGGCAACTTGAAAGGCGACAGGCAACCTTTGCAACACAATAGTGGATATAGGTATCTGCTGCGCATGAATCTTTAAAACAATCGTGATGAAACTCAAATTAATCGGCATAGTTCTATTACTGCTTACGAGCTGTTCTTCCACCAAGCTGGTGAGTTCTTGGAAGAACCCTGACAATGTGGTTTTTGATGCATATCAAGTACTGGTCGTGGGCATGGTAAAAGATGATGCCGCCAGAATGGAGTTTGAAGATAGGTTTGTCCATGCCTTAGAAGGAAAGGGAGTGGAGGCCATGCGCAGCATTGACCTTTTTGATGTGGAATTTACTTCGGCCGAAAGGTCTGAACAAGAATTGAAAGAGGTAGAGGAGCAATTACTGGACAAGGGCTTTGATGCCATCCTCTTCACCAAGGTGGTGGGTGCGGAAAACAGGAGAACCTTTCGGGAACGTATGAACAACATTGATAAAATGATGCTTAGGTTCAGCAGTGATTATTTAGAGCATCAGGATATATATTACAATTCTGAATATTACGACAGCTTCAATGTTTACCATGCAGAAACATCTCTCTACTGTATCTGTGTAGGAAAGGAAATAGAACTCATATGGCGGGGCGATGTGGATGTTACCGAGCCCGAAAACGTTAACAAGACCATTGATTCTTATATTAAATTGATTACAAGGTCAATGGGCGAGCAAGATGTAATCTTTAATTAGAAAGGCCCATAGCCTCCAAAACTCCTAGAAAATCCAATGCGATCAACACTGGGATCGCTATTAGGATCACAATCAATATAAAAACCATGATTCGTAAAAATCCGACCATGAGTTTGTTTCCTATGCTAATTTCATCTGCCATAATAGTGTAATTTCTAACAATTTAAGAAAATATTTACACATTTCCTTTGGTATTGAATCCACTATTCGATTAACGGATAATTTATTAGGTATGCGTTGTTGGAAATGTTATTCGGTATCACCTCTCTTTTTACTGAGCAGTTTTCCAAGTTCCTCCAAGGTAATTCCTTTGGTTTCCGGCATCATAAAGATTACCCATAACAGTTGAAGTATCATCATAACTGCAAAAAAGATAAAAATTGGCCAAGGATTCTCTTTG
Organism: Flavobacteriaceae bacterium; assembly: GCA_024743095.1. Taxonomy (GTDB): domain Bacteria; phylum Bacteroidota; class Bacteroidia; order Flavobacteriales; family Flavobacteriaceae; genus Flagellimonas. Next base: position 19,289 of record JANSXF010000008.1, read on the forward strand.
AAGATACCAATTTCAGCATCCAAGAAGGTAGGCGTCAGCAAGGTGATCAGAGCGGCAAAGACCCAATGGGTGCCTGTACCCCATGATTGTCCGTAGGAGCGAACCTTGTTCGGGAATATCTCAGAAATAAACACCCAGATAACAGCCCCTTGTCCTACCGCATGTGAAGCAATAAAGATTAGAATGAAGGTCAGCAATAATATCGAGCTGGCACCGGAATAAAAACACCATCCCACCATGGCCAAGCTCACAATGTATCCGATGGAGCCAATGTACATGAGCTGTTTTCTGCCAAGTTTGTCGATAAGGGATATTCCGACAAAGGTGAAAACCAAATTAATTACCCCGATGGATATGGAACTAAAGAGCGATTCACCTGAAGCGAGCCCGGCCCGTTCCAAAATTTCCGGCGCGTAGTATAGCACAAAATTAATACCCGATAGTTGATTGAAAAAAGCAATCAAAAAAGCCAATACTAAAGGCTTATTGTACTTACCGGAAAACAAGCCGTCACTTTTCTTCTCATGGGTCTCCACTATCGCCAATTTGATTTGTTCCAGATGCAGCAGAGCCTTGTCCTTGGCGATTCCCAAGAGCGTAATGGACTCGATGACCACGGCATCGGCCCTATCCTTCATCAAAAGCCATCTGGGGCTGTTGGGAATTTTGAATACCATAATCGTATATATCAATGCAGGTAGGCCTTCAATGCCCAACATCCATCTCCAAGCTATGCTTTCGTCAAATAGTATTCCGATGAGGTAGTTGGAGATAAAGGCCAATAAAATCCCAAAAACAATATTGAACTGGTACATGGCCGTAAGCCTTCCTCGGGTCTGGGCCGTAGAAATCTCGGAAATGTAAACAGGAGCGGCCACCGATGAGGCCCCCACACCGACACCACCGATAAACCTAAAAAACGAAAATGTATAGGCTTCCGGGGCAAAGGCTGAACCTATCGCCGATGCGAAATACAGAATGCCTATCCAGAACAAGGTTTTCTTTCTTCCCAAACGGTCTGTTGGAATCCCACCAAAAAGCGAACCCAAAACAGTTCCCCACAGTGCCATGGACATGATGAAAATACCGTGAAATGTAAAAATGGAATCGCCCAAAAACCAGTTGGTGCCCCACAATTCCTTAATGGGTTGATTGGCACCTGAGATGACCACGGTGTCAAACCCAAACAAAAAGCCCGCTAGGGCCGCTGTCAATGAAATTCTAAAAATACGCTTGTCCATGGAGGATGAATTTTGCTAAAGCTAACCAAAATTTATAAAATCTTGGAAATGTATTTCATGATCAATTCAGAGGCACCTTTGTTCAAATTAATGTAATCGGCGTTGATAGCTCCAATAGTTTTGATTGAAACAGGGTTGTTCAGGAGGTCTTTCATTAAATTATCAAAACTATCCTGGCTGGAAATGGGAATGATACCTCCTTCTTTGACCAAGTCTTCAGCCTCTTTGAAGCCTTCAAACTGTGGCCCTATGATAATTGGGATGCCGAACACTGCCGGTTCCATGGTGTTGTGAAGTCCCGTGGCAAATCCACCGCCAACATAGGCCATATTGGCATAACTGTAAATTTTGGTCAATAAACCAATCGTGTCAATCACCAGTACATCGATTTCTTTAAGGTTTTGGCCGCTCAATTCAGAATAGCGTATTGCGGTTTTTTCAAGCGCCGAAGTAATCTTGTCAATATGTGCTGGCTTAATTTCATGGGGAGCTATCACGAACTTTATCTTTTCAGTGGCTGTGTTGATGTAATTGACCAGGATTTTTTCATCTTCAGCCCAAGTACTTCCGGCCACCAAACAAAGTTGATTGTTCTTGAAACGATCCATGAAATTCAATTGGTTGTTCCGTTTCAGGATTTCCGAAACTCGGTCCAACCGAGTATCGCCGCCAATACTGGAGTTTTTTATTCCGATGGATTCCAACAGATTTTTCGATTTCTCGTCCTGCACAAAATAATGGTTGAATTTCCTTAGGCTCTTTCGCATAAACCCGCCATAGGATTTAAAGTAAATCTGTCTCTCGGAAAAAATGGCGGAGACCAAAATGGTTGGGACATTTCTTCTTTTGAGATGATGTAGGTAATTGGGCCAGACCTCATACTTTACAAAAATGGCCAGTTGGGGATCTACAATGTTTAAAAATCGCTTCACTTTATGATGGCTGTCCATGGGTAGGTAGACCACCACGTCGGCAACGGAGATATTCTTTTTGACCTCGTAGCCCGAGGGCGAAAAAAAGCTGAGAACCAATTTATGTCCGGGATATTTGGAGCGCAACCGTTCCAAAATGGGGAGACCTTGTTCAAACTCGCCCAAAGAGGCCACGTGCATCCAAATGGTTTTGTTCCCTTTGTTCAACTTTTCTTCCAACAAGGGAAAAGTTCTCTTCCTCCCTAGAACGAACAATTTGATCTTGGCATTGAAAAGGGCAATCACCCTAAGAACGAGCCAAGCAATATTGATAAGTATGTTGTAGAGAAAACGCAAGAATATCTTTTTCGCTAAAATACATTCTTTCGGTCAGAGACCATTATGGCATCTTAATTTCTTAATTTTGACGTATTAATTTATTCGGATGAAAAAAATTCAAATGGTTGACCTAAAAGGTCAATATGAAGGTATAAAAACCGAGGTCAACGAAGCTATTGCGGAAATTTTGGATTCTTCTGCATTTATAAACGGTCCCCATGTGCAGGCCTTTCAAAATGAGTTGCAGGAATATTTGGGCGTTAAACATGTGATTCCATGTGCCAATGGGACGGATGCGCTCCAAATAAGTATGATGGGCCTTGGACTGAAACCAGGCGATGAGGTCATTACGGCCGATTTTACATTTGCCGCTACTGTAGAGGTTATCGGTCTGTTACAATTGACACCTGTTTTGGTGGATGTGGAGCCCGATACCTTCAATATAGATGTAAAAGCCATAGAAAAGGCTATAACGACTAAAACGAAAGCCATTGTGCCCGTACATTTGTTTGGGCAATGCGCCAATATGGACGAAATTATGGAATTGGCAAAAAAACATGATTTATTTGTCATTGAAGATAATGCGCAGGCCATAGGAGGCTCTTATTTTTCCAAAGATGGTTCCAAACAAAAAGCTGGGACCATTGGTCATGTTGGGGCCACATCGTTTTTCCCTTCCAAGAACTTAGGGTGTTATGGTGATGGTGGCGCCATTTTTACCAATGACGACGATTTGGCACACATCATACGGGGCATCGTAAACCACGGTATGTATAAAAGGTATTACCACGATGTGGTCGGGGTAAATTCACGTTTGGATTCCATTCAAGCAGCCGTGTTGCGGGCAAAATTGCCAAAACTGGATTATTATAACCAGAGACGCTGGGAGGCTGCATCAAAATATTCCAAGGCTTTTAAAGGACAGGAACATATTGTTGTGCCAAAAATTGTTTGCGGATGCGCTCCAGGGCAAAGTGATTGCGACTGCCATGTATTCCATCAATATACCTTACGGGTTACAAACGGAAAACGAGATGGATTGGTGCAACATTTAAATGATAACAACGTTCCTTGTGGAGTGTATTATCCAGTACCGTTGCACAAACAGAAAGCTTATGTGGACGAGCGTTACAATGAAGATGATTTTCCTGTAACCAATCAATTGGTGAACGAGGTGGTCTCGCTTCCGATGCATACCGAGCTGGATGATGAACAAATTGAATACATAACCAGTCTGATAATCGACTTCGTAAACAATTAAAAATGAAAATACTCGTAACAGGTGGTTTGGGCTTCATTGGTTCTCACACAGTTGTTGAACTGCAAAATGAAGGTTTTGAAGTGGTCATCGTGGATAACCTTTCCAACTCATCCATTAATGTTTTGGATGGCATTGAGGCCATTACAGGAAAGAAGCCCCTTTTTGAAGAATTTGATCTTCGTGATAAGCCCAAGGTCCAAGATTTCTTTCAAAAGCACAGTGATGTTGCCGGTGTAATTCACTTTGCGGCATCCAAAGCGGTGGGAGAGAGTGTGGAAGAACCACTTTTGTACTACGAGAACAACCTCGGTGTATTGGTATATATCCTTCAAGAGTTGAAGAAAAAGGGAGGTGCGAGTTTCATCTTTAGTAGTTCCTGTACAGTTTATGGTCAAGCTGACGAAATGCCGATAACTGAGTCAGCGCCGGTTAAACCTGCTGAATCCCCATATGGGAATACCAAGCAAGTGGGGGAGGAAATTATTAGGGATACCTGCAAGGTGAACCCAGGGCTTAAAGCCATTGCATTGCGATATTTCAATCCGATCGGAGCGCACCCATCAGGAAAAATAGGGGAATTGCCCATCGGCGTACCTCAAAATTTGGTACCCTTTATTACCCAAACAGGTATTGGACTTCGCGAGCAACTATCTGTTTTTGGAGACGATTACCCCACGGAAGATGGTACTTGTGTCAGAGATTACATCCATGTAGTTGATTTGGCCAAAGCCCATGTAGCGGCACTGCAACGTCTTTTGAAGGATGAAAATGAAACTAATTACGAAGTATTCAATTTGGGTACAGGGACAGGAAGTTCTGTGTTGGAGGTGATACAAAGCTTTGAACGTGTTTCTGGGGAAAAACTCAATTACAAAATTGTGGAGAGAAGACCCGGAGACGTGATTCAGGCCTATGCCGATACCAAAAGGGCCAATGAAGTACTTGGGTGGAAGGCAAAATCCAATCTTGATGATGCCATGAAATCCGCTTGGGCGTGGGAAAAAATAGTAAGAAATTAGGACGGAATAATCCCAAACTGCAATTTGTACGTAAATAGAATATGCTGCCCAACTACAATAACAGTTTGGAGTTGCTGGAAGGTGTCCAGCAAGAGCAACTCTATCAAAAACTATTGCTGCAACTCAAAAAGGATTTTGAATTGGCCAATGTGCCCATTAATCTCCCTTTGGATATAGCCCCTGAGGAGCTTAAACGTATCATTCACGAAAAAATTTACTTTTTAATAGTGGAAAAGTTTCCACAATATCTCAATCTATTGTACGTGGTGGATATTTCGGAAAAAGAGATTAAGAGGATAGCTCCCTCGGATGTCGTTGACATTTCGGCGGAGGTATCCTTTTTATTATTGAAAAGGGAATGGCAAAAAGTGTGGTACAAGGCCAAATATAGCCAATGACCTTTGGTCATACCTTCACATAAATGCCCTTTTTGTCCATAAAGTAGCCCACGGCCCAACACGTGAGCATCACCCAGAGTGCAAATAGCAAAGAGCCCATATGTCCGCCGGACCACGATATAAATATGTTGTCGGCAATCCATCTGTATAAAGATTCTCCGTTGATATCGATAGCGAAAAGGGTTATGATAAACAGTTCCGATAGCAAGTAAATGAACAGCGTGTTCTTCCCAAAAACCTCAAAAAAGTAGCTCCAACTCTTCGATTTTTTCATATCCAGAACATAAATAAGAATGGCAATCGAAAAAAGGTCGATGCCACAGGTGAGCAATACAAATGAGCTTGTCCAAAGTTTTTTATTGATGGGCAAAATAAGGTCCCATGCCAAACCAGCAAAGATCAGGGCAAACCCAAACATCATCAATTTGGCTACTGTTTCATAATTCTGTCCGTTGTTCTGGATAAATCTACCCGCCAAATAACCGATGATCACATTTACAATGGCAGGAAGAGTGCTCAACAATCCCTCGGGGTCAAAAGCAATGCCTTCGCCGTGGTACATATGGTTTGGTCCAATAAGCCACTCGTCCAATTTAAGGACGGCATTGCCAGTTAAAGTAAGGTCACCGAAACCAATTAAGATAAGGTGGTATCCAACCAAAAATGCCAAGCTCAGCCAAATGGCTGTTTTGGTCTTTACAAAATAAAGAATAATGGAGGCGAACATGTAGCAGAGCGCAATACGTTGCAAAACCCCAAAGACCCGCGTCTCCGACAGTGGTTTTAATTGCCCATCATCAAAAAAAGGATACCAATACATTAAAAAGCCCAGTAAAAAAATAATGGCCGTCCGCTTCAAAACTTTTTTGAAAAACGCAGGGGTGCCCATATTTTCATACTTTTTCATGCTAAAGCTCATGGCATTTCCCACCACGAACAAAAAAGTTGGAAAAACAAGGTCGGTCAATGTAAAACCGTTCCATTCGGCATGTAATAATGGTGAAAAGGTGGTGGAACCATTTCCTGGGGAGTTGACTATGATCATTAAGGCAACGTCCAGCCCCCTGAAAACATCGAGGGAAAGGTATCTACTTTTAAGTTTGGACATATTAGGTTGGTTTAGCTGGTCGGTCAAGTTAAATTATTTTTAGTTTCCACTGTTAATTTCAGTTAAAAATTTCATTTTTATTGCTTTACCGTTTATTCTGTGATATAGTTGTAAATTTGAGTAAGAAATTCACGGGAATACAAGTATATAAATGCTAAAACCCGTATTTTTGACAAAATTTTCCATAAAGTTTTGGAGAAACAGAAAGAATGGACAAATATTCATTTTTAAATGCTGCGCACACTTCATTTTTTGCGGAGCAATACGAAAAATATCTAACGAATCCCGATACGATTGAGCCCAGTTGGAGGGCTTTTTTTCAAGGATTTGATTTTGGTTTGGAAGGTTCCCTTGAAGATTTGGGAATTGAATCTGATAAAGGCGGCATGGTGGTACTTTCCAATGGCAGGAAAGTTGAAATGCCCGAAGCCTTGCAGAAGGAATTTCAGGTAATCCGTTTGATTGATGGTTACCGTTCCCGTGGACATCTATTTACCGAAACCAATCCAGTAAGGGAACGGAGAAAGTACGTCCCTACGTTGGATATCGATAACTTTGGTCTGAATCAAGAAGATCTGGATACCACTTTTGATGCAGGGAAGATATTGGGTATCGGACCGGCATCACTAAAAGAGATTATCCGTCATTTAGAGAGCATTTATTGTGATGCGATTGGTGTTGAATACATGTATATCCGAACGCCGGAACGTATCCAATGGATTCAGGATTGGCTCAATAAAAACGACAATCATCCCAATTATTCGGCAGAAGAGAAGAAGAATATCCTGAGAAAGTTGAACGAGGCCGTTTCCTTCGAGAGCTTCCTACATACCAAATATGTGGGGCAAAAACGATTTTCCCTCGAAGGTGGTGAATCCTTGATTCCTGCTTTGGACGTAATTGTTGAAAAAGCTGCGGACAAAGGGGTGAAGCAATTTGTAGTGGGTATGGCCCACCGAGGACGCTTGAATGTACTGACCAATATTTTTGGGAAATCGCCGAAGGATATCTTTAGCGAGTTTGACGGGAAGGACTATGAAGAAACCATTTTTGATGGGGATGTAAAATATCATTTGGGATGGACGTCGAAACGTGAGACCGATTCAGGGAAAATGGTCAATATGAACATTGCACCGAACCCATCTCACTTAGAGACCGTAAACTCCATCGTCGAAGGGATTTCCAGGGCAAAGCAAGATCGTGACCATAGTGAGGAAATATCTGAGGTGTTGCCGATTTTGATTCATGGTGATGCCGCTTTTGCAGCGCAGGGAGTCGTTTACGAAACAATTCAAATGGCCCGTTTGGATGGGTATACCACAGGAGGGACCATTCATATTGTAGTGAACAACCAGATTGGATTTACCACTAACTATTTGGATGCAAGGTCATCCACCTATTGTACCGATGTCGGTAAAGTGACCCTTTCCCCGGTACTTCACGTAAATGCAGATGATGCCGAGGCCGTGGTGCATGCAACAACCTTTGCCCTGGAATATAGAATGCGTTACAAGCGCGATATATTCTTGGATTTATTGGGATACAGAAAATATGGGCATAACGAGGGGGACGAGCCTAAGTTTACCCAGCCATTGTTGTACAAATCCATATCAAAACATAAAAACCCAAGGGATATTTACGCTGAGAAATTGATTGCCGAAGGGGTTATCGATGAGAACTACGTAAAAGAACTTGAGGAAAAATATAAAAGCGATCTTGAGGAAAACCTTTTGGATTCCAGAAAAATCGAGAAGACCAGAATAACCCCTTTCATGCAAGATGAATGGGAAGGGTTTGAGCAAGTTACCGAAGAGGTGATGCTCAAGCCTATGGACACTACCTATGACCTTAAAAAGTTGGATGAGATTGCCAAGAGCATTACCAAATTGCCAGAGGACAAAAAGTTCTTGAGGAAATTGGTGAAGTTGGTGGATGGTCGCCATGCCATGTATTTTGAGGATAACAAACTCGATTGGGCCATGGGAGAATTATTGGCCTATGGATCATTGATCGAGGAGGGTTACGATGTTAGGATGACCGGTCAAGATGTGGAAAGAGGGACCTTCTCGCACAGGCATGCGGTCATCAAAACCGAGATGCATGAAGAAGAGGTAGTGCTGTTGAACGAAATGGGCGATAACCAAAATGGTAAGTTCCATATCTACAACTCATTGCTTTCCGAATACGCTGTAATGGGCTTTGATTATGGCTATGCCATGGCAAGTCCTAAGACATTGACCATATGGGAGGCACAGTTTGGGGATTTCAGTAACGGGGCCCAGATCATTATAGATCAATATTTGTCATCGGCAGAGGACAAATGGAAGTTACAGAACGGATTGGTCCTGCTGTTGCCACACGGTTATGAAGGTCAGGGTGCGGAGCACTCATCAGCACGTATGGAAAGATACCTGCAATTGTGTGCCAAGGACAATATGTTCGTAGCGGACGTGACCACTCCTGCAAACCTCTTCCATTTGTTCCGTAGACAGATGAAGGCCAAGTTCCGTAAGCCTTTGGTGGTGTTTACCCCCAAGAGTTTGTTGAGGCACCCAAAAGTGGTGTCCACTAAAGAAGAAATGGCCAGCGGTAGTTTTCAAATGGTGATTGATGATGTCGATGCAAAAGCAACCAAAGTAAGAACATTGGTGTTCTGTACCGGTAAATTCTATTACGACCTTTTGGATAAACGTGAAGAGTTGGAGAGAGATGATGTAGCTTTGGTACGTGTGGAACAATTGTTTCCATTGCCGACAGAAGAAATGCGGAGCATCATCAAAAAGTACAAGAACGCCGACGATATTGTTTGGGCACAGGAAGAACCGCGTAACATGGGGGCATGGAGCCATATGTTGATGCATTTGGACGAGGCCAAGCAGTTTAGGGTGGCTTCCCGTAGGTTTTATGGAGCCCCTGCGGCAGGTAGTGCGGTGCGCTCAAAAAGACGTCATGCCCAAGTATTGGACTACGTTTTTGACAAGAGTAAGGATAACATGCAAATAAGATAATTCAAGTATAAACTATAACAGAATGGTTTTAGAAATGAAAGTTCCCTCACCAGGGGAATCCATTACAGAGGTAGAAATCGCCGAGTGGTTGGTAGAGGATGGAGACTATGTGGAGAAGGACCAGGCCATAGCCGAAGTAGATTCGGACAAGGCAACATTGGAGCTTCCTGCAGAGGAGAGCGGAATAATTACTCTTAAGGCCGAAGTAGGGGACGCCGTAGCTGTTGGCGAGGTGGTTTGCCTTATTGATACAAGTGCGGAAAAGCCTGAGGGTTCGCCATCAGGGTCGTCCGATAAAAAGGAGGAGCCCAAAAAAGAAGCACCAAAGAAGGAGGAGCCTAAAAAGGAAACCTATGCTTCAGGTACTCCATCGCCAGCAGCCAAGAAAATATTGGACGAAAAAAGAATTGATCCATCATCTGTACCAGGTAGTGGCAAAGATGGAAGGGTTACCAAGGATGATGCTGTAAAGGCTGTTCCGTCCATGGGAACCCCAACGGGCGGTAACCGAGGAGAGAGCCGTTCCAAATTGTCCATGTTGAGAAGAAAAGTGGCTGAAAGGTTGGTTTCTGCCAAGAACGAGACTGCGATGTTGACCACCTTCAATGAAGTTGATATGTCCGCAATTTTCGAGTTGAGAAATCAATACAAGGAAGCGTTCAAAAACAAGCATGGTGTAAGTCTTGGATTTATGTCCTTCTTTACCAAGGCGGTAATCCGAGCCTTGGAAATGTATCCGGCGGTTAATTCCATGATTGATGGAAAGGAAATGATCACTTACGAATTCTGTGATATCAGCATTGCTGTGTCAGGACCTAAAGGTTTGATGGTCCCAGTAATCAGAAATGCAGAAAACTTAACTTTCAGAGGAATTGAATCCGAGGTAAAACGTTTGGCCATCCGCGCTAGAGAAGGAGAGATCACTGTTGATGAAATGACCGGAGGTACCTTTACCATCACCAATGGAGGTGTGTTTGGTTCCATGTTGTCCACCCCTATTATCAACCCTCCCCAAAGTGGGATCCTGGGGATGCACAACATTGTGGAACGTGCCATTGTCAGGGATGGGGCCATTGCGATTGCGCCGGTAATGTATGTAGCGCTATCTTATGACCACCGAATTATTGATGGAAAGGAATCCGTTGGATTCTTGGTCGCTGTTAAAGAAGCATTGGAAAGTCCAGAGGAATTGTTGATGGACGGCAACGTGAAAAAAGCGTTGGAATTATAAAATAATGTGTGTCGAGAGGTTCTCGATTGCGCACGAACTGACAAAAAATGCCTTTACTTTTTTAAGTAGAGGCATTTTTTATTGTAATCGATTACAGCGTTCCCTTTTTTAAGTACGTCTGCACCGATGATTCCATCGACTGGCAGCGCATTGTGTGCGGTCAACGCTTGGTTCACATGGGTAAGGTCAAAAAGTACGACTTTCTGTTTTTTCTTTTTCCAGTCACCGATTTGAATTTTATTTTTGATGGAGATCAATGTTTCCATTTCCGTGGCACCCGCTCCGGCTGCTTTGATGTCCGTAGCTTCCGAGGCCATTCCGAAAAACTCGATTTTATCCATCCCAACGCAGGTGTTGGAGGCTCCCGTATCCAAAATAAACTTGCCCGTTATTCCGTTGATAGAGGCTGCAAGTTCAAAATGATTGGTTTCGGTAAATACTAAGGGTATAATGATGTAATCCTTGGATTTGAGAAATTTTTTAAGTGATGCCATATGCGTTATTTGGACTTTGCCATCCTGAGTCTTCGACCATGCTCAAGATAAACTCCGTCGAAGGATTAGGTGTATAATCAGGAACAAAGTTTTTGGGGCATCTAAGATAAGCCTATTTTTGTGGTATGAAGACTTCCCGATTAACGAATATAATTATCCCGCTCCTTTTTTTTGGTATACTATGGGGTTGCGGCCCCGCTCCAAAAAAAGAGGATAAGAAGGCCTTGGTCCGCGAGTATTATCAGGCCATGAGCGATTCCGACTATGCAAAGGTGGTTGGTTTTTTCCAGGATAGCATTCGATTTAACGAAATGGATTACAACCGAACCTTTTCCAAGTCCGCATATCGAGACTTGTTCGAATGGGATTCTGTGTTTCATCCCACATATCGAGTTTTAGAAATCGAAGAAAAAGGGGATGAATTGCATGTGTCGGTTTCCAAGAAATGTGAGCGAATCAACTTTCTGCATGAAGGAGCGTTTTATACGAACGAAATTTTTAAAATAAAGGAGGGTGCCATCCAACAAATCGATGTTGTGGAATATGTGGATTTCAAGGATTCTTTGTGGGCCGCCAAACGGGAAAATTTGATGTCTTGGATTGCAGAACATCATCCTGAATTGGATGGATTTATTTATGATCAAACCAAGGAGGGAGCGATAAAATTCAAAAAGGCCATAGATTTTTTCAAAAACAGAAGGGATGCAATATCCGTTCAGGAAAATATTTCAAACTAATGATTGTAACCGATACCCATGCCCATTTATATAGTGAAGCCTTTGATGAGGATAGAAGTGAAATGATGCAACGAGCCCTTGATGCCGGGGTGGAGCGCTTTTTTATTCCTGCTATCGATTCGACCTACACACAATCCATGTTGGATTTGGAGTCCGATTACCCCGATAATGTATTCTTGATGATGGGTCTGCATCCAACTCATGTCAAAGAAAACCATAAAGACGAGCTGGCCCATGTGGAAGAGTGGTTGGACAAGAAAAAATTCTACGCTGTTGGCGAAATAGGAGTGGACCTGTATTGGGACAAAACCTTTTTAAAGGAGCAGCAGGATGCCTTTGCATATCAGATTCGACTGGCCAAAAAGCATCAGTTGCCCATTGTGATTCATTGTCGTGATGCCTTTGACGAGGTCTTCGAAGTATTGGAACAAGAAAAAGACGAGGAGCTCTTCGGGATTTTTCACTGTTTTACAGGGACTTTGGAACAGGCGAATCAGGCCATATCTTATAACATGAAGTTGGGCATTGGAGGAGTGGCTACGTTCAAAAATGGTAAAATAGACCAATTTTTGAATGAAATCGACATCAAGCACATTGTACTGGAAACCGATGCCCCGTATTTGGCACCGACTCCCTATCGCGGAAAACGGAACGAGAGCTCTTATATAATAAAGGTATTGGAAAAACTATCTTCCATATATAGTATGCCCGAGGATAAAATCGCGGCAATTACTACTAAAAGCTCAAAAGCTATATTCGGGGTTTGACCTATGAAAAACACCACCAACATACTATTGATTTATACCGGGGGTACCATCGGTATGGTAAAGGATTATAAAACAGGAGCGCTCAAAGCCTTCAATTTTGATGAACTTGTAAAAAATATACCGGAGCTAAAGCAATTGGATTGTAATCTAAGGGGTGTTTCTTTTGATGAACCCATCGATTCATCTAACATGAACCCCGGTTATTGGGCTCAAATTGCCTCCATAATTGAAGAGCATTATGAGGAAAATGATGGTTTTGTGGTGCTGCACGGTAGCGATACGATGAGTTATTCCGCTTCGGCATTGAGCTTTATGTTGGAAAACTTGGAGAAGCCCGTAATTTTTACGGGTTCCCAGTTGCCCATCGGAGATCTGCGCACGGATGCCAAGGAGAACCTGATTACCTCCATAGAAATTGCCTCCCTTCGGAAAAAAGGGAGGCCCGTTTTACGCGAGGTCGGTCTATATTTCGAATATAAGCTCTATCGTGGCAATAGAACCACCAAGATAAATGCGGAACACTTTGAGGCCTTCAATTCCTTAAACTATCCTCCTTTGGTGGAGTCCGGTGTCCATTTAAAGGTCCATGATAACTATTTGATAAAAAAAGTGACCAAAAACAAGTCGCTTCAGGTGCATAAAAAAATGGACGACCGCGTTGCGATTTTGAAGATTTTCCCCGGAATCAATCAAAATGTTCTGCAATCGGTGCTCAATATTCCCGATTTAAAGGCATTGATATTGGAAACCTACGGTGCGGGGAACGCTCCAATGGACGAATGGTTTTTGAATCCGATAAAAAAAGCCGTGGAAAACGGATTACACATAATTAACGTTACCCAATGCTCGGGAGGAAGTGTTTTTATGGGGCATTATCAAACGAGTGAAAAACTCAGGGAGATGCAACTGGTTAACGGAAAGGATATTACAACGGAGGCTGCCATAACAAAAGCGATGTACCTATTGGGGACGGGGGTTCCCGACAAATTGTTCAAGACAATTTTTGAGACGCCCCTTCGTGGTGAGATGGTGTAAAATTAACGCGTCAAATTTCTATAACTAATAATTTTTTCGTTTATTGGTCGGCCTAAATGGAACAATAGAGAGGTGGCCGAGTGGTCGAAGGCGCACGCCTGGAAAGTGTGTATACACCAAAAGTGTATCGAGGGTTCGAATCCCTTCCTCTCTGCTAGGTATTTTAATTTTTCAATTGTAAAATTTTTATATCTTTATATTATTAACTAACTAAATTTAAGTTTAAGTAAAATGAAAAAAATATCCTTTACTCTGGCTGCTGCTGGAATGTTTGTGATGGGAACAACAACTGCATCTGCAGCAATGTTACAAGAAGAAGCTGAAGCCAGTGCTAGCTTCACCCAAGTATTGAAAGAACAATTTATCCAAGGGGGGCCTGCTTTCATGGGGATTGTACTTCTTTGTTTGATCTTGGGATTGGCCGTTGCCATCGAAAGAATTATTTATTTGAATTTGGCAACTACCAATTCTACCAAATTGAAGCAACAAGTTGAGGACGCTTTGGCTTCTGGTGGTGTTGAAGCGGCCAAAGAAGTTTGTAGAAACACAAAGGGACCTGTTGCCTCCATCTACTACCAAGGTTTGGATAGGGTTGATGAAGGACTTGAGTCTGCTGAAAAAGCTGTTGTGGCTTACGGTGGTGTGCAAATGGGACAATTGGAGAAAAACGTATCATGGTTGTCTTTGTTTATCGCTATTGCCCCTATGCTTGGGTTCATGGGTACGGTAATCGGTATGATCGCGGCCTTCCAAAAGATTGCAGCGGTTGGTAACTTGAGTGCATCTTTGATTGCAGGAGATATCCAGGTGGCGCTATTGACGACCGTATTCGGTTTGATCACAGCGATTATCCTTCAGATTTTCTACAACTACATTATTGCTAAAATCGATAGTATCGTAAACGATATGGAAGACAGCTCGATCGCTTTGATTGATATGTTGGCTGCCCACAAGAAATAATTACGAATTAAAAACTATCGAGAATCATGAATAAAATAGTAAAAATATTGCTCATCGTCATCGGATTGGTAGCAGCCGTACTTTGGTTCTCTCTTCCGTCTGCCGATGATCCAAATGCCATTAACAGTGGCGCGATGAACTTTATGTTCATTATTATGTATATCCTTTTGGCTATTGCTGTGATTACTTCAGTGGTATTCGGGTTGGCAAAATTGTTCACTACAAAAGGAAGTATCAAGAAAGCCCTGTTCGCCATTGGCGGGTTAGCTATCATCGTAGCTATATCTTATGGGATTTCTTCGGACAATATGGCTGTGGTTGAAACAATGTCCGAAAGAGGTATTGAAACCACGGAAGGAACTGTGAAAAACATTGGAATGGGATTGAACGTATTCTTCATCCTGACCCTTATTGCGGTAATTCTAATGATAGTACCAGGTTTGAAAAGAATGTTTGTTAAGTAAAAAGTTGAATTATGCCTAGAAGAAAAGGAGCGCCGGAAGTAAATGCCGGCTCCATGGCGGACATTGCATTCCTTCTGCTTATCTTTTTCTTGGTGACCACCACCATTGAAACAGATGCAGGCTTGGACCGTATGTTGCCGCCAATTGAGCCGCCAGATCAAGATGTTGTGATTAAGCAGAAGAACATTTTTACTGTTAGCATCAACAGGAATGGACAGCTTTTAGTTGAGGATAATTTGATGGAAATTGAGGATTTGAGAGAAGCGGCCACTGCGTTTTTGGAAAACGGAGCCGATGGATCTTGTACTTATTGTAAAGGTAAGAAGGATCCTTCCTCATCAGATAATCCAACAAAGGCGATTATTTCATTGAAGAATGACAGGGAGACCAAGTACAGTACCTATATTACCGTTCAGAATGAATTGGTAGGTGCTTACAACGACCTGCGTAACCGCGAAGCTCAACGTTTGTTCGGTTCTGACTTTACGACAATGGAATCGAAATATTTGGATCCAGAGACTCCATCAAACGTAAGGGATGAACTGAAGGATAAAGTGAAGCGTGTCCAAGATATGTTTCCACAGAAGCTTTCAGAAGCAGAAACAACAACCGATTAAAAACTATATTTAATATGGCTAAGTTTACCAAAAAGAAGGAAGGGGATTTACCAGCGGTGTCAACGGCTTCGTTGCCAGATATCGTTTTCATGCTACTTTTCTTCTTTATGACAGTGACCACAATGAAGGATAGTTCTTTAATGGTTGCCAATACCCTTCCAAACGCTTCCGAGATCAAGAAGCTGGAAAAGAAGGATCGCGTTATTTACATTTATGTAGGAACACCTACTCAAGAATATCAAAAGGTTTTTGGAACAGAACCAAAAATCCAATTGAATGATAAATTTGCCAATGTGGACGAAGTAGGTTCATTTATTTTGGCAGAACGTGCAAAGAAACCGCAAGAGCTTCAAAATGTATTGACTACTGCTTTGAAGGTGGACAAAGAGGCCAATATGGGTCTTATCACCGACATTAAGCAACAATTGAGAGAAGTTAATGCCCTTAAAGTGAATTATACCACCTACGAGGGAGATGCTTTTAACAATCTACAGTAGGCAATAGCTTAGATTTAGTGGGAAACGCTCCAAATTTTTAATTTGGGGCGTTTTTTGTTTTAAATTGTCGCATGAAGCAGTTGTTTTACAATATTTCGATAATTTCATTATGCATGCTGTGCTCTTGTTTTGTTTTGGGACAATCAGCCGCCGATAGCATACGGCCACAACCAGTGGATAATACATACCTGGAGGATCAGTTTTACATTGGTGTGGGATACAATTTGTTGTTAAATGGCCCAGATGCACTTGATCAACGTAATCTTTCCTATAATGTACAGTTCGGTTTTATAAAAGATATTCCGTTAAACAAAAGAAGAAATTTTGGTGTTGGTTTAGGTTTGGGCTATGCCGTAAATTCTTACTACTCCAATATGGGTGCCAATGAGGGTGCCAATGGTATATCATATGAGATTATTGATGATCAAAGCTTTAATCGCAGTAAGTTGGAAACACATGCCATAGAATTGCCCTTCGAGGTCAGATGGCGCACATCAACGGCAGAAGAATACAAGTTTTGGAGAATATATGCCGGGGCCAAACTTGGGTACGTTTTTTCCGGAAGGTCCAAATTGGTTGCCGATGATGACAATATTTCCTTTTCAAACGATGATATCGGCGCTTTTCAGTATGGCCTTATGTTCAACTTTGGTTACAATACATGGAATATCCATGCCTATTACGGTTTGAACCCGTTATTAAAAAACGTCTCAGTCGCTGATGAGTCCATAGACCTGAGAGTCCTTCGGGTCGGACTTATCTTTTATATTCTATAGCCAATATTTCAGAATGATCAACTGGGAGCAGCATCCAAGGATAAAACCTATAAGCAGTTCATTCCTGGTATGAGCCTTTAAGTATAATCTGGATGTGGCCACCATTCCTGTAAACAAAGTGAACAAACTAATGGCAATGGTGATATTGATTTCAAAATGAATGCTAAGGGCGACCATAAAAGTTAGAATGCTCCCCATGCCCAAAAGGTGCATACTGGTCTTAAATTTGAAGAATAGTAGAATGATAGTGGCACTGGTCGCTGTCAATAGCCCGGTAAAGTAATAAAAGAGCTCGTGTACATAGTTATTGGGTATAACCTTGTACAATATCATCAAAAAAATAATACAGCTGATATAGAGTGGATATTTGCGCTCTTGGAGGGTGGGCAAAAATATGGAATTGATGATCCCAAGGTTTTTCAAGATGAGGAAAAAGATGATGGGAATAATCACGGTCAATATAAAAATCGGAAGAATGTTCCCACTTTGTGTTTCCAGTGTACTATAGGGGGCAACCATAAAGTATACTATGGTCCCTCCAATGGGTACGAACAATGGATGGAATATATAGGAAATGATGTTGTATAGGTGGCGCATCAAATTTCTTTTCGTAGCCTTGCCACAGGGATATCCAACTGCTCCCGGTATTTGGCCACGGTCCGTCGTGCAATCGGATACCCTTTTTCTTTTAGAATCTTGGCCAGTTTTGCATCTGTGAGCGGTTTTTTCTTCTCCTCATCACGGATAACGGTCTCCAAAATCTTTTTGATTTCCCTTGTGGATACATCCTCTCCCTGCTCATTTTTCATAGCTTCCGAAAAGAAATCCTTAATCAGTTTTGTGCCATACGGCGTGTCCACATATTTGCTGTTGGCTACTCTTGAAACAGTGGATACGTCCATATCTATTTTGTCGGCAATATCCTTTAAGATCATCGGGCGTAACTTGCGCTCGTCCCCCGTCATAAAATATTCCTTTTGGTATTCCATGATGGTGCTCATGGTAATGTACAACGTCTGTTGGCGTTGTCTGATGGCATCTATGAACCACTTGGCGGCATCCAATTTTTGTTTGATGAACATTACGGTGTCCTTCTGTGATTTGGATTTTTCCTTGGCATTTTTGTAGCCTTCCAGCATATTGCTGTACTCTTTGGATACATGAAGCTCCGGGGCATTCCTTCCATTAAGGCTGAGTTCAAGTTCACCATCAACGATTTTAATGGAAAAATCGGGCACGATATGTTCTATCATCCGGGTATTTCCTGAATATGAACCTCCCGGCTTTGGATTCAATTTTTCTATTTCAGAAATCGCGTCTTTGAGTTCCTCCTGCGAAACGTGGTGTTTTTGGATGAGTTTGGAGTAATGTTTTTTGGTAAAATGCTCAAAAGAACGTTCTAAAATGTTGATGGCGAGTTCTATTGATGGTTTTTGTTCCTTGCGCTTTAATTGAATGATCAAGCACTCGTCCAACGAGCGGGCGGCTACCCCTGGAGGGTCCAAGTCTTGAACGACCTTTAGTACCTGTTTTATTTTATCCTCCTCTACATAGATGTTCTGGGTAAAGGCAAGGTCGTCCATAATATCCGGAATAGGTCGGCGTATATAGCCGCTTTCATCCACACTGCCTACCAAAAACTCTGCTATGGCCCATTCTTGGTCATCCAGATAGACCGTGTTGAGCTGATTTAGCAAATATTGGGTAAAGGAAGTGCCTGCAGCATAGGGAACCCTTTTGTCCTCGTCATCTGCGCTATAATTGTTGGCCTGGGTTCTGTAATCCGGTATTTCGTCATCGCTCAAGTAGTCATCAATATTGATTTCCTCCGTGTCGATGCTTTCATTGTCATCCGAATCATCATAGGTATCCTCGTACATGTCATCCAGAACATCGCTCTCCTCTTTTCCGCTTTCCAATGCAGGATTTTCTTCCAGCTCCTGCTTTAACTTTTGTTCAAAAGCCTGTGTTGGCAATTGAATAAGTTTCATGAGCTGAATCTGCTGTGGAGACAGTTTTTGGGAAAGCTTAAACTGTAGATGTTGTTTCAGCATACGGATTGATGATTTACAATCTTACCTTCTTAAAATAATAAAATCAAATTAAAACTCAGCGTTCTGCGGTGTTCTAGGGTAGGGGATAACGTCCCTAATGTTGCCCATTCCGGTGGCAAATTGAACCATACGCTCAAACCCTAGTCCAAATCCACTATGAACGGCAGTACCAAATTTTCTAAGGTCAAGGTACCACCAAAGTTCTTTGGCGTCAATGTCCAATTCCTTTATTTTTTGTTCCAATACCTCCAGGCGCTCTTCCCTTTGCGACCCACCTACGATTTCACCGATACCTGGGAAAAGTACGTCCATAGCTCTAACTGTTTTGCCGTCCTCGTTCAATCGCATGTAAAATGCTTTGATGTTCGCAGGGTAATCAAAAAGGATTACGGGACATTTAAAGTGCTTTTCTACCAAGAAACGCTCGTGCTCACTTTGCAGGTCCGCACCCCATTCATCAATAGGGAATTGGAATTTCTTCTTTTTGTTGGGCTTACTGTTCTTTAAAATGTCAATGGCCTCGGTGTAAGATACCCTTTTAAAGTTGTTCTCGACGACGAATTTCAACTTCTCGATAAGGGCCATCTCCGAGCGTTCGTTCTGCGGTTTGACCTTTTCTTCGTCCAATAGCCGTTTTTCCAAGAAATCAAGGTCATCCTGGCAATGATCCAACACGTACTGAATGATATATTTTATAAAATCTTCTGCGAGATCCATATTCGCATCCAGATCATAGAAGGCCATTTCGGGCTCTATCATCCAGAATTCCGCTAAGTGACGCGAAGTATTGGAGTTTTCTGCCCTAAATGTAGGTCCAAAGGTATAGACCTTGCCAAGCCCCATAGCGTAGGTTTCTGCTTCCAATTGTCCCGACACGGTAAGGTTGGTCTCTTTTCCAAAAAAATCCTCGGAGTAATCTACTTCATCTAAATCATTTAATGGAGGGTTTTTGGCATCCAAGGTGGACACTCGGAACATTTCACCGGCACCTTCTGCATCCGAACCGGTAATGATAGGGGCATGCATATAATAGAATCCATTCTGCTGAAAATAGCTGTGAACGGCAAACGAAAGTACAGACCTCACTCGCATTACGGCAGAAAAGGTATTGGTCCTTACCCTAAGATGTGCCTTCTCCCTTAAAAACTCCAACGAGTGCTTTTTGGGCTGGATGGGGTAGGTCTCCGGGTCAGCGGTTCCATGTACAAATATATTGGTAGCTTGGATTTCCACGCTTTGTCCGCGACCTTGGCTTTCTTCCAAGGTCCCGGTAATTTTTAGGGCGGCCCCGGTCGAAATCTTTTTGAGCAATGCCTCGTCCAAATTTTCAAAATCCACGACGCACTGAATATTATGAATGGTAGAACCATCGTTCAGGGCAATAAATCGGTTACTTCTAAAGGTTTTTACCCATCCATTTACTTCAACGGAATCTCCTACGGGTTGCTTTTTTAGCAATTCTTTTATGGAATAAGACATCATTCTAAAACTATCGTGATTTAGTTCGTAAAGATAGGTTTTTGATAAAAAATGATGGCAATGGATTGGCCTAATTTATGCTGTTGACAAGCACTATTTGTCCTTTAGGTTGTCCTCTTCCTGCGGTAAAATGTCGATTTGGGGCTTTTTGAGCACTTGCTTGTTGGCAATGCTTCGTTCCAAAGACAATAGCAAGGAAGGTAATAGGATCAAATTGGATAGCATGGCAAAGAGCAATGTTGCCGATACCAGTCCTCCCAACGCTTTGGTGCCCCCAAAACTTGAGATGATAAATACGGAAAACCCAAAGAACAGTACAATGGAAGTATAGAACATACTCACTCCCGTCTCACGCAAGGCCGCATACACCGACCGTTTAATGTGCCAACGATTTGCTGTGAGTTCCTGCCGGTATTTGGCCAGGAAATGTATCGTGTCGTCCACGGAAATCCCAAAGGCAATGCTAAATACCAAAATGGTGGATGGTTTTATGGGCACTCCCAAATATCCCATGACGCCCGCTGTTATCACCAGCGGCAATAGATTGGGCACCAACGATATGATGACCATTCTAAAGGATCGGAACAGGTAGGCCATAAAAAGGGAAATTAATCCAATGGCCAGGGCTAGGGACAATAAGAGGTTTTTTACGAGGTATTTGGTGCCTTTCAGAAATAATAAGGCCTTTCCCGTCATAAAAACATTGTACCGATCTGAAGGAAATTCCTTGGTGATGGCCTCTTGAACATCTTTTTCGATTTCTTCCATGCGATCGATTTTTACATCGCGCATGTAGGTGGTCAAACGGGCAGTTTGCCCTGTACTGTCCACAAAACTTTGTAAAAAGTCGGCCCCGCCAGTGGATGACTTTTGAACCGCGTTCATGATGAAAGTATTCTCTTGACTGGTGGGAAGTTGATAGTATTTAGGAATGCCGTTGTAATAGGCTTGTTTGGAATATTTTACCAAATCGACTATGGAAATAGGTCTGGATAGTTCAGGGATTTCATCGATTACAGCTCCCAAGCGGTCCATTCGCTTAAGGGTTGCAGGTTTTACAACTCCATTTTTACGTTTGGTATCCACCACGATTTCCATGGGCATGATGCCATCAAACTCTGCTTCAAAAAATTGGATGTCCTTATAGAAATGACTTTTCTTGGGCAAATCCTCGATCCTGCTTCCAGTGATGCGCATCTGGTAAATACCAATTATGCTCAGGACTAAAACTGCAACCGTGGTGATGTAAACTGCAATACGATGGTTTCTTACGATGTTCTCCATCCAGTTTACAAAATAATCCATCCACTTTTTGTTCAAGTGTTTGAGGTGCTTGGTTTTGGGGAGCGGCATAAAACTGTAAATAATCGGGATGATCAACAGGGAAAGTATGAATATGCCGACTATGTTGATTGAAGCAACGATGCCAAATTCTTTGAGCAGATCACTATCCAAGATAATGAAGGTGGCAAAACCTGATGCTGTGGTAATGTTCGTCATCAATGTGGCATTGCCAATTTTGGAAATCACCCGCTGAAGGGACAGTGCTTGATTGCCATGCTTTTTGACTTCTTGCTGATATTTGTTGATCAGGAAAATACAGTTCGGGATACCGATTACAATAATCAAGGGCGGAATCAGTGCCGTAAGGATGGTAATCTCATACCTTAAGAGTCCAAGAATGCCAAAGGCCCACATCACGCCAATAATGACTACGCACATGGAGATAAAGGTTGCCCTGAAACTCCTAAAGAAAAAGAAAAATATAATGGATGTCACCAAAAGTGCGCCTACGATAAACAGTCCGATTTCATCAACAATGGATTTGGTGTTCCAAGTACGGATATAGGGCATCCCGGAAATGCGAACATCCATCTGGGTCTCTTGTTCAAAGTCTTCCACGAGTTCGGCAAGATCGTTTAGGATAAACTCGTTTCTTACTGCAGTGTTCATAATGTCCTTGTCCAGATAAACTACCGTCTGTATGGTTCCACTTTCTGGGTTGTACACCAAGTTGTCATAAAATGGAAGCTCTTTGAACAGGTGGTTGGTAAGGGAGTCGATTTCCTGTTTTGTTTTGGGAGCAGTTGATATCAAGGGCTCCATGGAGAAGGTTTGGGTCTCATTGTCTTTAATGAGCTCTTTTAGGTTCTCTAGGGAAATCACATAATCAACCTCGGGAAATGCATCGAGCTGTTTGCTCAATGTGTTCCAACGGTTAAATTTTTTTGGTGTGAATAGGGCAGAATCCTTTATAGCTAGAACAATAGCATTGCCTTCTTCACCGAATATTTTGGTAAATGCGTTGTATTGAATACTAGCTGGATGGTCGTCTGGCAGAATATTGGCCTCTGTATTGGAAAACTGCATGTTTTTCCATTGCATGGCCAAAAAAACGGTAATGCCAATAACCGCCAAAAGAATCAGGATTCTATTGCGGAGGATAATTCTTGCGACCTTGGGCCAAAATCCTTTAGTGAGCTTTGCTACCATTTGGGTTTTGTTGGCCGCAAAGGTAGAAAATGATATGTTGTGTTCCTAGGAAAGTAGCTGGTCAAAATCCAAGATTTACACCTTCATGATCTCTGCCTCTTTAGCGGAGAGAATAGCATCGACTTTGTTGCTATACTTATTGGTGAGTTCTTGGACATCTACCTCGGCATTGCTCAAAACGTCTTCGGAAATGTCCAAAGCTTTCAGTTCTTTGTTTGCTTCTTGCCTAGCACTTCTTACACTGACCTTGGCATCTTCAGCTTCCGCTTTTGCCTGTTTGGCCAATTGAATTCTTCGTTCTTCCGTTAACGGTGGAACGTTAATGATTATGGTTTCTCCATTGTTCATTGGGTTGAATCCCAAATTAGCATTCATGATGGCGGTCTCTATTTCACCCAATAGATTTTTTTCCCATGGTTGAACTGATAGTGTACGCGCATCGGGAGTATTGATGTTGGATACTTGGGAAAGTGGTGTCTGTGAACCGTAGTAATCCACCATTACGGTAGAAAGCATCATGGGGCTTGCTTTACCTGCCCTGATTTTGGTCAATGCCTTTTGCAAGTGTTCAATGCTTGCGTCCATGCTTTCTTTTGTGCTATCAAGAATAAACTTTACTTCTTCGTCCATAACTTCAAATGTATAAAATTGAAACCAAAATATGTGTCAACTTATACGTTGACCACTGTTCCTATATTTTCTCCAGATACTATTTTCATCAGGTTGCCGCGGGTGTTCATATCGAACACTACAATGGGCAGTTCATTTTCCTGGCTTAATGTGAATGCGGTGGTGTCCATTACTTTCAGTCCTTTGGAAAGCACTTCGTTAAAGGAAATGGAGTCAAACTTAGTGGCGTTCTTATCTTTTTCCGGGTCTGAGGTGTAAATGCCATCCACGCGGGTTCCCTTTAAGATAACATCGGCTTTTATTTCGATGGCCCTTAAAACAGCGGCCGAGTCCGTGGTGAAGTAAGGGTTTCCTGTTCCACCGCCAAAAATGACCACTCTGCCTTTTTCCAAATGGCGGATTGCTCTTCGTCTGATGAACGGCTCTGCAACTTCATTGATTTTGATGGCTGATTGCAATCTGGTCTGAACTCCTTTGAGCTCCAAAGCGCTTTGTAGGGCAAGACCGTTGATCACCGTAGCCAGCATGCCCATGTGGTCTCCCTGAACGCGGTCCATCCCTTGGCTTGCACCGGCCAGACCTCTAAAAATGTTTCCTCCACCAATGACTATGGCGACTTCGACCCCCTTTTCGATTACAGCTTGTATTTCTTCGGCATATTCATCCAATCGTTTGGCATCGATACCATATTGTTGTTCGCCCATGAGGGCTTCTCCACTTAATTTTAATAAAATTCTTTTGTAATGCATTGAGAGTTTCTTGAAGTCCGGACAAAAATAATCAAAAAAATTTATGGGAAATGAAGAATTGTAGGTTAGATCTGGGCATAAAAAAACCGCTTCGAAAGGGAAGCGGTTTTCAGTTATTGTCCCGTTGGTGAATTAGCCAAGTGCTACTCTCGTAAACCCTGTAACTTCCAAGCTGGAATCTACGGATTTAACGTATTGAGCAACGCTTTGCTTGCTATCTTTAATGAAAGCTTGGTTCACCAAAGTGTTGTCCTTAAAGAAACGGTTCAATTTACCTTTTGCGATGTTGTCCAACATAGCTTCTGGCTTTCCTTCTTGACGCAATTGATCTTTGGCGATCTCTATTTCCTTATCGATGATGGATTGATCGACACCTTCTTCGTTAAGGGCAACCGGGTTCATTGCGGCAGCTTGCATGGCTACGTCTTTTGCAGCTTCGGCAGCACCATCAACATTGGCGGACAATCCTACCAATGTAGCGATTTTGTTGCCTGCGTGAATGTATGAACCAATGAACGGGGCGCTCAATTTGTCAAAGCTTCCGATTTCGATTTTTTCACCGATAACACCAGTTTGCTCTGTCAATTTTTCGGAAACTGTCATGCCATCAAAAGAAGCAGCTAGAAAATCATCTTTACTGTCAAAACCAAGGGCTAGGTCAGCCAAATCGTTTGCAAGTTTTACAAAGCTATCGTTTTTGGCAACGAAGTCGGTCTCACAGTTAAGGGAGATTACAACTCCTTGAGTGTTGTCATTGTTCACTTTTGCGATGGCCGCACCTTCTGAAGATTCCCTGTCAGCTCTTTTAGCAGCGACTTTTTGACCTTGTTTTCTTAGGATTTCAATTGCTTGGTCAAAATTACCATCGGCCTCGACCAAAGCTTTTTTACAATCCATCATACCAGCTCCAGTAGCCTTTCTTAATTTATTTACCTCTGCGGCAGTAATCTTTGCCATTTTTCTTTTCTTTTAAAATTTTATGTAAAGTAAAACACTAAAAAGGTGTTTTTGTTTAGGACAATGTTAAATCAACGGGTTTACTCAACCCCTCCTTTTACGCTGTCTTGCCATTCTTTAAGTTCGTCCCAATTGCCATCAGCGGCCATTTTTGCTTGTTTTGGCCAAGATGTTGGGTCCAAGTGTGCCAAAGTTGAGCTGGCTTCTGTCAAGATTTCCTTGATTTTTTCAGCATCTGCATCAGCAAGTTCAGCGTAAGTATTTACTCCATTGGCCGCCAATGCTTCAGCAGCCTTAGGCCCTATTCCTTCAATTTTGGTTAGGTCTTCTGGTTTTGCCTCTTCTTTGGTTTCCTTTTTTGGAGCAGCTTCAGCTTTTTTGGATGGCTTGGCTTCAGCAGTTTTCTCCTCTTTCTTTGGAGCTTTCTCTTTTTTGTCAGCTTTGGACTCTTCTTTCTCTTTTTCGTTCCCCTTCTCGCTCTTGCGTTCTTCCAAACCTTCGGCTACTGCACTGGTTACGGATTCCAAGATAGCTTCGATGGATTTGCCTGCATCATCGTTTGATGGGATGGCGTAATCAACATCGCGAGGGTCGGAGTTGGTATCTACCATTGCAAAAATCGGGATATTCAATTTTTGTGCTTCTTTTACCGCGATATGCTCACGCATGGTATCCACGATAAAAAGTGCACCTGGTAAACGGGTCATGTCCGCGATTGAACCCAAGTTTTTGTCCAACTTGGCACGAAGACGATCAACTTGCAACCTTTCTTTTTTGGAAAGAGTGTTGAAGGTGCCGTCCTTCTTCATGCGGTCGATAGCTGCCATTTTCTTAACAGCTTTACGAATGGTTACAAAGTTGGTCAACATACCACCTGGCCATCTTTCTGTGATGTAAGGCATGTTTACTTTGGATACTTTGTCCGCAACAATGTCCTTTGCTTGTTTTTTTGTGGCCACGAAAAGGATTTTTCTTCCTGATGCAGCGATTTTCTTAAGGGCCTCGTTGGCTTCCTCAAGTTTTGCAACCGTTTTGTAAAGGTTGATTACGTGGATTCCGTTACGCTCCATGTAGATGTAGGGCGCCATGTTGGGGTTCCACTTTCTAGTAAGGTGTCCAAAATGCACACCTGCTTCCAGTAAGTCTTTTACTTCAATTTTACTTGCCATTTTTTGTACTTAGTTTACGTTCCGTTGTAAGTAGCAATGTACAGGTGGTCACAAATTTTGTTCGCCCTGCCCATTTAGATGCTAAACTAGTTTCCAAAAAGTCGATTTACTTTTATCCCTTTTGGAACAACGACAACTTTGGTTAAAAATTTAACCCTGAAATTTGGATATTTTCAGGGTTTTCAATGAACTTATGTATAGTTGGGTCCGAGACCCAATGTATATTAACGTTTGGAGAATTGGAATTTCTTACGGGCTTTTTTCTGACCGAACTTCTTTCTTTCCACCATTCTTGGGTCTCTGGTCAATAGACCTTCTGGCTTAAGAACTCCTCTGTTTTCCGCATCAATTTCACACATTGCCCTGGACAAAGCCAAGCGAACGGCTTCTGCCTGACCAGTGATACCTCCACCGTAAACATTTACTTTTACGTCGTAGTTTCCGTCGGTCTCGGTTAAAGTAAAAGGTTGTTTTACTTTGTACTGCAATGTACCTGTGGTAAAGTAATCGTTAAGATCTCTTTTGTTCACTGTGATGTTTCCAGAACCTTCGGAAACATAAACTCTGGCCACAGCTGTTTTTCTTCTGCCTATCTTATGAACCACTTCCATTATTTGTAGTCGTTTAAGTTTATTGCTTTTGGTTTTTGCGCCTCTTGGCCGTGCTCTGCACCGGCGTATACTTTAAGGTTTCTGAAAAGGTCGGCCCCAAGTTTGTTCTTTGGGAGCATTCCTTTTACAGAGCTTTCAATGATGCGCTCTGGGTGTTTTTCCAATACTTCTTTCGCGGAAGCGGAACGTTGTCCACCTGGATAGCCAGTGTATCTTTGATATTCCTTCTCGTCCCACTTGTTTCCGGTCATGTCGATTTTCTCGGCATTGATGACAATTACATTGTCTCCACAATCAACATGGGGGGTAAAGTTGGTCTTATATTTCCCTCTAAGTATTTTGGCTACTTTAGACGCCAATCTTCCTAAGGTCTGTCCTTCAGCATCAACCAATAACCATTGCTTGTCAACAGTAGATTTATTGGCGGAAATAGTTTTATAACTTAATGTATCCACTTCTCGAATATTATTGATTTAAATAACCTATCCCGATTAACGGGCTGCAAATGTACAATTATTAGATTGAATTACAAACGGTTGATCGGGAATATTTTTTTACTTTTTTCAAATTCAATCTTCGGACATAAAAAACACCCGAAAGATAGCAGTGCAAAATGTTAAAAACAGTTAAAAAGAATCCTAACTGTAACTCTTCACAATTTCATTGGTCTTTATCATATCAATCAAACCAAAAACGAATCCAGTGAGAAACGCAATTCTTGTTTTCCTGACCCTATTCTTTATTTTTTCCGCACAAGCACAAGATTCCACCGAAGTTGTCATTAATAAAAAATATACGACCCAAGCGTTGGGCGAGTATGCCGCACCCACAATCAACGGTATATTGGAAGATGAGGCCTGGAACCTTGTTGAATGGGGGGGAGATTACATAGAATCGCAGCCCGATGAGAACACGCCGCCCTCCCATCAAACCCAGTTCAGGATACTTTACGATAGCAAGAACCTTTATATAGGTGTACGCTGTTTTGATGACGAACCCGATAAAATTGTAAAAAGGCTGTCCCGACGGGATGGTTTTGATGGGGATTGGGTGGAGTTCAACATTGACAGCTATTTTGATAAACGGACCGCATTTTCCTTTACGATCAGCGCGGCAGGAGTTAAAGGAGATGAGTTTATCTCCAATAATGGCAACACTTGGGACCCGAGCTGGAATCCTATTTGGTATGCCAAGACCCATGTTGATGATAAGGGATGGACAGCAGAGCTACGCATTCCCTTGAGCCAGTTAAAGTTTGGAAATGCAGATGAGCAGGTTTGGGGCCTACAGTCCACACGCCGCTTTTTTAGGAGCGAGGAACGTTCTCTTTGGCAACGCAAACCTGTAGATCAGCCCGGTTGGGTAAGCGAGTTTGGAGAGCTGCATGGACTCAAGAACATTGAACCTCAAAAACAGTTGGAAATACAGCCCTACACGGTGGCCAAGACAGAAACTTACGAGGCTGAGGAGGGTAACCCTTTTAAGGACGGTAGTGAGAGCAATATCACCGCAGGACTAGATGCCAAGATAGGAATCACCAATGACCTTACCTTGGATTTGACCGTAAACCCGGATTTTGGTCAAGTAGATGCCGACCCTTCGGCCATTGCGTTGGATGGTTTTCAAATATTTTTTCAGGAACGACGTCCATTTTTTGTGGAGAACAAGAACATTTTTGATTTTAGCGTTTCGCAATCCGAAGCAGGGAACACCTTTGGTTCGGATAATATATTCTATTCCCGCCGGATAGGTAGAAGCCCACAAGGATATCCGGATACTGCCGATGGCGAGTTTGTGGACCAGCCCGATAATACCCCGATCATTGGGGCGGCCAAGTTTAGCGGAAAGACGAAGGATGGGTGGGCCATTGGCGTGCTCGAAAGTGTAACCGCACAGCGGACCTCTACCATAATAAATGAAGAAGGGGAGGCCCGAAAGGAAATGGTTGAACCTCTTACCAACTATTTTGTAGGAAGATTGCAAAAGGATTTTAATGAAAGAAATTCGTATATCGGTGGCATCTTTACGGCTACCAATCGAGAACAGGTTCCGGAACAGCTCAACTTTCTTCATGATGCTGCCTACACAGGCGGGTTGGATTTTAAACATCAATGGGCCAATCGTGATTGGTATGTTGGCGGAAATATAAATATAAGCCATGTTCGTGGTAGTGAAGAGGCTATAACAAACACTCAAGAATCAATAACCCATTTGTTCGCCAGGGTAGATGCCGACCACGTTGCTGTAGATACCACAAGAACATCCTTAACTGGTACAGGGGGAAATGTTCAAATCGGAAAAGTTGGTAACGGACATTGGAAGTTTGAATCAGGTGCCACATGGCGTTCACCGGAACTAGACCTTAACGATATCGGGTTTCAGCGCCAAGCTGATGATGTACGGCATTATACATGGATTGGGTACCAGACGTTAAAGCCGGATAGCACTTTTAGGAGAGTTGGGATTAATTATAACCATTGGACAGCATGGGATTTTCAGGGCAACCATAATTATTTGCAGTTCAATACCAACAGCTGGCAAAACTGGAAAAATAATTACCAATCCAACATTGGGTTCAATATAGCCCCGATTGAATATTCCAATTTTGCCTTGCGGGGCGGTCCTAGGTTAAGACAGTCACCTTGGGCAAGCTTTTGGAACAATATCAGTACGGATTACCGGAAAAAACTACGGTTCTCCTTATACCACCAAGGAAGAAAGGCATTGGACAATTCCATCAAGAACTATTACATCGAAGGAGGGGTTGTGTACCAACCCATAAATGCATTGCGGGTATCAGTATTCCCTTCATTGGATATCAATCACGATAAGCTACAGTTCATTGATAATTATGATGATGTCAACGGAACTCCGCGGTACCTTAATGGAAAGATTGACCAGCATACGTTGAGCATGTCGGTTCGTTTGAACTACACCATCAACCCCAACCTGACCATTCAATATTGGGGCCAGCCATTTATTTCTCGGGGAAGGTATTCCAATTTTAAACACATCACGGACCCAGTGGCCAAAGTTTTTGAGGATAGGTTTGTACAATACACAGGCGAACAGACTAGTCTAATGGATGGCATCTACGCCATTGATGAAGATTTGGATGGTGTTACGGACTTTAGTTTTGATAATCCAGATTTTTCTTTTGTACAGTTTCGTTCCAATTTGGTAATTCGATGGGAGTACATCCCGGGCTCGGAGATATTCTTGGTCTGGTCGCAGGACGTATCCCGAAGCGGCGATCCAACAGCTGGTCTGCTGCCCAGTTTAGGGGACAATATCTTTGGCCAAAAACCACAGAACATTTTCTTGTTGAAGGCTACTTATCGGTTTGTGTTGTAATTGTCACATCGAGCGCGGTCGAGATGTCTCAAATAAGCAATGTCACTTATCTTCAATTATTTTTTTGAGTGCTGTCACCAAAGCCTCATTCGCCTCTTTATCACCTATGGTGATTCGTACCTTACCGGGAGCGCCAAATTGTGAAACAGGTCGTACCATAATACCTTGTTCCATCATTTTATCCGTGAATTCCATCTCGGGCAATGGTGGGTCAATGATGAAAAAGTTGGCTTGACTCGGCCAATATTTTATGCCTAGTTCATCAAATAATTTTGCAATATAAGTTCTACCTTCCAAAACGGTTTTTACGGTTGCATCGATAAATTCCTTATCCTTCAAAGCACCAATGGCAGCCTCGATAGAGGTCAAGGGTAATAAGAAAGGTTTGTGAATCAAGCGCACATAGTTGGCAATGGTTGCCGTGGTATATCCGTACCCGATTCGTTGCCCTGCCAATCCATACGTTTTTGAGAAACTGTTGAGCCCGATTACGTTGTACCCTTCCAATACATAGGGCAATGCCGAAACATAATCCTCGGCATCCGCAAAATGGCGGTACACTTCGTCAAACACTACTACAATATTTTTTGGGATACCAGCCATAAAACCATCCATGACCGCCTTAGAAATATAAGTTCCCGTTGGATTATTGGGACTCGTCAAGAAAATGATTTTGGTCTTTTCGTTGATAGCATTTAATATACCTTCCACATCCAAATCGTAGTTAGGGGCTAAGAGAGGAATATCCACTTGATTAGCACCGTACCACCTCGAAAAAACAGAGTAGGGAAGGAAACAGGGATTGGAAAAAATCACTTCGTCCCCTTTGTTTATAAAGGCCCTGAGTAGCATATCAATGACCTCTGATCCGCTATTCCCGCACAAAAATTGGTCGGCGCTCAGCTGACCATCAAAATCTTGTACCAACACCTCGCGCAAACGAATGTCGGTCTGGTCGGGATAGATGTCAATGTTGTCCAAAGCAGCCTTCATTGCGGCAACCGCCTTTGGCGATGCACCCAACGGATTTTCATTGGAAGACAACTTGTAGATTTTTTTATCGGTCGGAGGAATGTTTTTACCGCCTTTATAGACCTCTTTCGGTACTAAATGAGCCTTAAAGATGGATGTTATGTCGTTTTTCATATTCTTTTATAAACTTTCCCCATAAAGCAAAATAGCCATGGCCTTTGCGGCATCACCATCTTCCAATAATTGTTTGGCTAAGGTGTGGAGTTCGGTTTTGGAGACATTTTGTACACCTTCAGTCTCCGCAATGGTCTTAATATCTTCGGTAGTGGGCAATTGTTCTAAATTTCCCAATCGCCCTAAATTGTTTCCTGTAAGCACATCACTTTCTCTAATGTCTTTGGGCAAGGCATCAACCCCAATACCGTGTGTGCGGATGGGCTTTGGGATCTCGAACAAAGATTCTTTAATGGCCCGGATATACCAGTTGCCGCCCATACGGCCCACCAAGTCCAATTTTTCGGTGTCCAATACATCATCTGTAAGGTACTCGTCGTTGATATGAATCATGTCCACTTGGGCAATGATCAAGTTTCCTGCTCCAGGGGTTTGGGCAATCTCTACCACCTCTAAAACAGTACATTCGAAGGAAACAGGAGCTTCGCCCACACGTGGGGGTTTAACTTTTACGCTGGGCACTTCGGTAAAGCCTGCCTTCACAAATTCGTTCACGCCTTTGTCGTAGGCAGTGCTGGAAAGCGACATTTGCTCTGCCATTTTGTGGTTCACCACATTGATGACCACTTCGGGTACTTCCACCACATTTTGATGTGTATGTTTCAAGGAATTGTCCCTGCCGCTCCGTGTAGGGGAAAATACCATCACAGGTGGATTGGAGCTGAAGACATTAAAAAAACTGTACGGACTCAAGTTCACATTGCCTTCGGCATCCACGGTGCTGGCAAAGCAAATGGGCCTGGGTGCCACCGCTGTCGATAGAATACTGTACAATTCGGGTTGAGGTATGGTAGTTGGGTCTAAGGTTTTGATCATTTAGATTGATTTTGTTTTGTCATATCGAGCGCAGTCGAGATATGGTTGAATTTCAGATGACATTTCGACTGCGCTCCATGTGACATCTGAAACTGTATTTATTCTTTAGCGGGAAGCACTTTGGTCGTCACTTCGCCAAATCCGACTCTAATATCGCCATTTTGAGCGTAAGCTCGCATGGTTACCGTGTCGCCATCTTCTATGAATTTTCGTTCACTGTCATCTTTTAGTTTGATAGGGTCAGAGCCTCCCCAAGACAATTCGAGCATGGAGCCAAAACTGTTTTCCTCTTTACCTGATATAGTTCCGGAGGCCATCATATCACCAATATTGATGTTGCACCCGTTTACCGTATGATGGGCCAGTTGCTGGGCCATGTTCCAGTACATATGTTTAAAATTGCTAAAGCAAACAGTGGTCTCTCCGCCTTGTTCCGGTTTGATGCCTACTTCCAAGTCGATATCATAATTCTTTTCTCCCTCATATTGAAGATAGGGAAGTACTTCGGGTTCCTGTTTGGGACCATTGGTCCTGAAAGGTTCCAAAGCTTCCAGCGTAACCACCCACGGTGAAATGGACGATGCAAAATTCTTGGCCAAGAACGGTCCTAGAGGTACATATTCCCACTTTTGAATATCGCGAGCCGACCAATCGTTGAACAATACCAATCCAAAAATATAATTTTCAGCATCTTTAGTAGATACAGATTCGCCCAATTGGGTTTCCCTTCCACAGATAAAACCCATTTCCAATTCAAAATCCAAACGTTTGGTGGGACCAAAAACTGGGGTATCCGCACCGTTGGCCATAGTCTGTCCTTTAGGGCGATGAATGGGTTGTCCACTGACAATAATGGAACTTGCCCTGCCGTGATACCCTACGGGAATATGTTTCCAATTGGGCAATAGGGCATGTTCGGGATCGCGGAACATTTTGCCCACATTGGTGGCGTGCTCCAAACTGGAATAAAAATCGGTGTAGTCCCCCACCGTGACGGGCATGTGCATTTGGGCCTCGGACTGTTTCACGAAAAGTTCGGGCTTGCCGGCCAAAACGGATTCGTCATCCTTTAGCCAGTACTGAATCTTTTTGCGGACCCGTGCGGTGATTTCTTTCCCAAGGGAAATAAAATCGTTCAAGGTATCTTTTTCCAACAAGGCCGTATTGAACTCGAACACATCCAGTTCGGCCACAGCGGCCAAATCCAAAATGTGTTCACCAACGGCAACACCTACTCGAGGGCTTTTGTCTTTCGTGGAAAAAATCCCGAAAGGAATATTGTGAATCGAAAAATCTGAGTTTTCAGGTATTTCTATAATCATTGCATATTATATATGTCTGCTCGAGCGCAGTCGAGATCTAGATACATAAGCCTTCTTTTCTCGACTGCGATCGAAATGACAGAAGGCAATACTGAATTCATTTTACTCCAACCACGATTTATAATACTTGCCATCATCAATTTTGAGGGCATTTTCCGTAATCTGTAAAGGCTTAAAGGTGTCTATCATCACCGCCAATTCTTCGGTACCCTTTTTACCGATACTTGCCTCGTAAGTTCCAGGGTGCGGCCCATGCGGAATACCCGCTGGATGCAATGAAATATATCCTGGACCGATTCCTGTACGGCTCATGAAATCCCCATCCACGTAGTACAGCACTTCATCCGAATCAATATTGGAGTGATTGTAAGGTGCGGGAATGGATTTAGGGTGGTAATCATATAATCTTGGGCAGAACGAACACACTACAAAGGCACCAGTCTCAAATGTTTGATGCACTGGTGGCGGTTGATGGACACGTCCCGTTATGGGTTCAAAATTATGGATGGAAAATCCGTAGGGATAATTGTAACCGTCCCATCCCACAACATCGAACGGATGTGTGGCATAGACCAATTGGTGCAACATGCCCTGCTTTTTGACCTTCATTAAAAACTCTCCCTTTTCATCAAAAGTTTGAAGGTCTTGCGGTAATTTATAGTCTCGCTCACAGAAAGGGGAATGCTCCAACAATTGTCCAAACCAGTTTCGATATCTTTTTGGTGTATAAATCGGATGAAAAGATTCAGCAAATAAAATGCGATTGTCCACCGTGTCAAATTCGATTTGATAGATCATCCCACGGGGAATGATGAGGTAATCCCCATATTCAAACGGAATGTTTCCCAAAAAGGTTTTCAAGGTTCCCGAACCTTTATGGATAAAGAGCATTTCGTCCGCATCGGCATTTTTATAGAAATAGTCCGTAACGGATTTTCTGGGTGCCGCCAATCCAACATGAACATCGTGGTTGACCAAAAGCGGCCCGCGCGATTCCAAGAAATCATCTTTCGGAGCCACATCAAAACCGATGAACTTACGACTGGTAATGTTCTTTTCTACCGCAATTTTAGGGCTTACGTCCAAGGCTTTGCCAATCTCTTTGACCTGTGTGGGCCGATGTACGTGATAGGAAAGCGAGGACATCCCATCGAACCCGATAGTTCCGAACAGTTGTTCGTAATAGAGTCCACCATTCGGTTTATCGAATTGGGTGTGCCTTTTTTGCGGGATTTTTCCGAGTTTATGATAGATAGGCATTCTTTTGGTTTTAAGTGATAAGTGTTAAGTGATGAGCACGAACCGGTACCCAAAACTTAACACTTATAATGTACAATTTTTAGTGTAATGTGCCGCGAAGCTCTTGCTCACGTTCTATAGCCTCGAACAGTGCTTTAAAGTTACCTTTTCCAAACGACTGTGCGCCTTTTCTTTGGATAATTTCGAAGAACATCGTTGGTCTTGGTTCCACGGGCTTGGTGAAAATTTGCAACAAATACCCTTCATCATCTCGGTCAACTAAAATCCCCAATTCCTTTAATGGGGCAATGTCCTCATCAATTTCGCCTACACGGTCGGTAACGGCATCGTAATAGGTTGCTGGAACCCTTAAAAACTCCACACCACGACTTCTAAGGTCGCGAACTGTTTGGATGATGTCATCGGTGGCCACGGCAATGTGCTGTACGCCTTCATCTTCATAAAAGTCCAAATATTCTTCCACTTGGGATTTTTTCTGACCTTCGGCCGGCTCATTGATTGGGAATTTGATTCTTCCGTTTCCATTGCTCATCACCTTGCTCATCAAAGCAGTGTATTCGGTGGATATATCCTTGTCATCAAAAGAAAGGATGTTCTTGAACCCCAAAACATCTTCGTAGAATTTTACCCAATGGTTCATTTTGTTCCATCCCACATTACCTACCATATGGTCTACAAATTTTAGGCCGGTAGGCTCTGGATTGTAGTCGGGCGTTTCCCATTTTTTAAACCCAGGGAGAAAAGTTCCGTTATAATCCTTACGTTCCACAAAAATGTGGACTGTCTCACCATAGGTATAAATTCCGGCGCGGACCACTTTACCATTTTTGTCCTCTTCGACTTTGGGTTCCATGTACGACTTGGCGCCACGCTCCATGGCATTGTTGTATGCGATCGTAGCATCATCCACCCAAAGCGCAACAACTTTAACACCATCACCGTGCTTGTCGATATGTTTGCCTATTTCGGTTCCGCTTTTGAGGGGAGAGGTAAGCACCAGACGGATTTTGTCCTGAACCACTACGTAACTTTCGCGGTCTTTTAGTCCTGTTTCCAAACCTGCTTGTGCGTAGGATTGAAAACCGAAGGCAGTTTTGTAAAAGTGTGCGGCCTGCTTGGAGTTGCCGACGTATAGTTCTATATAATCTGTCCCGTTGATGGGCATAAAATCCTCGGTAGTACTTTTTCCTTGTGGGATTGTGGATGTTTCCATGGTATCTAAGTTTTTATTGTTCAGTTCTAATTATTGTTGCACATACAACAAAAATAATAATTTTGGGGTACCAAATCGA
This sequence comes from Flavobacteriaceae bacterium, assembly GCA_024743095.1. Lineage (GTDB taxonomy): Bacteria > Bacteroidota > Bacteroidia > Flavobacteriales > Flavobacteriaceae > Flagellimonas. The sequence continues at coordinate 55,544 of JANSXF010000008.1, forward strand.
TTTTGGAGACTGAAAATTGAGTTAAAACTGAACGGGATGATGTTTGTAGGACATTAAAAAATCCATTTCCCTATTTTTGTGGCTATTCTTAACTATATGCTCAGTCGTATCGATGAAATACAGGGAATGGGGTTCCATTTGGATTTGGTGCTCCGAAAGATTCAAAAAGCTTATTTGCGCAAGTTTGATGAACTTGGTGTTGATACAACAATTGAGCAATGGGTGATTCTTTATCAAATCCATCAAATGGGCGAAGATGCCAGTCAGCGAGACATCGTCAATGAGAACTTCCGTAATCGCGCCACTACCTCTAGAGTGATCGGCGGTCTAGAAAAAAAAAGGTGGATTTCGAAAACACGGTTTGAAGGAGACCTAAAACGTTTTAAGTTGGAAATTACTCCTAAAGGACAGGAAATTCTTGATCTGACTTTGCCCAGTGCTCTGGCTTTACGGAAACTTGCTGTTAAAGAAGTGGATATAGCGGAATTTGAAATCTTTTTAAAGGTTTTGGATAAAATTGGGGAGAACTACGAAGAGAATCAACCCCAATAATCGAACGCCAATTTGGTGATGGTCGCCAAACCAATCAATAATATGAATATCAAACTCAGTTTACGGAATTTTTCCTGCGGGATATAGTGCAAGATTCTTTTGCCCAAATAGGTGCCCACCAGTCCAATGGCAAACAAAAATGGAAGGTACATCAATTCTTCTTTGCCGATATATCCATTTCCATAATAGACAAAGGTCCGGGAAAAATCGATCATAAAATCAATAAAGGCCGAAGTGGCAATAAAAGCACTTTTTTCCAAGTTGAAGGCGGCCATCGTAAGTCCGCGAATGGCTCCCCCGGTTCCCAAAAGACCTGCCGAGAACCCCGAGAGAGCACCTCCGATTATCGAGTTCTTTTTGTTGGGCAGTACAATGATTTCACTTTTGATCAAGAACAATAAGCTGAAAACTACCAGAAATACTCCAAGTACTATTTCGAGCAAACTACTGTTGGCCACTTTTGATAAAAAACCTCCTACAATTACAAACAATACCGACGGAATACCAATGTAAATCAGTAGTTTTTTATCCAACCCTTTTTTGAAGAGAAATATCTTACTGATGTTGCTGGACAGGTGAAAGAGGGCCGTCATGCCAAGAACCGAGTAAAAATCAAAATAAAAATTGCCTATCGGCACAAAAAACACCGAAGAACCAAAGCCACCAATGGTCCCAACAATTTCAGCGACCAATGCCAATAAAAGAAAAATGTAGTTTACTTTCATTCGTTTGAAAGATAGTGTGGTTTTGCCGTATGACGGTAAACTTTGTGTCATTTTAACCAAAAAAATATTAAAATCAGGTTTTTGGGGTAATCAAGCATATAAACTGGATAATCTATTGGACGTGGAGGTAGGAAAACTACCGCAACTTTGTACCCGTATAACTTTAGATATACAATTGCTATGAAAAAGAATATGTTTTACCCAACGATATGGTCAACAGCACCTTACACCCCGAATGTCCTTGCCGATTGGTATAGTTCGGAGAACAAAGGAGCAGAGTTGATTTTGTCCAATGAGGCCGCAACGGCTTATCATGTTTCAGAAATGACATTGAATATTACCAGGTTTTCAGCAATAGATGAGCAAGGTAAAGAACATTTTATAATAGATTTTCCCGGTCAAAACCCGGTAATGTTCAAGGGTATCGCATCTGGGAACTTTATACGCTCCAAGAGCGTTCTTTCCTTGCCCAAAGGTAAATACACTGCATTTCGTTTTTATATGGCGCAATGGGGCAATCAATTTATTTACCAAGACGGGATGGAGGAATCCGCCAACACCTTTAACCGATTGGATTTTAATATCGAAGATGGTTTTGTAGTGGAGGAGGACAATGCACCCGAAGTTAAATTGTGGTTTGACTTTGCTCCCTACCAGTGGAAGCGACACTTTAAACCGCTTACGGATTTGTTTATGGGGAGCAAAAGTCAAAGACCACGATTGGCCAATAGTTTTGGTAATTGAATATTTATGCTATGAAAAAGAATGAAAAAGGCACCAACCGGTGCCTTTTTTAGTTTTGTGCGATTTTTTCTAGGAGAGAACCATGATAAAAATTGCTCAAAATCGATTCCATTTCCTCCTTGCCTTCTACAACGCGCTCTATTCTGTCCCACAGCTCATTATCAAGTAAAGGTTTAAGGGGTTGTTGTTGTTTGGTGATGTTGCCAAATACCTTTTTGATTTTGTTGTCCCAAACTTTGTAATATTTAAGAAGGTCATCTGGGTAAACGATCTTGCGGCGTGTCCCCTCATCTGCCGCCCTAAAAGGTAATGGGATGTTGAGGTAACCGTAATCATCGGTCAGTTGTTCCCCTGGCTGGATGTTACGGATGGCAATTTCAAAATCGTAGGCCGTGGTGAGGCAGTTGGAATTGAAACTATGGTTCACATACCGCCCATTGTCCCAACAGAGGATATAATTCCCCTTATTGTTCCTAAAGGTATAGGTATCCAAAATTTGTTGGTAAATAGGCTCCATTTGTTGGAGCTGCAAGGGCGTGAACTCTTGGTCCAATTGGTCGTGAACCCAAGTTATGGTTCCGGCGGGGATAAGTTTGGTGGCCACCACCCCGTATCCAATTTCATTGCTTATAAAACGTAATTCTGTATCCGGGTGAATCATTTTATTTCTTCGTGATTTTTCGAATGAAGGTATAAAATTGTTCGATCCGTTGATGGAAAATTTATAGGGTCCTTAAAAATGATTTAGAAACTGAAAAGCAGAGGATTATGCTGTTAATCGCTCTAATTTTTTCAAGACCTCATATACCGAAAAGCTCCTTGCAAATCGGTGCAGTTCTTTACTGTTTGATGTAAGGATTACCACAGGCAAGGTGAATACCATGGACTGCCCTGCAAACTCCGTTTCTTCTTCCACATCCACGACCCGAATCCGAACATCCGGAAAATTTTCCTGAACGGCCTCCAATAATTTTGGTTTTAGAGCCCTACAAACGCCACAGGTTTTACCGGTAAAATAAATTAGTCCGGTCATTTAATAATCCGAATATTCCGTGGGGTAAAGAAACCACATATCAATATGCGACATGTTGTTTTGGTACTTGGGCATGGCAATGAGTTCTTTCCACTTGGGAGAATTTACAAAGGTGTCCCAATGCTTATCTCGGGTATCCATATTGGCATGGGCGGTCATGTACATTAGATTGGGCATGTTGGTACCGGAAAGTACCTCTCCATAAAACACGGCCTGAAAGTCCAATCTGTCAAAAAGCGGGATTTCACCCCCGGCATTGAACATATCCACTTTGTTGCGGTAGTATTTTTCCGTGGCGGATTCGTAACTGCGAAGTTCATAAATGCGTTCCGACCTAGGATTGTCCAAATCGGGAACTTCCATCTTGGGCATATCAGGGAAGGCTTTCAGTATGATCGATTGGATGCGGGTGTAAGGTGGATTATCAAAATTTGCATCGATGTAATCTTTGCCAGTCGCCAAGTAGGAGCTGTCTTCCAAGATCTTATTTTCCAATTCTTGGAATTGTAGTAAACTTTCAAAAGGCAATAGAACAAAGGTTTTTTGGACCGTATCGGTATCCGAGATACGTGATTTGAATATCCCGATTTTATCGATCCCCTGTTTTTTTACGGCTGGCATAAGGGCATTTTTCAGATACTCGTCTACGGTGGCTACTTGCTCTTCGGTATGAAAGGAGTAGATTTTGATTTGATAAAATTCCCGGTCAGATTGAAGATTCTCTTTTGCTTCTGCGGATCCAGGAGTTTCCTTGGTCTCCGATGACGGATTGCCACAGCTTGCAATGACAAGTGTAGCCAAAAGCAAAAATAGTTGGATGGTTTTCATGTTGTGCAGTTGAGTTTGATGATGTTGAAAGGTATCAAAAATGACGTTTCAAGATACGGATTTATTTAGTCTGCCAGGTTTTGTTTTTTGAAACTACTACGATGAAACCCAACATGGTTTCTAGGTCAAATATCCAACGGCACCATCACTGGGTCCAAATGTATGAACCAAATCCTGTATTGCCCGATTGTCCGAAAACCACAGCGAAGTACAGCAAATCTGCGACAACGCGATGATGGGGAACATGGGTTTGGAGGGTTTCATTTCGTGATTTTAACGTCAAACATCCAAGCCTATTTCTTAAATTTTAATCTCATGCCAATTGCAAAGAGAAGGCTAATGGCAATATGGCCTATTGGAGCAATGAAGATATACCACAACCTTTGAATACCATACTCGTCATGACCTATAAACCATGGGTTTCCAAAAATCAAATACAAAGTATAGACAACAAACAAGACAACATTCAATGTGAAAAACAATTCATTATGTTTCCATTTTGATAGCAAAGGAATATGGATAAACCAGAAGATTGTACACACGAACAAGATGAATATAAAAAAGTATATAATAAATAACTCCAATGCTGTATGATTATCTGAAATAGGTGCTTTTTTAATTAATGCGCCTCCAACCAGTTCTGACCAATACCCACTTCAACATCCAAGGGTACGGATAGTTCGTAGGCATGTTCCATTTCGGTTTTGATGAGCTTTTTCATTTCCTCCAGTTCGGGTTTGTAGCAATCGAACACCAATTCATCATGTACCTGCAGCAACATTTTGGTCCTGTAGTTGCCTTCCTCAAGTTTTTTATGGATGTTGATCATCGCAATTTTGATGATGTCCGCGGCACTCCCTTGGATGGGAGCGTTCACCGCGTTGCGTTCGGCCGCGCCTCTCACCACTTGGTTCCCAGCATTAATATCTTTTAGATATCTACGACGGCCCAGTACCGTTTGCACATAACCATTATCGCGGGCAAAATCTACCAGTTCGCTCATATAATTGCGCAACTTTGGGTAGGTTTTGTAATACGTGTCAATCAATTCCTTGGCTTCGGTGCGGCTCAAATCCGTTTGGTTGCTCAATCCAAAAGCCGATACCCCATAAATGATTCCGAAGTTCACCGTTTTGGCATTGCTGCGCTGTTCGCGCGTCACTTGATCAATTGGCACATTAAATACCCTGGATGCGGTGGAAGCATGAATGTCCTCTCCATTTTTAAAAGCAGATATCATGGTGTCCTCTTCGCTCAACGCAGCGATAATACGCAACTCAATCTGTGAGTAATCTGCTGCTAACAATATATAGTTTTCATCACGAGGAATAAACGCTTTTCGTACTTGGCGTCCGCGCTCGGTTCGGATAGGGATATTTTGTAGGTTCGGATTGTTGCTGCTCAAACGGCCCGTGGCGGCTACGGTCTGCATGTAGTCCGTGTGAACCCGCCCTGTTTTTTCCTGGACCTCGTTTGGCAAAGCGTCCACATAAGTGCTCTTTAGTTTGGCCAGCCCACGGTAATCCAATACATTTTGGATGATGGGATGGTCCTTTGCCAAATACGACAGCACATCTTCGGAAGTGGAGAACTGACCGGTCTTGGTCTTTTTCGGTTTGTCCACCAGTTTTAGTTTGCCAAAAAGAATATCCCCCAATTGTTTGGGTGAAGCTATATTGAATTCTTCCCCGGCATCTTCGTAGATTTTCCTTTCCAGTCCTGCAATGTCGGTCTCAAGTGCTGTGGATAAATCATTCAGATAGCTTTCATCCAAATTGATGCCCTCAAGTTCCATATCTGCCAATACGCGAAGCAAAGGAATTTCTATATCGGAGAACAGCTTGTCGGTATGGGCGTCTTTAAGTTCCGGGGTGAATTTTAGGCCCAATTGGAAGGTAACGTCCGCATCCTCCACGGCGTATTCGGTTTGTTTTTCCAAAGGAACATCGCGCATACTGAGTTGGTTCTTGCCTTTTTTGCCGATAAGTTCAGTAATGGAAATAGGCGTGTAATTGAGATAGGTCTCGGAAAGCACATCCATGTTGTGTCTCATGTCGGGGTTGATAAGGTAATGGGCCAGCATGGTATCGAACAATTGGCCCTTGACTTCCACACCATAACTTTTCATCACTTTGATGTCGTACTTCAAATTTTGCCCCACTTTTTCAATGTTTTCCGATTCAAAAAATGGGCGTAGTTTTTCAATCAAAGGTTGTGCATCGTTCCTATTGTCGGGAAAGGGTACATAAAATCCTTTGCCGGGCGACCAGCTAAACGCAATTCCGACCAATTCTGCTTCCAACGGATTTAGGGAAGTGGTCTCCGTATCAAAACAAACAGAGGGCTGTTTCATCAGCATTTCCAAAAAGAGCTCCATACCCAATCCATCTTGTACATTCTGATAAAAATGTGGCACGTCGCCAATGGTCATCCTGCTGTTAACGTCCTTAAGGGTCGCTGCGGCCTCTGTTGGGTCCCCACCGAACAATGTAAATTGACCACTGCCAGCTACTTTTGCTTCCTCTTTGGCCGTTTTTGTACTGGTTACTTGTGTAGGGGTTTCGGCTTCTTCGGTAAATAGTTTGATGAATTGGTCTTTCAGTCTACGGAATTCAAGCTCCTCAAATATTTCTTGGACTTTTTCAGCATCCGGTGGGCACATTTCATAATCCTCCGCATGGAACTGAACGTCACAATCAATTTTGATTTCGGCCAATTTTCTGGACAATCTTCCCAACTCGGCATTCTCCTTTACTTTCTCCTTCATTTTGCCTTTGAGCTGGTCGGTATTGGCCAACAGTCCTTCCATAGAATCGAACTGCTCAATAAATTTTTTGGCGGTTTTGTCTCCGACCCCGGGCAGACCGGGAATGTTATCACTGGCATCTCCCATCATTCCCAAGTAATCGATTACCTGCTCGGGACGCTTAACGCCAAAACGTTTTTGTACTTCAGGAATGCCCCAAATCTCTATACCGTTGCCCATTCTAGCAGGACGGTACATAAAAATGTTTTCGCTGACCAACTGACCAAAATCCTTATCGGGCGTTACCATAAAGACTTTATAGTTCTCCTTTTCGGCCTGTTTGGCCACCGTTCCGATGAGGTCGTCGGCTTCGTAACCTTCCAATTCCACGATCGGAATCTTCATTGCCTGTAAAATTTGTTGGATGTAAGGTACTGCTATACGGATGGCATCGGGTGTTTCGTCACGGTTCGCTTTATAAGCTTCGAACATTTCGGTACGTTCCACGCTTCCCCCTTTATCAAAGGCAACGGCCAAGTGGTCGGGCTGTTCACGTTTGATCACATCAAAAAGGGAGTTCATAAAACCCATGATCGCGGAGGTATCCATTCCCTTGGAGTTTATCCTTGGGTTTTTGATAAGGGCGTAGTAACCACGAAAAATAAGCGCATAGGCGTCTAAAAGAAATAGTCTTTTTTGATCGGACATTTTATATTTTTTTTGAAGTATAAAATTAGAAGTACGGGTTTTAAATGTACGAATTGCGGATTAAAGAAGTCAGATATCGGATATAAGATTTCAGAAGTCATGATTCTTGTGCCCAAAAACGCAGTGGTCTTGAGTCTAAGGTCTATCCATAAAAGCTTGTCACCTCACGATTGTGGTGTCCATGATCTGAATACTCCCGGTACGTAAACCCGGGGTGCACACAATAACCACCGGTTTCCCCGTTTTTGTTGATGGCCAGGAATCCAATCTGGAAATCTTTCCGTCCTTCATTTTTTTTCATGATACGCTTAACACCTTCCTCACAGGCTTCTTGTGGACTTTTCCCTTGGCGCATCAACTCCACGATCAAAAAACTGCCCACGGTACGGATCACTTCCTCGCCAACACCGGTAGCCGTGGCGCCGCCAACCTCATTATCAATGAAAAGTCCCGCGCCGATAATGGGGGAGTCCCCGACACGACCGGCAACTTTGTAGGCCATCCCGCTTGTGGTGCACGCTCCTGCAATATCACCATTGTCATCAATGGCCAACATGCCAATGGTATCATGGTTTTCTATGTTGATGATGGTCTCGTATTTGGAGGTTTTTAACCACTCCTCATATTGTTTTTTTGTGCTTTCGGTGAATAGGTCCTCTTTTTTAAAGCCCTGTTCGTAAGCAAATTTCTCAGCCCCCTTGCCCGCTAAAATGATATGTGGTGTTTCCTCCATCACCTTTCGGGCCACGGAAACCGGATGCACAATGTTTTGCATACAGACCACCGACCCGCAATTGCCGTCTTTGTCCATAATGCAGGCATCCAAGGTCACATTTCCATCTCGGTCAGGTCGACCGCCCTTGCCTACGGTTTCATTGGTTTCGTCAGCTTCCTCGACCCTAACGCCTTGCTCCACCGCATCTAATGATTTTCCTCCAGATTTTAGGACCTCCCAAGCCTTTTCGGAGGCATTGAAAAAATTCCAGGTACACACCACAATCGGTTTTACAGTGGTTGGTGTTGGAAGGGTCGCAGCTGGAGCTATTTCTGGTTTGGGCTCCGTTTTGCAGGCGACCAGTGTTGTGACAGAAACCAGTCCTGCGGCGGACAAGCTGGAATTTTTAAGGAATTTGCGTCGTTCCATGGGTTGGTATGTTTACTTTTAGGGGATATAAATATACGATATGCTGGTAGAAGTTTGTGCCAATTCCTTGGAATCGGCAAAGAATGCCGAGAGGGCGGGAGCGGATAGGATTGAACTTTGTTCGGAGCTTGGTGTTGGTGGCATTACCCCGTCCGCTGGACTGGTTCAATTGGTAAAAAGAGAGTTGTCTATCCCTGTTCATGTTTTGATACGCCCCAGAGGTGGACATTTTATCTATTCCGAAACCGAATTCGAAGTGATGAAAGCCGATATTTTAGCTTGCAAGGCTTTGGGGGTGCATGGGGTCGTTTCCGGTATTTTGATGGAGGATTTCTCCGTGGATGTTGAAAGAACAAAAGCCCTGGTGGAACTGGCAAAACCGATGCACTTCACGTTTCACCGAGCTTTTGATTGGGTGACAGAGCCTATGGAAGCCATCAAAGAACTTGAAGGAATAGAGGTGAGCGCCATACTGACCTCGGGCGGCAAAACATCTGCCGAGAACGGAATCGAGACCTTGGCAAATTGGCAAAACAAAACAACGATGACAATTATGGCAGGTGGGGGTGTTTCACCCAAGAATGCATCAAAATTTAAAGAAATTGGTTTGAAAGCCATCCATTGTTCGGGTACTTCTTTCGGAAACCGAATAGCTTTGGAAGGGAAAATCAGTATGAACTCCACAAAACATTTGGTGGAGGATAGGGTGGCTGTATCAAACCTTGAAACGCTTGGGTCGGTGGTCAAAGCCGTTAAATAAATTTAAAAGCCCCTACTTTATAGCATATTAGCACTAATTTTGTAAAAAAATTGTATGTCCCGATTTATTGTTTTGGCAATCTTGTATGTGGTGCTGGCCGTTTATGGCTTTCAGGCATTCCGTACCCTTTTTAAAAGCCCGTTGATGCATTGGGCTTATATTGTTCTTTTTTTAGGGGCCTTGATATTTTTGACCATCAAAGTAATGACCTATGATCCGGGAGATGGTTTCAAGGGAACCGCGGCCATTGCGGGAACCATTTTTGCCGCATTCTTTTTGTTGGCCTTGGTGTTGGGCTCCTTCTTATTGTTGGAGGATATTGTCCGTGTACTGGTTTATGGCTACAATAAAATCACAGGTGTTTCCAACCCCGATGCAGGTTATTTGCCCTCCCGCAGAAAATTTATAAGTGGTATAGCACTAGGTTTGGCGGCCTTGCCCTTTGGAGCGCTGTTGTATGGTATGTACCGGGGGAAGTATAATTATCAAGTGCTCAAATATGAACTGGAGTTTGATGATTTGCCGGATGCCTTCCACAACTATCAAATCACACAAATTTCTGATGTGCACAGCGGTAGTTTTGATGATTTTAAGAAAGTGGAGTATGGAGTAAACTTGGTGAACGAACAGAACAGTGATGTCATTTTTTTTACTGGCGATATTGTGAACAACCGCTCCGATGAACTGGAACCTTGGAAAGAGGTTTTTTCCCGTTTGGATGCCAAGGATGGTGTGTTTTCCATTTTGGGCAACCATGACTATGGTGATTATGCCGTTTGGAATACCGAGGAAGAAAAAGTACAAAATTTGGAAGAGCTTAAATCCATACAAAAAGAAATGGGTTTTGATCTATTGCTCAACTCCAACCGTTATTTGGAGAAAGATGGAGAGAAAATTGCCTTGATCGGGGTGGAGAATTGGGGGCGTGGCGGATTCAAGAAAGCCGGTGATCTGCAAAAGGCCAAAGAAGGCGTATCCCAAGACGATTTTAAGATATTGTTGAGCCACGATCCCTCACATTGGGAAGATATAGTTATCCATGACGACTATCATTTCCATTTAACTTTGAGCGGGCATACCCACGGCATGCAATTTGGCGTGGAAATACCAGGTTGGGTAAAATGGAGCCCGGTTAAATGGCGCTACAAATATTGGGCAGGTATTTATAAAGAAATGGAGCAGTTCATCAACGTGAACAGAGGGTTTGGATTTATAGGATACCCGGGCCGTTTTGGCATCTGGCCCGAGATATCCGTAATTACCTTGAAGAAGAAGGGGTTGGCATAAAACTGCTATTTCTTGAGCCAAGCAAAGACATCTTGCATAAATTCTTGGCATTGATAATCGTCGACGCCTTGCCAGCTGGTCATGTACAGCGATGTCATAGCCTCGCCCATGGCCACAATTTTACCTCCTTTTTTTGTTTTGGTATAGGTGCCTGCGGGATAAGCATCGCCCAATTCATCTCCATAAATAAAAGGTATTCCGCCAATTACTTTTCTGGCTTCATGATAGGATATTTTCAAAGGTTTGTCGTGAATTTCTCCTTTTATGGTATGCCCACCCGGTAATTTGTCAGGGATGGCCTCCCCATATTGAATACCATAAGGGGCAATAATATCATTAACATTGGTGTCGCTCAATGATGACCAGTAGTCGCTGTCCATTATGATAAATAGGCTTCCGCCATTATCTATAAACCTTTGAATGGCCTTGATTTCCTTTTCGGTATACTGTTTTTTGGGAATATGGATGTAAAGAATGTCGATATCCGACAACATCTTTGAATCAATTTCGTCCTTTGCATAATCAACGCTAGCGTTTATGGCCCTTGATGTTTTGAACAATTCCTCCGTCATCATATAGACCCTGCCAATTTTTTCATTCTCCAACTTCATGGATTTTGGGTCGTTCCAAAACACTTGGTCATGGGCGACATCCATCAATATATGGGTGTGGTCTTCCATATTGCTCTGCTTTATGGTAATGTTTTTGAACCATCCCTCACTGCTTTCCCCTATCCATAATCCAATTTTTCCGTGGCCGCTAACATTGAGTTGCTCTTCCACAGTAAAGGTCGGTGTCGTTGAACGGTTGACATATACTTCGACTTTTGGATAATTGATCTCTAGCTTCACATGGAACCAGTCATCGGGCGCAGGTGAGGGATCAATATGGGTCTCGTACTTTCCAGGATGGCCTTCTCGTAAGGTTTTCCAGTCTAAATGCGGCATGGCAATATATTGTACCATATGTTCTTTTTTCTCTGGATTTTGAAAATTGAAGGGCCTAAAGTAAACGGCATCGAAAATTGAATTGTCCTTACCGTTAAAAGCAACACCAACGAAACTTGCCCCCTTCTGATTCTTTCCTTTGATATCGAGTTCAATGGTGCCGTTCTGAAAATCGGAACCTTTCAGCCATAAAATACCGTCCCCCGGTTTACTGTTCAGGTGGATGACACCATTGTTAAAACTAACTTCCCTATTATGGACCTCCCAACTTGTAGGGTCATCAAGTTTTTTGTTGGTTTGCCCTAAAATTGAAAAAGAAATGGTGAAGAGGAAAATGGGTAAAAAAACTGTTTTTAAAGATTTCATCGTGTTTGTTTTTTGATTGAAATTCAAAACTAACCTTGCATCAAGTTTCAATGGCAAGCAAAAGGGGGGCAAATCGAGTTCAAAACTCGGTCATTTGCTAAAAACCGGAAAATTTTGGACGAATATCAATATCTTGGACTATCCTATGAATAGACCTGGCAATTACCATATTGAACTGTGTAAAAAATTGCTCCAAGAGAAGTTTTCCTTTGGCAATGGACATGGATATACCCAGAAAGATTTGGAACAGCTTTCCTTATATATTGAAGAAAATACGGGGTACTATATTAGTTTGTCCACTTTAAAACGATTCTGGAAAGGCACTTATAAAACTCAACCGCAAATAGCAACTTTGAATGCCCTTGTACAGGTACTTGGGTATAGAAATTGGCAGGATTTTAAAATTCAACATCAATACGTAGAGGATGCAAAAGAAAAGGATTTAGAGGCTCATCAAGAACAAAAAAGGAACAGATGGCCAGTTTATTTGGCTATTGGTGTTTTGGCATTGGTAATCGTGGGTTTTGTTCTCTCCTTTGGAGAAAGTGGGGGTTCTAGCGTAAGAATAAATGGACCGGTAAGTTTCAGTGCCGACAAAACAGTTGCCAAAGGTGTTCCGAATACTTTTATTTTCGAATATGATTTAGACAATGTAGAGGCGGATAGTTTTTTTATCCAACAATCTTGGAACGCCTGGCGCAAGGAAAAAATCGACCCCAAAAAGGAGGTATATGCCTCTACCTATTATGAAAGTGGTTTCCACCGTGCCAAATTGATTGCTAATGGCAAGGTTGTTGCCACCCAAGCGGTCCACGTTTTAAGTGATGGCTGGGAGCCCCATGTGTATTATAGTGAGGCAGATGATAGGTTTATTGATTTTAAGGGGGAAACCTTTATAGCTGAAGGGAGGCTAAGCCTCTCATTGGAACTGCTCGAGAAACGAGGGCTGGATACATCTCGGTACTTTATGTCACGCATTTCGCATAGTGATGATTACGGTATTTCATCCAACAACTTTGGTTTTAAAACAAGGGTAAAGGTCGATAGGGTGCTGGAATCCAATTGCCCATGGGTGAATGTGATATTAGTGACCACTGAGCATATATTTTCGGTAGGTCTGGTCAGAAATGGTTGCGAAACAGGGGCCAGTTACAAATTGGGGGAGATTTATAAATCCGGTAAGGACAATAATCTATCCAAACTGGGAAGCGACTTATACAACTGGAATGATCTCGAGATAAAAGTGGAAGGAAAGAAAGCTACTATATTGTTGAATGGTAAGGAAGCATATTCTGAAAATTATCAGGAAGATTTAGGGAATATTATGGGGCTTGCCTACGTGTTTGAAGGGACAGGTTCAATTGATTTTGTTGAGCTTGTCAACGAAAAGGGAGCCGTAGTTTTTCAGGATAATTTTTAATGGGGTAGGAAAACCACTTTTCTTAAATTCTCGATTACGGTATTTCATTGCAATGACTTGCTGTAAAACATTCAACTTTTTTCTTATTTTTGACTGTAAACCTTAGAATACATGTCCAAATTCGGAGAACTTATAGATTTACAGGTCCCAGTTTTATTAGACTTTTATGCGGAATGGAACGAGCAGTCCACCTCTATGCACCCGGTGTTGAGCGATGTTGCTGCGGCTCTTGGCGATAAGGGAAAGGTGATAAAAATTGATGTGGACAAGAACAAGGAACTTTCACAGGCCCTTCGTATTAAGGGGTTGCCCACTTTGATGATATACAAAAAAGGAGAGATGGTCTGGCGACAGAGTGGAGAGCAGGACGCCAACACGCTCATAGGTATATTAAACGAATATATTCAATAAAAAAGCGAGGTTCGAACCTCGCTTTTTTATGTTATTCTTCTGGAATTATGGATTCTGGAATGCTATCAAGTGCATCAATTGGAACGGAACCTTCCATGTCCGGGTCTATCGGAGGAATTGATTCATCCATTACATCCTCCCCATCATCTACAAATTGGGAGAACTTATCTATGTATTCATTGAAAATAATGGTCTCGGATTCTGCCAATTCCTTATCTCCATTTTCAATTAAAATGTCAATGTTTCTACGATAGGCCTGCATATCGGACAGGATGTCGTCTATTCTGTCGTATTGCTCATCCAAAGGAATGTTGGCGTAGTATTCCAGATGTTCTTGATAGACTTTTTTGAGCTTGCCGAAAAGTTCACGTGCTTTTTGGGTTTCTCCCACTTTGTAGTAGCCATCCACAAAAGGTTCTACAAAGGCATAAAAATAGTAGTGGTCCACTGGCATGTTCTCCATGGCGATGTTGATTACATCCTTGGCCTCGTCTATCTTGTTCTCCGCTATCATGGTTTCCGTCAAACGGGCCAAATTGCTTCTGAAAGAAAGTCCCTGTGAACGTGTTTGTGGGTCGTGATAGATATCATCGCTTCCCGAGTTGCCCCATTCCCAATCCTTGACAATGTCGTACATCAAATCGGAATCGATTCTGCCCATCTCAAAGGAGTTGCGGTTCGGCGTTTTGATGGGCACCAATTTGTACACAAGGCCATCGAGTTGTAGATAATCCTTCATCCAAATGTATTCGGCACTATCAAAGCTACCTCCGGAAAAATAGATGGGACGTTTCCAATCGTTGTTGGCGATAAGGTCCAACATTAATACCCTGTTCTTGGGAAGTGCACCGGTTGGCAGGTCAATATCGATATAATCCACGATCAAAGCAGAATCTTTCTCTTTGACCAAGCCGCTTTCCAATACATTTTGCTTATTGACAGGTATCCTGATCTTATTGGTGGGATAGTAAACAATATCCAAGGTACTTTCGGAGTAATTGCTTAAATCTGCCCCTTGATTGGTGAGTATATGCCTAAATTTGGTTTGGGGCTTATCACTATCCACCCAATTGATGAAGTCCTTAATGTCCCACCTATTGTCGGTGATGCCTTGGTAATATATGGCATCCCTAGTTCCGTAGCTATATTTGTCATGTGTTAATTGCGATGGTATAGGGTCGCTTTCGTATGCCTTTCGCTTCATCTGGTCAATGTACCAATCTGTTGCAAAAAGGCTGGTGTTCACTACGCGGACATCGGTTCTGTACTTTTCTATTTCCTGTGCGTACCAAATAGGGAAGGTGTCGTTATCCCCAATGGTGAACAATATGGCCCCTGCATCTTCTTTGGTGGAATCGAGATAAGCTTTTGCCGTCGCTGGGGCAGTGTATCTATCGGACCTGTCGTGGTCATCCCAGTTTTGAAAGGCCATCAATAGGGGCACGGCTAACAAACATAGGGTTGTAATCGCTGGTGCAGCAATTTTGGCCGAAACCAATTTTTTAAATTCTTCAAACAATCCATATACACCGATGCCTATCCAGATGCAGAATACATAAAAGGAACCTACCAAAGAGTAATCTCTTTCCCTAGGTTGAAAGATGTACGGGTTGGTGTAAAATTGGATGGCTAGCCCCGTGAACATAAAGAATACGAAGAGCACCCAAAATTGTTTTGGGTTTCTGGATACCTGGAAGACAATGCCCAGGATCCCAAGAAGTAGTGGTAGGAAGAAATAGGTATTTCGACCCTTGTTGTTCTCCCAATCACTGGGTAGGTTTTCCTGACTGCCCAAACGAATACTGTCAATGAAATTGATACCGCTCAACCAGTTGCCATTTTCATCGTACCTGCCCTGCATGTCGTTTTGCTTTCCAACAAAGTTCCACATAAAGTAACGCATGTACATATAGCTGAACTGGAAATCAAAAAGGTATTCTATGTTCTGCCAAAGGGTAGGTGGCTGCACCTCAATATATTCTCCGAATTCCCTTAAAAAGCGGATATATTGTTCAGTGTCCAGTTCTCCTTGTGAATAGGCCGTTTTGAATTGATTTACCGCCTGCCGAAGGTCATTGTTGGATATATATTCCGATTTTATCTTGAATTCCAGGGCGCCAAAATAGCGCATGTAGTTTTCGGCGTGCTGATCACTCCACATTCTGGGCAAAAGCCCTACGTGCTTTTCGTTGGGGCCAGGAATGGCTCCTTTATAGTGGTTTACAATAACATATTTTCCTGTTTCCAGGTCTTTCTCATACTTAGGGCTATCATCCCTATCCTCTCCTGATGTAGCAAAGGTATCCGAGTAATAAGCTCCGTAGACTGGACTGTCCACCCCGGGATATTGTTCCCTGTTATAGTAGGCGAGTAACGCTCTAGCATCTGCGGGGTTATTTTCGTTGACCACCGTTTTTGCGTTTGCCCGTATGGGAAGCATCAACCAGGATGAGAACCCGAGGATAAGGAACATCAAACAAAGGACAACAATATTGGCATTGTAGTAATTGTGTTTTCGGGTATATCTCAAACCGAAATAGAAAGCGGCCACAAATAAAAGTCCCATGATGATGGACCCCGAATTAAAGGGAAGTCCAATTTCGTTGATAAAGAACACTTCGCTCCAACCAAATAGTTCCAGAACATAGGTCAGGGAGAATTTATAGACCAAGATGAGTATTGCTACTACGATGATGTTTGCGAGCAAGAAGTTTTTTACAGTTGTGGTTTTATATTTTTTGAAGTAATAGAGCAATCCAATGGATGGAATCGCCAAGAAGCCCATGAACTGTATTCCAAAGGTAAGACCTATCACAAAAGAGATGAGCATAAGCCATCGGTGACCTCTGGGGTCTCCCAAGTTATCGGTCCATTTTAGTCCCAACCAGAGCAATAACGCCATCATAAAACTGGCCATGGCATACACTTCGGTCTCCACCGCGTTGAACCAAAAGCTATCCGAAAATGTAAAAGCAAGCGCCCCGACCAAACCGCTACCGAAAATGGCAATGGCCTTGCTATTGGTCATTTCTTCGTTTTTGACGATCAATTTTCCTGTTAAGTTGGTAATGGTCCAGAAAGTGAACAAGACGGCAAATGCGCTGGATACAATAGATACGGCATTTACCATGAGGGCTATTTTTGTGGGATCACCAAAGGCGAACATAGCAAAAAAGGCTCCGATCATTTGCAACAGTGGGGCTCCCGGTGGGTGACCTACTTGCAATTTAGCAGAAGTGGAAATGTATTCCCCTGCGTCCCAAAAACTTCCTGTGGGTTCAACGGTAAGGGCATATACTATAAATGCGATAGCAAAGGAAGCCCACCCAAGGATGGTATCCCATTTTTTGAAGTCTTTTGCAAACATAAGAGTTGGTTATTAACCGAATTGTGGCGAATTTAGTAAATCTAGAACAGAAGCCTAACCCTTTTTGGAAAACCTTTAACACCCATGTTGAATAAAAATAGCTGGTATTCTTGTCAAAAATATTTGTTGAAACCAAAGTTTGTTTTAAATTTGCACGCTCAAAAGCTGAATCAAATTTAGCTTTTATATGGTACTGGCCTATGGTGTAATTGGTAACACAGCTGATTTTGGTTCAGTCGTTCAAGGTTCGAGTCCTTGTAGGCCAACAAACAGCCCCTTAAATCATCGGATTTAAGGGGCTGTTTCTTTTTTGCTCCAAGTTCCATTTTTTTATTCGGTATCGAAAAGTTCCTCGATTGTGGCAATGGCATTTTCGTAATGGTATTTGGTTATGGTGTTCACACTTGCGTTTTTGGCCCTGTTCAAGGTACTTTTCAGTGTGTTGAGTTCGCCTCTTACCAGTGCTCGTACATCAGAAGTTTCCACGTTGTAGTTGGAAGAGCCGTCCTCGGTAAGCAAACGCGCCATTCGTTCCAAATAGGTGTTTTGGAGGTTTCTACGGTATAGTTCCACATTGTGATTTTGGTAGGCCTCTTTCCAAAGCCCTTTTCTTAGGTCGCTCAACATGTCATAGGCGCTGTAATTGTCGCCCTGTGTCATTTCTGAATTGATCAGCCTTCCCAAGGTTTCCAGCCCCATTAACTGGTTGAGCTGGGAGGATTGTACCCTGCGTATCTTTTCGAAGTATGCTGTATGGTCAATGTTTAGTAACACAGAGGTGTCCAAGAGCCATTCGGGTGTTTCAAAAATATTTTTCTGTAACCACTCCATTGATTCACGCTGGTCTTTTGCACCAAGAACCGTGTACACCGTACCTTTCTGTTCGGGGGTCTTAATGTTTTGATACACCCCTCCCACATTTCGGGAAACATGCCGAACATAACGGTTAAAAACACCTAAAAGTTCACTGTAGAGTTCTTCTAGGTCATCATAATCGTTGGTTTTGTCGGAGGTCCAAGCAGGAAGCTGAGTCAGCACATATTTTAAATTTTTGATGCCATAGGTGCTTGCCTTTACAGGGTCGTCACCTATGCACTCCGTTTGGGATTGCGGATCAAAATAACTGGATTGCCTGCCATATTTAAATTTAGGGTCATCTGCTTTTTCCAAGATCCAGTTGTTAAGGGTTTCCTTTTCGTCCCCAGGTTCTTCAATATTGGGTAGCCATCTGTACCCCCAGTTCACCGCATAATGGTCGTAGGGGCCCATTTGGCGGATAAACCGAATATTTTCATCGCCTGGTTGTGCCACATAATTGTAGCGGGCATAATCCATGATGCTTGCTGCGATACCATTTTTTTGTGTGAAGTTTCCACTGCGTAGCGAGTCCACGGGATAGGCATAGCTGGCCGCCATATTGTGTGGAAAACCAAGGGCATGGCCTACTTCATGAGCAATCACCATCCGCATCATTTCACCTATTTCTTCATCGGGTGTGTCCAAGGTCCTTGCGGATGGATTCGCGGCTCCGGTTTCCAATAGATATCGGTTGCGGTAGCTGCGCAGGTGGTTGTGGTACCAAATAATATCGCTTTCAATGATTTCTCCACTTCGTGGATCGGACACACTGGGGCCTACGGCATTTCGGGTGGTACTGGCCACATAGCGTACCACGGAATAGCGAATGTCCTCTGGGCTGAATTCAGGGTCTTCTTCAGGGGTTGGTGCATCTTTGGCAATAATTGCATTTTTGAAGCCTGCGGTTTCAAAGGGTTTTTGCCAGTCTTCAATGCCCTGTTTAATATATTTCTGAAGATTTTCGGGCGTCCCGGGATCTAAATAGTACACAATCGGTTTTACCGGCTCTACCAATTCACCCCTGGCATAGGCAGCGGGGTCTTTGGGTTCCAATCGCCAACGGCGGATGTACCGTTTTTGGTCGGCCTTTAACTTCGTACTGCCATAATCTATTTGTGAAACGGTGAAGAAACCTACCCTCGGGTCGTTCAGCCTGGCCGCCATGGGCTCTTCGGGCAACAATACCATGGATTGGTTCATTTGAAGGCTGATGGAGCCCGTATCGGAAAAAGATGGCGGTTCCGAAGCGTCATAGGTGAAGTCTTGCTTTACTTCAATGTTTTCGGGAAAACTTTTGATACTGTTGATAAAACTTCGGGACTGATCCAGTTTTTTTACTTTGTACCGTTGCCTCAATCTGGAAGATAGGCCGCTTATTGCAGGAACATCGGTAGTGAAAAGATTGTCCACTTGGATAACGGCAGCCGTGGAATCGGCGTTGAATGCCTTGATGTCAAAGGCGAACAGTATGGGTTCAAAATTGTTGACCTTTACAGAATTACTGATGGCTTTGGTACTGTCCGCTATGTTGGTATACGATTTTGCCCTGAGCAAAATTTTGTTCTGGTAGCGTTGCCAGTGCACCACTTGCTCATTGGTTTTTGACCCAGCGTTTACGTAACCTCCTCCAAGGTTGTTGGGGATTTGTGCAATTCGGCTTACCCATAACATATCCTTGACCAGCAAACGAAATGGGATTTCATAAAAATAATTATCTCCTATCTTATGCACCTTGAACAGGCCCTGGTCGGTAACTGCGTCTTTGGTGATTACTTCATTGTACTTTTTTATGCCGTTTTTATCTTTTTTAGATTTTTCTTCAACGGCCTCTTTCTTTGTTTTGTTTTTTTTCTTTCCAAAAAGTTGTGCTTTTAAGGGGGTGGTCAAGAAAATGGAGAAGAGCCCTAAAATAAGGAGTTTTTTAATCATGGTCGGTTTCAATTTAAATTCCCAAAAAGGACAAAGTAGGAAAAAGTATTTTAACCTATTTCTTTTTATGAAAGATTAACAAGTGAACTTTCATTAATTCCATTGACAGGATTGTTTATGCCAAAATGGATGGGAGGGCTGACCAAAGATGGGTGGAAACAGTTCTGGGATTTTGTGATGATGTGCCGGTATTACCCGATCTGCTTGTCCATACTGGGAACGGGTCTGTACGAGTAATACTGCAACACTTCCTCCAAAGCCATTTTTAGCGCTTTGTTTATGGGCATTAACTTGGAGCCCAACCGGTAATCTATTTGGTTGAGCTGCATGTAGTAGTCGGTGAAAACAGGAACGTACATCCCTTCGGATATGGCTGCTGAAACGGCTTGGTAACTGTCTGTTTGCCCTTCCTTGATTACTTTACAGGTTGCCAATCTTAAATTGCCGTATTTGTCTTTGCTTGCTGCATACCCGAAAAGTCTGCATATCAGTCCACGATGTTTGTAGCTGCCGCAATGTCCTTTACTTAATATGGAAACAGGAGTCAGTAAAAAACAGGTTTTGTCGTTAGACTCGCTTATGGTTTCCAAAGCCTCTTCGGCCTTACCGGATAAAAAAAGCTGAAATGCCCAGGGTAAAAACTCCAAGGGTGAAGCATCAATATTTGGAAAAGTGCAACATTTTCCACAACCAGAAACACAGCCAAGCTTCGACTTCTCCTGAAACTCTTGGGTCTCTAGCTCCAATTGGTCGAACAACGATTCGACCAATCGGACTTTCTGATCTAGTGTCATTATTTGAGGCCGAAATTACATCTTATTTTGATTCGATGGTAAAATAGTATTGAAATTAAACACGAGAGCCATGAATCAAGGTTGATTTACCCTCTTGGATTTATAGCTGCATGATTTTTAGGGTTGTACCATTCAAAAAAATATTTCCATATTTGGAACATCTACGCAGCATTTACCCCAAATCCTTTATTAGCCTACTTTAATGCAAAACGTATGGATGTACGGGGAAAAGCAAAAGCTGCGATAGATGGCTTTGCCTTTAACGAAGAGAACATTGACGCCTTCAACGAAAGCGCAGGAACTGAATTAACTTTTGAAAGTTTAAAAACCATCTTAAAAATGGGTTGTTTTTACTATCTGGTTCCAGAATTTGAAATAAGTGGTTCCGAAGAAGAAGTTCCTTTGGGCAAGACTTAATTATATGGGCTTTCCCATCTGCCGGATTCCATAGGATTTCCCGAGGATCTGATTTTTATTGGTCAGTTCAATCTTGCAGAAATTAAAACTCATGACATCATCAGTGGGGAGCCCAAAGGCGCTGGTGTTTTCTATTTTTTTATGGACATGGATGGCCAGGATTATGATGTTTTCTTTTATAACGGACCTGTGGACGATCTAAAAATACGGGATCATCCTAATGGGGATGAATATGGATCTTCCGAAGTGCTCGACCCAACGGGCATAAGGGAAGAGCTTTGTTTGCCATCGAATATTATTGGAAGGTGGATTGAAACTGAAGAGGAGTATGAAGGTGATGGGTTTGATCTAGCCGCTATTATGGGAACGGATATGCTGGAAAGGTTGGAGGTGCTTTTACAAAAGAAGTAGGCAGTTTTACTTTTTATGATCATCTTGGAGCCCTTCCCGATGTCTGTTTTTTTCTGAAAACCAGGATATTATCAAGAAGAGGATGGGGGTGAACTTGATATTTATCCAATCTTTTTTGTTTTGAACCAGCATGGGGTGTAAGTGGGTGTTTCTTAAATATCATTGTTTCTTCGGAAGAGTGTGCAGGGAGTATAGAAATGACCAGTTAATGTACTTCATAAAAACAAATAACCCTCTGGATATGTTGCCAGGGGCTTTTATGTTTTTATGTCTTAGGCGTAAGCTTTGATTTCAATTCTTAAAAAACACTACCTTATGCATCAAGAATAAAAATACCAACCTCCATGAAAAATCTGATAGTTCTTCTTTTTGTTGTTTCTTTCTATGGAAATGCCCAGACCATAGTGCAGACCCAAAATGGCAAAGTGGAGGGATATTCCAATGGGGAAGTTCAAATCTTTAAAGGAATTCCATTTGCACAACCACCTGTGGACGAATTGCGTTGGAAAGCTCCACGGCCTGTGCATAACTGGGAAGGTGTAAAACAAGCCAAAGAGTTTGGTCCCAGTCCCATTCAAAATAGGCCAGAACCCTTTTTATGTTGGACAGAAGAGTTTATTGCCAAGCCCGAACCTCTTAGTGAAGATTGCCTCTACCTAAATGTATGGACACCGACCAAAGGCAAAGACCAAAAATTACCGGTGTTTGTATGGATTTATGGAGGGGGATTAAGTTCCGGAAGTGCCAATTGTGATATTTATGATGGGCAACAAATGGCCGAACAAGGCGTGGTGTTTGTGAGTTTGAACTATAGGGTAGGGGTGCTTGGGTTTATGGCACACCCTGAGCTGAGCAAAGAATCTGGTCACGATGCATCGGGCAATTATGGTTTTATGGATCAACTGGAAGGGCTGAAATGGATTCGGAAAAACATAGCCGCCTTTGGTGGTGACCCGAAGAATGTCACGATTGCAGGTCAATCTGCAGGTTCTTTTAGTGTGAATGCTCAAATAGCTTCTCCTTTGGCGAGCGGATATTTTAACAAGGCCATTTGTCAAAGTGGTGGAATTTTGGGCGGCCGATTAATGCAAGATTTGGCTACAGCGGAAGAACAGGGCCTCAGGTTTATGAAGAGCGCAAATGCAACATCGATTGCCGAATTGCGGGAGATGCCTGCAGTACAATTACAGGAGTTGAGCAATAACAGTAATCTAGGTCGCTTTGGTGTGGTGTTGGACAATTACTTTTTGCCCAAAGATTTATTTGAACATTTTAAAACAGGCAAGCAGAATCAGGTTAAAGTGCTGACTGGCTGGGTGACCGGTGATGCCAACCTTTTGCCTATGGGAGAGGTGACAATGGAAAGCTTCACATCGATGGCCAATGAAAGATTTGGCGGAAATTCCGATGAGTTTTTAAAAATGTTTCCTGCCGGAAATAATGAAGAGGCACTTCAATCACAACAAAAAATGAACCTTCTGAGCTTTGCCGGATTGCCATCTTACTTGTTGGGAACATATATGGACAGGGATGTTTGGTTATATGAGTTTACCCATGTCCCTACCGATAAACCCGGATTCCCCAATTACGGGGCTTTCCATACTTCCGAAGTGCCGTTCGCATTGCATACACTAGATCAATGGGACAGGTCATGGCAAGCCGAGGAACGCAAGCTTGAGGACCAAATGTCTGCCTACTGGGTCAATTTTGCAAAAACGGGAAATCCCAATGGAGAAGGATTGCCGCAATGGAGCAGTTATAATCAAAATGAAGGTAAGTTATTGATTTTTGAAACAGGAAAGCTGGAGTCAAATTCCAAATATTTGGAGGAATTTCGGTTTATAACCCAAAACTGACCCGATATTTTTTACGAAGTAAGCATAGGGGCAAAGAGTTTTTCAGTTTTTTTTCTGCCTTCTAGCTCCGTGCTTCCCAAGGATTCAAAACTTAGTCCGTTGCCCTTGAGTTGTTCGGCCAGTTGTTCGGAAACGATAATATCCTGTTTAAAGGGTTTGCACAGTTTTTGGATACGTGCGGTAACATTTAGAACATCGCCGGTAAAGAAGATTTCTTTTTTAAGGGCCCCTATTTCTCCCGTGGTCACTTGTCCAAGATGTAGTCCTGCCCTAAATGAGGGGGTTACACCGTAGGTGTTTTCAAAATAGGTCGACTTTTTTAGCAGGGATTGTTTCATGGTATAAAAACAGCGAATGCAGTTGTTGTTCTGTAAACCATCGCTTTTCTCCCAAGTAACCACAATCTCATCGCCCACATATTGGTACACTTCTCCTTTATATTGAATTATGGCATTGGATAGTTGATTGTAATAATCGCTTAAAAATTGAAAATATATTTTGTGTCCCAGTTGTTCAGCCAGGGAGGTGGAAGATTTCATATCCAAAAACATAAAAACACGGAACTCTTCTTTGGGCTGATGGTATTTTCCCATAAAAAAGTTGAGCAAGACATTGTGTCCCAGATGTTCGCTGATACCTGAATAAAGTAAGGAAACAAAAATGCTAAATGTCAGGGAGACCATTGTGCTTAAAAAAGTAGGGCTCTCAATGTAATTTGAAAATTTTTGCCATACCTCCGAGTCCATAAGGGTGGAGTCAAGCTCTATGCTCGCTGCAATGGGAAAGGTCACTAAATTGATGACAAGCATGAAAAGAAGGTAAAACCCCATTTTGTAAAGGATTTTTTTCCAAAATGCCTTGTTTTTAAAAAGCTTGCCCAGCCAAAACACTTCCACAGTGCCCATGGCCATACCTACCAAAAAAACGGCTATGGAGGCAAAAAGGAAAATGTTCCAGGTAACGGTGATGTCCGTTTCTGGTCGTTGATTTTCATAACCCATGGCCATGGACTCTATGAGCAGTAAAAACCAGCTCAAGACCAGCCAAATAATCCCAAAGGGCAGTATACGTTTCACGTAGTGCTTGACCTTTGGATTTTTTAAAAGTACCATATGGCAAAGGTATTGCGTTTTCTTCTACATGAAGAAAAGCCAAAAATCAGTCTAAAAAAGTATTGTTTCTGTCTTTGCTAATTGTTGTTCACCCGATAGGTGATGCCTCGGTTGGTTATCACTCTGCCAGCTTTCATTGTCAAGGTTGCTTGGTTTGATTCGAGCGGTGTGCAACTTCCTGCAGAATTCGATACAAGTACTCGGTAGACATAGCCGTTTTTAGAGGAATCCGGAGCGGTTACAGTAAGGTTCGCTGTCTGGGTTCCCGAATACTCAGCTCCGTCAACGATAGGTGCAAAGTTGCTTCCGCCGTCCGTACTTACCTGCCATTGGTAGGTGTCAACATTGTTTGCGGTAACGGAAAAAGTACCACTATTTCCAATTATCACGGTCTGGTCCACTGGTTGACTGGGAATGGCAAAAGGAGTTACGGTGATTGTCTGTTCAACATCAAATGTGTTTCCGGCAGTATCGGTAATCCTATAGGTCCGTGTAATGGTTTCAGGATTGCTTCCACCGTCGCTTACATCGCTAATGAATGTTACTGTGGGATTTGGATCGCAATTATCAGCTTCGTCGGTTATTACAGTTACATCTGGCGTGGGAATGTCTGCAGTACAGTTTACCGAAATCGGTGAAGGCGTACTGGCCGTTGGTGCGGTGGTTTCTACTGTAATTGTGGTGGTGGCAGCCAAATCGGGGTAAGATGGGTCGCCGGGCATACCGCCATATTCTACCAAATATCCTTTGGGTTGATAATCGCCACTGGCTGCACCGGTATTGGATAGGTCGTTCCAGGATCCAGGTAATCCAACGCCAGGCGCTGTAATGTGTGCATAGTCTTCATCTCCGGAATTATTGGGTTCCCCTGAGTTCCAGAATTCATATCCAAATGCTGTACCTCCGGCATTTCCCCTCCAAAAAAGAGTTCCTGCTTCAGGACCGGTTACCCAATACCAATCACCTTCGGTGGTGGCATCACTTGCCCCTATCCAACCTGCCCCAGGTGCCTGCGATCCCAAGAGGTCGGATTCATCCTGAATGGAAATTGTGGCCAAGTACCCCTGTAGACCGTAGAATGTTCTTAGTGCGGCGGCATCTCTCGCGGCTGTCCAAGTTATTCCTTCCGCTGCCACATATTCGTAGTAGTGCCCCGTGGACTCTAAGTAGTTCGCTTCGTTCATTACTATGGAAAATGTCCGTGTGTCCCCACCACTAACTGTTGCGGTGGTTTGGAAAACAACATCGCCGATTGCGGCTTCAAACTCGGCCAATGTAGCAGGTCCTTCCAAGAAAAGCCTTCCTTGGGAAGTATCCCAACTTGCTGTAATGTTCGGGTGTGTTCCAGTTAAGCTCAATACATCACCTGATACATCGTAGTTGGAAGTAACTTGAATATAAACGGCGTCCAAGGTGCTACTGTCGGTATCGGTGATGTCTACGGTTTCCGCCACGGGAATTGGGTCTCCAGGGCAAAATGTTTGGTTTCCCGTTGCAGTTATGGATGGTGGATCATTATCGTCAAATGTATCGTCCCTAAAATCCAAATCTCCTCCCGAGGCAACATCGCCATCTGAATCTGGCAATATCAAAGAGCCTCCATTGGTGTTCAGTGGATTGTCTATGGTTCCTCCTGGGTCGGCGTACCCTGTTGTGGTGTCCATATTATTATCCAAACCATCGTTGTCGCTATCCGAGCCGGAAAGTGTCAAAGCTGCTTCTGTGGTGTCGGGGGTCCCATCATTATCGGAATCCGTATCCATAAAATCAGGTGTTCCGTCCCCATCGGTATCCACGGGAGTGATTCCGCTACTTTCGTAGGCATCGTCCAGTCCGTTGTTATTGGCATCGACTCCTGAAGGGGCAATATAGCCCAAAGAGGTTTGTGCTTCCACGTTGTCTGGTATGCCGTCCCCGTCACTATCCAAATCCTGATAGTTTGGTATGCCGTCGCCATCGGTATCCACCGTGGTGCAATCTATTGCGCCATCATGGCTTGCGCCGTATACTCTTGCGCCTACTTGCCAGGCAATTACTTTGATGTATTCTAAGCTGCTTCCGTTTACGGTAAAGGTTACTTCACGAATGGAACCAGGAGAGGTGCCATTGGCCCCTGCTAACCATCCTTCATCATCTCCTGCCGCATTGGAACGCTGTATCTGCATGTTGGTACTCGTAACCGCTGGGTCTGCACCCAAAAAAACACTTATTGTGGTTCCGTCGGTCACGGGTTGGGCAAATCGCAACAATATTTCTGACTGGTCTTCATAAGTGTAAACCGAATTATAGGCATAAGTAGTTCCGGGACTACCTTCGGCATTGGATGGTGTCCTAAAATGAGCAAGATTGCTGGCAGTTTGGACAAAATTCCCAGAGGCTCCGCCACATTCATCAATATCCAAAATACCATCGTTGTCATCATCTAGATCAACAGAATCAGGTACGCCATCACCATCAAGATCGGCACTGCCCGTACTACATGTAGAGTATAATTTAGAAAAAGGGATGTTTTGTTTGCCGATGGAGGGGCCTTGGTATGCTACGGAGAGGTTTTCACTTCCACCATTCTCAAAAAACAGCACGGTAATATTGTGCAATCCGGGCGATAAGGTTATGGTTCCCGATTGTTCTTGGGAGCCATGGGCGCCATCGTTGTTCACTACCTGGGTGCCATTGATATATAACTTGGAACCATCGTCCGAAGTAGTATAAAAGGTATAAGTTCCTTGTCGATCAATTTGGATAAATCCTGTATATCGAATACTGAAATTATCGGCATCACCGGGGTCTTCTTGGTTTTGGAGCGCATCAACATCGAAACTGGTGTAGGTACCCGACCCAAGATACCCTGAGGTTGGAATGTTGTCCACGGTACTGCCAGAAGGTGAGCTGTCATAAAACTCAAAATCGACTTCGCCATTGCATATTCCTGAAACACCTTGAACCGTTGGATTGTCTATAAAGTATTCTTCACTATTGTTATCATTATCCATTTGCACTCTAATCTCCAATGTGGAATTGCCAGTGCTGGAAAATCCAAATCCATAGGAAGTGTTTAAAGGGTCGGAATAGGATCCAGAGGCGTTTACAAATTGTTGCCAAGAACCTCCATCAATACGGTATTCACCAATTAGGTAATCACTTCCATTTTCCATTTCGCTTGGGTCCCCCACCCAAGTATCCATGCTAAAACTTATGAAATCGTAACCGGAAATATTGATTGGACTCACCTGCCAGGTTCTCTCAGCATCAAGATTTCTACCCCTCAATCTATTGCTGTTGACAGACAGCTTACTACCTCCTGTAGTGTTCCAGTTTGATGCTGATGGTCCACTGGACGTACCACTTGAGATGCCATTTCCATAATTGAAATTTTCACTCCAGATTGTAGTGGTCTGGGAAAATGACAGAAAGGTTCCCAAAAGAAAAAATGCCAAAATCAGCATCCATCCATTGGGAAAATGATTCATCTTCTTCCTGAGGAACAAAGTTGTGCCCATGTACTTTAATTGAATATTAGACAAAATTAACGTGCGTAGAGTGGCTTCAAAATATTTGTTGTGAAAGGGGGTAAAAAGAGTGTTAACCATAAAATATATGGGGAATACTGCGTTTTACAGTTGGAATACTCAGTTTGTAGAAGCTTTGTTCTTGCTTTGGAACAAGGTAATTCATTGAAAAATAGATAGGGACAACTTATTTTTGTTTGGGGAGGGGTTGCACAAGCGATATTATTTGTTGTATATTTGCAAAACTGAACGGATATAAAAGTATTCACGAGGGGACCTTGAGTCCCCTCTTTTATTACTTATTTCTCATTTTTATGTTGAAGGATAAAGTGGAATCGTTGCTGGGCAAGGCGTTGGAAGAGCACTCTTCCTTGTTCTTGGTTGATTTTAAAATGGGCAGCGACAACAGTATCAAAGTAGTTTTGGATGGTGATGAAGGGGTGAGTTTGCAAGACTGCATGAACGTTAGCCGGGCCATTGAACATAATTTGGATCGCGAGGAGGAAGATTTTTCTTTGGAGGTCACATCGGCCGGTGCTACTTCACCGATGAGATTGCCACGTCAGTATAACAAAAACGTTGGAAGAAAACTACAGGTCAAGACCAGCTCCGAGCAATTGGAAGGCACACTGGTGGCGACCTCGACAGATAGCATTACCTTGGAGTGGAAGGCCCGTGAGCCCAAACCTGTGGGTAAAGGAAAAGTTACAGTACAGAAAAAGCAGGAAATCGCCTTTTCTGACATTCAAGAGGCAAAAGTTAAATTAAAATTTTAATTGTAGTAGAAAATGGAAAACCTAGCGCTCATCGAATCCTTTTCGGAGTTTAAGGACGATAAGTTTATTGACAGGGTTACCCTTATGGCGATTTTGGAAGAAGTGTTCCGAAGTGCGCTCAAGAAAAAATTTGGTTCTGACGACAATTTTGATATTATTATCAACCCCGACAAAGGGGATTTGGAAATATGGAGAAACCGTGTGGTTGTTGAAGATGGTGAAGTGGAAGAGCCCAACGAGGAAATATCCTTGTCCGAAGCTAGAAAAATCGAGCCCGATTTTGAAGTAGGGGAGGATGTATCGGAAGAGGTAAAGCTTATCGATCTAGGCAGAAGAGCTATTTTGGCATTGCGACAAAACTTGATATCCAAAATACACGAGCACGACAATACAACCATCTACAAGCAATTTAAGGACTTGGAAGGTGAGATTTATACCGCAGAGGTGCATCATATCAGACATCGTGCAGTAATTTTGTTGGATGATGAAGGAAACGAGATCATCCTTCCAAAGGAAAAGCAGATACCTTCCGACTTTTTCCGAAAAGGGGATAACGTTCGGGGTATTATCGAAAGTGTGGAACTTAAAGGGAACAAGCCGGCCATTATCATGTCTAGGACATCGCCGATTTTCTTGGAGCAATTGTTCTTCCAAGAGATTCCAGAAGTGTTCGATGGCCTGATTACCATCAAAAAAGCAGTTCGTATCCCGGGTGAGAAAGCGAAAGTAGCTGTAGACTCCTATGATGATAGGATTGATCCTGTTGGTGCCTGTGTTGGTATGAAAGGGTCAAGAATCCATGGAATTGTACGCGAGTTGGGCAATGAAAATATTGACGTGATCAACTGGACGAACAATCCGCAATTAATGGTGACCCGTGCATTGAGTCCTGCAAGGGTGTCCTCGGTTAAATTGAATGATGAGAAAAAAACAGCCCAAGTATATCTTAAGCCGGAAGAAGTTTCCAAGGCTATTGGTAGGGGAGGGCATAACATACGATTGGCTGGTCAATTAACTGGTTATGAGATAGATGTGTTCCGTGAGGGTGTTGAGGAAGATGTGGAATTGACCGAGTTTTCCGATGAGATCGAAAGCTGGGTGATCGAAGAATTCAAGAAGATTGGATTGGATACCGCACGCAGCGTCCTGGAGCAGGATGTAAAAGATTTGGCGAAGCGAACCGATTTAGAAGTGGAAACAATTCAGGAAGTCGTTCGCATCCTCAAGGAAGAATTTGAAGATTAGGCTTATATTAGCAGCGAAAATTTAGGGAAGTAAAATTATTTATGGCAGAAAATCCAACAATACGACTTAACAAAGTTCTCAGAGAATTGAACATTTCACTGGATAGGGCAGTCGATTACCTGGCCTCGGAGGGGCATGAGGTAGAGGCGCGTCCTACCACTAAAATATCCAATGAGGTGTATCAAGTTCTGTTGGATGAGTTCCAAACGGATAAGAGTAAAAAGGTCGCTTCGAAGGAAGTTGGTGAAGAAAAGCGCAAGGAAAAGGAGGCCATCCGAATTCGGATGGAAAAAGAACAGGAAGAGCGCAGGTTGGCCAAGGAGAAAAAGGAGGCCGAGCAAGAAGTGGTGAAGGCCAAAGCAGAGCTTGCCGGGCCTAAGACCGTGGGCAAGATCGACTTGGACAAAAAGCCTGAACAACCCAAGAAAGAGGAGCCTAAGCAAGAAGAGCCAGAGAAGCCAGAGGTGCCAAAAGTGGAGCCAGAAAAGGCCCAAGAGGTTGAAAAGCCCAAAGCTTCAGAGCCTGAAATGCCAGTTTATAAGGAAAGCAAAAAGCCTGAAGTTAAGGAAGAAAAGACTGAAGCCGAAAAACCTAAGGAAGAGGCCGAAAGTTCTGAGTCAGGTACCATAAAGACCAACTATCAGAAACTTTCCGGACCTAAGATTACGGGAGATAAAATTGACCTTTCGCAGTTTAAAAAACCAGTAAAAAAGAAAAAGGAAGAGGCTCAAAAAGGAAATAAAGCTGGAGCTTCATCCGATACAGGAGATCGTAAAAAGCGACGTAGAAGAATTGTAAAGAACGGCCCGCAAGCGGGTGGTGGTAATCGAAATAATAATAGGCCGGGACAAGGAAGAAAGGGACAGCGTTCCAATGCGCCCAAAGTGGAGCCTACCGAAGAAGAAGTACAAAAACAAGTAAGGGAGACCCTTGAAAAACTTCAAGGTAAATCTAGTAAAGGCCGAGGAGCCAAATATCGTAGGGAGAAAAGGGATCAGCACCGCCAACAAACGGAAAAAGATCTTGAACAGCAGGAATTGGACAGCAAGATTTTAAAGGTAACGGAATTTGTTACCGTTAACGAGCTTGCTACCATGATGAACGTTTCTACGACCCAGATTATCTCGGCTTGTATGTCCCTTGGTATCATGGTGACGCTCAACCAGCGTTTGGATGCGGAAACACTTTCCATTGTTGCTGATGAATTTGGTTATGAGGTGGAATTCGTTACTGCAGAAATCGAAGAAACCATTGAGGAGGTCGAGGATAGCCCAGAAGATTTGAAAGCCCGTGCCCCGATTGTTACCGTAATGGGTCACGTTGACCACGGTAAAACATCCTTGCTGGATTATGTTCGTCAAGAGAATGTAATCGCAGGGGAGAGTGGAGGAATCACCCAGCACATAGGTGCCTATGGGGTTGCCTTGGAAGATGGGCAGAAAATCACCTTCTTGGATACACCTGGTCACGAAGCGTTTACCGCGATGAGGGCCCGTGGGGCCCAAGTAACCGATATTGCTATTATCGTGATTGCTGCGGATGATGATATCATGCCACAGACAAAAGAGGCTATCAGTCATGCTCAGGCGGCAGGTGTGCCCATAGTGTTTGCTATCAATAAAGTGGATAAGCCGACTGCAAATCCTGATAAAATCAAGGAAGGTTTGGCCCAAATGAATTTATTGGTGGAAGATTGGGGAGGTAAGGTACAGTCCCATGATATTTCCGCTAAAACAGGACAGGGCGTCAAGGAACTGTTGGAGAAAGTATTGTTGGAAGCCGAGCTTTTGGAATTGAAAGCAAATCCAGAAAGGTTGGCAACGGGAACTGTTGTTGAGGCTTTCTTGGATAAAGGTAGAGGTTATGTGGCCACTATTTTGGTGCAAACCGGTACTCTTAAAATAGGTGATTATGTCCTTGCTGGAACATGTAGTGGTAAGGTAAAGGCCATGCATGATGAGCGAGGAAACAATATTGACAGTGCAGGTCCATCTACACCGATTTCCATTTTGGGATTGGACGGGGCGCCGCAGGCAGGTGACAGGTTCCATGTGCTGGAAGATGAACGTGAAGCAAAACAAATTGCTGCAAAACGTTCGCAATTACAGCGTGAGCAGTCTGTAAGGACACAGCGTCATATTACGTTGGATGAAATTGGACGAAGAATTGCATTGGGCGACTTCCAAGAACTCAACATTATCCTTAAAGGTGATGTGGATGGTTCCGTAGAAGCCTTGACGGATTCGTTCCAAAAATTGTCTACCGACGAGATCCAAGTAAACATCATACATAAAGGTGTAGGTGCCATTACCGAGTCGGATGTATTATTGGCAAGTGCCTCGGATGCGATCATAATCGGATTTAATGTTAGGCCAATGGGCAACGCAAGGTCCATTGCAGATAAGGAAGAAATCGATATCAGGATGTATTCCATTATCTATGATGCCATCAACGACCTCAAAGATGCGATGGAAGGCATGTTGTCCCCAGAGATGAAAGAAGAGGTTACGGGTAATGCAGAAATCAGGGAAACCTTTAAGATTTCCAAAATTGGAACCATTGCAGGTTGTATGGTAACCAGCGGGAAAATATTCAGGAACTCCCGTATCAGGTTGATTCGTGACGGTGTTGTGGTCTACACAGGTGAATTGGCCTCGTTAAAACGATTCAAGGACGATGTCAAGGAAGTTGCCAAAGGTTACGACTGTGGATTGCAGATCAAGAACTATAATGATATTAGAGAAGGAGATATTGTAGAGGCCTTCCAAGAAGTTGCAGTAAAGAAAAAGCTGTAAACAATATATAAGTGCAAAAAGAAGCTGTCTCATAACCGGGACAGCTTTTTTATTGAATATACAGGAGCATTTGCTTGTTTTCATCCTGTATTTAGCGTAAATTATAGTCTGATAACCAGACGTATGAACACCAATTTTCAAGATTACAACCAACAGCAAAATTGGCTTTTTCCACCCAGCATAGAAGAACTGATCCCGCAGGACCATCCGGTGCGTGTGGTCAATGGGGTGATCGAACAACTTGACCTAGGGTTGCTCGTTGCAGAGTACAGCCGGGAGGGCAAACCGAGCTACCATCCCAAAATGATGCTCAAGGTAATGGTCTATGCTTATATGGACAACACCTACTCCTCCAGGAAGATCGAAAAGGCCATGCGCGAGAACATCAATAATTATATGTGGCTGTCCGCCCGACAGGTAGCCGATCACAACACCATCGCCCGCTTCCGTAGCAAAAAACTCAAGACCATCTTCAAGGATATCTTCAAGCAGGTGGTACTGCTCCTGGCCGAGGAAGGACTGGTCACCCTTAAGGAAGTCTTTACCGATGGCACCAAGATAGAGTCTATGGCAGGTCGGTACACCTTTGTATGGGGCAATGCCATCAAAACGCGCAGGGAGAAAATGTCAGAACAGCTGGAAGAGCTTTGGCAGTACGCCCAGAGCGTGGCCGATGAAGAGGACAAAGATCCAACACCACCGGACTTCACGAAAATGGACAGGGAGAAAGTGGAAAGGACCGCCCAAAAGATCAATAAAATACTCAAGGGAACCCCCGGGGCCGGCAGCAAACAGAGGGCCAAAGCACGGTACATTGAAAAGCACTTTCCCGCCAATATAGAAAAGTACGAAGGGCAGGAAGCGCTACTGGCCGGGCGCAACAGTTACAGCAAGACCGATCCCGACGCCACCTTCATGCGGATGAAAGAGGACCATATGCAGAACGGGCAGCTCAAGCCCGGTTACAACGTACAGATCAGTTCCGAGTCACAGTTTATCATCCATTACAGTCTCCACCAGGCCACCAATGACATCCACACGCTCAAACCGCACCTGCAGACCTATGAATACCTTTACGGGGCACTCCCCGAAAACCTGACCGCCGATGCCGGCTACGGCAGTGAGCAGAACTATGGGTACCTTGAAAATGTGGGAATCGAGGGCTACGTGAAGTACAACACCTTTGACAAAGAGGAACAGACCTACAAATCCAAGAAAAAGAAAAATGGAAAGGACGATTTTAACAGAAATAACCTACACTATAATGCGGAAGGTGACTATTACGTATGCCCGATGGGACAGCATATGGAGCGAACACACGATCAGAAAAGGACCACCAAATCCGGTTACCGGCAAACAACCAGTATTTACCAGGCCAGGAACTGCCAGGGCTGCTCACTGCGCGGAATGTGCCATAAGTCAAAATACAACCGAAAAGTAGAGCGCAACCACCAACTGGAACGTCACAAAGAGGCCGTCAGGAAAAGGCTCACCAGCGAAGAGGGCATAGAAAGGAGAAAAAGACGGACCGCGGATGTGGAACCGGTGTTCGGTCATATCAAATCGAACCGTAACTTCAAACGATTTACCCATAAAGGAATCAAAAAGGTGGAATTGGAGTTCGGATTGCACGCATTGGCCCATAATATGCGCAAAAAAGCGGCATAGGGCCACTTGGAAAATTTATCCCTTCACCAAAATAGGAAAATTAAGAGGTC
>JANSXF010000017.1 GCA_024743095.1 Flavobacteriaceae bacterium
ATCGGTAAATGGGACAAGGTAATAGTGGCCTATGCATACTCGGATTTTCCAAAAGGCACCAACGAAAAAGAAGCCTTGAATGCCATATTAAAGAAAGCCCAAGACGATGGGTTAAGATATATTTCCGATCAAGACGCCCGTCCAAAAGGAGGCGCCCATGCCTTGGCTCATTTGTGGGACAATGGAAAAAGCGCAAGCCAGGAATTGGAAAGCATGTTGGAGATTCGTGAAAAGGCCATCAAAAATTTTTCAATAGAAAATATAAAGACAGGCCAGGCCTATTCCGTTTTGGAAGATGTCTTTGTTCCATTGTACTTTTTCCACAGATATCAAACCGAAGCAGTCTCTAAAGTTATTGGCGGATTGGACTATAACTATGCTGTAAAGGATGGAGGACAAACACCTGTGAAACCCATTAATGAAGCTGTACAGGAACAGGCAATGAAATCCATTTTGAAAACACTGGACGCCGAAGTTATCGCAGTTCCCAAGGATAAGTTGGACCTCTTTCCTCCGAGAGCCATTGGCTTTGGTCGTTCCAGGGAATCCTTTAAGGGAAGAACAGGCGTTAGTTTTGATGCGCTTTCGGTAGCCGAGACCTCCGCCGACATGACCTTGGAGCTCTTGTTGCATCCAGAACGCGCGTCCCGCCTAATTCAGCAAAAAAGTTTGGACAAGAACCAAATGGGCCTGAAAGAAGTATTGGATCAGACCATTAGGGGCACGTTTGATTTATCCCATCGAGATGATTACGAAGCCGAAGTTCAGAATACGATCAACTTTAGGGTTCTCTACCACATCATGAATCTAGCAGCACACAATGAGGTCCACCCACAGGTAAATGCTATCGCTAGCCAAGCGTTGAACAATTTAAAAACCCAATTGTTGACAGATGGTAAAAACGTAATTTCTGCAGAGATGGTAAAAAGAATTGATGCATTTATGAAGAAACCATCCGAATTCAAACTTGTTCCAGTCTCTACAATTCCAGATGGGTCGCCCATTGGAATGGACTGTATAGACTAAAATATGTTATGGAAACAAACTTGATAAGCGACACGGTCACAAGGCCTTCAGCGGGAATGTTGGAGGCGATGATGAACGCCAAAGTAGGAGACGATGTATTTAAGAACGACCCTACGGTAAATGAATTGGAAGCCAAAATCGCCGACTATTTTGGAATGGAAGCCGCCCTGTTTTTCCCTAGTGGCACCATGACGAACCAAACCGCGATAAAAATCCACACTCAGCCAGGAGACCAGCTAATTTGCGACAAATATGCCCATGTGTACAATTACGAAGGGGGAGGAGTGAGCTTCAATAGTGGAGTTTCCTGTCGTTTAGTTGATGGGGACCGTGGGATGATGACCGCCGAACAGGTGGAAGCTTCCATAAATCCACCCGATTTTTATCACAGTCCACTGACCACATTGGTCTGTATAGAAAATACCACAAACAAAGGTGGTGGCGCCTGTTGGAATTTTGAAGAATTGAAGAAAATACGAAACGTTTGTGATGAACACCATTTAAAATATCATTTGGATGGTGCCCGACTTTGGAACGCCTTGGTCAAGAAAGGAGAAGACCCAAGGTCGTACGGTCAACTTTTTGATACGATAAGCGTATGTCTGAGCAAAGGCATGGGATGCCCGGTGGGCTCAGTTTTGGTTGGAAGTAAATCAGATATTGATAAGGCCCTGCGCATCCGAAAAGTGTTTGGCGGGGGAATGCGTCAATCCGGTTTTTTGGCCGCCGCGGGAATCTATGCCCTGGATAACAATGTGGAGCGACTGGCAGAGGACCATAAAAAAGCTGCAGAAATAGGAGAGGTGCTCCAATCTTTGGGTTTCATCAAAAAAGTGGAACCTATTGAGACGAATATCATCATATTTGAAATCAATGAGGCCAAGATGCCATCCGAAGCATTTTTGGAACAACTATCCAAAAATCAAGTTTCCATCATTGGTATGGGTCAGGGCAAACTGCGCATTGTCACCCATTTGGACTATACCGATGCCATGCACCTGCATTTGCTGAAAGTTTTGAAAAGTATAGGATAAAAAGTCCCTTCTACCGCAGCCGAGAAAGGGTAAAAAGGTCCCGACTGCGCTCGACCCGACACATTACTTCATAAAGGCATCCATGCCGGGGATATTGGGCATGCCTTCTTTGGCTACGGCCGCCAATTCCGCTTCGTTTACTTTGGTGGCTTTTTCAATGGCCTTGTTTAATGTCAAAACCAAATAATCCTCCAATTGTTCCTTATCTTCCAATAAGGTATCGTCTATGGAGATTGATTTTATCTCCCGATTGGCCGTCAAGGTAACTTTAAGTAGCTCATCGGAGGATGCCTCATCGATCATTACCGTATTCAATCGTTCCTTGGTTGCTTCAACTTTCTTTTGGGTTTCTTTTATTTTTCCCATCATTCCCATTAGGTCTCCGAACATAGTTCAATTTTTAGTTTTCATATTTTTTTCAATGCAGCTGTCATATCGAGACATTCACCCTTCGACTGCGCTCAGGATGACTCAAAACATTAAAGATTGCAAAAGGTAATGTCAAAAGTAGTAAATTGGCTAAAACACTATCCCATGAAACTGATCAATTCAAGAATTTTTATTCTGGTTTTATGCCTTATTTTTGCGACCGCTTGCAAAAACAACAAAGACGAATCCATGAACATAACACCCCCTATTGCCCCTAAACATCCCACCCAGCTAGAAAAGCACGGTGATGTTAGAATCGATGATTACTATTGGATGAACAATAGGGAAGATCAACAAGTTCTTGACTATTTGAACGCCGAGAACGAGTATTTCCAAAAAATGACGGCCCATACCGAAAAATTCCAAGAGGAACTTTTTAAGGAAATGAAAGGTAGGATCAAAGAAGATGATTCCTCGGTTCCCTACAAATTGGATGGCTACTGGTACATTACCCGATACAAAGAAGGTAAAGAGTACCCCATTTATTCCAGAAAGAAGGAAAACTTGGATACCGAGGAGGAATTGTTGTTCGACTGCAACGAAATGGCCAAGGACCATGAGTTCTTCAACCTGAGGGGTGTTTCCATTAGCCCGGACAATACCATGGCCGCTTTTGGGACGGATACCATTTCCAGAAGACAGTACAACATTCAGATAAAAAACCTGGAATCAGGAGAGATTTATCCCGATATCATAGAAAATACAACAGGAAGCTCAGTTTGGGCCAACGATAACAAGACTCTTTTTTACACCAAAAAAGACCCGGTAACATTACGTTCCGACAGGATTTTTAAACATGTATTGGGAACTTCTTCCGAAGAAGACGAGGTGGTTTTTCATGAAAAAGATTCAACCTACAACACTTTTGTTTACAAGACCAAGTCCAGAAAATATATTGTGATTGGCTCAGGCAGTACATTGACTTCGGAATATAGAATACTAAATGCAGATAATCCCGAAGGGGAATTTAAATTATTTTCACCGCGGGAAAAGGGAGTGGAATACTCAATTTCCCATTTTGAAGGGAATTTTTATGTACTCACCAACAAGGACGGAGCGACCAACTTTAAGTTGATGAAAACCCATGAGAACAATACAGCATCGGAGCATTGGGAAGAGTTTATCCCTCACCAAGAGGATATTTTATTGGAGGATGTAGAGATTTTCCGCGACTATTATGTAGTGACCGAGCGTAACAATGGGCTCAACCAAATGAAGATTGCCAAATGGGACGGTTCCGATAGTTATTATTTGCCTTTTGAAAGCGAAACCTATGTAGCGGGACCTTCCGTGAATTTGGATTTTGACACCAAAGTGCTACGTTATTATTTTAATGAAATGGGCGAGCCGTATGCCATTATCGATTTTGATATGCAAACGAAAACCAAAACCGTTATGAAGCAACAAGAGGTTTTGGGCGGCAAATTCGATCAAGATAACTACAAAACAGAGCGTTTGTGGGCCACAGCTAGGGATGGCAAAAAAGTACCTATCTCGATCATTTATCATAAGGATACGCCTTTAGATGGGACAAGTCCGTTGTTGCAATACGGTTATGGTTCCTACGGAGCAACGATTGACCCTTATTTTTCATCCATCCGATTGAGCTTGTTGGATAGAGGGTTTATCTATGCCATTGCGCATATTAGGGGAGGGGAATATTTGGGCAGACCTTGGTACGAGGATGGTAAATTGTTTCAAAAGAAGAACACTTTTACCGATTTTATTGATGTTTCCAAGTATCTGATAGAACAGAAATATACGAGCTCCGAGCATTTGTATGCCATGGGGGGGTCCGCCGGGGGACTTTTGATGGGTGCAATCATTAACATGGAGCCACAATTATATCATGGTGTGATTGCGGCCGTACCTTTTGTTGATGTGGTCACCACCATGCTCGATGATACCATCCCGCTAACAACAGGAGAGTACGACGAATGGGGAAACCCCAACGAAAAGGAATATTATGAGTATATCAAATCGTATTCCCCGTATGACAATGTGGAAGCCAAAGCGTATCCGAACATGTATGTGTCCACGGGCTTGCACGACTCACAAGTACAATATTGGGAACCCGCAAAATGGGTGGCCAAATTAAGGGAATATAAAACGGGAGATAACCTTTTATTTTTGGACACCAATATGGATGCGGGACACGGCGGTGCTTCGGGTAGATTCGAGGCTTTAAAGGAAACCGCAAAGGAATATGCGTTTATTTTGGACCTTGAAGGAAAAGCCCTTTAAAAAAAAATGTTACATTTGCACCGAACAATGGCTCTATTGCTTAAATAAGTATTGTTCCCTACCTAATACCAGTTATGAAGAAACAGATAAATGCGCACAGCAATATTCTAGACCTAATTGGAAGTACCCCCTTAGTCAAGCTTAACAGAATTACCGCCCCACTTACAGGAAATTTTTATGCTAAACTGGAATGCTTTAACCCTGGACACTCTTCAAAAGATAGAATCGCGATTCATATTATAGAAGAAGCCGAGCGTAAAGGCATTCTTAAGCCGGGCAGCACCATTATTGAGACCACATCTGGCAATACGGGCTTTAGCATAGCTATGGTGAGTATTGTCAAAGGGTATAAATGCATCTTGGCCGTAAGTTCCAAATCATCACCGGATAAAATAGATATGTTGCGTTCCATGGGCGCAAACGTATATGTTTGTCCTGCGCATGTTAGTGCAGATGACCCACGTTCCTATTACGAAGTGGCCAAGCGTTTGCACAGCGAAACACCGAACTCCATCTACATCAACCAATATTTTAACGAGTTGAACATAGATGCACATTATTCCAGTACAGGACCGGAAATTTGGGAACAGACCAATGGTCAGATTACCCATTTGGTAGCGTGTAGTGGAACAGGCGGAACTATTTCCGGTATTGCTCGATATCTTAAGGAGCAAAATCCAAACATCAAGATTTTGGGAGTTGATGCTTATGGTTCGGTTTTGAAAAAATATCATGAAACCGGAGAGTTTGATCATAATGAAGTATATCCCTACCGAATAGAAGGTCTGGGAAAGAACTTGATTCCGTCAGCTACCGATTTCAACGCCATTGATAGATATGTAAAGGTAACCGATGGCGAAAGTGCCCATATGGCGCGTAAATTGGCCCATACCGAAGGTATTTTTGCAGGCTATACCAGTGGGGCCGCCACTCAGGCATTGTATCAATTGAATACCGAGGGTGAATTTACCGAGGATAGCAATGTCGTCGTAGTTTTCCCTGATCATGGTTCAAGGTACATGAGCAAGGTATACAGCAACGAATGGATGGAAAATCAAGGGTTTTTCGATATCCAAAATGCAGAAGTGCCAGAAGAAATCAAGTACATTAAATAAACCAGTACCCTATAATACCACATGAACGGCAATGAAATACATTGCCGTTTTTTTATGTTTTTATGTTCATAATTCTTTATGGAAGGTTCGTAAAAATATATACTTTTGCAGATGAATTAATATTAAGGTAGATGAGAGATTTATTCGATAGAATCATTGAGAACAAAGGACCTTTAGGAAAATGGGCATCACAAGCAGAAGGCTATTTTGTTTTCCCAAAATTGGAAGGACCCATTTCCAACAGGATGAAATTCCAAGGAAAGGACGTAATAACGTGGAGTATCAATGACTATCTGGGTCTTGCCAACCTACCTGAAATCAAAAAAGTGGATGGTGATGCAGCCTTGGAACACGGAGCGGCCTACCCCATGGGTGCTCGTATGATGAGCGGTCACACCGATTACCACGAACAATTGGAGAAAGAACTGGCCGAATTTGTAAATAAAGAGGCCTCATACTTGTTAAATTTCGGATACCAAGGGTTTATGTCGGTTATCGATGCTTTGGTGGCCAAAGATGATATCATTGTTTACGATGTGGATTGCCATGCTTGCATTATCGATGGTGTTCGTTTGCACATGGGCAAACGTTTCACCTTTAAGCACAACGACCCAGAGAGTTTGGAGAAAAACTTGGAGCGCGCCACCAAATTGGCCAACGAGACCGGTGGTGGTATCTTGGTGATATCGGAAGGTGTTTTTGGTATGCGGGGTGAACAGGGAATTTTAAAAGAGATCACAGCGTTAAAGAAGAAATTCAAGTTCAGGTTATTGGTGGATGACGCCCACGGATTCGGTACATTGGGAAAAACTGGTGCCGGAGCAGGAGAGGAGCAAGGCGTTCAAGACCAAATCGATGTGTACCTGGCCACTTTTGCCAAGTCCATGGCCGGTATTGGAGCCTTTGTTGCTGCACAAAAGGAAATCATAGAGTATTTAAAATACAATCTAAGATCACAAATGTTCGCAAAATCGCTGCCCATGGTATATGTGAAAGGAGCATTGAAAAGACTTGATATGTTGCGTACCATGCCCGAACTTAAAGCCAAGCTTTGGGAGAATGTGAACGCCCTTCAAAATGGATTGAAAGAAAGAGGTTTCGATATTGGAACCACTACCAGTTGTGTTACCCCCGTTTATTTGAACGGTAGTATCCCAGAAGCAATGGCCTTGGTGAAGGATTTACGCGAGAACCACGGAATTTTCTGTTCCATCGTGGTATATCCGGTAATTCCAAAAGGTTTGATTTTGCTCCGTTTAATCCCTACAGCCACCCATACGATGAAGGATATCGAGGAAACCCTTGATGCTTTCTCCGCGATCAGGGAACGTTTACAGAACGGCACTTATAAAAGACTTTCTGCTGCCGTAGCTGCAGCAATGGGAGAATAAGCCCTTTCAAACAAATCAAGAAGAATTAATTGCAGCGGACTTTGTTCCGCTGTAATGCGTATTGGGTGTTACCGTGTTGCCATCTGCCCTGTCTTACCTCATTTTCATTAAAGACATTTATACTGGTATTACCGTTGAAATATTTCAAGTGTACCGCTGGTCGACCTTGATAGGAAACCAGTTGCCAAATCCCCGAATTATTATCATAGGAAGCGCCCTGGGCATTTCCGTCATAATCGCTCCCAACACTGAAGGAGCCATCCATATTCATAGAAAAAGTACCGTTGGCACAAAAATTTATATAGGTAATAGCACTGGCCATACTATCGTTTACATACGAGGTGCGTTGATAAAAAACCAATTGACTGCCCGAAATTATATTCACAAAATTTTGGTTGTCCAATTCTGGATATTGGTCATTTACAGTCTCAGCAGGGGATACTTCGGTTAATTCAGTGTTCACAATATTAGCTGGCCCACTGTTGTCCTTCATATAGGACGTCAAATCAAAACCTCCAAGATTATGTAGGTCCGAATATTTATAAAATGGTTCGTTATATCCGGTTGCGCGGACCTTCATGTCGGTTCCGTTCAATGTGGCCTCGAAATCCACAGGCCCCTCTAATCCATATATTTTGCCATTTAATTTATTGAACGACCCTGTGGCCCGAATGGCAAAACTGGCACCAACGGCCGCAAGCATCCCGTGATATTCATCGCCCACTCTTTTAAATTGTATGGAGATGCTATTGGAGCCATTAACAAAGGTCCCAACAAAGTCCGAACTTTGTCCAAGGCAACTAAATACAGATACAATAATGGCAATTAAGGTCAGAGCAATCTTTTTCATAGCTAATGGTTGATACAATAAAGCTATCAAAAAGAGGGCTGAACCGCAATATTATTAGATGTTTGACACTTTTTGGGCAATAATTTGGTCTACGGCCTTAATCGTTCCACGATCAAGGACGAAAAAAAGTTGACCCCGGTCTTGATACAGCCCTCGTCCACGGCAAAGTCGGGTGAATGAGTCTGTGCTATAATGCCTTTTTCATAATTTGAGCCGCCCATAAAAAAGTATACACTTGGTGCTTTGGGCTGAAAAAAGGCAAAATCGTCACTACGGCCGTCGGCTACAACACCATACATGCGCAGTACGCTGTCTTCACCATAAATATCCGTCAACTGCTTCAGCGTTTCATTGACCAGTCGCTCATTGTTATCAAGCGTCGGGAAGACCTTTACAAGTTCGGCGGCATTAAAATCTTTTGCATATTTAGAATCCACTATTTTCTTTTTTAAGGCAGCAATGGAAGCATCTCGTTGCTTTTTATCGCTAAAGCTAAAATATCCGCTAATTCTGACCCCTTCTGTAATTTCTTTGATGGAAAAATTGTTTTTGTCTACTGTGGTGAAATTTGTGTAGATGGTATTTGCGCTTGCAATGCCCATTTGGGGATCCCCCATATTCTGCATATTCCAAAATTTACTATCAGGGTCTATATTTTCGAGCGATAAAAGAGCCTGCTTACCAAATTTGAACAATTCTTCCCGATTGACATTTTTATTGAAAAGAAGATCAATTCTCTTGTAATCCGCGAACATCTCCTCTGGTTTAGCGGCAATAGTGCCAGCTGGGAAGGGAGTAACGTGCATGGCGTACATCTCTTCTG
Organism: Flavobacteriaceae bacterium; assembly: GCA_024743095.1. Classification (GTDB taxonomy): domain Bacteria; phylum Bacteroidota; class Bacteroidia; order Flavobacteriales; family Flavobacteriaceae; genus Flagellimonas. Next base: position 8,913 of record JANSXF010000017.1, read on the forward strand.
GCTCAATTATATCGAATAAACCATCGTCTATCATCTCCAGGGCACCCTTCACATTTTCTTCGGATGGCTGAAATACAAAATAAACGGTACCTTCCAACTGCTCTTTTTGCTGAACCAAAACATTGGCAATGCCAAGGGCAACGGCTGCGTGTACATCATGACCGCAGATGTGTCTTACCCCTTCGTGTTTTGAAGTAAAGTCCACCACGTCGGGAGCTTTGGAGGGCATGGCATCAATATCGGCCCGCCAAGCTATTTTTTTACCGGGTTTTGCTCCTTTTAGTATGCCTACAACGCCATAACCGCCAATTCCTGTTTTTACCTCCAGTCCAAGTTCCCTTAAGTACTCGGCAATTTTTGTTGACGTCCTTTTTTCCTCTCCGCCCACTTCAGGATACATATGGAAGTCCCTTCTGATCTTGACCAAACTGTCAAAAATTTGTTCGGTACGTTGTTGAATCTCCAAATGAATACTTTTGCTTTTTGTTTGAGCCAAAGTAGCAATGGATACGAGGACAAAAAAGAATATTGTTAATGTGTTGGATACGTTCTTTGGCATGGTTTTAATTTTTTTTCTGTTTGATGCTACAAAGATGTGGAGGAATGATGGGCGCTACCTGACACATATGTGACAATCTTAGTTCTTGGCAATTTTACTTCGTATTCTGCTCAATGATTGTCTTTCTATCCCTAAAAAGGAGGATAAATGGGTCAAACTTATCCGGTTGATCAAACCAGGATTGTCCTTTACAAAGTTCAAATAGCGTTCTTCGGCAGTATCAAACAGGAAACTTTCCACACGGTCGGTTTGAATAGTGAGTACTTTTTCTGCAATTAACCGGCCGTATCTTTCGTTGCTCTTAAAATTGGCATAACCGCTCTGGATATCATCATAAGCAAGCTCTATAATAATGCATGGTTCCAGACATTGCATGTAATACTTACTGGGGCGTTGCTGTATAAAGGCCGGGTAGTCCGTAGCATATTCGTCCTCTTTCACAAAACCGGTGGTAATGGTCTTTCCTTTTTCGTTGATGAAATAACGCCGTAGCAATCCCTTGCAGACGAATCCCATTTTTTTTTGAACTTCTCCGTTTTCAAAAAAGAAATCTTTTTTGGCATACTCTTTTATGGACAATTGTGAACGAAGGAGGGTTAATTCTTCGATGGATAAGTTTGCAAATAATTGGAGGTAGGCTTCGAGGTATTTTTGATGGGATTCTTCCAAGGATTACGTGAGATTTGCTTTAAAGTGATACTGAAGATACGATTTCATCTTTTTAACTTCAGATTCAAGATAACCAAAAAATCTTTTTTCTGCCTAAGCTTATCGAGATCGGCCTCGAAAGTTATGGTCCGATTTATTTTGGGTAAGGACAATTTTCCTCTGGCAATGGAGTAGGTGACCATTACATTTAAATAGTTATAGATAAGGATAATTTTTTGAAGGTAATTGGTGGGTATAACTGTAAATCCGCCCCGCTTTGCCGTTCTTTTATTGATGATGTAACTTGTTCCCTGAATTTTGGTACTACCTTCCAACTCCTCATTTTCAATTAAATCGAGTAATCCTTCAACGTATTGTTGAACAATGAAGGTTCTTCGTTGATTCCCTGTCATTTTTGTATCTATCACAAAAACATAATCGAACAATGTTCCTCCATGAATTTTTATAACGCCGTCTTTAGGTTTTTCTGAGAGCATCAATAATGAATGATACCTTAGCTTACCACTTTTTTTCATGGACGGAACATCCACAAATGGCGCAACTAAGGTCAAAACCCCTATAATCGCCAGTATACTTAAAAAATACAAATCCGTTAGGTAGGCCAACCAACAAGTCAGAATTAGAGTGAGCAATGCTAACAGAAGTATCTTAAAAATAATCCAGTTTTGTTCCTTTTGGCTTTTCTTGTAGAAAGTATGTGTCAATTAATTACCTGTCCTTAGGATTTTTTCCATCTTTTTGCCCTTGGCCAATTCGTCCACCAATTTATCCAAATACCGGACTTGCTTGGTGATGGTATTTTCGATTTCCTCTATGCGATAGCCACAAATTACGCCTTTTATCAGTTTTGCATTCGGATTCAAGTCGGCGGAATTAAAAAAAGTTTCAAATGTGACTTTTTCGGCAATCAGTTCTTCCAATTTTTTCTTGTCGAAACCTGTCAACCATGTTATTACTTGATCAAGTTCTTCCACGGTTCGCCCTTTCTTTACAACTTTGGTAATGTAGTGCGGATATACCGATGCAAAGGTCATTTTTGCCACTCTCTCATTATGTTCCGGTGTTGTTTTCATATTACTTCAGTCTTTCAAGTTTTCCTTTCCGTTTCACAATGTTTTTGTAGTCCCATTGAATTTCCTTGGATTTCATCAACCAACGCTTAAGGTCTTCGGTCTTGATCTCGGTAAGAGTATTATAGAATATGGAGGCATCTTTAAATTTTTCGCCCCGGACAGATAAATCCTCCTCATTAAAGTCCGCACCGCTCCAAAACATTAAACGCACTCCTTTTTTCTGTTTGCTATAACCAACTATGGGGTTTCCGTCCAAAAACCATACGGGATGTGCATGCCAAATTTTATTTTCGGCATGTGAAAGCTCTCTGTCGATGGTAGTTTCGAGCAAGTCGCAAATGGCTTTATCGGAAGGGGACAGCTCATCGTTATAGGACTGTATGTCTTTTTTCATGAGTGTGGTTGTTTTATTAAATCCTTACAACATATGAAGTTATGGATTTTATTTTCGTTCCTTTTGCCCCTTTGAAGATATAAAAATCTGAAAACGCATATTTTTTCCCATTCTCCATGATGATGATTCCGTTTGCGGCCCCTTCTTTGCCGTGGGACAATATTTGATGAAGAACTAGCTCGGAAGCTTTTTCGTTCTTCATTTGCTCCAATCCATCAACAAACCTTTGTTTGCCTTCCATCTTTTTATCGCCCATAATCTCCCAAACAACATCATCTGTAACACTCTCCATAAGAAATGCTAGATTTCCTTTGGCAAATGCAATGTTGAACTCTTTTAAAAATTCCATTTTCGGGGAATTTCCGCAATTAGGGGTCGAAATAATTTTTGTCATGGTATCGCTTTATACTTTTCACGTAAGCTTTAGTCCTAGTTCATTTACTTATGTTGCCAATTTTAACCATTCCCCTTTTGTCGATTTCCTTTGGTTATTAGTTTTCTTAAAGTTTAAGGCAAGAGGGAACAATTATATCCAATGTGCCTGTTGCACAAGTTAGCGAAAATAGTCGTTGATGATCATTGTCGATCGGAGATTGGATCGTAACTTAAAGGCATGCAGGAAAAAAGAAGTACCAAGAAAAGCTCTTCGCTTGGTTCCAACTCAACGAACCGGTGCACAAAGAAAATTTCTACAGGCGTTTGAGGGGAGCACTGGATATCGATCTCTATACCCAGGCCATCGATTCATCCCCTGTAAAGGCCAACGCAAGGATGCACCCCCTTGAGCTCAAAGCACCTGAAGAGGGATTGGAACCCCATTTGTCATCAGTGCCATGGACAGGGAAAGCCAGCACCGCAAGAGCAGGGGGACAGATTTAAGGGTGGACAGAAAAGAATATGGACCAACAAACAGATCTACATTCCACCTATTGCGATAACTTTAAATTCTTTATTGTGGGCAAAGCAAGTGCTGGAAGTATAAGCGAACATAACTTTACAAATTCTCTTCTTGTTGTCTTTTATCCATACTCTAATTTTTGACAATGATATAGAATATGTATATTATTGCAATATTGTTGCATTAAAGAATTATGAATCGAAGAAATACACCTACAAAAGAAGCAGTGTTGAACTTACTGTTAAATTCGAGCAAAGCCTTAAGTCAAGACGCTATCGAAAGGCAGTTGGATATTGACATCAATAGAGCAACAATTTATAGAGTTTTGAACAGGTTTTGTGAAGACAATTTAGTTCACAAAATTGTAGCAGAAGACGGTAAACAGTATTTTGCCATTTGCAAAAAATGTGAGAATCCACAAGAAATTATTAAATATCATTTTCATTTTCGGTGTTTGTCTTGTGATACCATTGAATGCATGCAAGTTCCTGTTGAGTATTCAGTTCCTAGTGGCTATGAGGTTCAAAATGCAAATTGTGTTTTGACCGGGACTTGTAATGATTGCTCGTAGGATTGTTTACATTGTCCACAACGGTCTCCGAAATGGGTGGCACAAAACGACCGAAGTATCCAACATCTTCTTCGTATATCAAGGAAATGTACGACACCGACATCTCCCATACCGTTTTGAGCCAGATAACCGATAAGGTCGTCCCTGATGATGTAAAGGCGTGGCAGAACCGCCCCCTGGAGCCACTCTATTGCATTGGCCTTGATAAAGCTTGTGTACTTGTAAAAAATGGACCAGCCCTTAGCACAATTGGAGCCTGAGCGTTCAACAACTTTACATTAAATTTGGGGAACGGATACCCCTGATATTAAACACCAATTCCTTTGGGGCTAGCCCCAAAGGAATTGAAACAACGGAAAGAGTTTAATTTACAGCCCCGTGAGAGACGCACTCCGTCAGTTAATGGCGGAGCCGTCTACTCGATTGGCATTTCGTTTTTTATATAGACAATAACTTTTCATAGTCATATTTGTCATATTCTTTTCGGTCCTCTTTTTTTAATTTTACTATTTCGTTTTTAACTTGAACTCTATACCAATATTCAGGTTTTGTTCGAGAAAAGGAACTAATTTTAAGCACAACTTCAGGATTCAGTTTTCTTTTACCCGTTAAATATTTATGAAGGTTACTGTCTCTCATTCCAAAATATTTAGCTAAATCTTTTTTGGTAATGTCAAAGACCTTTAAGTACAATTTCACAAAGTCCAAAATGTCAAGGATCTCATTTTCTTTAATATCATCTCTTTCAATATAGTCTTCTAGTTTATATTGAATGGAAAGAAGTTTATTTCTAATTTTTCTTTCTTTAGGTTGATTGTCAGAATGCTTTCTGACAAACTCATTTATTTTATTGAGTTTGTCATCGTTCCAAATATCTTTAGGTAAGATTTCTATATTTTTCATAACCTTCTAATTTAAAAATTCGTTAATGAGTTTTTCACTACCCTCAGGTAGAATAATCATTGTTGTAGAGGTGTCTAATCTCACAGCATTATACTTTTTACTATACAATGTCATTAGTTTTGTTTCATTCTCTTTTTTTTCTTCCAGTACATCAAAAGCGAGATAACCTTCTTTGTCATTAATGAAACTTTGTCTACAAGCAAAAGCTATTAAACAACCTGCAACTCTTTCGTATCTTTTTTTGTCACCTCTGTTATGCGGTGCAACCTCAACAAAAGCCATATAAATTTGATGAGGACTTTTAGTGTCTATTATCAAACATCCCTCAATTATTTCAGGTGTTTTGTCAGTCTTTAAGATGTAAGTCTCGTAATCCTTCGTTTTTGAGTGTTTACTAAAATTAAATCTCCATCCTTCATTTAGCGAAGGTAATTTTGACTTGTTTTTTGTCACCAAATAAATTTGGGATTTAATTTCGGATTTGGTTGCCGTTTCTAGGATTTTTACGTTCATTCAAATCTTTGTTGTAAATCAAAGATACGAAAATTATACAAATTGTACAATTATTTTTAAATGAATGCCAACGGTTCTCGGCTATGATTTCGTTATGGCTGGCGGCTGGCGGGCGACGGCGCGGGCCGGTGCGATTTTCCAGCGAGCCAAGGCCGCGTTACGAAAGCATTCCTGTAGTTAATAGTTTTTAAAAGTAGGGAATTTAGTTCAAGGCAGGAGGGAACAATGATTATAGCCAGTGTTTTAAACAGGTTTTTAATTCGTTATGTTCTTGAGTCCAAAATCAGTCTCTTGGAGCGGTTTTAATTTTAATCCATCCTTTTTGATTTCTAAAATTTGATAAATATTCAATTTTTCAACTTGGCCTAAGGTAAAAATCAGAAAAAGGTTTTCCCGGACCTCTTTCAAATACCAAAACCCATTATCGTGCTCCCGAGTATGATTTAATAAATTTAATTTTTTACTTTTTTATCCAAGTATTTTGTCGATCCAGTATAGGTCTGAACTAAATTCGATTTTAGTATAATCATTCAATGGTTCAAATTTGTTATTTAAAAGGAAACTTGATACTTCATGAATAGTTTTATTAAGTTTATGATTGAGGTTCAATTTCCTAAACATATGGGCCATATTATGTCCTGAATCAATTTCAAGGGAATCATTACCGTATTTTTTTAATTTCTCTTTTCCCTTTATTCCCTCAAACTTTAATTTGACCGTCTTTTTTTTGAAAATGAATTTTACGTCAACTACGGTGTCAGAACCTATATGCCCCACAGTTGAATTATAAAAATCAATTAAAATTCCTTCGCCTCCAGTTGTGTATACCCTATTACTGTCAATAATTTGATTTTTATAAGACATCCAAACCCCATCCAACTTCTTGCCATCTTAAGAAGGCGGTACTACAGATTTTTCACATAGGTACGCCTACGTTTGATGACCTTGGGATCGAAATGTTTCCACATTTGACGTATGGCGATATTATCCTCCAATTCCGGTGTACGAATGCAATTTACCACGCCACGCTTTTTAAAGGTGTGGTAGTACTCATTAAAAATAATGGAGGTAACCCCCTTGTTCTGGTACGCGGGGTGAATACCGATCAAGTAGAAAATGGCATCCTTACTATTTTTTCTTGCATTGAGTAAATGGAAAACACCAAAAGGGAACAGCTTGCCCTTCGCCTTCTGCAATGCTTCCGAAAAAGAGGGCATTACTATGGCAAAGGCCGCTAGGTTATCCTCGGCGTCCACCACAAATTTGATGTATTCCGGATTGATGAAACTGATGTATTTTTTCTTAAAATACTCCTTTTGAATGTCCGTGATCTTAACAAAAGAGGATAGTCTGGCGTAGGAGTCGTTAAAAAGGTCGAACATCTTGTCCACCCACGGCATAATATCGTCACTCTTTTCAAAGTTCAGTTCACGAAGACCGTAACGTTTTTTAATCAATAAATTGGCCTTCTCAAAAAGTTTGGGGTCGGCATTGGCAGCCAAAAATTTGCTCTCGGTGTATTTTTTTTCAGTGGTAAACCCATGTTTTTCGTAGTGTGATTGGTAGTACGGATGATTGTACCACGTGATCATACTCCCTATGTGATCAAAACCTTCGGTAAGTACACCCACCTTGTCCAGATTGGAAAAACCCACGGGACCTTCCATATACTCGAGCTGGTTTTTCCTTCCAATCTCACGGACTTTACCCAATAAGGCTTTGGAAACCTCAAAATCATCCACAAAATCGAACCAACCGAACCGCATTTTTTTGACCCCTTGTTCCTTTACTTCCAACCAATTGATGATGGCCGCTACACGCCCCACGATCTTGTTGTCCTTGTAAGCTAAAAAGAACTGTGCTTCCGCTGTCTTAAAAACAGGGTTTTCATCCTTGTCAAAAGAAGCCATTTCATCTTTGATAATGGGTGGTACCCAATAGGCGGAATCCTTATAGAGAGAAAAAGGAAATTTTACAAAACGCTTAAGGTCGGACTTGGACTGAACCTGCTTAACGGAAATCATATTTGCAAATTAATGCTCAATATTATGAATATTACTTGCAGTAGAAAAATGAAGTTGCCGGAAAACTTAAAAATCTATGTTACCACCATTCTTTTTGTTGCGCCTTTTTGATTTTTTGTTGGCGTTCTTTTTGATTTTTCCATTCATGCCCGACTGTTGCTCATTGATGGGTATTAGCTTGTCCTTATGAAAATCCAATCGGTAAGAAAACCCTAGCACTGCGAAAATACGTGAAGGGTCGTTCTTGAAACCGGAACCCAAATGGAAATCAGCTTGAAAATTCGGATTGATCAGGCGGGCAATACCAGTTCTAAGGATAATATCGGAATAGCGGTCCCCGGAAATTCCCTGACCTTCAAAAAAAACGCTCCACCTAGGGTCACGAAAAGCATGGGTTACCGAAAGCGCAAAGCGCCATTCAGGAAAATCGGTGGTAATACGATCATAGGCAATATTGGAAATCAACACAAACCTAGGGGAAAGCCTGCTCTGCGTCTGGATGCCCCCACGGTACGAAACCGTAGGTTCCCCAGGGTAAAATGGATTGTCTCCAAGTACAAAATTGGCACCACCATAAACCGATACCGCAGGAATCAAGTTCTTCCATTGGAACAAGTTGTTGGCCCTCCAGCTATACAGGTTCGGCTTGTTGCGTTGTGGATCTTTAAAGGGGTCAAAGACCAAGTATTTTAGCCCGACCCTATTTCTTGAAAAATTGGTCAAATTGCCCTCGATCCCCAAATCCGGATAAGTGATGCTCTGGGTAATAAAGGAACCTTCGGCAATCACTTCCAGTTCTTCAAAAAGCAAACCGTATCTAAAGGCATAATCCGCCCCAAAAATATTGGAATCGGAATTAAGGTCGGCATTATCCTGCTGTTCGTACAACATCCCAATTTCGGCCTGTACCACATTTTTTCCGACAGCGTAGGCACTGGCAGCCCTTCCCGGTCTATTGGAATTGATCACGTCGGTATATTGGGCGAAAGTAAAAGTTGGGAGCAGAACGAAAAGAAGTAATAACTTTTTGATCATGGAATTATCCATATAACTGGGTTTTTAATACTATTTTAAGATACGTTTGATGGCTTTATGGGACTAACAGTGTAAATTTGATACAATAACTAAGGTTATATGGTTTTACTACAAACGATTTTAATTGTCATATTAGTATACTACGGGTTCAAATTACTTTTAAAGTGGCTGGCTCCGAAGTTGTTGAATTATGCGGTTAAAAAGACAAGTGAGCGGTTTGGACAACAATTTAGAAATCCACAGGATTTTGATGGTCGACAACATCATGAAGGGGAGACCTCCATTTCCAAAAAACCGCCGCGCAGATCCAATCCCTCAAAAAAAGTTGGAGAATACATAGATTTTGAGGAAATTGATTAATATTTGCGCTATCAAAACCTATCCATGAACTTTTCTCCAAAAGCCATTATCACCCATATTTGTGTTATTGCTTTATTCATTCTTGCTTCACTGGTGTACTTTTATCCAGTTTTGCAGGGCAAGGCCATTTATCAATCGGACATAGCCCAGTATAAGGGAATGGCCCAAGAACGGGACGCCTACAAGGATGCGACCGGTGAAGAATCGTATTGGACCAATAGTGCTTTTGGCGGTATGCCCACCTACCAATTGGGAGCCAACTATCCACACAATTACATAAAGGAACTGGACCGTTTGATTCGTTTTTTACCACGACCAGCGGATTACCTATTTCTATATCTAATAGGCTTTTACATTTTGCTTTTATGCTTTAAAGTTGATTTTAGGTTGGCAGCATTGGGAGCCGTAGCATTCGGGTTCTCCACCTACATGATTATAATCCTGGGGGTTGGGCACAATGCGAAGGCACATGCTTTGGGCTACATTCCAATGGTTTTGGGAGGAATAGTTCTGGTTTTTCGGAAAAAATATATTCTAGGGTTTATCCTCACGGCATTGGCCATGGCATTGGAGATAAATGCCAACCACTATCAGATGACCTATTATTTTATGCTTTTGGTATTGGTGATGGGATTGGTCTATCTTATTTATGCCATCAAGGAAAAGGAACTTAAACATTTTTTTGCTTCTGTCGGTATTTTGGTATTGGCCGTAGTACTTTCCATTTTCACCAATGCTACGAGCCTAATGGCCACCAAGGAATATGCCGATTGGAGTACCCGGGGCACATCCGAATTGACCATTAACCCGGACGGAAGCCAAAAGGAAGTCTCCACTGGTCTGGACAGGGAATACATCACCCAATACAGCTACGGAATTGCAGAATCACTCAATCTATTTGCTCCACGATTATTTGGAGGTTCAGGAGGTGAAAACTTGGGAAAGGACTCCAAGGCGTACGAATATTTGACCAATCAAGGCCTTACTCCGACTAGGGCCATGGAATTTTCCAGTAGTCTACCACTATATTGGGGAGATCAGCCCATTGTTGCCGCACCGGCATATGTAGGGGCCATTGTATTCTTCTTGTTCATGTTGGGCGTTTTTTTGGTAGATGGCAAAAAGAAATGGTGGTTGTTATCAGGTGCTATTTTGTCGCTTTTACTTTCGTGGGGGCGGAACTTTCCATTGCTCACCAATTTTATGATAGATTATTTCCCGATGTACAACAAATTTAGGGCAGTTTCTTCCATCCAAGTGGTCTTGGAACTTTGTTTGCCTTTGCTGGGAGTTCTAGGAATTAGGGAATTGTTCAAATCATCCGTGGAACAAAACGAAAAACTAAAAGCTTTAAAACTAAGCCTTTTTATCTCTTTGGGATTGGGAATTGTGATTTTCTTGTTGAAAGGTTTCTTCGATTTTGAAGGAATGAGGGACGAAACGTATCGAGGATATTTTGGTGATGAAGTAATGACAATGATTCAACGTGATCGTGAAGCTGTCTACATCAACGATACCATCCGCTCCTTGATTTATGTGGCTTTGGCAGCGGCGGCGCTTTGGTTCTTTATCAAAGATAAAATCAATAAAAATATATTGGTGTTTGCCTTGGGTGCCCTGATACTATTTGATTTGATAGGAGTGGATCTCAGGTATGTGAACGAGGATGATTTTGTTCGCCAACGTCAGGTTAACGAACCGTTCCAGGCCAATCAACTTGACCAGCTGATCCAGCAGGATGATTCTATCTACCGGGTTTTTGACCCTCAAGAAGGAATCAATGGAGCAAGGACTTCCTATTTCCATAAATCTATTGGAGGATATCATGCGGCAAAGCCTAGAGCGCTTCAAAATCTGTTCGAATACCATTTATACCAGAACAATCTTCAGGTAATGAACATGTTGAATGTTAAATATATCATTCAGCAAGATGAGGAAGGGAACAGTTATCCGGCCGTAAACCCCGATGCCAATGGCAATGCATGGTTTGCAGATCAATTGGTGCCTGTTTCATCTGCCAATGAGGAAATCTTAAAGCTCAAGGATTTCAATTCCAAAAAGCAGGCAGTGGTGAATACCAAGAAATATCCGGAATTGACCAAATTGCGGTATACCGTCGATTCCGTGGCCAGTATCGACTTAGTGGATTACCGTCCCGATTATTTAAACTATGCTTCCAACAACTCCAATGATGGTTTTGCGGTGTTTTCCGAGATGCATTATCCATCGGGTTGGCAGGCATTTATTGATGGTAAGCCTACAGAGCACTATAAAGTGGATTATGCCCTGCGTGCTATGAAAGTGCCTGCCGGGCAGCACGAAATCGAGTTCAAGTTCGAGCCCGAAGTAGTGAAAACAGGAAGCCAGATTACCTTGGCCGCCAATATTTTGTTGGGGTTGATCATTGTTGGGGGATTGGGCCTTACCTTGTTGGGTGGTAAAAAGGAAGAATCCTAATGCGAAAAATTTTGGTCATAGCGTACTATTGGCCTCCTGCTGGGGGACCAGGGGTGCAACGTTGGCTAAAGTTCGTTAAATATTTGCCCGATTTTGGTATTGAACCTATTGTGTATGTTCCCGAAAATCCCAGTTATCCTTTGGTGGACGAAAAATTGGTTGATGAAGTTCCGCCATCCATCAAAATCCTAAAACAGCCCATTAAGGAGCCATACGGTTGGGCTTCACTGTTTTCCAAAAAAAGGACAAAAACTATTAGTTCGGGAATCATCAAGGAGAAAGATCCTTCGATTATAGAGAAGGTGTTGCTTTGGATCCGTGGCAATCTCTTTATTCCCGATGCACGGAAGTTTTGGATAAAACCATCCATCTCATATTTGGCCAAAGTTGTTGCTGATGAAGGGATTAAGACCGTTGTTACCACTGGACCACCACATAGTATGCATTTGATAGGACTTGGTCTTAAAAAGAAATACAACATTCAATGGATTGCCGATTTTCGTGATCCTTGGACATCGATAGGCTACCATAAAAAGCTAAGGTTAACGCAATCATCCCAAGCAAAACACAAAGCTTTGGAAAAGGGCGTATTGGTGAAATCGGATAAAATCGTAGTGACCAGTCAAACCACTAAAGCAGAATTTGAAACCATTACACCGAAACCCATTAAAGTAATTACCAATGGTTTTGATGATCAGTTGCAACCCGTAGCCCTGGATTCCAAATTTACCATCTCCCATATAGGATCGTTATTGACAGGAAGAAACCCTTTGGGATTATGGGAAGCATTACAAAATTTGATTTCAGAAAACGAAGATTTCAACCAAGGGTTAAAAATACAGTTGGCAGGTGTCGTAGGGGAGGAAGTGCTGCAATCCATCAAGGAATTTGGGCTCTTGGATCATGTGGAACAATTGGGGTATCTCTCGCACGATAAAGTCTTGGAAACCCAGCAAAAATCGCAATTGCTGCTATTGTTGGAAATTGATTCCATAGCGACCCGAGGTATCATTCCAGGGAAATTATTTGAGTACTTGAACGCCAAGCGACCTATTTTGGCCATTGGTCCAAAAGACTGGGAGGCAGGCCAAATGGTGGAGCAGCACCACGCTGGAACTATGAGTCTTCATTCGGATATCGTGACTTTAAAAAATGTACTTTTGGAGGCGTTCCTGCAATATCAAACAGGGCAATTGGTTTGTAATTCTAGAGATGTGGAACAGTATCACCGAAAGTCTTTGACGGAATCTTTGGCTAAATTTATCTAATGGGCGTTGTTCTAAAACAATCCATACAAAATACCGTGGTAACATATTTGGGGTTCTTTTTTGGGGCCATCAATACGTTGTTTTTGTATACCAAGATTCTCCCTGATGAATACTATGGCCTTGTGACTTTTATTTTGGCTTCAGGGGCCATTTTAATGCCTTTGATGGCCTTTGGGGTTCATAATACCTTGGTAAAGTTTTACAGCAACCATCAAGAGGGTGAAAAGGATGGTTTTTTCACTTTGATGTTGTTGATTCCTTTGTTGGGGATACTTCCTGTAGCTTTGGTGGGGTTGATTTGGTACGAGCCAATTGGCCATTGGGTATCGCAAGTGAACCCTATGGTGAAAGATTATCTCTGGCACGTGTTTTTCGTGGGATTGGCCATGGCTTATTTTGAGGTGTTCTATTCATGGTGCAGGGTATACCTTAAATCAGTTTTTGGAAACTTTATGAAAGAGGTTTTTGCAAGGGTAGGTGTATCCATTTTGCTTATCCTCTTTTATTTTGATGTGATCTCATTGGACATTTTCTTCAAGTCTTTGGTGGGGTTGTATCTTTTGAGGACCATCATCATCAAATTTTATGCCTTTACCCTTCGGACACCCAAATTGGATTTTAATTTTCCGCCCTTTACCAAAGAAATTCTATCCTATTCCTTTTTGATTATCCTGGGGGGGTCCGCTGCGCTTATCCTTTTGGAAATTGATAAGGTGATGCTCAACCAATTCATCAGTATTGAAAATGTAGCATATTATGGTGTATCGGTTTATATCGCAACGGTGATTATTGTGCCCTCACGCGCTATGCACCAGATTACATATCCGCTTACCGCAGAATTCATGAATCTTGGTGATATTGGGGGATTGGACAAATTATACAAGAAAAGTTCGTTGACACTTTTTATTGCTTCGGGGATATTGTTCGTGCTTATTGTTCTTAACCTGAACGACCTCTATGCCATGTTGCCGGAGAATTACAGAAACGGTTTTACCATTGTGTTTTTGATTGGGCTGGCCAAAGTTATGGATTCCATTTTGGGAAACATTAATTCTATTCTGTACAATTCCGATTATTATAAAACAGTGCTCGTATTTGGTGTTTGTTTGGCTGCTTTAACCATTCTTCTCAACTATTTGTTGATTCCAAGATTAGGCTTGGAAGGGGCGGCCTTGGCGAGTTTTGTTTCCATCTTTATATTCAATTTGGTAAAGGTTGTTTTTGTGAAGATAAAGTTTGGTATAACGCCTTTTACTTCGGCTACGTTCAAAGTTTTTGCAACTTTGGTGCTTATGGCGGTGTTGTTCGATTTAATACAGTTTCAATTTCACCCCATTATCAATATTGGTTTAAAATCGTTACTTGTGGTGGTTATGTACGTAGGTATTTTGTACCGCTTCAATATCTCGGAGGATGTGACGGGTTTCCTGTCCAAATGGCTCAAAAAAAATACCCCGTAGCGAATAAATTCAACTACGGGGTAAACAACTAACCAACCTAAAAACTCATTTTTAATTATTTCTTCTAGAAGAACCTCTGGAGCTGCTTGTTCTAGCGCTACTCTTACGGGCACTTGAACTTTTGCTCACACTGGGCCTAGAGCCACTCTTTCTACTTACAGAGCTTTTTCTGACACTAGGGCCGGAACTTCTGGAAACGACTTTCCTTGAAGAAGAGCTCCCTCTATTACTGACCGCGGACCTGTTTGATGTTCTCGATGTGGTCTGAGGCTTTCTGTAGGTACTATTGACGGAACGGTTTACTGTTCTGCTGCTTGTACCAGGGGCCGCTTTTCTTGCACTTGAGCTCCTATTATTGGACGCTCTTGTAGCTTTATTATTGGAAGCCGTTGTTCTTCCAGATGATCTTGTTACATTATTTGACTTTCTGTTTGCATTGCTTCTAGAATCTCTAGTAGCCACTTTCTGTCTTTGAACAGTGTTGCTGGAACGGTTTGCCGTTGCAGAGTTTCCTCTTCTGGAAGCATTATTGGATACCGTAGCATTGCTTCTACCATAATCAGTTCTCCTAACACTATTGTCCCTAACGGCAACACGTCTGTCGTTTCTATAGATCTTATCCCTTCTATATGTATTGTTGTTTCTATAAACCTTACCTAATCTAGCATACGCACGTCTTGTGTTATGTCTGTAAGGAGCGTAATACGTATATCTAACGGGTCTGTAATACCTTCTGTACGGTCTTGCATATACATTACAAAATCCAATTGCCGGTCTTGCAAAATATCTATGGAAAGGTCTGTACACATATCCTCTGTTGTAAATATTGATGTATCCTGTATAGTGACTAAAAACACCGCCATTGTAATAAACATGCAATCCACCGATTCTACGGAGCCTACCGTTGTTGTACCAGATATCCACGTTTCCGATTTGGGATACACGTCCGTAATAGTCATAATAAATAGGTGTGTTCTCTACTTGAATCACGGCTCCATAATCATCATACTGGACAAATGGATTATAGTTGTATCCTGAGTTGAAGGTGATTCCAACGTTTCCAATTTGTGCCCCGACACCTACATTTACCCTGTTGTCGATATAAAAATCGAACTCACCATCCGGGTATACGGAAAATGTAACACCATCTTCCACAAAAATGAAAGAGTTTCCATATCTGTTATCTGTGGTTGCAACCGCTGAATTGATTGTTTCTGCTTGAATACTTGGTATTCCAAAAACCACTGCTGCTATAATGAGTACTAACTTTTTCATACTACAAGGTTTTAAGTTCTAGATGCAACTATTTACATCCACCCTATATAAAGCAATCAGTGTGCCAAAAAACATAACTCATTGATTATCAGTAAAAAAATAGTGATTTGCTATTTATTACTGAATAATAAACATAAATCTTCTGTTGCATTGGTGCGCTTCTACTGAAGAATCCGATCCGTTTGTATAGTTATCGATCAGCTGTGACTCGCCATAGGTGGATTCCTGAAATATGTTTTATTGGGGTGCTTTGTCAAACAAAACCGAAATAATAACAACTAGGATAAGGAACATAAATAGCAAGTTCTGTTTCTTTACGGGGGTAATTTGGAAAAGAGCATGGCTATATGAGTTAAGTTCAAACCCACGATATTAAAGAATCGACTTAATTATTTACTCGGTCAATTGACCGATGCCCCAAATGAATTGATATATGTACAATATAAATTAACCGCTTTTTATATGCCTTGGCATAAAATGGTTCTTTTCAACAAAAAATATGATATGCTTTTTAAAATTGGAGGTACTTTCTATAATTTTTCCCTCACATATTTTGCGGTATATGATGTTTTATTTTCGATGATTTCCTCGGGGGTTCCTTCAACCACTAAGTTTCCACCTTTATCCCCCCCTTCAAGACCGAGGTCGATAATATAGTCGGCACACTTTATGAGTTCCATGTTGTGTTCGATCACAATTACGGAATGTCCTTTGTCTATAAGCTCATCAAAGGATTTAAGTAGTTTTTTAATATCGTGGAAGTGAAGTCCGGTGGTAGGCTCATCAAAAATGAACAATGCCTTTTCTTTGGTATGTCCTTTTACCAAAAACGAAGCAAGTTTTATCCGCTGGGCCTCACCACCTGAAAGGGTAGAGGATGACTGTCCTAATGCCACATAACCAAGGCCAACGTCCTGTAATGGCTTCAATTTGGCTACGATCTTATCTTGTTGATGGATTGAAAAATGCTCAACGGCATCATCAATGGTCATATTTAAGATGCCATCAATGTTCTTTCCTTGGAACTGTACTTCCAGAATGTCCTTTTTAAAGCGTTTTCCATTGCAGGCATCACACTCCAAGTGCACATCGGCCATAAATTGCATTTCGACAGTAATTTCGCCTTCTCCCTTGCATTTTTCACAGCGGCCACCATCAACATTAAACGAAAAATGTTTGGCCTGATACCCCCTTAGTTTGCTGAGTTTTTGTGCGGCGAATAGACTTCGTATGTCATCGTAGGCTTTGATATAGGTAACGGGATTGGACCGTGATGAGCGCCCAATGGGGTTCTGGTCCACAAACTCTACATGTTTGATGTGGGCATACTTGCCTTCCATTGTGGAGAACTGACCTGCTTTTTCCCCATATCCGCCAGTTTCCTTTAATATGGAAGGATATAATATTTTCTTGACCAATGTACTTTTTCCACTTCCTGATACTCCCGTGACCACGGTAAGCATATGTAAAGGAAAGGTTACATCGATATTTTTAAGGTTGTTTTCGCGGGCACCCTTAATCTGAATATAATGTTTGGAATTTCTACGCTCTTTAGGGACTGGAATCTCCATGGCTCCATTAAGGTATGACGCCGTTAGCGAATCCGATTTCAGGATGGTCTCCCAATCGCCGGTGGCTACCACTTTACCGCCCAGAGTACCTGCTTCTGGGCCAATATCAATAATTTCATCGGCCGCCTTCATAATATCTTCATCGTGCTCTACAACTATTACGGTATTGCCGAGATCACGAAGCGATTTTAAAACTTCTATCAGGTTTTCGGTATCGCGTGGGTGTAGGCCAATACTTGGTTCGTCCAAAATATACATGGAACCTACCAAGCTGCTTCCTAACGAGGTAGCCAAGTTGATGCGTTGACTTTCTCCTCCTGAAAGCGTATTGGATTTTCTATTTAAAGTAAGGTAGCTAAGACCTACTTTGTCCAAAAAGTCCAATCGCGTAGTGATTTCGGTCAATAGTCTCTTGGCAACAGAAGTATCGTGTTCAGAAAGCTCTAATGCTTCAAAAAATGGAGTTAACTGATCAATGGGCAGTTCAATTAAATCTGAAATGGATTGGCCACCTACTTTCACATAATCGGCTTCTTTGCGAAGTCGTTTTCCTTTACAAACGGTACATTTTGTTTTGCCACGGTAACGGGAAAGCATCACCCTATTCTGTATTTTATAGCTTTTTTCTTCGAGTTGCTCAAAAAACTTATGGATTCCTATAAAATATTGGTTTCCTTCCCAGACCAATTGTTGTTGTTCTTCAGAAAGTTCGAACCAAGGTTTATGGATGGGAAAGTCAAACTTGTAGGCCGAATTCACCAACTGATCCCGGTACCAGCTCATACTTTCACCTCGCCATGGAAAAACGACATTCTCGTATACGGATAGGGCGGTGTTGGGAATTACCAAATCGTTATCGATACCAATAACATCCCCGTATCCTTCACATTTGGGACAGGCTCCGTATGGATTGTTGAAACTGAACAGGTGAACGTTTGGTTCCAAAAACTTCATTTGATCCAGCTCAAACTGATTGCTGAACATTTTTACCCCATTAGTTTGAAGGTTTTCGATGGCACACCGGCCCTTTCCTTCAAAAAAAGCATTGTCTACTGCATTGGCCAAGCGATTGTAAAAATCCTCATCATCCTTTACAATGATACGGTCCACAACAAGATCAAATTCCCTACCGATATCTTCGGGAGCTTGGTCGATTCTAATAACTTCCCCATTGTATTTGATGCGTGCATACCCTTGCTTGGAGAAAAGCTCCAACGACTTTAATGCTTCACGTTCTTCGGAAATGATAATAGGTGCCAATAATAGAAGCTTGTCCCCTTCGTTGAGTTCCTTGATATAATCAATGACGTCGGTAACGGTATGTTTTTTTACTTCCTTACCGGAGATAGGGGAAATGGTCCTTCCGATTCTCGCATACAATAACTTTAGGTAGTCATATATTTCAGTAGTGGTCCCGACAGTGGATCGTGGGTTGGTGGAATTTACTTTTTGTTCAATGGCAATGGCAGGAGCTATACCTTTAATATAGTCCACCTTCGGTTTATCCAGTTTGCCCAAAAACTGGCGTGCATAGGAGGAAAGGCTCTCCACATACCTACGTTGTCCTTCGGCATATAAAGTATCAAAAGCTAAGCTGGACTTCCCTGAACCCGATAAGCCTGTGATAACCACCAATTTACCCCTTGGAATGATTACATCTACGTTTTTAAGGTTATGCAATTTGGCACCCTTTATGATAATATTCTGCCTGGGATCTACGTTTATATTGATTGCCATTCGTTAAAATTAGGGTCTCAAAGATACAATACGCCACACTTAATACGTATATTGCATCAGTTAACATATAAAAATCGTCAACTCACAACATAGATTTTTAGATCGCCTAGCTATTTATCTATATTTGAAGTGTAATTAAAATCCTGATAGGCCTATACAGAATAATTACTTTTTTAAAGATTAAAAACTGAATAACTAATGTCTTTCTTGGTAAAGGGAGGACTGTGATTTTAACCCATAAAAGTAATTTGTATGGAACAGCTACAGATTAATGACTCGATTTTAGTAAAGAACTACATTGACGGAGACGAGAAGGCTCTTGAAATCCTCATCAACAGGCATAACCAGAGAATCACCAGCTTTATTTACAGCAAAGTTTTGGACAGAGATGTCGCTGAGGACATTTTCCAAGATACCTTTATCAAGGTTATCAAAACTTTAAAAAAGGGAAGGTATAGCGAGGAAGGTAAATTTTTACCTTGGGTGATGCGTATAGCACACAACTTGGTTATAGACCACTTCCGTAAGAACAAAAGAATGCCCAAATTTGAGGGCAGTGATGACTTCAATATCTTTTCCGTTATCCATGATGAAAAGTTGAATGCCGAAAAGCAAATCATCAAAGATCAAATTGAAAGCGATCTGACCCTTTTGATCGATGAGTTGCCAGATGACCAAAGAGAAGTATTGATTATGCGTATATACAAGGATATGAGCTTTAAGGAAATATCCGAGAATACCAACGTTAGCATCAATACGGCCTTGGGAAGAATGCGATATGCCCTTATCAACCTTAGAAAAATTGTAGAGCGTAAGAATATCGTTTTAACGAATTAATCGAGTATTACGTCGAAGCCTGCAATATTTCCAATCTAGCGCCGTTATACTATGGAAACAATTACTTACGCTAGAATATGGAAAACATTTACTCTGAAGAACAAAAATCCGTAAAAACGGTAAAAGCGAGCCAGAAAACTGTTGATTTCTTGCTTAGCTTTTCAAAATCGATTCATGTAGTTGACTACAAAAAACACCAGTTTGAAGTAACATTGAATTAATTTAAGGATCAAACTGACGAAAAGAGCCGCAATCAGCGGCTCTTTTTGTTTTTATAATATTCGTTGATCACGGTTTTTCTGCCAATTGTCTTGGTAATTATGTCCTTTTCCAAATCCCAGCCCCTGGCGGGGGAATATTCCCGGCCGTACCAAATAATCTGAAGGTGCAATCTGTTCCAAATTTCCTCTGGGAACAATCGCTTGGCATCGCGCTCGGTTTGGACCACATTTTTTCCATTACTGAACCCCCAACGGTACATCAACCGATGAATATGGGTGTCCACAGGAAAGGCAGGAATTCCAAAAGCTTGAGAAACCACAACACTAGCGGTTTTATGTCCCACGGCAGGCAATTCTTCCAATAAGGAAATATTTCTAGGAACTTGACCATTATATTTTTCTATCAAAATTTTTGAAAGCCCATAAATTCCCTTCGATTTCATAGGGGAAAGGCCTACTGGCTTAATGATTTCCCTGATTTCCTCCTGTGAAAGTTTTACCATATCAAAAGGATTATCCGCTTTTGCAAATAATAGGGGGGTGATTTGATTGACCCGAACATCAGTGCTTTGGGCAGATAACAATACAGCAATCAATAGGGTGTACGGATCTTTATGATCTAATGGAATTGGTATTGTGGGATAAAGTTCATCCAGGGTTTTGACCGTGAACTCTACCTTTTCTTGTTTGGTCATATTTGTTTAACTTTGTTAATATAAATATTAAACATTTAATTCAAGAGCAACGCACATGAATATGTTAAAAGTAGGAGATAAAGTACCTGATTTTTCTGCAAAAGACCAAGACGGGAACACAATTAATCTAAGTGATTATAAGGGAAAAAAACTAGTGGTGTTTTTCTATCCAAAAGCAAATACACCGGGGTGTACAGCCGAAGCTTGTAATCTGCGTGACAATTACAGGGATTTACAAGATCAAGGGTATGAACTCTTGGGCGTAAGCGCGGATTCCCAGAAGAAACAATCGAATTTCAAGAACAAATATGAATTTCCATTTCCTTTGTTGGCTGATGAGGATCATACCGTAATCAACACATTTGGTGTTTGGGGACCTAAAAAATTTATGGGAAGGGAATATGATGGTATTCACCGAACCACTTTTGTCGTTGATGGCGATGGTAAAGTGGAAGATGTCATAGAGAAAGTAAAGACCAAAGACCACGCAGCACAGATATTGGCATAAATTCATATTTAAAAGTTCCCGACTGCGCTCGAACTGACGTTTTTAAAAACTAAAAAGGCGCTAGATCAGCGCCTTTTTTTATTCTCTCTCTTGGAGAACCTTTCTTGTGAAAAGGTTCTTTTCTTTGATGGTTTCGGCAATACCCTCTGGTAGTTCCTTTTCCCAACCTTCATCTTTATTGATGATTTTCTTGAGAACATCCCTTGAGAATATATGTAGCACATCAGGGTCATAATCTATTATGTCCATCACTTTGCCGTTGTACTTGAAGAACTTGTACAATTCCTTCATCCTAGGGTGAACCTTTACATTATTGCTGGTCAATACTTGTCCAGTTTCCGGATCCTTCATTGGGTATAGGTAAACCTTCAAATCTTTGAAGAACAGTTTGCCAAATGCCTCCAAAATACCACCACTCAAGTGACGATAGTATTTTTCATCAAATACATCTACCAAGTTATTGACGCCCATAGTCAATCCAATCTTGGCCTTGGTGTAGTTGTTAAAATATTCTACAAGTTTATAGTATTCTTGGAATTTGGAGATCAGTACCGTGTGGCCCAAGGAGCAAAGCAGCTCGGCGCGGTCCATAAAATCCTGCTCATCAATTTCCCCTGCCGCCTTTAGGTTGGATAGGGTTATCTCGAATACCACAATGGCATTCTCCATATCCACTGTCTGTTCCCGCACAAAAATATCGTAGGACTTCTGGAACATATCCATGTTCACCTTGGTAACCGGTCTAAAACTTCCGCGGAGCGCCAATATGTTCTTTTTGTAAAGTACGGCCGCCGGTAATAGGTTATTGCCATCAGGTCCGAACATCACTGCATCCGTCATATCGTTTTTTATAAGCTGAAGGCTCATCAAACGGTTATCGACATCGGCAAAATTGGGTCCTGTAAAGTTGATCATATCAATTTCCAACGTATCGTGGTCGATATGATCATAAAGGTATTTTAAAAGCTTTCGAGGTTTATGGAACTTGAAAAATGCGCCATAAATCAGGTTAACCCCAAGTATCCCCAATGTTTCTTGTTGTAATCTGGCTTCATTTTGCTTAAAACGGATGTGGAGCACAATTTCATCATACTCTTTTTGATCGGGATCCAATTGAAAACGCAATCCAACCCATCCATGCCCTTTGTATCTTTTGGAAAAATCGATGGTGGCAACCGTATTGGCATAGCTAAAAAATAGATAGTCCGGGTTGCTGTCCCTACTGATTCGTTCCTCGACCAATCGCATTTCGTGGTCCAGCATTTTCTTTAATCGGGATTGGGTCACGTAGCGACCATCTTCCTCAATACCATAGATAGCATCACTAAAGGATTTATCGTAAGCACTCATCGCTTTTGCAATGGTCCCAGAGGCTCCACCGGCTCTAAAAAAATGCCTAGCGGTTTCCTGTCCTGCGCCAATTTCGGCAAAGGTTCCGTAAATATCACGGTTCAAGTTTATCCTAAGGGTTTTGGCCTTTATGGAAGGAATATTTTCAAAAGCATTTTCTTTGCTTGGTACGGTAGGCATATCCAAATTTTAAGATGAAACAAAGTTACACTCTTCAATCAATCTATTAAATAAATAAGTTATAATTTTGAAATTAATGGATGATCAGATGACCATTACTTTTTTGGGAACGGGAACTTCGCAGGGGATTCCAGTAATCGGGAGCAATCATCCCGTTTGCCTGAGCAAAGACCCCAAGGATAAAAGACTACGTGTTTCCGTATTGATTTCATGGAACAACTACAATTATGTGATTGATTGTGGCCCTGATTTTAGGCAACAAATGTTGGCCAATCCAATAGATAAATTGGATGGTATTTTGTTTACCCATGAACATGCGGACCACACTGCGGGAATGGATGATATTCGTCCTTTTTTCTTTCGACAGGGTGATATCCCCATTTATGGACACCAAAGGGTAATTCAATCTTTAAAAAAACGGTTCGATTATATTTTTGCCGACCAAGACCGATACCCGGGAGCTCCTGCTGTTCAGGTTAATGAAGTAGATAAAAACACCAAAATCCCATTAGGGAATTTGGATGTGGTTCCCATTGAGGCCTTCCATAACAGATTACAGGTGTTCGGTTACCGTTTCGGAGAATTCATTTATATGACCGATGTGAAACGGGTAGAAGAGGAAGAGATCAAAAAAATGAAGGGGGCAAAAGTATTGGTAGTAAACGCACTGCGTATCGAGCCCCATCACTCACATTTTAATTTGGAAGAGGCTCTGGAATTTGCCGAAAAGGTAGGGGCGGAACAGACCTATTTTACGCACATCAGCGCTTTGTTGGGATTTCATGAAGAAGTAGAAAAAAGTCTCCCCAAAAACATACATTTGGCCTACGATAACCTAAAAATCAAAATTTAGATTTGATGAAAAAAAATATATTCCTATACCTATTTGTTTTCGCTGCCCTATTGGCGCTTTTCCAATTTGTAACGGGAAACAATATGCAAAAGACATTGACTTCTGATATAAAGCAACTCAAAGAAGAGGTTGTACAGTTGGAGGATTCTCTGCAGACCATGCACCTAAAGGTATTGGACATGCAATACTTTACTTTGGAGAACAATGACGATGCTTTGGCATATTACGAACACCTAAACCTTGAAAATCCTTCGCTATATATTCAGGATAAGTTATTGGAAACTAATGAGGGAAAAGGTGATAATCCATTGATACCTTACGAGGGCATGGAGAGTGATTTTAAAATCAATAAAATCAAAGTATTGAACCACAAATGGATTCTGGCCGATTTTTCCGATGGTAAATATTGGGGCGACCTAATCATAAAGTATGAACTAAAGGATAATCTTAGCGTTGACTTTACACTGGTGGAACATTTGCTCTATGCCCCGCAGGAGTATTAAATAATAGGTAAAAGGTAAAGGGTGGTAAAAACTGAATAGAGATTATAGTTTAATTAAATATGTTTCTCCAACCATTTTTTGAACGAGAAAAAATTCTGTTGGGAAACACCATGCCCCACAGGAAACTCCTCATATATCGTTGGAATGTTCAGTTTTTCCAAGAAATCTGGCGACTTTTGGGCCCATTCCAAAGGAATGACCTGGTCTACTTGCCCATGTGAAGCATAGAAATTTAGCTTGCTATGGTCTTTTTGGGCATAATCATCAACCAAAATGTTTTCATTGATATATCCGCTCAATGCGATAACATTCTTCACTTTTTCAGGGTAAGACAATGCTACGGAATAACTCAGAATGGTTCCTTGACTGAACCCTAAAAGGGTAATATTTTCTTTATCAAGGTTGTAAGCTTCAATGGCCTCATCTATAAACGCAACAATCTTTTCCCTAGATTCTTTGGCCTGTTCATCATCGCTCCACTTACCCTGTTCAGCATCAAAATTTATGGCATACCACGCATATCCAAAAGGCTCAAGGTTATAGGGTGCCCTAACGGAAATCACCATTAATTCCTCTGGAAGTTCAGAAGCGAAAGAGAATAGGTCCTCTTCATTACTACCATAACCATGGAACATAAAAAGTGCCGGAATTTCACCTGAATCTTTGGAAGAAGGTCTAAGCAAATATTCTAATGATAAGGTTTTAAGGGACATGTTGTTGGTTTAAGATATGAATGTGAACCATTTTTGAAAATACTTTCCCGCTAGAGGCAAAGGTTTCATGCTGCCATTGAGTGCTTGCAAAAAGCCAAAAATCCAAATCACAAAATAAAAGAGATAGACTGGAACGGCTAAATATGCGTAGCCGGTATAGGTCATTAAAATGGCCAGGGCATGAAAAAGTATGTGTATGCCAAATGCTTGCCTAATATGGAATCGGGCAAATTCATTTTTTTCTTCAATGTTCATGGTGATTGCAATTAGGCAGCCGACAATGGTAATGTAGGCTACAACAGCGGTAGTTTTCCCTGGGGCAGATGGGTCGCTCATTATAAGGTACTTAAATCGTTATTGATGATTCCGTAAACTTTTCCTTTTAAGGTGGCGCCTACGAACATACTGTTTTTAGATGTTGAAAGAATATCCTTTGTCTCAAAAACATATTCACCTTCCGGGTTGAATAAGGTTAGGCAGGCTTTGGCACCTTCTTCCAGTTTTGGGGAATCAATCTGATACCGCTCTCGAGCTTTGGTCAATAAGCTGATAGTTTCGTCCAGTTCAAAAATGGTGTTCAAACAACCAAATGAAGATTCAAGGCCCAGGGTTCCATTTTTCGCGTTGTCAAATTCCACGCGTTTATGTTCAACATCCATGGTAATATGGTCCGAAGTCACAAAATCTATAGTTCCATTCTTCACCCCTTTGATCAAAGCTTTGCAATCAGATTTTGTGCGCAGGGGAGGGGAAACTTTGAAATTCGCATCAAATCCCACTAAAGTTTCATCTGAAAAGAAAAGATTGTGAACGGCAACACTACAGGATACGTCCAATCCTTTTTTCTTTGCTTCGGCAATCAGTTTTACCGAACCTGCCGATGAAATTGTCGGGATGTGCAGTTTTCCGCCAGTATACTCCAAGATAAACAGGTCTCTTGTGATTTGTAGTTCTTCGGACAAGGCCGGAATTCCCTTTAACCCAAGCTTTGTGGATATTTCCCCTTCATTGGCCACACCTTTTCCTTTGATGTCGCCATCTTGTGGGAATGAATATACCAACCCATCAAAATTTTGGGCGTACAATAAAGCTATCTTTAGCAAATTGGGATTGAAGATTTGCTTTTTGAAATCAAAAAAAGCAACTGCACCGGCATTTCTCATATCAAAGAGCTCGGCCAGGTCAATACCTTCGGCGTTTTTGGTCAGTGTTCCCAACGGATGGATTTTTGTTGCCTTGCCCTGTCCACGTTCTTTTAAAAATACCACGTCGGAACTAGTATCGGGTACAGGATGTGTGTTGGGGTTGAGCACAATATCGGTAAAACCACTTTTGCCGGCCGCAAACAATCCGTTGGCAATGGTCCCTCGTTCTTCAAAACCCGGCTCTCCAAATGCCACGCCGCTATCGAACCAACCCAATGAGATGTGAAGGTTCTCCCTTTCCAACACTTTTACGTTGCTCGGAGCTTCAACAGTGGTGCCGATTTTCTCAATTATCCCTTTTTTTATAAGGATATCGCGCTTTTTCAAGTGTATATCCCTGTTTTCTGGGCATACAATTTTTGCAGACTTCAGCAGAATGTTCATGTAACAATTTTTTGAATGAGTACCTCTATCAGCGCCAGAAGCAACGCTAAAATAACAAACCATTTCCAATAAGCTGTAATGTTGTTCTCGGCTTCTAGATATTCGAACAGCTCCGGAACAGAATCCTTGGGATCAACCTTATCCAACGAACCGATATCCATATATTTGAGATTGCTTTCTGCCCGGGGATAATTAAAGCCTATATTTTGTAAAACCTGTTGATTTTTGAAAATGGAGTAAATTCCATCCTCAGTAGGGTTTTGCTCAAAAGATAGGCGGACCCGGTTCGGAAACGTCTGCTGAAGGGGAATAAACTCATAACCTTCCTTGGCCACCTTTAAAATATCATCATTTCCGATTTCCGCTACAATGTCCAAGGTATTCAATTCACCAAGAGTTTGGTACGTTTTAGGCGATTGTAAGCTGGATTGTGCCATATTGTAAAAGGTGGGCACAATCAGTGGGGAGTTGATAAAATTGGAATTTTCCAATTCCAACGGCACGGTAAACACAAACAATCCATTTTCCCCGACTAAAAATGAATCACCTCCTCCCATGGACAATGCAGTAGGTAGACCGGTCTGTAGTTTATAGTATTCCTTAACTGATGGATATTGAAAATTAGTGACCTCTTTTTCAAACACATTGCGGTACAACGGATGGTCAAAGGAGATAGTGTTCAATTGCACATCGGCCACTACTTTTTCTAGAAATTGTGTACCAGATAAACCTGACAATAAACTGTTGTACGATGAAATATCACTGTTTTTGGATGGAACAACAATTAAAGTACCTCCATCATTCTTAAAGGTGCGGAGTATATTTTGAAGGCTGCTGGGGATGGATAATTGAGCATCCAAGATTACTACATTTTGATCTCCCAAACTGCTATAGTCCAATTGGTTCAGTCGATATTTTTGAAATTCGAACTCTTCGCCACGGAATAAGCGGTTCAAATAATCACTATCAGATGCACTGATGGCCAACACCTTTATTTTTTCTTTGGAATTGATATTAAAATAAAAACGATTGTCGTACCCCAAAGAATTATCAATAATACTCAAGCGTCCGTTCAGGACTTGATTCCCTGGAATGGTAAATTCGACTTCTCCGTCCCCGTCCGATTTAAATTTTGCTGCTGTTTTAGCGATAAGTTCATCGTCATTATAAAGTGAAATGGGCAGGACCTCGTCTTGGTCACCACCAGAAAGGAATACTTTCAGTGTGGCTTGGTCGTTTAGGTCATCGTCAACAAAAACGGAATCAATGGAAATATTTTGGAGTTCCAGAGCCTGCATAGGTACAAAATGAACTTGCAGCATGGTATCCAATTCGGTGTTTTCAGCGGATATTCTTTCTTGAAAATCAGAAATCACTACAAGATTTTTTACCGTACCCTGATTTTGGGAAAATAAGGTGTTGGCCTTAAGAGCGATTTCATTCAAGTTCAATTGCTTGTGCGAGAAAGATAGCGATAACAATGGGTTCTGGATATCGGAAATCCTAACATTGCCAAAGGTTTTCTCATTTGTAAATAAACTGAATTCAGTATCACTGCCAACACTTTTAATAAAGTCCTGCACAGCTTTTTCCAAGAGTGAAATGCCATTGGTTTTTGCCTGCATACTAAAGGAATCGTCTAAATAAACAACAGTTTCCTTTTCTTGAAGGGCGGTATTTGCCGAGGTGAATGGTTGGGCAAAAGCTATGATAAGGGCTGCGAGCAATAATAACCGGGTAATCAACAACAGCCACTTTTTTAGGGTATTACTTTTTCTGGATTCCGAAACCACTTTTTGTAACATGGCAACATTGGTAAACGGAGTTTTGGTAAAGCGTCGTAATTGGAATAAATGGATTAAAATGGGTATGATTAGAAGAAAAAGTGCCCAAAGAATTTCTGGATGTTTAAACTGCATTCCCAACATTTCTTGGTCAAAGATAGGCATTAAAACATTCTGATTTCAAACTTCAGCGATCATTGGACGCAAAGTCTAACAAAACAAGAAGTAATCCTGCATAGGGAGTTGGCCCAATTCTAAGAAGTAACTACGGATTTCGTGCTGTGCATTCTCATTGGCAACTGTAATGATGCTCTGTGGGTTCTTCACATTCTGCAAAGCTGCAAAGTGCACGAGTTCTTTTCCGTAGATTTTTTTACCAATTTTTTTTGGGTTATCGCACAACCAAGAATACTCCAACCCTTTATTTTTTAACCCTTTGGCAATCTTTTTTCCTTTAAAGCCAGCTCCCCAAACTATCAATGGCCGGTTTTTGTCATAATTCAGTTTTAGAAAATAGTCTAGTTTGATGTCCAAAAAATAGTTTTGGGCGTAGTGCTCGTGGGTTCGTGAGGTTCGGGTGTCATAATCGCGCCAAAGATGCAATACTTGGTCACAGGGAATAATTTTGAAACCATGTTCGTAAAATCGAAATGTTAGATCATAATCTTCGGGGTATCGTTTTGGTTCAAAACCTTCACATTGTTCGAAATCCGCTCGATATGTCATCCAACAAGGTGAGGGGATAACGCATTCCTTATAAATTTCATCAAAATTGTTTCCGGTAGATGTTAATCGATTTAACCATTCTTCATAACGTTGGTAGCCATTGCTGATGCCTCTGTTCGAAAAATATTTCACCTGCCCCACGGCAACATGTCCTTTTCCGTGCTCAATTAATGAATTGACCATGACCTCCAAACGGTTCGGTTCCATGATATCATCCGAATCCATCCGCGTCACAAATTCTCCACTTCTTTGTGCATATGCCGTTTGAAGCGCAGGGATTATTCCATTTCCGTTGTTTTGAAATACTTTGATGCGTTGGTCCTTCTGCGAGTAAGAGGTGAGAAGCTCAAGGCCTTTGTCGGTTGAGTGGTCGTTTACCGCCAATACTTCCCAATCAGTATAAGTTTGGCTCACAATGGAATCCAAACATTCCAATAAAAAATGTGCCGTGTTTTTAAAAGGGATAATAATACTGACCTTGCCATTTTGCATGTCACAAATTAATTCAGGCTGTTAATTTAGAACTACCAAGGGTAAACAAATTAACTTTTTAATGCGTTGTTAATAGCTTCAGTGACCATCTTTTCCATAACATCATATCCCGCTTTGGTGACATGGACCTCGTCCGTGGTCAATTTGGACTGCATTCCGTTTCTATCATCGACCATTTTGGAGAAATAGTCCAAGTACATTACGTCCTGGTCTTCTGCCATATCCTTGAGCAACGCATTGAGCTTCGGGATTTTAATATTTGGATTCAATCCGGGACGCCATGGGTAATCATAAGCGGGTAGAACTGAACAAACAATGGGTTTTATTGCGTTAGTTTTTGCCAATTCCACCATTGATAAAATATTGTCACGGATTTGCTCCAAGGTCATTGGACCTGTGTTTCCCGCTATATCGTTGGTTCCTGCCAAAATAACAACGACTTTTGGGGTAAGGTCAATCACATCCTGACGAAAACGTAGCAACATCTGTGGAGTGGTCTGTCCACCGATTCCACGATTTACATAAGGATTTCCGGAGAAAAACTCGGGATGGGTCCCTATCCACATTTCTGTTATGGAATTCCCCATGAATACTACACGGTTTTCACCGGTTGCGGAATCTTCCAGTTCTTCATTTGCTGTTTTATATTTTTCCAAATTGGGCCAATCTTGGGCGTTTGTTTTTGAGGTGATAGATAATCCTAGAAACGATATCATGAACCAAAGTACAGTTTGTTTTTTCACTATGTGCGGTTTTTGTTAAAAATAGAAAAATTCAAATTAAATGGCACCAAATAAAAAAACGGTACGCTTTTTTAGGGCATACCGCTTTAATTATTTTATGTACTGCGAATTAGTATTTCGCACTTTTCCCATTGGCCTGGGTCCTAAGGATAAAATCCCTGATATCATCATTGGCCGTTTTTAGGTCTTCGTTTCTTAGGTACATCATGTGTCCTGAGCGATAACCTTTCCAATCGAACCTGTCTTTCATTTTACCACTGGGATCTACTTGCGACATGGTGTATTTGGCAGCAAAATAAGTGCAAGCACCATCATAATAGCCAGATTGCACCAAAACGTTCAAGTAAGGGTTCTGGGCCATAGCTTGGCGCAAATCGTCCCTAACACTGTCCTTGTCATTGTCCCATGGGTGAACAGGGCCAAACATGTTGTATTTGATGTCGGTTTTGAAATCCAGTTCTTCCTGCAAGTAATAATTTATGGCAGGAGTGAAGCTGTGCAACCATGAGGTCAGTTCTGGAGAATAATCTGGTCGGGTTCCGGCCAACATTTTATCTATTCCCAAATAACGGCTATCCAAACGTCCGATGGTGTATCCTCCTTTTTCCCTTAGCAATGCTTTCCAAAAGAACTGGGTCGGTACATCTAAATTATGGTCAAGAATATCTTGAACGTCCAATCCTGAGTAGCGTGCCATTTTATCGGCAATTGATTTACGTTCGGAATCTGCGATAAATCCACCTTTGGCAATTGCAGGCAACAGCTCATTAATGGTGAATTCTTCTACCTCTGGCAATACCTCCAACAGGTCTTTGCTTTGCAAGTCTGAAGGCAGTGCCTTGTGATGCCATGCAGTTGCTGCAAAGTATGGCATATTGAGTGCACTTGAAACAGGGTCGTTGTCTCGGAATACCTTATAATCGGCAGGTGAAACCATGATCACACCGTTCAAATACATCCATTGCTGATTTTGTAAGGCCAAAGAAAGCCCCATTACACGGGTGCCTCCATAGCTTTCACCCACAATATATTTTGGCGAGCTCCAACGATTGTTTCTGGATACGAAGGTGTTCAACCATTCGGCCAAATACTTGGTATCTGCATTGATCCCGAAAAATTTGCTTCGGTCCACATCCTTTCCGGTTTCAGGAATGGTGCGTGAATATCCTGTGTTGACAGGGTTTACATAAACAATATCGGTCACGTCCAATACAGAATAAGGATTCTCCTTAACGCCATAAGGCTGAACAGGGTATCCTTCATCATCAATCTTCAGGATACGAGGACCAGTGTAGGCCAAGTGCATCCATACGGAACCAGAGCCCGGACCTCCGTTAAATGAAATCAAAAGAGGCCTGGAAGCTCTATCTTTTACATCGTTCTTGGTGTAATACGTGTAGTGAAGGGCAGCGATGGGCTCGCCCATTTCGTCCCAAACAGGCTGTGTACCCGTGGTAGCAGTGTAGTTGATGCGATTTCCGCCAATAGTCACGGCATGTTGCGTGGTAACAGTGGTGTCAACAGGAATTTTTCGTTCTTGGGCAAAGGTCCATGACGTACAAAACGCCATACCTAAAAGGAAGAGTCTTTTCATTATTATTTGGTTGAATTAGTCTAGTCCATAAAAATAGGGAATTTGAAAGTTCCGGCCTTGTTAAAACAATCGTAAAACCTGTATTTAAGCTATAATTATTAAATTTAGTTCCGTTACTAAATCCGTATGCTATGAAAAACATTACCCGAAGAAGTTTTGGCAGCCTTACCGCAAAAGGAATCGGAGGCGCTGCACTATTGTCCTCAGCACCTTTTGCTTGCGTGATGGGAGCAAGTCAAGACAAGGAAAAATTAGGGATAGCCCTTGTGGGGCTCGGAGGATATAGCACATATCAATTGGCGCCTGCGCTACAAGATACACAACACTGCTATTTAGCAGGGATTGTAACGGGCACTCCTGAAAAAGAAAAGGCCTGGGCGGATAAATACGGAATCCCGGAACAGAATATATACAATTATCAAAATTTTGATGCTATCGCCAATAACGGGGATATTGATGTGGTTTATGTTGTGCTCCCCAACAGCATGCATGCCGAATTCAGTATCCGTGCCGCAAAGGCAGGTAAGCATGTAATTTGCGAAAAACCCATGGGTATCAG
Organism: Flavobacteriaceae bacterium; assembly: GCA_024743095.1. Lineage (GTDB taxonomy): Bacteria > Bacteroidota > Bacteroidia > Flavobacteriales > Flavobacteriaceae > Flagellimonas. The sequence goes on from JANSXF010000017.1 coordinate 41,027, forward strand.
TGTTGCAGAATGTGATGACATAATTAAGGCTTGTAAAAAAGCGGGTGTAAAATTAGGCATGGGCTATCGCTTGCATTCCGAGCCCTACACGCAACAAGTAAAGAAATTTGTCAAGGAAAAAACCTTTGGGAATATCCTCTTTGTGTCTGCGGATGCATCATATCGCGCTACAGGTAATCCCGACCAATGGCGCTTGAACAAGGAAATGTCAGGAGGAGGTGCTTTGATGAACATGGGCGTATATGCGGTCCAGAGTACCATTTACGGTACGGGTGAAAACCCAATTTCCGTTGCGGCTCAGGAATTCAGTACAAGACCTGATTATTTTAAGGATACCGACGAGACCATCACGGCCCAATTTAAGTTTCCCAGCGGAGCCGTGGGCAATATCACCACATCGCACAACTTTAACGCCAATGCGATGTACGGGTCAGGAACCAACGGTTGGTTCCGATTGCAACCTGCCAACAATTATGGTCCATTGAGCGGCGTGACCTCTAATGGGGATCAAATCAAGTTCCCGCATGAAAGTCAACAGAAATTACAAATGGATGATTTTGCGCGTCACGTGTTGTTCAATGAACCGAACAAGGCGCCCGGGGAAATGGGCAAACGTGATATGATGATCGTAGAGGCTATTTACAGGTCCATAGCCAATGGGGGAGAAACTATTCCATTGGATTTTGAACTTGGTTATGGGTTTGGGGGTAATACTCAATTCGAATCAGGGGTAACACGATAGGAAATTATTGCATATGCCGGTGAAAAAGATAGAAGTTCATTGGTGTATTTCCCATTCTCAGTTAAGTGCATTACACCACAAAATCGCTCAAATCCATACGCTTCATCCCGCCAAGAAGAAGCAAAAACCATTAAAGGCACTTTCTTGTTCAATTTCCATGAGGTTTCTTTATAGGTTCTCCAATGAAAAGTTGAATTCTTGTTTTTTCGGTTGAGCTCTATTACATTTTTTGTGGACATCGCATAAGTTTTTAAATGAAAATCGCTTTTGTTTCCATTCACTTTGGTAATGATTTTTATTTTGTCCAAAAAATCATAGTATGGTTTTTGAGAATCAAAATAAACATAAGTGCTGGAAAATTGAGCCAACGTATCGATTCCTATAAGTTTGCCGTCTTCATATTCATCTGATGTTAAAACAATACTGTAGTTCTTATCAAATTTACCCAGTTCGAATTTATTGATATACAGCCCTAAAGCCTCAAACCCCTCTAGCACGTCCTGCATACTGGTTTCTTCAGGGTTGTGAAAATCCATTGGATTTTCTTTTTCAATTTGATTTCGAGGATCAGCTTTGTAAGGATTACCATTTACATATGGCAACAATTTTTCATCTAAACCCATGGTCATGGGGTTTTCTTTTTCCAGTGAAGTGGGCGATTGTCCAAATGTCAATTGTAAACTTGTGAGGCAGGTTACTAGGATTTGAAGCATTCTCATGGGTAGTGTTTTTGGTCAATGTCAGCCTGAATATAAGAAAATTCTCATCTTAAAATGTATTGACCTAGGGATTTGAAAGAAGACGGTATAGCTATAAACCCAATTAAAACCTCTCAAAAACCCCCAACCCAAACAATGCAAAATCGTACTTTACTGGGTCTGTGGCATCCAGTTTTCTTAGATTTATGTCCAACTCCAGTAATGCTTTGGCATCGTTCTGTTTACGCTTGAGCAATTTTAGTTTCCGAGCTACATTGCCGGAATGTACATCCAAGGGACAGGAGAGTTTTGCCGGGTCAATACCTTTCCATAAACCAAAATCCACTCCCGTGCTGTTATCGCGGACCATCCAGCGCAGAAACATATTGATGCGCTTTGCCGCAGAACCTCTATTTGGGTCCGAAACGTGCTTTTGCGTACGAGTTTGATTCGGCAGCTCAAAAAATGCTTCTTTGAACTTGGAAATGGCGGGTTGCATGGAGTCCTTGGTCTGGTGTTGGGTGAAAATAGTCTCCAGACCACCATGATTCTTATAAATGTTTTGAAGACCGGCCACAAAATAAACAAGGTCGATACTGTTAAAGGTGCGGTGAACAAAAGGGGAGAGGCACTGCAAATCTTCCCCGGAATGGTTCATTACAAAATCGTAAGGGGCATGGCCCATCAGATCCATTAACCTAGTTGCATTTTTGATGATACTCTTTCGGTTTCCCCAAGCAATGGTAGCCGTTAAAAATGCACTGATCTCAATATCTTCCTTCCGACTGAATATATGTGGAATCTGTAAAGGGTCATCTTCCAAAAACCTGGGATGGTTGTATTGCTGCACTTTGGCATCCAAAAATTCCTTGAGTTCGGTTTTGGTCATATCAATCCTTGGAAACAATCAAACCATCAACCATGGTGAGTTTACGGTCCGCCATATCGGCCAAATCCAAATTGTGGGTCACCAAAACAAAGGTCTGACCAAACTCATCACGCAATTTAAAAAACAATTTATGAAGATTACCAGCACTCTCTGAGTCCAAATTTCCACTGGGCTCGTCGGCAAAAACTACGGAAGGATTGTTCATCAAGGAACGGGCCACTGCCACACGTTGTTGTTCACCGCCAGAAAGTGCGTTAGGTTTATGGTCGTAGCGATCTTTCAATCCCAAAAAGTCCAACAACTCTTTGGCCCGTTTTTCAGCTTCAGCTTTGGGTGTTTTTTTGATAAAGGCTGGTATACACACATTTTCCAAGGCCGTAAACTCGGGCAATAACTGGTGAAATTGAAAAATGAACCCTATATGCTCATTTCTGAACTTGGCCAAATTCTTGTCATTGAGCTGGTTTACGTCCGTATCATTGATCAACAAAGTACTGTCCCCCTTGTTGGTCGGGGTATCCAAAGTGCCCAAAATTTGTAGTAGGGTTGTTTTTCCCGCACCCGAAGCACCGACAATCGATACTACTTCACCTTTCTTGATTTCGAGATCAACGCCTTGCAGAACTTTGAGGTCTCCGTAACTTTTTTGAATATTTGTGGCCTTTATCATAAGTACAACTTCGCTGGTCGAAGATAATCATTACCGTTGTATGGCAAAGATGATCGTTTTAACCCGATTTCCATAACTTTTAAAATTTTAAGCGCAATTAGGTTGGCTTGACCGTTTGGACAAAAGTCTTTTTTCATCAGGGCCACTGGATTAAGTTTATGGTTATAACTTCGACCAAGGGATACATAAATATTTGTTAGAAACCATTTTAAAGTATAAATATTGTTTAATTTTGAACTCAAATGAATAAACAAAACAATACGCGATTGGATACTGCGATTTTTGCAGGGGGCTGTTTCTGGTGTACAGAAGCTGTTTTTCAACGGCTTGATGGAGTAGAAGAAGTGGTTTCTGGATATACCGGCGGGAACATCAAGAATCCGGCGTATCGGGAAATCTGTACCGGGCGCACCGGACATGTAGAAGGGGTGAGGATTGCTTTTGATTCTTCAAAGATATCCTATGTGCAGTTATTGGAGATTTTTTTTGCTACGCACGATCCAACAACCCTTAACCGACAAGGCAATGATGTGGGCACACAGTATAGAAGTGAAATTTTTTATACTTCTCCAGAACAGAAAAAACTGGCTGAAGATTTTATCCAACTACTGGAGAAAGAGCATGTTTTTGATACCCCGATTGTCACTGCAATTTCAGAGGAAAAACCTTTTTATCCGGCCGAAGGGGAGCATCATAATTACTACAACGATAACAGGCAACAACCGTATTGTCAAATCATAATTGATCCCAAGATCAAAAAGTTGAACAATTATTTTTCAAAAAAGCTAAAGAATGGCACCATATAGGAACCTCGAAGAGTACAACATCGAAATTACAAATGAGGTAAAAGATCATTTCTCCAAGATTATGGACGATATAGGGGAAGATGTAACTCGCGAAGGCTTGATAAAAACACCTGAACGGGCCGCAAAAGCAATGCTGTTCCTTACTCAGGGATATAAGCAAAACGCGGAAGAAATATTAAAGGGAGCCATGTTCGCCGAAGATTATGATGATATGGTGATCATTAAGGATATTGAACTATATTCCCTTTGTGAGCACCATATGCTTCCGTTTTTTGGCAAGGCCCACGTTGCCTATATCCCCAATGGCCACATTGTTGGTTTGAGCAAAATCCCAAGGGTGGTCGATGTGTTTGCTAGAAGACTACAGGTTCAGGAACGGTTAACGCACGATATTTTGGAATGCATCAATAATACTTTGAAGCCCAAGGGTGTGGCCGTAGTCATCGAAGCTTCGCATATGTGCATGATGATGCGCGGGGTGCAAAAGCAGAACTCGGTCACAACGACTTCTGGATTCCGGGGACAGTTTGAAAAAATAGAGACCCGAAACGAGTTTTTAAAGCTCATCAGCGCCGATTTGTCCTGATCCACTTTTACAATTAGATGGGAATTGCTATTTTTCCCACATGGCAGAAGAAGACAAAAAGTACCGTAACCTATTTTTAGGATTATTGTTCGATGCCATTGGTATGCTATCCTTTGTTATACCAGGCATAGGAGAGTTTTCCGATGTGATCTGGGCGCCCGTGGCGGGTTGGCTCATGACCCGCTTGTATAAAGGAAAAATAGGTCAAGCTGCCGGTATTGTGACTTTTGTAGAGGAAATTGTTCCAGGGTTGGATGTAATTCCGACATTCACGTTAACTTGGATATATACCTATGTTTTGAGCAAGAAAAAAGGTCAACCTAAAAAGATGGATTGACCTCTAATTTTTCTTTGTAATTATTTTTGCTTCCTAAAGTGGCAGGCTCAAACTAAAGGATATATTTCTGCCAATGTTGGCAATACCATCTGCTTTTAATCTTGATAAGTGCGAAATGTAATTTTTATCAAAAAGATTGTTGGCCGTGATGGAATAACCGACCTTTTGGCCAAAAATTCTCACATCGCCCCCCAAACCAACGTTAAATAGGTTGTATCTGCCCGTAGTCGTTTCAAAATCTGCTACTTTGTTTTGGTCAAAATTTGTTTGAAGGGTGACAAAGGCATAACATTTATAATCTTGATTTCTTTTTTTCCACTCAACCCGGAAGGTATTGGTCCAGCGGTTGGCGGGAATCAAAGGAAGATTTGAGTTGTCTTCCAATTGTCCGTAAACTATATCGTAGCTACTTTCCAAATGCAACCAATCCACAGGATGGGGGTGTAAATGGAACCCAAACTCTCCACCGTACAAAATGGCATTTTGCTGTTGAAAGTCATACACTGGGTCCGATTCACGGAATTCACCTGTTGGTTCCAAATAAATATAATCGTTTACGATGTTGTAGAATGAATTGATGTAGGCCTCAAGGTGTTTGTTGCCATATTCCAATGCCAAGTCAACTTGAAAATTTTGTTCACTTTCTAAATCTTGATTACCGATTTCCACCCTATTTGCACCACTGTGCAAGCCATTGGAAGCCAATTCGGATAAGTTGGGTGCTCTAAATCCAGTAGCAAGATTTAAGCGGCCCAGAATATTTTGGGTCAAATCCATCCGATAGCCCACTGCAGCATTAAAACTGTTGAAGTTCTTGTCCAACGATGGAATGTATTCTTGATCTCCTTCAATACCGCTGGCCTCCCCATTGATGGACCTAAGGTCGTAACGCAATCCAATCTGAAGGTCACTTTTATCAAAATGGATGTGAGAAGTGGCCAACACGCCAAAATCATTGGTAGTCGCTTTGGGCACCAAAACCTCTTCGCCAAAATTCTCATTGGTCTGATGCATCCCTTGAACCCCAAAAATAGTCGTCATTTTACCCCATTGTGGGTTAAATTGTATGTTATAATTAAAGGTGCTCAGGCGCATATCAAGTGCTGCCCCCTGATGACCTTCTTCCCCATGTTCCTCGCCTTCGTGCTCTTCCTCTTCGGCGTGTTCCTCACCCTCCTCATGGTCGTGCTCGTCTTCATGTTCATGGTGGTGCTCTTCGAACTCCTTTCTGTTGTTCACGGTATAGCCAAAGGTAGCCTCGAGGCTCGATTTTTTGAAAAAGAAGTTGTTCTTTGAACTTATGATGTGGGTCGATAATTCTTGATAGGGCATCAATGGGTCCCGGTCGTTGTTCTGTGCCCCGATTTCTTCTGGAATCCCCAATTCCGAAGCATTATAGTTGTACCTAAGCTCTGTTTTAAATTTAGAAGCCTGATAAGCAAGACCTGTTTTTAAATCAGCCTCGTTGAACCTTGAGTTGGTGACACTGGTCCCATCTCCTGTTTCATAATCGGCATTTGAAGCATAAGCGCCCCTGACCAAAAATTTAAGTTTTTCCCCAGAAGTTTTGAATCCTGCATTGGCATTGTAACCCAAGGTATTGGTGAAATATCGCATGTTCACATCGCCCGATGTTTCGCCGGAGGTCTCAAACTTTTCTGGATTTAGGTAAAGTACACCGCCCAAAGCATCCGAACCATAAAGTAAGGACGCAGGACCTTTGATAACCTCCACACTGGAGATACCCGCATCGTTAATTCCCAATCCGTGCTCACCACCATATTGCTGGTTCTCCAGTCGTACACCTTGAGTATAAACAAGTACACGGTTAAAGCTCAGTCCACGGATGACAGGTTTTCCTATTCCCACACCTGTTGAAACAGAAGACACACCGGGTATATTGGTGATTCCTTCGGATAAGGTTATTCCGCCTTGTTGCTTGAGTTCCTCCATGGATTTTTGCTCCACCTTCATCACATTTTCGCGTTGTAGTTTGTGGAAAGGGGTAGAAAGGACCACTTCATCCATTTCTATGGCGGATGGAGTCATTTGGTAATCAAATTGATTGCCACCTGAAGCGATTATTATGGAAGTTGAATAGGTTTCAAACCCGATATAGGATATGACTAATTTATAGTTGCCCTCCGGTAGGTTCCTTAAGGTGAAGTTTCCATCCATATCGGTTACTGTTCCGTTTTCCAATTGCGGGATATAAACGGAAACCTGTTCCAGTGGTTCGCCTGTTTCGGCGTCGGCCACATTTCCGGATAATGTATTTTGGGTATATGATAATAGTGGGCACAATGCCAAAAGCATTGCAATTACAAATTGTTTCATTGCAAAATGATAAAAGGTTTACGAATCTCGAAAAATCTTACTATGAAACTGAAGGGGGACCCCGTAATACCCTAAAGGATAGTTCCCTGGGTTTGTAGATGTAGGTATAAACCGATGAGCTATACCTTATTTTGGGTATTTCTACAGGAATGTAGGTGAAGGATGAGTCAAAAAGCACCTTATTGGCAAGGGTGAAATCGTTGAAGTCACAGTCCAGATTGCTGTCGTGAATATGATTGGTACCATACTCCACACAATGTTTTTCTTGATTGTGTTCATATAGGGCATGCCCTAATTTTATTATGGAGGGAGCTAAAATTGCAACCACCATGAGTAGGGAACTTAAAATGAGTATGCGTTTGTGGAGGCTGGTCATCATACTTTCGCAAAGTAACCAAGCCCACATTTGTTTTTATGTTAAAAAAAACATAAACTATGAAAGGAAAAAGCCGAACCCCATACGTTTTAGCATTTTCTTCTCAAAATCCCAGAAAAATCGATATTGCCCGAACAACCACCCAATAGCTACCAGGAGGATTTGATAAATGGGAAAAATCAATAGGATTCGGAGTGTCCAGTAAACAGCCCCATGTATATTTTCGTTATCGAAACCAATCCAATGGACCAACGGGCCGGCCAATTTACCCGATAAACTTCCGGTAATTGCAAAAACAATAAAAATGGCTATCATCTCCCATTTATGGTCCACTTTCCATTTGTTTTCCAGCTTTTTGAAGCACCAAAGAAAGAACTTTATCAAAACCATATGTATGATCAGCATAGCCCCTATGGTAAAAAACCATTCGTAAACCGTATTGTTAAGGCCAAAAGCATGTAGCAAACTTCTAGAAACGAGGTAAGCGGCAAGCAGATTAAGGATCGTACCCAAGACAGGGAAGAGGATTTGCCAGTTCTTCTGAATTTCCCAGCGCTGTTTTAATTTTTGCATTGCAGGCGTAAGCTATAATTGATGCAAAAATAACACTTTAAATTCTTGGGATGAAAGGGCCCAGTCTTTGATTGTACTTCCTTTGGAAATAAATAAAGTAATTATAAAGCTTGTAATTGACCTCGTAGCCATAATCTATGCTAGGGTCGTAATTGATCTGCATTTCATACAGATTGGGGTTCCATCGCATCGGGTTGAGTACCCGTTGGTTCCAATTGATCACCATTACGGCATTTCTGTTTTCCAAAAAGGATTGTGAGTAATAACCTTCCGGACGGGCTATGGAATTGAGCCATGTATTAAAACCAGGTTCTATGATTATAATTTCATATTCGGTTTCGTCGTTCGCAATTTCAACGGGTTCTTCATCATTGGAATCGAAAAGTGCTTTTTCTTCGCTGGACACATCCAAAGTTGATTTTTGTGAGGTACAAGAAGTGATGACAATGCCAAGGATCAAACCAAACAAAATAAAGGGTATAGCTTTCTTTTTCATAATATTAATATACAAAAAAAGCCACTTGAAAACTCAAGTGGCTCTGTTAAATACCGCTAAGTGATTTTTCTACTTTCCAAAAAGGCCGCCCAGTACTCCGCCAAGACCGCTTTTTTTCTTATTCCCACCATTTAGCACCATTCCGGCCAAATCATCGATTACGCTACCATCGCCATCACTGTCCAAAAATGTCTCGATCAAGGATTGTTGTTTATTGGCTGCCTTGTTACCCCCCATTAAACCACCCAATAGACCATTAAGGCCTTCCGGGCTGCTCACATTTTGTTCCCTGGTCTGTTTTCCCAGATATCCCAAAAGAATTGGTGCTGCAATCTTTAAAATTTGGGAAATGGAACCAGCATCGATTCCCGATTTGGTACTCAACGCATTTTCAACTTGGGATTGTTTGGCGCCAAATACGTGACCTAGAATTCCAGCACCATCATTGATCACCCCTTGGTCGACACCTCCACCAAAAAGACCTCCCAAGTCATCTAAAATTCCACCGTCGTGTTTGGAGGACAATGCATCCATTAATCCTTGCGCTCCCCCCGGTGTTGAGGCATTCTTTTTCATGGCACCCATTAACAGGGGCATGGCCATGCTCAAAACTTCTGCTGTTTTATTCTCCGGTTGTCCTGTTTGACCAGAGACACCGCTGACCAACTGTTTTCCCACGGGACTGTTGATCAAATCTAGTAATCCTGACATTTTGTTAGTGTTAAGGTTAAAGTGACAATGTACAAAAAAGTGGGTTTTGAAAGGATGTTTGCCATTGAAAAACCTACTTCTTTAGCAATTTGATAACCTTCTGGGCCAGTTCTACACCAATACGTTGTTGCGCCTCAAGTGTAGATCCACCAATATGGGGGCTGAGAGATATCTTAGGATTCATCAAAATCTTGATTTCCGGATTCGGTTCGGATTCGTATACATCGAGTCCTGCAAAGGCCAAGTGTTCAGTATCCAAGGCCTCCACCAAGGCAACTTCATCCAACACACCGCCACGAGAGGTGTTTATAATTCCAGCGCCCGGTTTCATAAGTCCGAGTTCCTTTTTGCCTATCAGGTATTTATCTTGAGCAGGAACGTGCAGGCTTACAAAGTCGGAATTTGCAAGTACTTCTTTTAAATCGCTATTTTTTAATTCAAAATCGAGAGATTGGCCATCGAAAAAAGAGAGTTTCAAAGTTACTCCTTTTGTTTGGTGGTCAGTAAACAGAACTTCCATTCCCAAAGCAAGAGCCATTCTTGCCGTAGCCTGACCAATTCTGCCAAAACCTACAATTCCCAAGGTCTTTCCCCGAAGTTCGGCACCGGCAGCATAGCTCTTTTTGAGCTGTTTGAATTGACTGTCGCCATCCAAGGGCATATTGCGGTTGGAGTCGTGCAAAAAACGAACCCCATTGAGCAAGTGGGCAAAAACCAGTTCTGCAACGGATTCCGAGGATGCTTCCGGAGTGTTGAAAACCTGTATTCCTTTGGATTTGGCATATTTTACATCAATATTGTCCAGACCTACCCCGCCACGACCAATCAACTTTAGGGCAGGGCAATCATCAATCAGTTTTTTATCGACTTTGGTAGCGCTGCGCACCAATAATCCTTCAATATTGTTCTTGTTGATATAGTTTGCCAATTGTCCTTCGGCAACACGTGTATTTTTAACTTCGAAACCTTCTTTTTCAAGGAGATCTATTCCTTCTTGGGCAATTCCGTCGTTAGCTAAAATTTTCGCCATTAAAACTATCCTTTCTTTTCCAGTTCGCTCATTATATCAACCAACGCGCCCACACTTTCCATAGGAAGGGCATTGTACATGGAGGCACGGTAGCCACCAACAGAGCGGTGCCCGTTGATGCCGCTTATCCCTGCTTCTTTGCACATATCATCAAATATGTCCTTTAATTCGTCATCGGTAATGTTGAAAGTGGCGTTCATCGTGGAACGGTCTTCCTTTGCCGCAATTCCATAGAAAACGGGGTTCAACTCAATTTCCGAATAGATCAGGTTGGCTTTACGCTCGTTGATTTCTTCTATGGCAGCAATTCCGCCTAAATCCTTTAGCCATTGCATGGTCAACATAGAAACGTACACGGCAAAAACAGGTGGAGTATTGAACATGCTTTCTTTGGCCACATGAACCGAATAATCCATCATGGAAGGAATCTTTCGGGAAACTTTTCCCAAAATATCTTCTTTTACCACGACAAGAGTTGCCCCTGCCGGCCCCATATTTTTTTGCGCACCTGCATAGATCAAATCAAATTGTGAAAAATCCAATTGACGAGAAAAGATATCCGAGCTCATGTCGCAGACCAGAGGAACATCCGTTTTTGGAAATTCCTTAATCTGTGTTCCATAAATGGTATTGTTTGATGTAAGATGCAAATAATCAAGGTCGGATGGGATGGCATAGCCCTTCGGGATATGTTTGAAATTATCTTCTTGTGATGAAGCCACCTCTACAATATCTCCGAACAAACGGGCCTCTTTGATTGCTTTTTGACTCCAAGTCCCTGTATTTACGTATCCCGCCTTTTTATCCAAAAGATTAAACGCGGTCATCAAAAACTGCATGCTCGCCCCTCCTTGCAAGAAAAGGGCCTGATATCCCTTGCCTTCCAGTCCCAAAAGTTCCAGTGCCAAGGAACGGGCATTTTCCATAATGGCAACAAACTCTTTGCTACGGTGGGATATCTCGATAAGTGAAAGTCCAATGCCGTCCAGTTCAAGTACAGCTTGGGATGCCTTTTGCATAACCTCTGCCGGTAAAATGCAGGGGCCTGCGCTAAAATTGTGCTTTTTCATTGACTAGGTTTAAGCGGTAAAGGTCTTAAAAATTGTTGGATCTTAAAACGTTTCCAGTGGTTAGGATCATCTTAAAGTTTTAATAGGAATTCCATGGTGTCGATTCCGTCCGCATAGTCGTTTAAACTCGGTTTTTGGGTGTCCCCAAAATTGACATCGTTCTCCTTTGCCTCACTGGAAACCACACATTGTATATGTTCTTCGATCTCTTGCAATTTCTTTCTCAAGGTTGATTCATCATCATAATAGGAGTAGAACAAAGCAGAAATAGGGGAGGTGAGGGATTCGTCCTGTTTTAAAATCAAAAATCCATTATCCAGAATCTTGAACTCGCTCATCAAATACACTGCCTTGTTATAATCATAATTATTGGCATATTTATGTTGGTTGATGATATCCCTGTACTGGAAGAATGCATTGAAGAGGCCATCAAAATCATAATCATTGGGTACATAGATTTTGGACACGTTCCGACATCCCAATCCATAATACCTAAAAATATCCTCTCCAAGGGCCGTTAATTCTTCTTTATTCTCGTTTCCGGTAAGCACGGCTACGGAATTTCTATTTTTTCTGATAATATTCGGTTTTTTACCAAAGTAGTACTCAAAATAGCGACCGGTGTTGTTGCTACCTGTGGCAATAACCGCATCAAAATTTTCCAGTTTTCCGTCCACAAATTCTATTTTATCCGCAAGAGAAGGCTCTTGCTCTATCAAAAAGTTGGACAAATAAGGCAAAAGCACTTTGTCGTTGGACGAGAGTCTGGCCAAAACCTTGTTTCCTGAAAGCAGCACGCACAGAAAATCGTGAAACCCCACCAATGGAATGTTCCCTGCCATAACGATGCCAACGGTCTTGGGTTCGTTCTCCGTTTGAAAGGAATAGTTGTCCAACCAGTCTTTAATGTATTGCTCGGTGAGCAATTCTCCCCATTGTTGCAAAGAAAATAGAACGTTGTCCTCGGTAAACCATCCGTTGTGATGACCTGCCCGTGCGACGATTTCCTTCAAGTTCTGGTCAACTTCCGGGTCGTTGGAATAACATTTATCACAAAAATCCGTTAGGTATTTTCCAAGTTTAACAAAAGCATCTATGGTATTTCTATCTGGTGCCATTAAATTTGTACACTAAATTACTAGGGTTTATTTTTGTCAAAAGTAAGCATGCTGACAAGAATCAGCCCAAAAGGAAAAGAAAATTATGGCAATTATTATAACAGATGAATGTATAAATTGTGGTGCTTGCGAGCCAGAATGCCCCAACACGGCAATTTATGAAGGTGCTGACGAATGGAGATATAACGAAGGAACATCCCTTTCCGGTGATGTAGTTTTACCTAACGGAAAAGAGGTGAATGCCGATGAGGCTCAGGAACCTGTTAGCGATGAGCTTTATTATATTGTTCCAGACAAATGTACCGAGTGCAAAGGATTTCATGAAGAACCACAATGTGCAGCTGTATGTCCAGTGGATTGTTGTGTTCCCGATGAAGACCATGAAGAAACAGAAGAAGAACTATTGGGCAAGCAAAAGTTTATGCACCCCGATGGTTAAGCAATAAAAAACAATTAATTTAGCCCCGGACCAATGTTCGGGGTTTTTTTATGCAAAAAGAAGAGAAAGCATACAACGGTATTTGGAAGCAAGCGGGATGCATATTGTCGCTAATTGCAATTTTTGGAATAATTGGTTTATTGATCATGGGACTTTATTTGCTCATTCAGGGTTATTAACCGCGAGTACCAAAACTTCAACTTATATTTGCACCCTCAAAACACAAAGTAATTAGATGAAAGCAGGTATTGTAGGATTACCAAACGTAGGAAAATCAACCCTTTTCAACTGTTTGTCCAATGCAAAGGCACAAAGTGCCAACTTCCCTTTTTGTACCATTGAGCCCAATATTGGCGTGGTAAACGTGCCCGACCAACGTTTGGAAAAATTGGAAGAATTGGTGGATCCCGAACGTGTAATCCCTGCTACCGTAGAAATCGTGGATATTGCCGGGCTTGTAAAGGGCGCCAGTAAGGGTGAGGGACTTGGAAACCAATTTTTGGGAAATATCAGGGAAACCGATGCCATTCTCCACGTACTTCGTTGTTTTGACAATGATAATGTAGTGCACGTGGATGGTTCCGTAGATCCTATTAGGGACAAGGAAACCATTGATATGGAATTGCAATTGAAGGATTTGGACAGTGTGGAAAAGAAACTTGACAAAGTAAAGCGTGCCGCAAAAACCGGAAACAAAGAGGCACAAAAGGAAGAGGCCGTACTTTCTGCGTTGAAAGAAGGTTTGGAGGCCGGAAAATCTGTTCGTGCCATTACGTTGAGTGAAGATGAGCGTGAAGAATTTGTGCGCCCCATGCAGCTAATTACGGATAAGCCCGTAATGTATGTCTGCAATGTGGACGAAGGTGCTGCTGTTGAGGGAAATGCCTATGTTGAAAAAGTAAAACAGGCTGTGGCCGACGAAAATGCCGAGGTCATCTTCTTGGCCGTTGGCACGGAAGCCGATATCACCGAATTGGAGACCTACGAAGAACGCCAAATGTTCTTGGAAGACCTGGGACTTTCCGAGCCAGGTTCAGCCAAGTTGATTCGCGGCGCATACAAACTACTTGATTTGGAAACCTATTTCACCGCAGGGGTAAAAGAAGTCCGCGCTTGGACCATTCCCGTTGGTGCAACCGCGCCACAAGCTGCCGGTGTCATCCATACCGACTTTGAAAAGGGTTTTATCCGTGCCGAGGTGATTGCTTATGAGGATTACGTGAAATATGGTAGCGAATCCAAAGTAAAAGAAGCTGGACGCATGCGTGTAGAGGGTAAAGAATACATCGTTAAAGATGGTGATGTAATGCATTTTAGGTTCAACGTGTAAGCACTGAACATTGTAATCCAAAAAATTTGTGCTTCCCTTTTTTCTGTACTTAAAATAGCTTTGCTATATGTCCAGTAAAAGTTTGGGGATTTTGTACGGAGTCTTAGGAGTAGTGCTTTTCTCCTCCAAAGCTGTCATGGTAAAATTGGCCTATCGCTACAATGTGGATACGCTCGATTTGCTATTGTTCCGGATGCTTTTTTCACTCCCTTTCTACTTGTTGATCCTATTTTTGATTCGAAAAAAGCCAGCAAAGACCAAAATCTCACCCAAGGATTATGCATGGCTTGCCCTGTTTGGTTTCGTTGGTTACTATTTGGCCAGTTATTTTGATTTTGAGGGGTTGAATTATATAAAAGCCGGCTTGGAACGTATCATTCTTTTTGTGTATCCAACCATTGTTGTTTTTCTCAGTTGGCTGATTTTTAGGCAAAGGATAACCAAAGTGCAAAGTATTGCCATCTTGATTACCTATGTGGGTGTCCTCATTACCTTTTGGGATGAACTGGATGTTTCCGGCAACGAAGTACTTTTTGGGGGGTTCTTGGTGTTGCTGAGTGCCATCACATATGCTTCTTATTTAGTGGGTAGCGGTTGGTTGATTCCGAAATTTGGCGTACTCCGGTTCACATGCTATGCCATGATCGTATCCACCATTTGCATTATGGTGCATTATTCGGTATCCGGTAGTTGGCAATTTATGGATTATCCCTGGCCGGTATACGCCTACGGTTTGGCCATGGCCATTTTTGCTACGTTAGTACCCTCATTTTTGGTCTCTGCTGCCATTGAAAGGTTAGGGGCCAACAATTTTTCCATATTGGGAAGTTTGGGGCCCATTTCCACCATTTTGCTTGCGTTTGTGCTTTTGGACGAAAAACTCACATCTTGGCAGTTGGTTGGAATGTTGGTTGTTATTTTTGGGGTGACATACCTGTCGATCCAAGGCAAAAAGCGGGCTAAAGGCTGATATATATTAACAATTATTGTTTTTCATTGTTGATTACTTTCTACCGTTCACCCTTTTATTTTTGCTCCTAAATTTTATATTGCAATGATTAACCCTTAACATATGGCAGATACCCAATATACTGAGGATAATATCCGTTCGCTGGACTGGAAGGAGCATATTCGTATGCGTCCGGGGATGTACATCGGAAAATTGGGCGATGGCTCCTCCGCAGATGATGGCATTTACATTCTTTTAAAAGAAGTACTCGACAATTCCATCGACGAATTTGTGATGGGGGCGGGAAAGACCATTGAAATCAGTATTAAGGAAAACACCGTTCACGTTCGTGATTATGGGCGGGGTATTCCACTTGGAAAAGTGGTGGATGTTGTATCCAAAATGAACACCGGCGGCAAGTACGATACCCGTGCCTTTAAAAAATCCGTGGGATTGAACGGAGTGGGTACCAAAGCCGTAAATGCGCTTTCCGCATATTTTAGGGTAGAATCCAATCGAGATGGGCAATCAAAGTCAGCCGAGTTTGAAACCGGAAATTTGGTCAATGAAGAGCTTTTGGAAGAATCATCCAGACGAAAAGGAACCAAAGTAAGTTTCATCCCTGACGAATCCATCTTCAAAAAATATAAATACCGAAACGAGTATGTGGAACGCATGCTCAAAAACTATGTATACCTAAATCCGGGGCTGACCATCATCTTCAATGGTGAAAAGTTCCATTCAGAAAATGGTCTGAAGGATTTATTGGAGGACAATAACAATGATGAGGATTTCCTCTACCCGATCATACATTTAAAGGGGGATGATATTGAGGTCGCTATGACCCATAGCAAAACCCAGTACAGTGAGGAATATCACTCTTTTGTGAACGGGCAGCACACTACCCAGGGCGGAACACATCAATCCGCTTTTAGAGAAGCCATTGTAAAGACCATCCGTGATTTTTACGGTAAAAATTATGATGCCTCCGATGTTCGAAAGTCCATTATTTCCGCTGTTTCCATCAAGGTGATGGAGCCCGTTTTTGAAAGTCAGACCAAGACCAAGCTCGGTTCCACCGATATGGGAGGGGACTTACCAACGGTGCGTACTTACATCAACGATTTCATAGGCACACATTTGGACAACTACTTGCACAAGAACCAAGCAACTGCCGATGCCCTCCAAAGAAAAATAGTACAGGCAGAAAAAGAGCGCAAGGAACTATCAGGCATTCGGAAATTAGCAAGGGATCGTGCAAAAAAAGCAAGTCTCCACAACAAAAAACTTCGTGACTGCCGTATCCACCTTCAAGATATGAAAAAGGACAGAAGGTTGGAATCCACACTGTTCATTACCGAGGGGGACTCCGCTTCAGGCTCCATAACAAAATCCAGGGATGTAAACACCCAGGCCGTATTTAGTTTACGGGGAAAGCCTTTGAACTCCTACGGAATGTCCAAGAAAATCGTTTACGAAAACGAGGAGTTCAATTTGTTGCAAGCTGCACTGAACATTGAAGATTCTATGGAGGATTTGAGGTACAACAATATCGTAATCGCAACAGATGCCGATGTGGACGGAATGCACATTCGTTTATTGTTGATTACCTTCTTTTTGCAGTTTTTTCCAGAATTGATCAAAGAAAATCACTTATATATTCTTCAAACCCCATTGTTCAGGGTGCGCAATAAAAAGGAGACGATTTATTGCTATAGTGACGAGGAAAGAAAACAAGCCATTGAAAAACTTACTGGAAAAGCAGAAATTACCCGATTTAAGGGATTAGGTGAAATTTCTCCGGACGAGTTCAAAAACTTCATTGGCGATGATATCCGTTTGGAACCCGTAATGCTGGACAAAGCCATGAGCATTGATGCCCTTTTGAAGTTCTATATGGGAAAAAATACACCTGACAGGCAAGAATTCATTATCAAGAACCTTAAAGTGGAACTTGACCTGGTCGAAGAAAACCAACTACAACCCAAATAAATGCCACCTTTCTAAATGGAAGAGAACGAAGAACTGAACGATGAAAGTTTAGATTACCAAGACGAACCCCAAGATAGCCTAGTAAAGGTTACAGGGATGTACAAGGATTGGTTTTTAGATTATGCTTCATACGTTATCCTGGAGCGCGCCGTACCTGCCATCGAAGATGGATTCAAGCCCGTACAGCGAAGAATAATGCACTCGCTCAAAGAACTGGATGATGGCCGCTACAACAAAGTGGCCAATGTGGTAGGGCATACCATGCAGTACCACCCCCACGGTGATGCCAGTATTGCCGATGCCATGGTACAGATAGGGCAAAAAGATTTACTTATAGATACCCAAGGTAACTGGGGAAACATTTTAACAGGTGATGGCGCAGCAGCTCCACGTTATATAGAGGCGCGACTGTCCAAATTTGCCTTGGAAGTGGTGTACAGTCCAAAAATTACGGAGTGGCAGTTATCCTATGATGGAAGAAAAAAAGAGCCTGTTAATTTACCCGTCAAGTTTCCACTATTACTCGCGCAAGGAGCAGAAGGGATTGCAGTAGGTCTCTCCACAAAAATACTTCCGCACAACTTTAACGAACTTATCGATGCCTCGATAAAGCACTTAAAAGGCAAGAGATTCACTATAGTTCCGGACTTCCCTACAGCGGGAATCATTGACGTGACCAATTATAACGATGGGATGCGCGGCGGAAAAATCCGTGTGCGGGCCAAAATTTCCACATTGGACAAGAATACTTTGGTGATCAACGAAATACCCTACGGCACCAACACCTCCTCTTTAATTGACTCCATCTTAAAAGCTAACGACAAGGGAAAAATCAAAATAAAAAAGATTGAGGACAACACGGCGGCCGAGGTAGAAATCTTGGTGCATTTGCCAAATGGCATCTCACCCGACAAAACAATTGACGCCCTTTATGCGTTCACGGCTTGTGAATCATCCATTTCCCCTTTGGGATGTGTTATCGAGGACAACAAACCTTTGTTCATTGGGGTCAAGGAAATGTTGGAAAGATCCACAGATAATACCGTGGAGTTACTTAAAGCAGAACTTCAAATTCAATTGGATGAATTGGAAGAGCAATGGCACTTCTCATCTTTGGAGCGTATCTTTATCGAGAACAGGATTTATCGTGAAATAGAAGAGGAAGAAACTTGGGAAGGTGTTATCGAGGCCATTGATAAAGGATTGAAACCACATATCACCCATCTAAAAAGAGCAGTTACCAAGGATGATATCGTCAGGTTGACCGAAATTAGAATCAAGCGTATTTCAAAATTTGATTTGGACAAAGCGCAACAGCTCATTGAAAGTCTAGAGGATAGAATCGCCCAAACAAAGCACCACTTGGAGCATTTGATTGATTTTGCCATTGATTATTTCAAAGAGCTCAAAAAGAAATATGGAGCAGGTCGTGAACGAAAATCCGAAATAAGGATTTTTGATGAAATCGAAGCCACCAAAGTGGTCATCAGGAATACAAAACTATATGTAAACCGGGAAGAAGGTTTCATCGGAACCTCTTTAAAAAGAGATGAATACGTTACGGATTGCAGTGATATCGATGACATTATCGTTTTCACCCAAAAAGGGGAAATGATGGTGACCAAGGTGGATTCCAAAGTTTTTATTGGCAAGAACATTATCCACGTTGCAGTCTTTAAAAAGAAAGACAAGCGCACCATTTACAATATGATCTATAGGAGCATGAAGGGTGGGCCCAGCTATGTGAAACGCTTCAATGTTACCAGCATGACCAGGGACAAAGCCTATGATCTTGCAGGGGACAAATCCTCATCGGAAGTATTGTATTTTTCAGCCAACCCGAATGGAGAGGCCGAAGTTGTCACAATCATGCTGCGTCAATCCGGAAGCATTAAAAAATTAAAATGGGACCTCGATTTTTCCGACGTGCTCATCAAAGGGCGGAGCTCCAAAGGAAATTTGGTCACCAAGTATGCCGTAAAGCGCATCGAACTAAAAGAGAAAGGCGTTTCCACGCTTAAGCCCAGGAAGATTTGGTACGATGATGTGGTCAGTCGGTTGAACGTAGATGGAAGAGGGGAATTGCTCGGTGAATTCAGGGGCGATGACCTCCTTTTGGTAATTGACCAGAGAGGTACCGTAAAAACCATTCCACCAGATTTGCTCACTCGTTTTAATGACGATATGATTGTGCTGGAGAAATGGAATCCCGATAAACCGATTTCCGTAGTACATTATGTTGGCGAGAAGGAACGCTTTTACTTAAAACGCTTTTTGATAGAAAACCCCAATAAGGAAGAAGTGGTCATCGATGAGGACCCAAAATCCCATTTGGAACTGGTCTCGACCGATTGGAGACCGATGTTGGAAATTGAATTCATCAAGCCTAGGGGCAAGGAATCAAGGCCCAACCTTGAAGTTAATGTTGAGGAGTTTATATCGGTTAAAGGAATAAAGGCCCTGGGAAATCAATTGACCCCGGAAAAAGTGAAGAACATCAATGTATTGGATTCACTTCCTTACGAAGAACCCATAGAACAAGAGCCCGAGGATATTGAGGTGGTGGACGAAGAGCAAATAAACAATGATGATAATGATATAGGGACAAAGAATGATAGTTCTGATCAAACTACTTTGTTTTAACGCTTTTTATAGCTAATTTCCCCAATTGAGTTACACACTAAAGCTGATTGCTTAATACATCTATATGGATTTTACGAACCCGCTGGTATATGGCGTACCAGTTTTTATTGCCTTCATTCTACTTGAACTTACTTATAGCAAAACCCATGACCACGACCATCATCATGATCTTTACAATTGGAAGGATTTGGCCGCCAGTGGTTTTATGGGGATTGGGTCGGCAATCCTAGGACCTTTATTTAAAGTGGCTTTTGCCATTCTTCTTTTTGAAGGCACCTATGAGCTGTTCAATCCAGTGGTGGATGGGGCAAGAACAAATATTATGGGCTACGAATCCTTTGGATACGCTTGGTATGTTTGGATTTTGTGTCAATTAGGCGATGATTTTACATATTATTGGTTCCACAGGGCCAATCACGAAGTCCGCATTTTATGGGCAGCTCATATTGTGCATCACTCCTCCGACAATTTTAATTTGGGTACCGCGATCAGAAATGGATGGTTTACCATTTTGTACAAGCCTTTCTTTTACTTGTGGTTGCCCGCAATTGGTTTTCCTCCGGAAATGGTAGTGGTTTGTTTGGGCATTGAAGCTCTATGGCAATTTCAACTGCATACCGTTTATGTTCCAAAACTTGGGTTTTTGGAGAAAATATTCAACACACATACCATGCACCAGGTGCATCATGCACAAAATGTAGAGTATTTGGACAAGAACCACGGAGGGTTCTTGAATATTTTTGATAAAATATTTGGCACTTGGAAAGAACTTGATGATGATATCGATGTAAAGTACGGCGTAATCCACGCACCCAACTCATACAACCCCGTGGTTATTCTTACACATGAGTTCAAGGATATTTGGAACGATGTAAAAAAATCCAAAAAGCTTTCCCATAAATTGATGTACATTTTCGGACCTCCCGGATGGAGTCACGACGGAAGTACCCTTACCGTAAAACAGCAGCAACGATTGTTCAAAAAGCATAAGGAAGCTAGCCCTGAACTGGCTTATCAACGACCCAACTAGAGCTTTGGCCCAAAGCCAAAGCTTGGGACGATTATCAATCTATTTTGTGGGCCGTTCCTTTAAACTTTCGGTTATCACCCACCACATTATACTCAAAAGTATATGAAGATTCCGTGGTGGTCAATATTTTGATATGAATAGGCTTTTCTTCGGCCTTGTTCTTGGGATTTAAATTTTTGAGCACATACTCGCAATCATTGATCCAACGAACAGAAGAGGAGTCGACCCTACCTTCGTATTCATCAACTTCCAAATCCAAAGTTCGGCTAAAGGTTGTTTTTTTTTCCTCACCGTTAACCGTGGCCATGAAAGTAAAGTTGCCGGTTTTAAAATCTTTACAATTTCGCTCAGGAGGCTGGCCACAGGTGATAAAAATCAATAAAACAAGGGCTGAGGATAGATATTTTGTCATGCTTGCAAAGTAACGGAATATAGCGGAAAGGGTCAATCCTTTTTTTCATTGAAAGTGGTAAAAGTACCATCCTTATAAAACATGACTATTTTATAGGGTTCTTTGGATTGGTTTTGTTCAGAGATTGTTTCTGGTCGGGCTGTATTGGTTTTTCCGCTTTCAATCTCAGTGATGTTTTTTTGGGGAATTAGCTCATCTCCAGCGTCTTCTTTTGAAGGAAAACTACCCTTTCCCCTTAACAACCAATCGAGCCCCACTTCAGGGTAGGTGTCCACCAATTTCATGATAAAATCAAGACTTGGCTTATTTCTCCCATTAAGCAAATGGGACATGCTTGAGCGCTGCACACCAATTTCGTCGGCAAAGGCCGAAACCGACATTTCCAAGTACTCAATAACCACTTCAATACGAGCTACAATCCCTCTATTCACAAATGTAATTTTACACACATCAAAGATACTAAAATAAAGGACGAAGTATCGAAATTTACATGAAAAGCAAATAAAAATATTAATGTTGTTATTTATATAAAATGAATTAATAATTTGATTACATGATATTTAATTTATTAGATATAATTTCTATTTACATAATGCAATTTCTTTGCACTGCACCCAATAAATGGAGTTACAAATGTGTATTAATCTTGTGCAATATTGGTTTACATTTGTAAATATAACTATGGTTACTTTTGTAAACTTTAATTATGTCCTTCATGCTCGACTATTCATTATTTAGAGAAAATTCCATTCAAGGCCGCTACATAAATATGAAATCCATACAACCTTGTTTTGCCAAGGTAACAGCAGTTGTTAACTGTATTGGCAAATCCGTTAATGGGGTTGATATAAATGCCATTCAAATTGGCAAGGGAAATAAAAAGGTGCTCATGTGGTCTCAGATGCATGGCAATGAGTCCACAACGACCAAGGCGGTTTGGGACATAGTTAATTTTCTACAATCCGATGATTCCGCAGCATTACATATATTGAAAGAGTGCACAATTAGTATTATACCCATACTGAACCCAGATGGAGCTAATAAATATACACGTGTCAATGGTAATGAAATTGACCTGAACCGTGATGCCAAAAATTTGACCCAACCTGAAAGCATTGCTTTTCGAAGGTGGTTCGAATCTTTCCAACCTGACTTCTGTTTTAACCTTCATGACCAGCGCAGCTTGTTCAGTGCGGGCAAAACGAACAAGCCTGCCACAGTATCGTTTTTATCCCCGGCCAGCAATAAGGAACGGCATATAACGCCGAACCGCGAAGTGGCCATGAAATTGATTGTAGCCATGAACCATATGCTACAAACCCGTGTTCCCGGGCAGGTGGGGCGCTATGATGATAGTTTCAACGACAATTGCATAGGGGATACCCTTCAAATGCTGGGCGTACCCACCATTTTGTTCGAAGCGGGCCATTATACGGACGATTACGCAAGGGAAAAGACGCGTGAGCTTATTTTTTTAGCAATAGCTGAGGCTCTTAAAGTAATTTCCAGGGACCAAATCAACGATTTTAAAGCAGGTGATTATTTCTCGATTCCAAATAATGATAAATTGTTTTTTGACGTTTTAGTGAAATATCCCGAAGTGGTAAACGCCGAGTTTGAGAAGGGACATTCCATTGGAATTCGATATAAAGAAGTGTTGGATGATAAAAAAATCATTTTTCGACCAGAAATTGCTGAAATTGGGCCGTTGGAGGGTTTTTACGGACATCAAACCATAGAATGTGTTGATTCCAAGGATTTTGGGTTTGCATCTTTTCAAAAGGAAATTTTGGATTTGCTCCTGAAAATCAATAAATAGAAGGAGTTTGTCGGATGTTCTTGCATATTATTTAAAAAAGAACCATTTTTATTACGTAAATTTCCTTTTTTAACTACTTTTGCTGCAAAATTCAACGTAATGAACAAAGTTAAGCTAGACGAGATAGATCACCAGATTTTGGATATGTTAATCGATAACACCCGTACGCCGTTTACGGACATCGCAAAAAAGTTGTTGATTTCCGCAGGTACGGTTCATGTCCGAGTCAAAAAAATGGAAGAATCAGGTATCATCAAAGGTTCTTCCCTTACCCTGGATTATGTGAAGCTAGGGTACTCCTTTATCGCCTACGTGGGTATTTTCTTGGAAAAAACACACCAGACCAAATTTGTACTGGAAAGGTTGAGCCAAATACCTTACGTTACCGTGGCGCACATTACAACAGGAAAATTCAATATTTTCTGTAAAATCCGTGCCCGGGATACAACACATGCCAAAAACATTATTTTTAAAATAGATGATATTGAAGGCATCAGTAGAAGGGAAACTATGATTTCCTTGGAGGAAAGTATCAACGATAAAAGACGTTTGATGCACACCATCTTCAACGAGCTGTAACCCTCTCCATATTTATGGTACTTTCAGAACTACCATCTTCTGAATACAATCCATTTTACCAGACCTACATTATGGCTCTGGGCAATGTGGAATTGCTTGAAGAATTAACGAACGGGAAAGAAATACTTTTATCCGTTTTTGAAGAAATACCGGAAGACAGATTAAATTATGCTTACGCCGAGGGCAAATGGTCCTTGGCGGAGGCATTGGTGCACATGATCGATACAGAACGTATTTTCCAATACAGGGCCCTTTGTATTGCACGAAACGACAAAACACCGTTGCCCGGTTTTGATCAAGATACTTATGTACCCTTTTCCAATGCTACAAAACGCTCCAAAATAGACTTGATCAGAGAATACAATACGGTCAGGGAAGCTACCATAAGCCTGTTTACTTCTTTTGATGAAGAAGCGTTGGTAAGGTTAGGAACAACCAGTGGCTCCAAAATAAGTGTCCGGGCCCTTGGTTTTATTATATGTGGGCATCAGGCACATCATGTTCGCATCATACGGGAACGCTATCTGGATTGATCAATGATCATCGGCCACGTCCTCTGATGTGGGTTCCAGGTTTTCAAAAGAACTTTCCTCAAATTCGGGAACAACCAGTTCCTTGTCGAGCTCCTTTTCTAGGGTTTCCTCAAAATTGGCTATAAAACTGGAAAGGCTCTTACTGATCTTGACCAGATAAATGACATCCTGTGTTTTTACTTCCACAGCTTCGATTGTCTCTCCATTTGGTTTTTTAATGGTAATGATGTCATCATCCCCATAACCATATGGATAAGAGTCGATTAGTTTTTCAGCTACCTCATGGCTCAACTTTTTGTAGTCTATCAAAATTCGTTTCATAATGGTTAGTTATTAAAAGCATTCCTAAACTAGGAATTTTTGAATCTGATGAACCCAAAGAGTTGCAAATGCAAAAAATAAGTATACGAAAGGTTTATTCCTTGTAGTAAGCAAAAGCCTTGAAAAACAATTCTTCTGGAATTTTGATATCGGTCACTGCATTGCCAATGTCCTGAAGCAGTACAAAATTTACATTGCCATGTGAATTTTTTTTATCGTATTTGAGCAACTGCAAAATGGCATCAATATCATCCTCGGTAAAGTCCACTTTCTCAAAATAGGTGAAAAATACTTTTTTGATTTCGTCCAGAGAGAGTTTGGAAAGCCCCCTTAGCTCGTGCGACAAATAACCCTCTAAGATCATACCTGCAGCAATGGCTTCACCGTGCAGCAACGTTTTTTTGTTGGGATTGTCCAAGCAGTACGACTCAATGGCATGGCCCAAGGTGTGTCCAAAATTTAGAATTTTTCGCAGACCTTGTTCTGTAGGGTCCTCTAAAACCACTTTATTCTTTATGGCTATGGATTGTTGAATTCTGGCAGCATCGGTAAAGTTGTCCTCTGCCACGATAGCTTCCCAATATGCTTTATCCTGGATAAGACCATGTTTGAGCATTTCCGCATATCCGCTTTTTGTTTGGCGTGGATCCAGCGTTTTTAAAAATTCAGGAAAAATCAATACCATTTGTGGTTGGTTGATCACCCCAACCTGATTTTTTAACGAACCAAGGTCAACTCCGGTCTTGCCCCCAATGGAAGCATCTACCATAGAAAGTAGGGTAGTGGGAATATTGATGAAATCGATCCCCCTTTTAAACGTAGAGGCAACAAACCCTCCCATATCGGTAAGTACCCCCCCTCCAAGGTTGATCAGAAGGCTTTTGCGGTCACCATCTAGAGTGGATAGCTCCTCCCAAAGTTGCAAACAGGTGTGGATGTGTTTGTTTTCCTCACCTGATTTTATTTCTAACAGTGCATCTATGGAGTGGTCAAAAAAACCATCAAAGACGGACAGACAATGTTCCTTTGTATTTTCATCCACCAAAAGGAATATTTTCGAATAGCTCTTATTGGCAACATGTTGGTTAAGTGCCGCTTGTGCCAATTCATTGATATGAACTTCGTAGGATTGTGATTTTACCGACTCCATAATTTTAATTACACCACTAAATAAAGACTATTTTTATATTTAAGCCCCTTGTTGGTTAACTTATATCAATATCTTAATAGGTTGATTCTTTTTTTACTGATTATGTGATATTCAGAACAAACCCTTAACAAAAGAAATCGAAACTCGCCGCATTTTGTTCCCATTTCATGAAAAAATGCTCAAGTTGGTACATGAGTTCCTTATGTTTTTAAAGTCAATCACCTGATTTTTCCGAGAATAGCTGTTGGCGAAAAAACTTCAGGTTTAACGTCAATTTTTATATTTTCCAGTGCAAAAATATAGAATCCGCGTGACTATATTTGGAAGCATAAATGCACAGGTTTTGAATAGATTTTTCATTCAATAACAGAGCATTTTCAAAATGAGAAATACTGTTCTGGTTTTCAATGATTTGAGTGGATGAATTATGTGCAAGGATACATCTTGAGCTTATCAATCTCGTGTTTCAAACATTAAAAATCAGAAAATATAGAAACCTAGACCATGGGTCTTAATGCCTAATTTTGAATGCGACCGAATTTCGAGAACACTGCAATAGCTTTTGAGCTAAAATCGGACTCCCAGTTGGAGCGAGCTTACTTTCTTTTTAAAATGATTTCCATAGAACCCTTGGTCAAGATAGGAACCGCCTTGACCAATGTTGCCATAAAAGCCCATTTGCCTGTAGAGGGATTGATCAGGACCACCGTATTCGACCATTTTTGTGGTGGGGTGAACGAAAAAGACTGTTTGCCCATTATAGACAATATGTATGGTAACGGAGTTTGTTCTGTACTTGATTATTCGGCCGAGGGAAAGTCAGTGGACAATCAGTTTGATTTTGCCATGGAAAAAACCTTGGAAATCTTGGATTTTGTCAAAGAAAAAGATGCCTTGCCCTTCGCTGTTTTTAAGCCTACCGGTTTTGGAAGATTGAAATTGTTCGAAAAAGTTACCGCCGGGACCAAGTTGACAGAAAAGGAACGGGCAGAGTGGGGAAGAATCGTAAACAGATTCGAAAAAGTCTGTCAAAAAGCCCATAATCTTGATGTATCCCTTTTGATCGATGCCGAGGAAAGTTGGATGCAGGATGCAGCCGATGATTTGGTTCTGGACATGATGCGCAAGTACAATAAAGAAAAAGCCATTGTCTTCAACACCTTCCAGATGTATCGATGGGATCGCATGGGCTATATTGTAAAGTTGCATGATGCCGCTAAAGAAGAAGGCTTTAAAATTGGCGCTAAAGTGGTACGTGGGGCCTATATGGAAAAGGAGAACGATAGAGCGGATGATAAAGATTATGAAAGTCCTATCTGTAAGAGCAAACGATTGACCGATGAAAACTTTGATGCGGCCATCGATTACATGATGGAACATTTGGACTATTTTACCATTTTCGCTGGAACCCACAACGAGCAAAGTACCTTAAAACTAGTGGATTTAATGGAGGAAAGGAAAGTTTCTCCCGGCGATTCCCGAATTTGGTTTGGACAATTATTTGGAATGAGTGACCACATCACTTACAATTTGGCAGCCCATGGGTACAACTCCGTTAAGTATATACCCTATGGCCCTGTTCGTGACGTGATGCCCTATTTGATCAGACGAGCAGAAGAAAACACTTCCGTGGCCGGACAAACTTCAAGGGAACTTACCTTGATTACCAAAGAGCGGAAGCGAAGAAAGATGGAGGGGTAGTGTTCTATCTAGTTTAGTCAATTCTTAGTTCAAAAAGAACAAATCAACCTATGAATTTTGGGTGATTTATAAATCTAAATTTGCTTTTACAAATTACAAACAGCTCTGTTTGTGCGCCGTCTTTTTTGCTTGGATATTTAGTCCATGCAAATTTTTCCAAAAGAAATTATTGAGAATACGATTCAATCTTACATTCCTAAAAATGGGGTGAAGAGCAGGGTGGTTTATGGAATAATATTAACTACTATTCTGCTGGCTATCTGCGCTATGCCTTTTTTAAAGGTGAAAATTTATAAAAATGCACAGGGCTTGGTCAAACCTTCCAAGGAACGAATTGCCATAACTAGTCTTAACTCTGGTAAAGTATTGTTTTCCAACATCCAAAGTAATACATATGTAAACAAAGGGGATGTATTGCTTGTTATTCAAAATAATGTGCTCAATGAACAAATAGCCCTTACCAAATACGACACAGAAAGGTTGTCCGAAGAAATAGGAGACCTACAATATCTTTTGGCCCAAAGGCCAGTATTAAGCGATAGCATTCAATCTGCAAAATACCAAAAGGAGTATTTTCAGTTTATAGAAGTCTCCTTTGAACATAAAACTCGAATTAAGAAATCAAAAATTGACTTTGATCGTAATCACAAACTTTTGGACAAAGGCGTAATTGCAAAAGCTGAGTTTGAAAACATCAAATTGGAATATGATTTGGCCTTAAATGCTTTTAATCAGTTCAAAAAACAACAATTCAACAAATGGGAGTCCAGTTTGACAACTTTGAAGAATGAATTGGAAATTACCCAAAACAAAAACTCCCAATATTTACAGAGCAAGAATGAACATATAGTTACCGCTCCTGTAACTGGTTCTCTTGTGAACCCAATGGGGATTGAAAGGGGCAGTATTGTAACATCTGGAGCCTTATTGGCTGAGATATCCCCCGATACCAGGTTATTGGCCGAATGTTATGTAAGCCCGTTGGATATAGGACTTATCGATAAATCAAAACCGATTAATTTTCAAATAGATGCGTTTAACTACAACCAGTGGGGTCTGGCAACGGGAAAAATTCTTGAAATATCCCAAGATGTTGAATTGATCAACGAGCAACCCGTATTTAAGGTCAGGTGCCAAATGAACGAGGATTATTTGGAACTTAAAAATGGGGCGCGGGGAACTATAAAAAAGGGTATGACCTTCAATGCCCGATTTGAACTTACCGAGCGTACTATATATCAATTATTGTATGACAAGGTAGACGATTGGATAAATCCAACTAAACAGCATAGTCAAATCACTGCAATCGAGTAAAATGGGAAAAGTAACCATCAAACAACACGATATTACAGATTGTGGGGCTGCTTGCTTGGCTTCAATTGCTGCACACCACAACTTTCAAATACCTATTTCAAGAATTCGGCAATATGCAGGTACCGATAAAAAAGGAACAAATGTTTATGGTCTCATTAAAGCGGCTGAAAAGTTGGGGTTTGAAGCAAAAGGGGTCCGTGGTGATTTTGAAAGTCTATTTAAAATACCCAAACCAACCATTGCACATGTAATAGTTCGTGAACGATTGCATCATTATGTAGTGATTTATGAAGTGACCAAAACATACATAAAGGTCATGGATCCTGGCACGGGGAAGCTGGAAAAGCGAAACCATGAGGATTTTAAAAAGGAGTGGACTGGTGTTTTGGTACTGATGCTACCCAACGAGACTTTTGAAAAAGGGAATGAAAAGGTATCTGTATTCAGAAGGTTTTGGTTCTTACTGAAACCACATAGGGGGGTACTTGTTCAAGCTTTTGTTGGAGCTTTGGTATACACGCTATTGGGTTTTTCCACATCTATCTATATTCAAAAGATAACGGACCACGTTTTGGTAGATGGAAATGCCCAACTATTGAACTTGTTGAGCGTTGTAATGATTGTCCTATTAGTAGTCCAACTCGCTATTGGATATTATAAGGACACTTTTCTTTTAAAGACAGGTCAGCAGATTGATGCTCGGTTGATTTTGGGCTATTACAAACACTTATTAAAGTTGCCCCAACAATTTTTTGACACCATGAGAGTAGGGGAGATCATATCCCGAATCAATGATGCGGTCAAAATCAGGAACTTTATCAATGGCGTATCCCTTAATCTGACTGTGAATATTCTTATCGTGATTTTCTCGTTTGCTTTGATGTTCACGTATTATTGGAAGCTGGCTCTGATCATGTTGATCATAATTCCGGTTTACACTTTAATTTATTGGGTTGTAAACAAACTCAACAAGAAGGTAGAACGTAGGGTCATGGAAAATGCTGCCGATCTGGAAAGTCAATTGGTGGAGTCCTTGAATTCGGTAGGTACCATTAAACGATTCGGACTGGAAGATTTTGCGAACATCAAAACCGAGACTCGCTTTATTACACTTTTGAGAACGGGATACACTTCCGCATTGAACACCATTTTTTCCCAAACATCATCAAAAGCCATTTCTCAAGTATTCATTATAGTATTGCTTTGGGCAGGTTCCGGATTTGTTATTGAAAGACAGATCAGCCCTGGCGAGCTATTATCGTTCTATGCCATTATTGGATATTTTACTGGGCCATTGAGTAGTTTGATAGGTGCAAATAAGGAAATTCAAAATGCCCTCATTGCAGCCGACCGGCTTTTTGAAATTATGGATTTGGAGCGAGAGGAGAAAGATAAAAATTTAGTGTTCAGTAGGGATAAGGTTGATGACATTACCTTCTCGGAGGTAAGTTTTCAGTATGGAACAAGGGTCGAAGTCTTTAAAAATTTAAACCTGACCATTCAGAAAGGCAGCATAACTGCCTTTGTGGGGGAAAGTGGCTCAGGAAAATCGACCCTTGTATCCCTCATACAGAACATCTATCCCATTAATAAAGGTAAAATCCGAATTGGGGATATAGATATTAACCATATAGAAAACCATAGTCTCCGTAATTTGATAAGTGTAGTGCCTCAGAAAATTGACCTGTTTGCAGGGAATGTTATTGAAAATATAGCGGTAGGGGAACTCCAGCCTGATTTTGAAAAGATTCACAAAATATGCAAGGACATTGGTATTTTGGATTTTATTGAGAGCCTACCCAACGATTTCAATACCTATTTAGGAGAAAATGGTGCATCCTTATCAGGTGGTCAAAAGCAGCGGATAGCCATTGCAAGGGCATTGTATAAAGATCCAGAAATTTTGGTATTGGACGAGGCCACTTCCTCTTTGGATAGTAACTCGGAGAATTATGTGCAGAAAACCATTGATAGTTTACGCTCTGAGGGCAAAACCGTAATCATTATCGCCCATAGGTTGAGTACTGTTATCAATGCGGATAAAATAGTGGTGTTGGAAAAGGGTGAGGTTTTGGAAGAGGGCTCGCATTACCAATTATATGATCAAAAAGGGGCTTATTTCAAGTTGTGGCAACAACAAGTTCCTTCTTTCCTATCGATACTGAAGCCTGTTAATTAATAAATCTTACAATTATGGCAAAGCTTACACAACAAATAGCGGTTTTAGAACGAATTGACCAATTGATACGATTAAAAGCCACAGGAAGGCCCAAACAATTAGCTGATAGGCTAGAGGTTTCGGAGGCAACCGTGTTTAGAATGATAGAGACGATGAAAGAACTTAATGCCCCCATTTGTTATGATTTGGCACGCCAAAGTTATGTGTATACGGAAACCACCAATTTTAAATGTGGTTTTTATGTGGAAGAATTAGATGAAACGTCTGAACGGAACCTTTCGGGTGGATATGGTTTCAAAAATATGGTTCAACTATTGGAATTTTAACATTTTTCATCGAATCACTCTCAAAATTTGAGAGTGACATGTCTCATATTTGAAATGTAATACAAAGCAGCGCGCAACAGAATTTCTTGCTTTGGTTGCGAAAAATTATTGTTTAATTAAAATATAACACTAGTGTCCCATAAAAATTGGGACGGATTAAAAATTAAATAAATTTTGCCCATTAAGACTATTTCGTTCTTTGTCATATTGAAATTTAGTTTTTGTAAAAAGGTCGCGAAGATTCGTTTTGTCGGTCAGTGAAATAC
>JANSXF010000028.1 GCA_024743095.1 Flavobacteriaceae bacterium
GATGTGGACATAAGGAAAACGCCGATGTGAATGCGGCAAAGAACATACTGGCAAGGGCAAGGGCCAGTACCCGCAAACGTAAGGCAGCGGCCTAAGCGTTGGGTAAGAATCCCCTAACTTTAGGTGGGGGAGTTGTCAAGACCAGGGATCTTTCGTTAGGTGTAACCTATTCCGACAAGGCATCGTCATATCTTACAAACCAAAAAATGTAAGGTGAAGATGAAAACCAAAATTTGTAAAATATCATGGGTGTTCCTGTTGGCAACTATTTTAGTAGGCCCTCAATCAGGGTTGAATGCTCAAGGCCTGTCGTGCCAAATAGACAACAAGCTCCAAGAGAAATTTACCGATAATGGTCCAGGGGCCGTTTTTTTGGCAGCTAAAAAAGGGGACATCGTTTATAAAAAAGCTTTTGGACTGGCGGACCTCGAACTTCAAGTGCCGATGGAAACCAATAATGTCTTTGAAATCGGTTCCATGACCAAACAGTTTACCGCTATCTCTATTTTAATGTTGATGGAAGAAGGAAAGTTGCGTTTGGATGATAAAATAACCAAATACATCCCTGATTATCCGACCCGGGGCCATGAAATCACTATCCACCACTTGTTGAACCATACTTCGGGGATAAAGAGTTTTACAAGCGTGAAGGGACTCGATGCCATTGCCAACAATGATATGGGTCCCTTGGAGGTAATCGATTTTTTTAAAAACGAGCCAATGGACTTTGCTCCGGGCGATCAATTCAAATACAACAATTCAGGTTATGTCATTTTGGGATACATAATTGAAAAGGCCTCGGGGATAAGCTATGGCGATTTTGTGGAACAGCGGATCTTTGAAAAATTGGGAATGTCCTCATCATATTATGCGAGCCACTCAAAGGTGATACCCAACAGAGCTTCGGGTTATCGTAAAGGAAGGGCATATACTAACGCTAGGCATATCAGTTATTCCATACCCTTTGCATCCGGTTCGTTGATGTCCACTGTGGAGGATATGCTCAAATGGGAGGAAGCAATCAAGAACCATGTATTGCTCGGTAAAGAAACTATGGACAAAGCCTTTGCCAATTATAGGTTGAACAATGGAGCGCAAACCGATTATGGTTATGGATGGCATATTAAAACTCTAAACGGTACAAAGAGCTACGAACATGGAGGTTCCATTTTTGGATTCAAGTCCATGGGGGTCTATTTGCCCAAGGAAGATATTTATGTAATCGGTTTGAGCAATTGCAATTGCAAC
This sequence comes from Flavobacteriaceae bacterium, assembly GCA_024743095.1. Classification (GTDB taxonomy): domain Bacteria; phylum Bacteroidota; class Bacteroidia; order Flavobacteriales; family Flavobacteriaceae; genus Flagellimonas. The sequence continues at coordinate 1,249 of JANSXF010000028.1, forward strand.
TCCCCGACACAAATTACACGGGACATCGCTGAAATGGTCATGAATCAAATGGATTTCGATAGGTAATTGAGTGATATTTGATCTTTGTTTCAGAATCCCGGAAACCCATATTCTTTCTAAAGAAGTGGTAACCGGAACATTTCCAATGATCCAAGATATGAAGCTGTATAGAACTGCATTTCCCCCAAGGGAAAGAATGTTTTGATAAAACCAACGGCAATGAACATTGTTGCAGTGACCCGGAAAATGTGCTAACTTTAGTTTTTGCAAACTACAACTAAACAATCAAGCACATAAAATTATGATGAAAAGAGCAATTGCCCTGTCCATGGTAATTTTGGCCACCAGCATTTCTTGGGCCAAAATCAAACCACAAAAAACACAAGACATGTATAAAGTAACGCTGGTCTCGCCCCAAAACGGGTCATACACCGTGTCACCATCCTTGCCCGATGATGGAATGCTTGCATCCGGAACGGAACTCACTGTTCGGGCCAATCCTTTTGATGGATATAGCCTGGATGCCATTTATTATACTTACAAAGGGGGAATGTGGGGAACCACCAGTGTGGAAAACTTCACGCCAACAATGAAGATAACCGTCGACAAGGACATGTCCGTTGGAGCCACTTTTGTAAAAAGTGACCTGGTCGATAATTTGAATGTTACACACGATGTGGTATATGCACAGCCTGGCGTAAAACCTTTAAAATATGATGTGTATTCGCCCAAGGGAGCCAAAGATTTGCCATTGGCCATAATTGTACACGGCGGCGGATGGTCCTCCAATAATGAAGATATTATGAGAGGTTTGGCAAGAGAGCTTGTCATGGGGGGCAAGTACGTGGTCTTTAGCGTAGATTATAGATGGGTAAACACCTTGGATGGGGACAAAGAACCCAATGCCATGCACCAATTGATACAGGATGTTTTCGGGGCCATTGCACATATTCAAGAGCACGCCACGCAATACGGTGGCGACCCAACTCAAATTGCAATTACCGGAGATAGCGCGGGAGGGCACTTATCTGCATCTGCTGCTATCCTTTGCCCTATGATCGGGGATGGTGGATTTGGTAAGGCAAATGGGGTTTACGAATATATGCCAAGTTATATGCCCAAAGGAAAAACTGTTGATGCCGTTAAGGATGGGATTACCGAAGCCATAAAAGTGGTGGCGCCAAGCTATGGCCCGTTCAATGCTTCGGACTTTAAACAGTTTATGCCCGAAGTGGAGCAAGCATATTTTGATGCTGTTTCCCCGGCAATGCATGTCCCCAATGTGGCGGACCGTGCCATTCCTCACTTTATTGTGAGGGGGACCGAAGATCCGTTGATTCCCAATGGGATGGTGCAAGGGTATGTTGATTTATTGAAAGAGAATGGCCAGACCGTCGAGTATTTGCAGGTGGATGGCGCCGGACATGCTTTTTTTGACTGGAAGCCCGATGCTCAAACCATAACTACATTTGATAAGTATGGCGTTCGGTACGCAGCCGAAATGAAATCCTTTTTTGATTCGGTGCTGTATTGATTTAGCTGGGGATTTTCGGTTTGTCTATCAGATTTGAAAGGAGAAATACAAATATAGCGGGCAATACCCAACCCAATTGATACTGGCTCAATGGAATCCATTTCACGTAAGGTGAAATGGGTTCGCCGAGTCCAATACTTCCCAAAAAATCAGGAACACTCAACAAGATAGTTGTCCACACCACGCTCTTGAACACTCTTGGTGAAGACCATTTATCGGGGACAACGTTCAACACGATCAAAATGATGGTGATGGGATAAATGAACATTAGGGAGGGCACTGCCACCTCGATGATATATCCGACATTGAACTGGCCTATCAAAATACCCAACAGGCATCCGATGAATGCTGTAATTCGGTAGGCCATTACAGAATCGTTGAAACGGCCCTTTATAAAATCGGATGTTCCTGTAACAATCCCGACCGCTGTGGTAAAACAGGCCAAACCCACCAATATACTTAACAATAGATTGGCGGTAGGTCCCATGGTACGGGCACTGATTTCGCGTAATAGCGCTGTTCTGGTGATGTCTTGGTCAAACGAACTCCCGAACAAGGCCCCGGTCAGTATTAATCCACCATAGACCAATAACAGTCCAAGTCCGGCCCAAAGCCCTGCCCTGGCGATCAACCTTCGTTTTTCTTTATAGGAAGCACCTTTTTCCTTGATATTGACCGAAATTATGATTACGGCCCCGACCACGACTGCCCCAATGGCATCAAATGTCTGGTACCCCTCCAAAATCCCTGAACTAAAAGGTTGGGCCATCCCAGTATGGGAAAAGTTGAAATCCAAAGCAAAAACAGCTGTCACGATCATGATCAAAAGTATCACCAGGATCCCCGGGGTCAAGATTTTGCCCAGGGCGTCCAAAACTTTGGAGCGGTTAATGGCAAAGACAAAAACCAACGTAAAATAGACAAGACTCGTCAATAATGATGATGAGTTCCAAAAGGGCTGTATGGCCATTTCGTGGGTAACCGATGCTGTTCGGGGAGATGGCAGTGCAATGGCAATCGCATAGATCAAATAGCAATATACCACGCTGAACAAAGGGGACACTTTTTTGGCAAAATCGAATAGGGTACCCTGCAATTTGGCATGGGCCATAATCCCTAAAATGGGAACAAGTGCGCCCGAAATACAGAAACCCAAGGTGACCGACCACCATAAATTGCCCGATTTAAAACCTAGGAAGGGGGGCAAAACAAGGTTTCCCGCACCAAAAAAGAGTGAAAAAAGGGCAAAAGCGGTGATCGCCAGCGATTTTTTATGGGAAGATTGTTGATAATTTGTTTTCAATACGGTACCTTACAAAAGCGTTTTTGGGCGGAAAAAGATTGCTCTTTGTCGATTTTATGGTATTTCATCGAAAAAAATGTTTTCTCGGTGCAATCACAAAATAAAAAGTTATCAACATCCGTTCCTGTAAAAAGATGAATCTCAAAAATAATTTATTATAACAAAAAATTACCATTAACCAATGTAAGCATTTTTCGAAGCCCCATTTCGCAATTCAATGCTTTTCTCCAAAGACCACCAGCCTATGAAAACAACTACTACGCAACATGGCAACAAATTTTCCTCTTTCTTTTGCAGCTTGTTCGGACACCATTATACGGTTTCCAAGAAAGTGACCCAGCATATAAAGGAGTACAAATGCATTCACTGCCAAAAACAGGTTACCACAGATGTGAGCGGAAAGCTTTCTGTGCTAACTCCGCAGATGCAAGAGATCAATAGTACATTGGAAGACATGTACAGAAAAAGAAAAAGCAGGGTAGTGCACCAAGTGGCATAGCCCTTTTTTATTTTTAGGAAAAGGCCCAAATCTTATCCCGGAAACTTAAGTAATTGCCTACTGCTGATGGTTGCGTGCCCCAATGCCATGATGTAGGGATGCCCTTGATTTTCGGGATTTTTTTATTCGTTAAAAGAATTCCATCCCTGAGCTGTAATCGGAATTTTGGTCTCGGCCCTTGTGATCAAATGGATTCCCTCGCTCTTTTCGGTCATATGGCCAATCACCGTTAAGTTCGGATTCCCTTTTATTTTTGGAAAATCAGCTTGGTCGATGGTGAACAACAGTTCATAATCCTCGCCGCCGCTCAATGCGATCATGGTACTGTCCATTTTAAATTCTTCGGATGCGGAAATCACAGTGGGGTCCAACGGAATTTTTTCCTCAAAAACATTGCACCCGATATCGCTGTGCTTGCAAAGGTGCATTACTTCGGAAGAGAGACCGTCACTGATATCGATCATTGAAGTGGGCCGTACCTCCAGTTTTTTGAGCAGTTCCACGATGTCCTTTCTAGCTTCGGGCTTCAACTGGCGTTCAACAATGTAGGAATAGGGCTCAAGGTCGGGCTGACTGTTCGGGTTTACCTTGAAAACTTCCTTTTCCCGCTCCAAAACTTGAAGCCCGAGATAGGCACCGCCCAAATCGCCAGTTACGACCAACAGATCGTTGGGCTTGCTGCCTTTACGGTAAACGATCTCGTCTTCTTTCGCCGCACCAAGTGCCGTTACGCTAACAATCATTCCCCGGGTTGATGAGGTGGTGTCCCCACCGACCAAATCGACATTGTAGAGTTTACATGCGAGTGCTACCCCTTGGTAAAATTCTTCGAGCGCTTCCAAAGGGAACCTGTTGGAAATGGCCAAGGACACCGTCACCTGTGTCGCCATGGCGTTCATCGCGTAAATGTCTGAAAGGTTGACCATTACGGATTTATAGCCCAAATGCTTCAAGGGCACATAGCTCAGGTCAAAATGGACCCCTTCCACCAGCATATCGGTGGAAACGATGGTCTTGTTCCCATTGTAGTCCATAACGGCGGCATCATCGCCCACCCCGATAATGGATGATGGTTGTTTGAGCTCAAAGTTTTTGGTAAGATGGTCGATCAGGCCAAATTCGCCCAATTCTTCCAACGATGTACGTTCTTGGTTCTTGTCTTCTAGCATTTTGCAAAAATAATGAGGATAATCGTAAATTCCGGTCTCCGAAGGGATATAAAATTTTTTCGGCAAAAACATGTCAAAAGCCATGTAAAGTGCTTGCAAATTCACCGCTGATGGGACTTGTGGCAAAACCACCCTGTTTTTCCATAGGAAACACCTATGGAATCATTCGTTATAATAATGTTAGTTGCCATGGTAAAACCCTACATATACAGTATATTTGTGGGCTATTTAGATTAAATTCAAGTAAGATGATTAAGGTTTCAGAATCAGCAAGGCACAAAGTGGTGTCGCTTATGACCGAAGAAGGTTTTAACGCGACCACGGATTATGTGCGCGTTGGCGTAAAGAGCGGAGGGTGCAGCGGGTTGTCTTATGAGTTGACCTTCGACAATTCTGCAACGGATACAGATAAGGTTTTTGAGGATAACGATGTGAGGATCATCGTGGACAAAAAGAGCTTTTTGTATTTGGTGGGCACCACATTGGAATATTCCGGGGGTTTGAACGGAAAGGGTTTTGTCTTCAACAACCCCAACGCACAGCGAACCTGCGGATGTGGAGAAAGTTTTTCACTATAAACATTGACTAAAAGCCTGTAATTGGCTAACTTAAAGATATATGGCTTATACAGAGGAAGAATTAAAAAAAGAACTGGAGACCAAGGAATACGAGTACGGTTTCTATACCGACATTGAATCGGACACCCTTCCCAAAGGGTTGAACGAGGAAATCGTTATTGCCATTTCCAAGAAAAAGGAAGAGCCCGAGTGGATGACGCAGTGGCGATTGGAAGCTTTTCGTGCCTGGCAGGAAATGGAAGAGCCGGAGTGGGCGAATGTGACCTATAAAAAGCCGGACTTCCAAGATATTTCCTATTATTCGGCGCCCAATAAAAAACCCAAGTACAATAGCTTGGACGAAGTGGATCCGGAATTGTTGGATACCTTCAAAAAGTTGGGGATCTCCGTGGATGAACAGAAGAAGTTGGCAGGTGTTGCGGTGGACATCGTAATGGATTCCGTTTCCGTGGCCACCACTTTCAAAAAAACATTGGCCGAAAAGGGCATTATTTTCTGTTCCATTTCTGAGGCCATAAAGGAACATCCGGAATTGGTGAAAAAATACCTGGGCACGGTTGTTCCGCAAAAGGACAACTTTTACGCAGCATTGAATTCGGCGGTATTTTCCGATGGGTCGTTCTGCTACATCCCCAAAGGGGTAAGGTGTCCTATGGAGCTTTCCACCTACTTCCGAATCAACCAGGCGGGAACAGGACAGTTCGAGAGAACCTTGGTGGTTGCCGAAGAAGGCAGTTATGTAAGTTATTTGGAAGGGTGTACCGCGCCCATGCGGGACGAGAACCAATTGCACGCAGCCGTTGTGGAACTCATAGCCTTGGACAATGCGGAAATAAAATATTCCACCGTACAAAACTGGTATCCCGGTAACGATCAAGGAAAAGGAGGGGTCTTCAACTTTGTGACCAAACGTGGATTGTGTGAAAAGCACGCCAAAATTTCTTGGACACAAGTTGAGACAGGTTCTGCGGTAACATGGAAATATCCATCCTGTATTTTAAAGGGGGATTATTCCATAGGTGAATTTTATTCCATTGCCGTGACCAACAATTTCCAACAAGCGGATACCGGGACCAAAATGGTCCACTTGGGCAAAAACACCAGGAGCACCATCATTTCCAAAGGTATTTCCGCTGGGCAGTCACAAAATAGCTACCGCGGATTGGTGCAGGTCAACAGCCGTGCCGAAAATGCGAGGAACTTCTCCCAATGCGATTCCCTGTTGATGGGCAACCGTTGCGGAGCGCACACGTTCCCCTATATTGAAGCCAAGAACAAAACCGCACAGATAGAACACGAGGCCACGACCAGTAAGATCGGCGAGGACCAGATTTTCTATTGTAACCAAAGGGGGATCGATACCGAAAAGGCCATCGCTCTGATTGTGAACGGGTTTAGTAAGGAAGTGTTGAACAAACTTCCAATGGAATTTGCCGTAGAGGCCCAAAAGCTATTGGAAATCAGTTTGGAAGGCTCCGTAGGATAATACATACCATCATAAATAATATTTGAAGAACAACAGCATGCTAGAAATCAAAAATTTACACGCAAGCGTAGACGATAAAGAAATCCTTAAGGGAATAGACCTAAAGGTGAACGCAGGAGAGGTGCACGCCATTATGGGCCCCAACGGTTCCGGTAAAAGTACCTTGGCCGAAGTAATCGCAGGTCAGGAAGAGTTCGAGGTAGGAGAAGGAAACATCTTTTTGGAAGGTGAGGACCTGGAAGAACTTTCCCCAGAGGAAAGAGCCCACAAAGGAGTGTTCTTGTCTTTCCAATACCCAGTGGAGATTCCAGGGGTGTCGGTGACTAATTTTATGAAGACCGCCATCAACGAATCAAGAAAGGCGCAAGGTCTGGAGGATATGCCGGCCAACGAAATGCTTAAGAAGATCCGTGAAAAGTCGGAAATGTTGGAAATCGACAGAAAATTCCTTTCACGTTCCTTGAACGAAGGGTTCTCCGGAGGTGAAAAGAAACGTAACGAAATCTTCCAAATGGCGATGATGGAACCCAAACTGGCCATTTTGGACGAGACCGATTCCGGTTTGGATATCGATGCACTTCGTATCGTTGCCAACGGCGTCAACAAATTGCGCAGCAAGGACAACGCCATCATCGTGATCACGCACTACCAACGTTTGTTGGAATACATCGTTCCCGATTTTGTACACGTATTGTACAACGGGAAAATCGTAAAATCCGGAACCAAGGAATTGGCCTTGGAGTTGGAAGAAAAAGGATACGATTGGTTAAAAGAAGAAGCTGCGGTATAAAATAAGATGTAAGACTTCAGAAGTCGGATTTCAGAACACGTATTGCTGAAAGCTGACAACTGATAACTGAAAAAATATGGATTTAAAGGAAAAATTAGTCTCCTCTTTTATGGCTTTTGAAGATGGCCTGGATTTGGACCATCCAGTACATGAGGAAAGATCCAATGCCATAAAGAACTTTGAGACCAAGGGCTTCCCAACAAAAAAGGATGAAGCTTGGAAGTATACTTCGTTGAAAGGCTTGCAAAAGATAGATTTCAGCATCTTTCCAAAGCAAGAGACCACCTTGGAATACAAGGATGTGAAAAAATACTTTCTCCACGAGATAGATGCCTACAAAATTGTATTTGTCGATGGGGTGTACAGTTCCTACCTCTCCGAGACAACACACGATGGAGTTGATGTTTGTTTGATGAGTTCAGCCTTCAGTAAGCCGATGTTCAAACAGGTGATCGAGGTATATTTCAACAAAGCGGCCTCTAAAGATGAGTCGTTGACCTCGTTGAACACAGCGTTCAGTAAAGAAGGGGCCTATATCTATATCCCAAAGAACAAAATGCCCAAAAAGCCTATCCAGATCTTGCATTTGGCCACGGGCAACGAGGCGGCCTTGATGTTGCAACCCCGTAACCTGATCGTTGCAGAGGACAACGCAGAGGTCCAGATTATAGAACGCCACCAGAGTTTGACCGGTAATGAAGTGTTCACGAACTGCGTGACCGAGATTTTCGCCGGGAAGGACGCCATTGTTGATTATTACAAAGTTCAGAACGATGCGCCGACCGCTTCATTGGTCGACAACACATACATCTCACAAAAAAACAGTAGTGTGGTGCGGGTGCACACCTTCTCTTTGGGCGGAAAATTGATCCGTAACAACCTGAACTTCTATCAGAACGGGGAGCGAATCGATTCTACCCTGAAAGGCGTAACCATTTTGGGCGACAAACAGCACGTGGACCATCACACCTTGGTGCACCATGCACAGCCCAATTGCGAGAGCCACCAGGATTATAAAGGTATTTTCGGCGATAGCTCCACGGGGGTGTTCAATGGAAAGATCATCGTGGACAAGATTGCACAGAAGACCGATGCCTTTCAACAGAACAACAATATTTTGTTGAGCGATAAATCGACGATCAATTCAAAGCCACAATTGGAAATCTTCGCGGACGATGTAAAATGTTCGCACGGATGCACCATTGGTCAGCTGGATGAAGAAGCAATGTTTTACCTGAGATCAAGGGGGATCCCAAAGAAAGAGGCCAAAGCTTTGTTGATGTACGCTTTTGCCAATAATGTGTTGGAGAGTGTTCGTATTCCCGAGCTAAAGGTTAGAATCAATAAGATCATAGCCGATAAATTGGGTGTGCGCATGGGTTTTGACCTGTAAACAGAACTATTTTACCTCAACTTTACAATGATAGAGACCACTTTGGACATACAGGCCATTAGAAAGGATTTTCCCATCCTCCAAAGAGAAGTCAATGGTAAGCCTTTGGTGTATTTGGACAACGCAGCGACATCGCAGACGCCTCAACAGGTAATCGATGTCATTGTCGATTATTACCAGCGCTACAACGCCAATATCCATCGTGGGGTACATACCTTGTCCCAAGAGGCCACCGATGCTTACGAAGCGGCACGCCAAAAGATCCAAAGACACTTTAACATTAGGCATTCCCGCGAAGTGATTTTTACTTCGGGGACAACTCATGGCATCAATTTGGTGGCAACGGGATTCACTTCCTTTTTAAAAGAGGGGGACCAGATTTTGGTCTCGGCCATGGAACACCATTCCAATATAGTGCCTTGGCAAATGTTGTGCGAACGCACGGGAGCAATCCTCAAAGTGATTCCAATGGACCTCGATGGGGAATTGGTCATCGAGCAATACCATAACCTATTGTCGGAAAGGACCAAGTTGGTGTTCTGCAACCATGTGTCCAATGCGTTGGGGACCATCAACCCGATAGAGAAAATCATTGAGGCGGCCCATAAGGTGGGAGCGGCCGTTTTGATTGATGGTGCGCAGGCAGCGGCGCATATCAAGGCTGATTTACAGGCATTGGATGTGGATTTTTATACCGTTTCCGCCCATAAAATGTGTGGGCCAACCGGTGTAGGAATGTTGTATGGCAAGGAGGAATGGCTCAAAAAATTACCACCGTATCAAGGCGGTGGGGAAATGATCGCTGAGGTGACTTTTGAAAAGACCACCTATGCCGATTTGCCCCATAAATTCGAGGCGGGAACCCCCAACATCTGTGGAGGTATTGCCTTTGGGGCTGCATTGGATTATATGAACAGCATTGGTTTTGATGCCATTGCCCAGTACGAAGATGAGCTACTGCAATATGCCACGGAGCAATTACTTGCCATTGATGGGTTAAAGATCTACGGTACCCCAGCGCACAAAACATCGGTGATATCCTTTAATATAGAAGGTGCCCATCCTTATGATATCGGAACCATCGTGGACAAATTGGGCATTGCCGTTCGAACAGGTCACCACTGTGCACAGCCCATTATGGATTTCTATAAAATCCCAGGGACGGTAAGGGCCAGTTTTAGCTTTTACAACACCAGGGAAGAGGTAGATAAGCTGGTAGAGGGCGTAAAGCGCGCAAGGAACATGTTGCTATAGGCCGAGAGGTTATCTTTATCATAAAGACTTGAATGACAACTTACCGAGTTGTACTTTTGAATAAAACCATCGCATGACCATAAAAGAGATACAGGAAGAGATAGTAGAGGAGTTTTCCATGTTCGACGACTGGATGCAGCGTTACGAGTACATGATAGAACTCGGAAAATCCCTTCCATTGATAGAAGAACAATATAAGACAGATGACAACCTGATAAAAGGTTGCCAGAGCAAGGTATGGGTGCATGCCGAACTGGATGGCGATAAATTGGTTTTTACAGCGGATAGCGATGCCATTATCACAAAGGGGATCATAGCCATTTTGATCCGGGCGTTCAGCGACCAAAAACCACAGGATATTATCGATGCCGATGTGGAATTTATTGATGAAATCGGTCTAAAAGAGCATTTGTCGCCAACACGTGCAAACGGATTGGTAAGTATGATCAAGCAATTGAAATTGTATGCAGTTGCCTATCAAACACAGTTAAAATAAATACAAGATGAGCGAAGAAACTACCATAGATACACAAGAGCTGGGTGAGAAAATCGTAAAGGTGCTCAAAACCATTTATGACCCGGAAATTCCTGTGGATATTTACGAATTGGGATTGATCTACGATGTGTTCGTCAACGAGCAATACGAAGTAAAAATCTTAATGACCCTTACTTCCCCCAATTGCCCTGTGGCGGAAACCCTGCCAGTGGAGGTAGAGGAGAAGGTAAAGTCCATTGACATGTTGAAGGATGTTGAAGTTGAAATCACTTTCGATCCGCCTTGGACCCAGGAATTGATGAGCGAAGAGGCTAAATTGGAACTGGGTCTGTTATAAAAGATGTTAGCATTTAGTATTGAGAGGCTAGATAGTCCCAATACGCAAATCCCAATACGCAAATCCAATGAGCGAAATCATAAATAGAGTGGCCCAAAGCAAGTTGATTACCTTCAATCTGGAGGATTATTATCCAAAGGGGGAGCGTAAGGTGCTGGACATCAAGGATTGGCTTTACGAAGGCTTTATATTGCGTGAAAAAGAGTTCCGTGCCCATGTTGAAGAGCACGACTGGTCTGCCTATCAAGATGCTTACGTGGCCCTACAATGTACTTCGGATGCCATTATTCCCGGTTGGGCCTTTATGTTGATTGCTTCACGGTTACAGCCCTACGCCAAGAAGGTGGTGCAAGGCAATCTAGAAAATTTGGAAACAGCGCTTTACCAATCCATATTGGAAAACCTGGATGTAAGCGAGTTTACCGATAAGCCCGTAATCATAAAAGGGTGTTCCAACAGGCCCGTTCCTGAAAATGCCTATCTCATGGCAGTGGCCAAAATCCAAGAAGTCGCGAAAAGTGTGATGTACGGAGAGGCATGTTCTTCGGTACCGTTGTTCAAGCGAAAAAAGTAGCTTTTTTAGCTTTCAGAAGTCAGTTGACGGTCGCTGATCGGAGTCAAGGCGACAAGGCACATTATCGATATTTTACACGGAAAACCGGTTGGCGCGATAATTTGAAAAACCATACAAATCCTTGATTTTGGTCCAAAAACCTGCTCTTTCCACGATTTTCCGTGGCAAACTCCCGTTCAACGGCACACAAAAACAGGAAGACTGTTCTGTGGGTGCGTATTTTCGATGAGTGGCCGTGCTTTTTGGGATGTTTCGCTTTGCTCGGGTATGGTACAGATGTCAGAGACCTGATACCCTGATGTCCTTCCTCTTGTCTCTCGGCCCTTTCATCATTGTTTTGTCCTTTGTGTTGATTCTAGTTCTTGTAAAACTTGGTGCTTTTGATACCGGAATAATCCTGAACTACCAAAACATACAATCCAGATGATAAAGACGATACATTGATGGAACCTTCGGTCTTCCCTTTTTTGATCACATTGCCGGAGGTCGTCACGATGGAGAACTCTGCATCTTGGGATAGTTCTGCCTCAACATTTAGATAGTCCACAGCAGGATTTGGGAATATGGAGATGTTCAATTCTTGGGGTACAAACATGGGCGTATTCTCGATCAATACCGTTTTTTCGCCGTTAAATTCAAATTCGATGGTTTCAGAAAATTCGGAAACGGCATTTTCGGTACAAATGGAGCGCACACGTGCCTCGTATACTTTGCCCTCTTCCAAATCGGTAACTTCAAAATTGTTGTCCCATATCAGTTCGTTGGTCCAATTGTCAGTATCAATACTTTTATACTGGATCTCGAACAATGTTTCTTTTGCTTCCCCCCATGTAATGGTGGTGCCCTGGTTGGTTGAATCTTCCAATGCAACATCAGAAGGAATATCGATAGAGCAATTGGAGATCTGGGCTCCTGAGACTATCAGGGAAAAATCCTGAAAACCGTTCTTTAAGCTGCCCTTGTGGGAGATTGTAATGGTGTAGGTGCCTTTTGCATTTTCTACCTCAACTCGTTCAAACGGGTCAACCTTATTGTCGCCCTTGGTGGCGGGATCGTTTGCTTTTGCAGGGTTCAATTTCCAAGGGAAGTAAGTTTCTCCGTTCTTGGTGATCCTAATATCCAGGTCGTTCACCAAAGCCGCCTTGGTACTGTTGAGTTCTCCGCGGTTAATGGTTTCGGATTCTGGGTCGGTCCAAGAAATCGAGGCGACCAATGGAACACCTTCAAATGCATTTACAGTTATGTTATAGGTTTCACCGTTTGATAGGCTCTCCTGGTTCACTAAAGCGGTATAATCTTTATTCTGAAGAATTTCCGCAGCGGATTTGGCATTTATTACTCCCCAGCCCATTTTATAGTCGGGTCCCTTTGCATCAACATCGTCGGCAGTATGGAGCGCAAGTCCCTTTAAGGTCGCCGCTTTCATATAACCGCCAAAAAGCTCTTGGTGGTACTGCTGCAACAACAACAATGATCCTGTCACCCCCGGTGCGGCCATTGAAGTACCGGCAGAAACCTGGTAACTGCTATTGGTAGCGGAGCTTGTGGAGAGAATGTTTCCGCCATCGCCGGCAAGGTCTGGTTTTATACGCCCGTCATCAATAGGTCCAAAACTACTGTAGCCGGCAACAGAGGCTTTTTTAAGTTCGCCATTGCTGCCTATTTCAGTATTGGCCCCGGCGACCGTCAATCCGTTTTTAGTGGTGGTAAAGCCCAATAGTAGATCAAAACCATCAGCCGTTTTGCCATAAAATGGAGATTCGTTGTCGTTGGAGGTTCGGGCATTGCCCGCTGCGGTCACCATCAAATAATATGGAGCGTTGTACATGATCTTGTCCCAGTCCTGTGTGACTTTAATGTAAGCGCCAAAATACCAATCCGGCACCCTGTCCGACAAAATCCCATAGGAATGGTTGCTCAAGAGCATTCCGTTCGCGGCGGCTTCGGCAACTTCGATTTTATCCCTGCTCCAATCGTGGGTCAGGGCTTGGGCCCCGTATGCAACTCCTTTTGCATTGGGCTCGACACCGGCAGAAATCAAGTTTCCCGTAACCAAAGTAGCGTGAAGGCTCACCTGAACAGCATTATCCGCATTTTTGGCCCGTGAATCAAATTCTTGATGGGAGGATAAGGCTACGCCCGAATCCCATACGCCAACCTCCATATCCGTACCGGTAAGCCCCAGATTCAAAAGACCTTTATCGTAAAGGGTATGCGCCCTTGATGTTTGTGAGGTTGGATCGTTAAGCGTGGTGTAGTATAGGGGCGTTCCATCGGTACCAATGTCCTTTAATGCGATTTGTGTACCGTTTGTTTTGTTCTCCAAGGCACTGATGCCTTTGGATTTTATCAACTCACCTATTTTTTTTTGTTTGGACTGATGCTCCATTTCCATTTCGAAGATCAAAGAGGACATTTTTCCTTGATCGTAGGAAAATCGGATTTGGTTTTTGGCAGAATCAGATTGTGCAAGGATGGAGGTTCCGCTTATAAGCGAAAGTAAAATAGTGAAGATCACTCCCTTGGCCCCAAAAGGAAATCCGTAATCCATAGTTAAGTTAAGGTAAGATTTGGACTACGAATATAAAATCATATGTAGGATTCATCGATAAAATTCCTACTTTATTCGATGAAATGCATGGTGATTTACCGCTTTGTGTTGTGAAAATTAGCTTTTATGTGGTGTAGACTTATTCCTACTCTTGTGTTTTGTTCTCATCCAAAAGAATGTAGACCGGAAAATGGTCGCTATACCCGCCCAAATATTTATTTCCTGCATACGTTCTAAAGGGATTTCCTTTGTAGCGTCCCTTCCACTCCTTTAAAAAACGGGGTGCAAAAATGTTGGCCTTAACAAAACTGTGGGTGTTGGTCTGGTAGTTCAAAAAGCTGTGGGAAAGTAGGATTTGGTCAAATAGGCTCCATGTGCTTTTGTAATTGGCACTTCCGGTAAAGGGCGACAACAATTTTTGCATTGGGTTGATAAACCGTCCCGTATCCATAAGGGTTTGAATGCTTTCGGAATTTGGCCCATCGTTAAAATCGCCCATTATAATGATATTTGGGTTATCCCCTGCTATCCGGTCGATTTTTTCAAGTATGGTCTTGGCCGCTTTTACGCGTTTGTAGCTGGTAATATCGGCACCTTCCCTTCGGGATGGCCAATGGTTTACAAAAACATGGACCTCCTCTTGGTGCAACTTGCCATGCACGTACAAAATATCTCGGGTAAGGTCGCGCTCGCCGTTGGTGTTCTGTACCATCAAGGGAATGGTTTCGGCACCCATCGCCCTAAAATGTTCTTTATGATAGATCAGTGCCGTATCTATCCCACGTTCATCGGGTGAATCAAAATGCACAAAATCGTAATCGATATCCCGTAACTGTTTGGCCCTTAACAACGATTTTATCACACGTTTGTTCTCTACCTCGGCCATTCCTACCAAAACAGGCGGGTAATCGCTATTTCCCATCCCAATATTGGAAATGGTACGTGAAATCTTATTGGTTTTGTTCCAAAATTTTGATTTGTTCCACTTCTTAAAGCCGTTGGGCGTAAAGTCATCATCCAACAGATAAGGATCGTTTACGGTATCAAAGAAATTTTCAAGGTTATAAAATGCTACGGTGTATCTGTTTTCCTGTTTTTGCAATGAAAAAAGTATAAGGGTTGACAAATAGAGGGGACAAAGTACAAAAATAGCTTCCAAAACATTATGTAAATTTGCATTCTAAACCCATTTGATGCTAGAAAAGAAATCAATAGAATATGAAAAGGCGGTACTGATCGGTGTATTGAACCAGTACCAAGACGAGGACAAGGTGAAGGAGTACTTGGATGAGCTTGAATTTTTGACGTACACTGCCGGTGGCGAGGTCGAAAAAAGGTTTGTGCAACGCATTGATGTGCCCAATCCAAAGACCTACATCGGGAGCGGTAAAATGGAAGAGGTGCGCCAGTTTGTAAAGGAAAACGACATCGGCTCGGTTATTTTTGATGATGAACTATCACCGGCACAACAGAACAATATCGAAAAGTTATTGAAGTGCAAAGTTTTGGACAGAACAAGCCTTATTCTGGACATTTTTGCCCAGCGTGCCCAAACAAGCTATGCACGTACCCAGGTGGAACTGGCCCAATATGAATATTTATTGCCCAGATTGACCGGCCTTTGGACGCACTTGGAACGTCAACGGGGCGGTATTGGAATGCGTGGGCCCGGTGAGACGGAAATTGAAACGGATAGACGGATCGTTCGCGACCGGATCGCCCTTCTCAAAAAGAAACTGGCCAAAATCGATCGTCAAATGGAGACCCAGCGGGGCAACCGTGGCTCGTTGGTGAGGGTTGCTCTGGTGGGGTATACCAACGTAGGTAAATCCACTTTGATGAACGTGATCAGCAAGAGCGAGGTATTTGCCGAGAACAAATTGTTCGCCACATTGGACACTACCGTTAGAAAAGTGGTGTTGGGCAACCTGCCCTTTCTGTTGAGCGATACGGTAGGGTTTATCCGAAAACTGCCCACCCAGTTGGTCGAAAGTTTCAAGAGTACCTTGGACGAGGTACGTGAAGCTGATCTACTATTGCACGTAGTGGATATTTCCCATCCGAATTTTGAGGAACATATCGATTCCGTAAATCAGATTTTGGACGAAATCGACAGTTCGGACAAACCCTGTATTATGGTGTTCAATAAAATCGACCAGTACAGTCCGCAAGAGATAGATCAGGATGATTTGGTGACCGAACGCACCTCGGTCCACTTTACTTTGGAGGAATGGAAGAAAACCTGGTTCAATAAAATGGGTGACAAAGCACTTTTTATCTCTGCCCTGAACAAGGAAAATATGGATGAATTTAGAAAACGTGTCTATGATGCGGTGCGCGACATCCATGTGACCCGATTCCCGTACAACAACTTTTTGTACCCGGAACATTTGGACCAGTATTGATTCAAGTAAACTTTCTTCGGCAAACAACAACGTATTGTCCGTTTCACCACAATTTTGGGCCAGTTCACAACAAAAGTTTAGGCAATCACCACCAATGCCCTACTTTCACATTGTTTTTAAGTCATTTAGTGTCGAACGCAGATCTTAATCGATCTTAACCTACTTAGACCATGGTCTTAAAAACATTAAAAACATTTTCACCCCACAAAAAAGCCACCGTTTCGGTGGCTTTTTTTTATGCTTCTGTAGGTGAAATCAGAACTTATAACTGAGCCCTAAGGTCCAGTAGGTCTGCAATTCGTTGTCTATGGTGTCGAAGGTGGCATCCGGATCGGGGGTCGGGGCGTTGTTCACGATATAGTTAAGCGTCTCTTGTTTGTTGTTCCTCAAACCAAAATCAAACCCTACTCCGATCATTTTCCACAATGTATAGCTGAAAGAGTTGGTCCAGGTCCAGTTGCTCAGGTCGCTACTTTCATAGCTTTGGAACAGGGACAGGTTACTTTTAAAGCTCACAGCGCCTATTTGCTTGGTATAATCAGCCACGATCTTGGCACCCAAGGAAGATTCGAAAATGGTATCCTCGCTGCTAAATACAAAGTTGTAGTTCAGCGGATGCATTACCACTACCAAGTCTGGAATCGGGGTCCAGGTGGCACCCACACCAAGGTCCAAATAGCCTGGGTCGTTAAAGTTGCTCAATATGGTGGTCCTATATTCCGCAAGGCCCGAAATGGCAAACTTTTCACTCAATTTTCTACCGTACAATGATGAGATGTTGAAGACATCCGTAGCTTGACGAAAGCTATCATCGTCCGTTGGGTCGTCCTTATCGTCCAATTTTACCCAAGAGAGGTTGACATTGGCCGCATTTCTCCAAAAAAACTTTTCTTCCTGAAGATTGGCAAAGGCGTTTACCGTAAATCCGATGTTGCCTGATGAGTTGTTGGGGATTCCCTGTGCAAACCAATTGTTGAACTGGGACAGGCTCCCGCCGATGGTCCCGAAAGCACCTATTTTCCAGCCTGGCAGCGCATCCAGTTTTGCCTGTAATGCGTTCACGCGCGATTGTATGGCCGCAATGGAATCCTTTTTTGGGGCAATTTGTGCCTTAAGCTCCTCTTCTGTCTGGGCCGAAGCCATCGAAACAACAAAAAAGGACAAAGCAATAAAAAGTAGTTTTTTCATAGTATGGAGTTTTCTCTTTAGAACCGTAAAAGTAAGAAATGTCACCGCTTTTTCAGTTAAGAATGCACAATTACCAATTAACAATGGGACATTAGGGTAGATTCAAGAAAGAGAAACAACAACCAGGATGTCGTACTGGGCGAAGCGACCGCCCACTGACCACTGACATCCGGGCTCAAACCTTTTTGATTTGATCGTCGGTCAAAAGCTCATCGTTGCGCATGCGCAGAAATACCTGGGCAGTGGTCACGACATCCAGCTCGCAATAGTCAATGATCCTGTCGATATTCTTTTCCTTGTAGTACACATCTTTTACCATACTGCCATCCATATCTTCTTTGGGGGAGGGGATTCCAAGTATATGGGCCAATAACTTGAGGGAGGTGTAATGTTTGTAATCGCCGAACTTCCAAAGTTCCATAGTGTCCAAATGGGGCACTTCCCACGGTTTTTTTCCGAAGAGATCTAGCTTGTAGGGCAGCTTGATGCCGTTAATCACCATTCTACGGGCGATATACGGAAAATCGAATTCCTTGCCATTGTGGGCGCACAAAAGATGTTTAGCGCCACTAAAATAATCTGTGAGCAGTTGCTTGAACCCTTTTAGTATTTTGGCCTCATCACCGTAAAAGGAAGTGGTCCTAAAATTTCTTGTCGCACCCTGCATTCTAAAATAGCCCACGGAGATGCAGACAATCTTACCGAACTCGGCCCAAATGCCAGCGCGCTCGTAAAATTCCCCGGGCGTGAATTCGTCCCTGCGTTGGTACTGTGTTTTTAGATCCCACAACTGTTGGGAGGATTCATCCAGATCGCAGAAATGTTGCTGTTGGGGCACGGTCTCGATATCCAAAAACAGGATATGCTCCAGGTTAAGCTTATAAAGCATGGCAATACATTAAAAAAGAGCTGTCTGCTTGGTAGGGCTCTCGTGTTCCAATAACCATTTTTTTCTATGCAGTCCACCTGCATAGCCCGTGAGGTCCCCATTGGTTCCTATTACACGGTGACAGGGAACCACAATCCAAAGTGGATTTTTGCCATTGGCCGAGGCTACTGCACGAATGGCCTTAACGTCGCCGAGTTGTTTGGAAAGCTCCAAATAAGAAATGGTTTTTCCAAAGGGAATTTTTAAAAGTGCATCCCAGACCTTTTTCTGAAAATCGGTTCCGGATGGATTTAATCTAAGATCAAATACCGTTCGGTCTCCGCTAAAATATTCTTCGAATTGTTGAACGGCATCCTTTAGGACCTCAGGAATTGTACCATTTGGTTTTTTATTGTCCAAAACGGTCACAGAAGATAGGCCATTTCCATCACCCTTTAATTCTGCAGTTCCTATAGGTGTCTGTAGGTAAGTGGTTTCCATTATTCTACTTCATCTTCACCTTCAATGATTCCCAATCGCCTTGCCCGGGCATGCCAATTCTTTCTAGCGAGCTTTTGAAGGTCTTCCACGTTGTCACTTTCGTCCATGATTTCAAATCCGAGCAAGGTTTCTATCACATCTTCCATGGTAACCAGACCGCTTACCGAACCGTATTCGTCAACTACCAAAGAAACATGCTCCCTCTTCTGTACAAACTTTTTGAAAAGCTCGTTAATGGATTTACTTCGGTTGGTGACCAACAATTCCCTTCTTATGGTGGCCAAGGTCTCGTTCCCCTTTTTGTTGATGATGGCCTCCAACAATTCGTCCTTTAAAAAGAAGCCCGTTATGTTGTCCATACGATCCTTGTACAATGGTATTCTGGAAAAACGCAGCGGTCTGTTCTTTTCAAAAAACTCCTTTATCGGGGTGTCCTCCGATGCAATCTTCATTACGGTTCTTGGCGTCATTACGTCCCGGGCGAGAATCTCATCAAAATAGAGCAGGTTCTTGATCATCTTGGATTCCGATTCCTGAAATACACCTTCTTCGTGTGCGATTTCGGTCATGGCGCTAAAGTCCTCTCGGCTCAAGACGCTTCCATGTTCCCCTTTGGCACCTACAAGCTTGGTAAAAAGCTGCAATAGCCAAAGCAATCCGGTCCATTTTAGGATAAATACCATGATGTTGAGCGCTTTGCTGGTAAAATTGGCCAGTTGTTTCCAAAAAGTGGCCCCAATGGTCTTGGGAATGATCTCTGAGGCAACCAAGATCAATATGGTCATTAGCGTAGAGACGATCCCAACCATAAGGTCCTCTGTAAGTTTGAAGCCCCAAATGGTCCGTTCCGTGCTGCCGTAGATTTCGGCATAGGCAACTTTGGCCTGGACACCCACCAAAATAGCACCAACGGTATGGGCAATGGTGTTCAGGGTAAGAATGGCGATCAATGGTTTGTCGACATCCTTTTTAAGGGATTCCAATGTAGCGGCATAATCTTTTCCCTCTTGCTTTTTTACATTGATGAATGTTGGGGTAATACTTAGCAATACAGCCTCCAAAATGGAGCACAGAAATGAAAAGAATATGGAAATCAGGGCATAAAATATAAGTAGTCCCATAGGATGGCAAAATCTTTAGTACCAAGATAGGGAATAGGAATCAATTTTGAACGCTTAATCCATCAGCTTTGTAAAAAACATCCTGTAGCGCCTGTCGAATGTCCAAACTGTACAGTTTTCGATGGTCCCTGGAGGGATAAACCCGATTGGATAGAAAGATAAATGTCAATTTTTTAACCGGGTCGGCCCAAACAAAAGTGCCGGTAAATCCGGAATGTCCAAAGCTCTGCGGAGACGCCAAAGGGGATGGGTATGCTTCTGCCAACGCAAGTTCTGAATTGTTCAAAAGAGGCTTATCAAAACCTAAGCCCCTGTAGTTCCCATTCTCGGGATATTGTATGGCAGTGAACTCTCCCACGGTTTCTTTTGAGATGGGCTGTTTGCCATCTACATGTCCATAATTTTGATAGAACAGCATCAATTTGGCCAGATCATCTGCCGTGCCAAATAGACCGGCATTGCCCGAAACACCACCTTTGAGCGAAGCATTTTCGTCGTGCACCCAACCTTTTACCAAGGTTTTTCGGAAAAGAGAATCCACTTCGGTGGGAACTATGGCATTGACATAATTGTTTTCCATGGGGAGATAGCCCAAGGTGTGGCAACCCAATGGGCCGTAGAAGTTTTCATCCAAATAGGTCTGGTAATCGGCGCCCGTGAGTTGTTCTATCAACTTTGGAAAAATCAAAAATGTGAGTCCGGAGTAGTTGTACTCCTTTTGATCCGAAACTTTGGACCGATTGATGATTCGGTTCATTTTCCGTTCAAACCGATTGTTGATGTAGAGCCCATCGTAGACCTGTCCTTGAAATCTTTTGTTTGATGAATGGTTTACAAACCTTCGTTTGATCTTACCATTTTTGCGAAGCACCTTCTGTAAAAAAACGATATATGGTGTTAGCCCTGCCTGATGCGCCAAAATTTCCCGAAGAGTGAGGTCTTTTTTGTCCTTTCGCCGCTTCCATGGCCCCCAGTAATCGCTGAATGGTTTGTCCAGGTCCAGCTTGCCTTGGTCCACCAACTTCATCAAGGCAGGTAGAGGGCCGGCGATTTTGGTGACCGAGGCCAGATCATAGAGATCGTTCAACGCAACCGGTTGGATGCTGTCGTATGTATGAAAACCGTAAGCTTTATGAAAAATAACGGTATCGTTCTTGGCGACCAGTAGTTGAGCTCCTGGAAATGCCAGACTATCGATGCCCATTTCCATGATGGAATCCACTTTTTGGTCGATGAAATTTTCATCAAACCCTAAATTGGAGGGAAGGGCATGGATGAGTTCCCTTTGGGCAAAGCCAAAGGGCATCACTAAAATGAAAAGGAAAAACGAGACCGGTAGTTTTTTCATTTTGGTTTGAGGTTTATCCCAAAGTACGGATAAAATCCTTCGCAAAATAACTGGCAATAATATTGGCACCTGCCCTTTTAATGGCCGTCAATTGTTCCAGCATCACGGCATCATGGTCCAGCCAACCTTTTTCGGCGGCGGCCTTTAGCATGGCATACTCGCCAGAGACTTGATAGACCGCAACGGGAACCTCGACTTCGTTCTTGATTTCCCTAACAATGTCCAAATAGCACAGTCCGGGTTTTACCATGACCATATCAGCCCCTTCGTCAATATCCATCTGGGTCTCTTTGATCGCTTCATACCGATTGGCATAATCCATTTGATAGGTTTTTTTGTCCTTTGGGACATTGGCGATGTCAACCGGCGCGGAATCCAGCGCATCACGGAAGGGCCCATAAAAGGCACTGGCATATTTGGCGGAATAGGCCATAATTCCGGTATTAGGAAACCCTTCGTCTTCCAGAGCTTCGCGGATGGTGAGGATCCTACCGTCCATCATATCGCTGGGGGCTACAAAATCGGCCCCTGCCTTGGCGTGCGATACACTCATCTCAGCTAGGACTTCAGCGGTTTGATCATTGAGGATTTGCCCTTCGGCCACGATACCGTCATGCCCATAAGATGAAAAGGGATCTAATGCCACATCGGTCATCACCAACATCTGTGGACAGGCATTTTTTACGGTTTTTATGGCACGTTGCATCAAACCATTTGGATTTAGGGCTTCAGTTCCCTTATTGTCCTTGAGCTTATCATCTACCTTTACAAAAAGAAGCACGGAACACAGTCCCATTTTCCATAGCTCTTTTACCTCTTTTTCAAGATTGTCCAAACTCAGCCTAAAATAGTTGGGCATGGATGGGATTTCCTCTTTGATCCCTTTTCCTTCGGTTACAAAAAGTGGAACCAAAAAGTCGTCGGGCGCCAAGGTGGTCTCCCTTACCAATCTTCTAATGGATTCGGATGCACGGAGTCTTCGGTTTCGTATAAGTGGGTACATATGTCTTAAGCTTTTAGCTACTAATTAAATATCAATTTCTCCTGTTAGATAAAGCACGGCCTTACCTGAAATTTTAACGCGCTCGCCCATATATTCGCAGACCAGATCACCTCCTCGTTGGGAAAGTTGTTTGGCCGTCAATTTGGTTTTGTCCAAGATCTCGGCCCAATACGGCGATAACGAGGTATGGGCGGAACCTGTAACTGGGTCTTCGGGAATACCGCAGGATGGAGCAAAAAAACGCGAAACAAAATCCACCTCTTCCCCTGGCGCGGTAACGATAACCCCGCGGACATCCAATTGCGCCAACAGATGATGGTCGGGTTCAATGGCCTCAATTTCTTTTTGGGAGCGGTAGACCATCATATAGTCTGTTTTGCCCTTCAAGGTTTTGATCGGACTTTGCCCAATGGCATTGTCCAACTCCTCAATATTCTGAATGGCGATTAGGTTGTCCGTAGGGAAATCCATGGTCAACCAACCATTATTTGCTTTGTTTACGGTCAAATTCCCGCTTCGGCCCGAATAAAACCGGATGGTATTTTTTTCGGGTTCGTAAAAGTGGAACACGACAAAAGCGGTCGCCAAAGTAGCATGTCCGCATAGGTCGACTTCCACTTGCGGAGTAAACCATCGAATTTCGTACAAGTCATCTTTCTTTACTGCAAAGGCCGTTTCCGCAAGATTGTTTTCTTGGGCTATTTTCTGCATCAGTTCTGGACTCAACCAAGATTTCAAAATACATACCGCTGCGGGATTGCCCCCAAAAGTTTGACTCGTAAATGCGTCTATTTGATAAATTTTCTGTCTCATTGATTTGGTTTCAGGACAAAATTAAGCATTAGGCCCAATCTTTTGGGTTTTGGAGCACCTCTATCAATTTATCTTCATCGCTACCTTTTTCGGGATGGTGGTCGTATCGCCATTGTACATGTGGGGGCAGACTCATCAAGATGCTTTCAATGCGTCCGTTGGTTTTTAGACCAAAAAGGGTTCCCTTATCGTGCACTAAATTAAATTCCACGTACCGCCCTCTTCGAATTTCCTGCCAATCCCGTTGTGCTTGCGTGTAGGAAAGGTCTTTTCTTTTTTCCACGATGGGAGCGTAGGCATCCAAGAAGCTATCCCCGACCTCGGTCACAAAATTGTACCAATGCTCCATGCTCCTTTCCTTGGTTGCTTTGCAATGATCGAAGAACAATCCACCGACCCCACGAGCTTCGTTGCGATGTGCATTCCAGAAATATTCGTCGCATTTCTTTTTATAGCTGGCATAAAATTCAGGATTGTGGGCATCACATGATTTTTTACAGACGGAATGGAAATGTGACGCATCCTCCTCGAATAAATAATAGGGGGTAAGGTCCTGTCCGCCACCAAACCATTGGTCAACGATGTTCCCTTCCCTGTCGTACATTTCAAAATAGCGCCAATTGGCATGAACGGTCGGCACCATTGGACTTTTGGGGTGGATTACCAAGCTCAGGCCACAGGCAAAGAAATCCACATCTTCGACCCCAAAATAGTTTTGCATGCTTTTGGGCAAGGGTCCGTGCACCTTGGAAATGTTGACCCCTCCTTTTTCAAAAACAGTCCCGTTCTCTATCACTCGGGTCCTGCCACCGCCACCTTCCTTACGTTCCCAAAAATCCTGTTGAAATTTGGCAGAGCCGTCCAGTGTTTCCAGTTTGGAGGTTATGGTGTCCTGTAATTGTTGAATGTATGCGTAAAATTTATCTTTCATAGTCCATTTCATAGATTTCCATATCAACCGCTTCCCCATTGGGCGGTCGATATGCGTTTGACAAGGTTTTTGACCAATAAAAACCTGCTTTTTCAGCCACTTTTATGCTTGCGATATTGCTTTTATGCGCAAAAATTTTCAATTTCTTTAGATGGTGTTCCCTAAAGGCGATTTGGGAAACCTGTCTTACACTGTCCGAGACAATACCTTTTCCTTGCTGCGATCGCTCCAGGCAATAGGCCAATTCCCCTTGGCCGATGTCCCATTTTATATTTTTAAGGATGATAAGGCCAATGACTTTTCCGTTTTGATTTCTAATGGCAAATGTAAATTCGATCTTTTTCCCGATCTCCTCAGATTTCCTGTGAATATAAGCTCTGGAATCCGCTAGGGTAAGATTCCGGGCCAAAGTGTTTGGGAAAAAGCGTTGAAAAATATCCGCGTTCAATGTCATCATGCCACAAAGATCCCTTGCATCATGTTCTTTCAAATAGTCTATGTTGAAGTTTTGTGACATTTGACCTAAATCGTTCAATCAATATGTACCATTCGGTTTTTATATTTGCCAATAGTATCAGAATCCTCAACTTTAGTTGATTCAGAAGCCATTTGCTTCAATAGGGCTATTACTTTTGCTTCCGTCCCTTGGGTGTTCTGTTCAAATACCGTTCGACCCACTTCGTTGTTGTGAAGGTCCATTTCCTTGGGCAATTTCTTGTTCGGAAATGAAGCTTCGTGCCAATCGGTCACTTTTTTGGCCCAATCCAAAACTACTTCTTCGTTTTTTTGCCATTTAAAACACCGTTTGGCAATCAAATAATTCCACAGCGCGTGCCTGAATGCATTGGCCGGCCCGTTCTTATGGTGCAGCTTTCCATAGTTTTTGGTAGAAATGGAAATACAGTCCTTAGTGGCCTTTATGGTAGGCAGTGCAAAATGTGGACGGCCGAGGCCCAGAAAAATAACCTTCAGTATATTTATGGGGTCGACCCGTTTTAAGATTGCAAAAAAGTTCACTCTTTATATTCTTTGACAGCATCAATAAAGGCCTTGGCATGCTCCACCGGGATATGCGGCAATATACCATGCCCCAAATTCACAACGTATTTGTCCTTTCCAAAATCTCGGATCATCTGTGTTGCCATTTCCTTTATTTTTTCAGGAGGGGAAAGCAAGCGCGCAGGGTCAAAATTGCCTTGAAGGGTCACTTTGCCCCCAGTTAAGTATCGTGCATTTTGGGCAGAACAGGTCCAATCGACCCCAACTGCGGAGGCCCCGGAGTTGGCCATTTCCTTAAGCGCGAACCAGCATCCTTTTCCAAAAACGATCACGGGAGCCTCGTCTTTTAGGGCATCCACGATTTGTTGAATGTATTTCCAAGAGAATTCCTGATAATCCTGTGGTGACAACATCCCGCCCCAAGAATCGAATACTTGAACGGCATTTACTCCAGCCTTGACCTTGGCCCTTAGGTATGCAATGGTCGTATCCGTTATTTTTTGGAGCAATTCGTGCGCGGCCTTGGGCCGGGTAAAACAAAATCCCCTGGCTTTATCGAAACTCTTACTGCCTTGGCCCTCGACACAATAACAAAGAATGGTCCAAGGGGAACCTGCGAAACCGATCAATGGAATGTCATCGTTCAATTTTTCCTTTGTCATGGTTATGGCATCCATCACATAGCCCAAGGTATCCTGAATATCCGGCACAATTACCTTCTCCAGATCCGCTTGTGAGCGGATAGGATTGGGCAGGTAGGGCCCGAAGTTGGGTTTCATCTGTACCTCGATGTCCATCGCTTGTGGGATGACCAAAATATCACTGAACAGAATAGCGGCGTCCATCCCATAGCGTCGGATCGGTTGTACGGTGATTTCTGAAGCCAATTCCGGGGTCTGGCATCGTGTAAAGAAATCGTATTTTTTACGGAGTTCCATAAACTCGGGCAAGTATCGTCCTGCTTGCCGCATCATCCAAACAGGAGGACGGTCAACAGTTTCACCTTTTAAAGCTCTTAGGAACAAGTCGTTTTTTATCATGCGTCTCTATAATGGTTTATCGCCTGTACCAACACGTTCTCCACCGTTGGTTTGTTGGCTAGAATAATATGGTTTGAATGTTTTTTTGCTTCAGCGGCCGTGGTATCCCCAATGCAGAAGAGCGTACTGCTCCCTATTGTGTTTTCCAGAAGATAGCTTTGGATCCCACTTGGGCTGAAGAACAGAATACCGTCAAAATCTCTTTTGAAAATTTTCGGATGAAGTTCCGTTCGGTAAACTTCCATTTCTTCGAACCCAATTTCATTGTTTGTCAATGCTTGGGGGATTACATCCCTTCTTCTATTGCCACATAGGAAAAGGAAACGTTCAGATTTGTGGCTCTCAACAATGTGTTTGGCCAATTCCGAGGCATATTCGTGCATTGCCATCACCTTTAACCCATTGTCTTCCAAAAGGGCCTTTGTCTTTCCCCCGACACAAAACGCATTGAAGCCGGACCTATCCAAACCATCGGTTTGCTTCAAAAATGCGTTTACTGCATTTTTACTGGTAAAAATATAGTTACTGTGGTCCAATGGGATTTTCACATCCAACAGCTCAATTTTAAGGGCATCGTACTCCACCAATCCCAGACCGGAATTTAGAAAAAGCTCCTTTTGGGACAAACTCAACATTTTAGTGGACAGTACTGTTTTCATTTCTGATCTCTTGCATCAATTTGTCACCTCCTTTTTGCAACACTTCCTTGGCACTGGATTTTCCAAGGTCTTTGGCCTCCGAGAGCTTTACTTCTTTTTTGATGTCGATCTTTTGTTTTCCATCCAAAGAGAAAACAACGCCTTCAAAATATACCGTTTTGTCTTTTATCTGGGCCAAGGCCCCTATTGGTGCGGTACAACCACCTTCCAAGGTGCGCAAAAATTCACGTTCAATGGTTGTGGAGAGTTCAGTTTCGGGATGGTTCAGTTTGCCCAATGCTTCTTTGGTAAAATCGTCTTCCCCTTTGGCCACCACGAGCATGGCACCTTGTGCGGGAGCCGGTACCATCCAATCCAATTGGACCGCATCCTTGGGCAACAATTTGATACGTTCCAATCCTGCCCGGGCAAAAATGGCTCCTTGCCAATGGTTTTCAATGAGTTTCAACAGACGGGTATTTACATTTCCCCTGAGGTCCACGACCTTGTGGTTGGGGTATTTGTTCAGCCATTGGGCCTTACGGCGTAAACTCCCCGTGGCAATGGTGGCAGGTTGGTCGGTTTCCAAAAAATTGGACCCTTTGTGCACCAAAATATCGTGGGTGATGGCACGCTCGAGAACGGCTACCTGTACAATTCCCCTCGGTAGTTGGGTGGGAACATCTTTCATGGAGTGTACCGCAATATCAATATCCCCTTTGAGCAATGCAACGTCCAAGGTCTTGGTAAAGATTCCAGTTACCCCAAGCTCGTAGAGTGGCTTGTCCAACACTTGATCGCCCAAGGATTTGGTCGGCACCAAGATGGTATCGTATCCAAGTGCTTCCAACTTTTGTTGCACGGTGGTCGCTTGCCACAGCGCCAATTCGCTATCGCGGGTCCCAATGCGGATTATTTTGCTCATTTGGAGTGTAGTTCTAACTGAAATACTTTCTGGATCAGTTCTAGGCTATCATCGGTATCTACCTCATTGCTCTTTAAATGGTTGGCGAACTGCTTGGTGATTTTTTGAATGATCCTATCGGAGATGATTTCTGCCTGAAGCTGGTCGAAACCTTCAATTTTTTTGGTCTGAAAATCGATCTCTTCGGTCTTCATGGTGTTGAGTTTGTCCTTAAGGGCATTGATCACAGGGGCAAACTTGCGGGTTTCCAACCATTTTAGGAAATCCTTTTTCACTTTTTCTATGATTGCCTCCGCTTTGGGGACATACTGTTTTCTTTTGGCCAAGGTCTCATCCGTGATCTGGGAAAGCTGGTCAAGATGGACAAGGGTTACATTGTCCAGTTCCTTTACATCGTCCGAAACGTTTTTGGGAACGGAGAGATCCAAAACCAACAATGGCTTTTTGGGATAGATCAACGCTTTGGAAACCGTTGGCAATTGTGCCCCGGTGGCCACAACCAAAATATCGGCCTTTCTTATTTCCGTCTGCAGGTCACCATAATCCTTGACGGTCAATTGAAATTTCCCGGCAATGTCCTCTGCCTTTTCCCTAGTTCTGTTGATCAATGTAATGTGGGAGTTGTTGGAATGCTTTACCAGATTTTCACAGGTATTTCTTCCAATTTTACCGGTTCCGAACAACAAAATGTTCTTTTTGGAAATGTCGGTTACGTTGTCCAATATGTATTTTACAGAGGCAAATGCTACCGATGTGGCCCCGGAAGAGAGCTCCGTCTCGTTCTTGATACGCTTGCTGGCCTGGATCACAGCATTGCACAAACGCTCCAGGAACGGATTGGCCATATCGTGTTTCTTGGCCCGATAAAAGCCTTGCTTTATTTGGCTGATGATTTCAAAGTCCCCTAAAATCTGACTGTCAAGACCCGTGCCCACTTTGAACATATGGGAAATGGCATCGTGGTTTTTGTACACATAGGCTACTTCCTGGAACTCTTCAAGGGTTCCGTGCGTCTCCTCGCAGAGCAGCTTTATAAGCTGGTAGGGATGTTGCGCAAAACCGTAAAGCTCGGTTCTGTTGCAGGTGGAAATGGCCAATAGGCCATCAATTCCGATTTCCTTGGCCTTGCCCAAAATATGGTCAATGGCAGGAACATCCAGACTGAACTTTCCTCTAACCTCTGCATCCGCCTTCTTATAACTCAACCCAACGGCATAGAAGGAATTATGTTTTGAAATATGGTAGTTCCTCATAAAGGATATAAATCGCAGCACAAAAATAAGAGGGTTATGGGTCAAAAAATAACGCTAGCGGAACTATAAATGACCACGGATGTTATTTTATGTTTTTTTTTTTGATGAAAATGGCCCAAAGCATTGTTATTATTGATAAATTTGATGCTGTATTATATAATTTAGAGCGATTCTAAATTAATCAAAAAAGAAGATCAGCTTGAAAACCGACATGAAAAACATCGCTAGAGGTTCTTATGATGAAATTTTGGTCGAAGATGGGATGTACATACTCAAAATCCAGAACGATACCCAAGAGCCGAAACTTATAGAAAGGGATATTGACAGTTCTTATATTCAATTTCACTTTTGTTTGAAGGGCAGGTCAAAGTTCAATTTCAATGAGGGAAACTACTATTTGGAGGTAAACGAGGAAAACTCCTTGCTGTTGTACAATACACAAAAGGATTTGCCGCTCGATTTGGTGGTTTCACCCGGGTCTTGGTTGCTCTCGGTGGTGATGACCATCAGAAAGTTCCATTCCCTTTTTTCGGACGAAGCGGATTACATCCCATTCCTAAGTGATGAAAATAAGGAGAAGAAATATTATTCCCAAGAAATGGTATCCCCTGCTACGGCGGTCGTCCTGAGCCAGTTGATGAACTACAACCTGCACCCATCTATCAAAAAACTGTATCTAAAGGGAAAAGTCTACGAATTGATTTCGCTCTATTTCAACAAGACAGAGGATGCCGATCTGGAGCAATGCCCCTATTTGGCCGATGAAGATAATGTCCGGCGTATCCGGATGGCCAAGGAAATCATGATTTCCCGTATGGCAGAACCGCCCACATTGGCCGAACTATCGCAAGAGGTTGGCTTGGGCCTAAAGAAGTTGAAGGAAGGCTTCAAACAAATCTATGGTGACTCCGTGTTCGGGTTTTTGTTCGATTATAAAATGGAATATGCCCGCAAAATGCTGGAAACGGGCAAGCACAATGTCAACGAAGTTGGGCTAAAGGTCGGGTACAGTACCGCAAGTCATTTTATAGCTTCTTTTAAAAAGAAGTTCGGCACCACACCCAAAAAATACTTAACTTCAAACGCCTAAACAAACAACATATGAGAATCTTCACATTATCCCTGCTCGCCTTTTGTTTTATGTTTCAAATGGGGGCGCAAGATACACCTGCAACGGAAGCGGAAGCCCAAAAAATGCCCGAGTTGGTGCTGATATTTACAAAAACAAAGGGCTGGAGGCACAAGTCGATAGAGAAAGGGGTACAGACCCTTAGAGAGCTCGGCCGACAAAATGGTTTTGTGGCCTTGCAGACCGAGTCGGGGGACGATTTTACCACACAAAACCTTAACAACTATAAATTGGTCGTGTTTTTGAACACTACCTTGGATGTGTTGGACGATGCCCAACAAAGTGCATTTGAATCTTATATCAAGGGAGGTGGCGCTTTCTTGGGGATACACGGGGCATCCGATACCGAGTATGATTGGCCTTGGTACGGTAAATTGGTGGGCGGCTATTTTGTGGACCACCCCAATGGCCCAAATGTTCGAAAAGCTAAAATTGATGTGGTCAGCAAGGCGCATCCCTCCACGGAGCACTTGCAGGATTCTTGGACCAGAACCGATGAATGGTACAACTTTAAAAATCTAAATCCAGAGGTTACGGTACTGCTCAATTTGGATGAGACCAGTTACCAAGGCGGGACCAATGGTTCCAACCACCCCATAGCATGGTACCACGAATTTGACGGCGGAAGGGCTTTTTATACGGGAGGTGGCCATACCGAGGACTCTTATGATGAGCCCATGTTCCGCAAACATCTTTTGGGTGCCATTGAATGGTGCCTAAAGCGGAAGTAAGGTCGGTCTCGCCACAATGATTCCAATATTGCTCTTGATATCTTTGAGGTAATCCGCCAAGGGGAGTTCGGATATTTCCACCTCACCATTTTTGCTGGAGGCATGCAACAAGTGCAATCTTCCATCAGGTCGATGGATGGCGATTCCCGTGTGGGTCACATCCAAACCTTTTATCGAAGTTGCCAGGGCAAGGATATCGCCCGATCTGATGAGATGTTCCTTGCTTTCGACTTGGTCCTGTGGCAGATAGCAGAGTTTTTCCTTGGCAATTTCCCTCTCTACGGCCAAGATGGCCCCAAAGTTTTCATCACTGGCCAAAAAAGGATACAAATTGCGGTGGGTGCCCATAAAATTGATGGGTTTTTCCAGCTCCGTTCCGCCCAGCTCTGCGGTGATGTCCTTTATCAGTCCTTTTTTCTGGTTGTTACGAATCCATTCCGTAAAGTAGTGCAAACGGGAAGGATATCCGTTTAAACGGCCATTTCTATACCGGACTGTTTCAAGGTTTTCGGTGAAATTTTTAAAATTATTTTGCTGCTTTTGAAGCATTAAGCCAAAGGCCAAAACATTTTCCACAAAAGTGGTGCAATCCAGTCCGCCAAAGTTGACCACCAAGGTTTCCGTATCGCCGACTTCAAGGGTTTTTTCCACATAGGGCGTCCCTAAGAAGGATTTTCCCACCAATGCAATGGTGTCCCCTAAACTGGAAGCCTTGGTCTTTTCCAAATCAGAGATTTTGGTCTCAAAAAGCAACTTGTCCCCGGGTGAGCAAGTAATTTGTTGGGCATTGGTATAGGTTGCCAAAATCAGAAAAGCTGTAACTATTTTATTCTTTATCACGGATATCATTTTG
Organism: Flavobacteriaceae bacterium; assembly: GCA_024743095.1. Taxonomy (GTDB): domain Bacteria; phylum Bacteroidota; class Bacteroidia; order Flavobacteriales; family Flavobacteriaceae; genus Flagellimonas. The sequence goes on from JANSXF010000028.1 coordinate 32,959, forward strand.
ATGTTCAACCTTTAACCTAGTGGTTCTTGCAATACTATCAGGATAATTTTCTTGAAGATACACAATTAACTTTTCCCGCACATGCACGCGCAAATCCCATGCCGTTGGCGAATCCTTGGCACTGACCAGTGTTCTTATTTCCACATAATTGGGTTTGGTGTCGGTAACCTGTACCACATCCACTTTGCCGTCCCACAGCTCGGTGCTCTTTAAGATACGGGTTTGTTCCTCACGGATTTTATCGAACGGCACGTTGTAATCCACATATAAAAAAATGGTGCCCAACAGGTCGGAGGAGGTCTTGGTCCAGTTCTGGAAAGGTTGGTTGATAAAATAGGGAGTGGGCACGATCAGGCGCCTTTTGTCCCAAATGCCCACCACCACGTAGGTCAACGTGATTTCCTCGATTCGGCCCCATTCCCCTTCAACAATAACAACATCGTCCAATTTAATGGGCTGTGCGATCGCAATTTGGATCCCAGCCAAAATGGTACCGATGAATTGTTGGGCCGAAAACCCGATAATGATGCCCGCAACCCCGGCAGAAGCAAAAATACTGATGCCCACTTCACGGATTTCCTCAAAACTCATCAATATAAAGCCTACGCTCAAGAGAATTATGATGAAAATAAAGATACGTTCCAATATAGTGAACTGGGTATAGACCTTTCGTGCCTTTAAATTGTCGGCAACCCCAATATCATAATTTTGGATGACCGCCCTTTTTATGATCTTGAGCAAAGCGATCATGATCCAGGCCATAGCAAATATGAAGAGAACGGTGCTGGCCTTTTTAAACCCATAGCCTGAACCTTCCAAGTTTAAAAGATCCCTCAACGCTTTCATCCGTAGAAGGACCGAAACAAAAATTAGGACCAAGGGGGTGGCCAACCGCTTAAAGGCACTTTTGGGCAAGAGGTATTTTGGATTTTTCCCCAAACGCTTCAATATAACTGAGGTGCTCCAATATAAAATAACGAGAACTGCCAGTGCCACACCCAAATAGATGAGGGATTCTTTGGAAACATTGTCGTAAAAGGACTCCATATTCCAAAAATAAGGTAGAAAACCCAAGGAAGGAAAATCGGTCAAACAAAATCGAGAAACATTATTTCACCATAAGAAAGTATTTTGATTAGGAAAAGGCGAAGTCCCCTTGGTGTTGTATTTTAGCGGCCTAAACTAAAAAGCCGTGAAAAAAGGAGTTTTATTGGTCAATTTGGGTTCGCCGGACAGCCCTACAGCAAAGGACGTAAAGCCGTATTTGGATGAGTTTTTGATGGATGAACGTGTCATCGATGTGAACCCGGTTTTACGGAATATCATCGTTCGCGGAATCATTTTGAATACCCGACCCAAAAAATCGGCCGAGGCCTATTCCAAAATTTGGTGGGAAGAAGGTTCCCCATTGATCATTATTTCCGAAAGATTCACCGAAAAAGTGCAAAAGCAAACCGACCTTCCGGTGGCTCTTGGTATGCGATATGGTTCGATGTCCATAAAAGAGGGATTACAGGAATTAAGGGATAAGGGGGTGGACCAGGTGTTCCTGGTGCCCTTGTATCCACATTACGCGATGTCTTCGTACGAAACGGTGGTGGTAAAGGCACTTGAGGTGCAACAAGGGGATTTTCCCGAAATGCACCTGACCACTTTGCCCGCTTTTTACAGTAATCCGGATTACATCAAGATATTGTCAAAAAGTATTGCAGAGGGGTTACAGGGGTTTGATTACGACCACATCCTTTTTTCCTATCACGGGATTCCGGAGCGGCACATCAAAAAATCAGATCCCACCAAGTTTCACTGCCAAATAAATGGGGAGTGCTGCAAAACAGATTCTGTGGCCCACCATACCTGTTACAGACACCAATGTTACGATACCACTGAACTGGTAAAAAGGGAGCTTGGATTGTCAGAGGATAAGGTAAGCACCTCTTTCCAATCCAGATTGGGGAGCGATCCATGGTTACGGCCCTTTACCGACAAAGAGTTTGAAAGATTTGGAAAAGAGGGCGTTAAAAAACTGGCGGTGATCACACCTGCATTTGTAAGCGATTGTCTAGAAACCCTGGAAGAGATTGCCATGGAGGGAAAAGAGCAGTTCCAAGAAGCTGGCGGGGGAGATTACATTCACGTCCCTTGTCTCAACGACCGGGATGATTGGGCCGGACTTATGGCCAAATGGATCAAGGATTGGGAAGAAAATGATGCCCTGCCCGAAACCAATATCCGTTAAGATCCGTAAAAAAGAAAACGAATTGCTATGAAAATTGAACCTTTGGAACAGGAGCTCCAACCACTTCGCGAACAACTCAACAACCATCCGTTGTACGCTCAACTGGAATCAATGGATGATATCAAAACATTCATGGAGAGCCATGTGTACGCCGTTTGGGATTTTATGTCGCTTTTAAAGGCGCTCCAACAGCATCTTACTTGTGTGGGCTTGCCCTGGCACCCCCAAAAAGACACCTCTGTAGCACGTTTTATAAATGAAATCGTTTTGGAGGAAGAAAGTGATTTCAACGAAGAAGGAGAAGCTAAAAGTCATTTTGAAATGTACTTGGACGCCATGCAAGAAGTCAATGCGGATACCGGGAAAGTACAGGCAATCATCTCATCATTTACAGATGTAAAAGATATATCAAGTCAAATTGGGGCAGCCGAACTCAATCGGGCGGAAAAGCGCTTTTTACAGTTCACTTTTGATGTCATCAACACCCAAGAGCCACATATTATCGCCGCAGCGTTCACCTTTGGCCGTGAGGATTTGATTCCCGATATGTTCTTGGGCATCATTGAGCAATCCGGGGAAAATGGGCCGAGTAGCTATAGGAAGTTGGAATACTACCTTAAACGGCACATCGAATTGGACGGTGACCAGCACGGTCCCCTTGCCTTGGGCATGATCAAGGCCCTGTGCGGTTCCGATGCGCAAAAATGGAAGGATGTTCTGCAATACGGCAAACAGGCACTTCAATATAGGATCGAGCTTTGGGACAGTATTGCCGAAAAACTACAAGAGAAGAAAGGTAATTTGATCAATGCGTTGTAGCTTTGGCGGAGATACACCACACGTTAACCCAAAAAACGAAGAATACCCGAAGGTATGGCCAAAATCACCTCTGATGAACTTGGGCAGCGACCCATTGGAAAATTACTGATCAAACAGGCCGTACCCGCATCGATAGGTATTCTGGTAATGTCGTTGAACGTTCTGGTGGACTCCATTTTTGTGGGAAACTGGATAGGTTCCATCGCCATAGCCGCCATTAATGTGGTGCTGCCCGTATCCTTTTTTATCGCTGCATTGGGAATGGCCATTGGAATCGGTGGATCTAGTATCATTTCACGTGCCCTTGGAGCGGGAAACCGGGAAAAGGCACTGAAAACCTTCGGAAACCAGATCACATTGACACTGGTGGTCACCGTTACCATGGTGGCCTTGGGGCTTTACTATGTGGAGAGCTTGATTCCGGCTTTTGGAGGCAAAGGCGCTATTTTTGGACCGGCAAAAATTTACTATACCATCATTTTGTACGGGGTTCCTTTCTTGGCCCTCTGTATGATGGGCAACTCCGTAATCCGTGCCGAAGGAAAGCCCCGGTTTGCCATGATCGCCATGATCATTCCCTCCATAGGCAACCTGCTTATGGATTATGTATTTATTTATGTGTTTGATTGGGGTATGCACGGAGCAGCTTGGGCCACCACAGTGGGATATTTACTTTGCTTTCTTTATGTCCTTTACTTTTTCCTTTCTAAAAATTCAGAATTAAAGATCGATGTCTCCCATTTTGGATTGGACAGGCCCATTCTTCGTGAAATCGGTTCATTGGGGTTTGTTACTTTGGCCCGACAGGCCGTGACCAGCATTACGTATTTGCTGATGAACAATATATTGTTCAATTTGGGAGGAGAGGCCATGGTAGCGGTTTATGCCATAATAGGCAGAATGTTGATGTTTGCCCTTTTTCCCGTTTTTGGGGTCACGCAGGGATTTTTGCCCATCGCCGGGTACAATTATGGAGCACTGAAATATGACCGGGTAAAGGAATCTATCTACACTGCGATTAAATATGCGGCCTTGGTCGCAACCCTTGTTTTTGTGGTACTGATGGTTTTTCCTTCGGAAATAGCCTCCTTGTTCTTGAGCAATCGCCCCGAGTTGTCACCCGAAGAGATAAAGACCAATAACTTTGTCCTGCAGCACACCCCTTTGGCCATGCGCTTGGTGTTTGCCGCCACTCCGATTATCGCCATACAGTTGATCGGGGCAGCTTATTTTCAGGCCATTGGCAAAGCCATTCCTGCCCTATTGTTGACCTTGACCCGTCAAGGGTTCTTTTTTATCCCTTTGATCTTGATACTTCCCAACTTTATGGGAGAGATAGGGGTATGGGTTTCATTTTGTATCGCCGATGTGCTTTCGACCATTGTAACAGGTTTTTTTCTTCAAAAGGAAATTAAATCCGAATTGTCCTAGGTACCACTTTTTGATTTATAATGTTTAATTTGGGGAGCTTAACCAAATACACATGAAAAAAAACATGCTAGTGGGCATAGCTGCTGTTTTAGCAATGGCTTGTGCCGAAAAACCTGAAGAAAAACCCATGTACACCCTATTTGTCGGGACCTATACCGATGGCGATAGCGAGGGCATCTACACCTACACCTTTGATGCCGATACTGGAGAACTTTCCAACCAAAGATTGGCTGCAAAGCTGACAAATCCATCCTATTTGGCCATTTCGGGGGATAAAAAAAACCTATATGCCGTTCAGGAAACCGCCGATTTTGATAGTTTGGGCGGAGGTGTCACTGCCTTTGGTCTGAACAAGGATGTTTTGGAACTTCAGAACAGTATGGGGACCCAAGGAGCGCATCCCTGCCATGTTTCGCTTTCGGGGGACGGACATTTGGCCGTTGCCAACTATACCGGTGGCAATGTTTCGATATTTTCCCTGAACGATGATGGCTCCCTGGCCGAAAATCCGCAGGTGATCGACCATAAGGCATTGGATTCTGTAAAAACCTCGCATGCCCACATGGCACAGTTCAATAGAGATGGATTGACCGTTACCGATTTAGGGCTGGATGCTGTAAAAAGATACAAAAACCACAATGGTAGGTTCGTGCCAGGGGAACAAAACACCATCCCCTTTGAAGATGGTGCGGGCCCACGCCATTTTACCTTTGGCGGCAATGGGAAAACATTGTACGTCATCAATGAACTGAACAGTACCATTTCTGTTTTTGAAAGGGTTGGGAACGGAAATTATCAGGAAGTTCAAGTGGTTCCGACATTGGATAAAGATTACCAGGGCAAAAATGCCTGTGCAGACCTTCATTTATCTCCGGACGGCAGATTTTTGTACGGTTCCAATCGTGGGGAAAACACCATTGTGATTTTTGCCGTTGATGGAGACTCGGGTGAATTGGAATTGGTGGGAAGAGAATCGGTTCATGGGGATTGGCCCAGAAATTTTTCCATGGATCCCAAGGGCGAGTTCTTGCTGGTGGCCAATAAAAAGACAAGCAATATTGTGGTTTTTAAAAGGGATGCAGAAAACGGAACCCTGAGCTTTTTAAATCAGACCGAACACCCCAGCCCTGTTTGTTTGGTGTTTTTGGATTGATTATTTCTTGGATAAAAAAACAATCACTCCGATAACCGCCAACACGGCCAGAACAGTAAAGAAGATTTTCCAAAAACTATAAGGTCGTGTGCCCGAAATTTGCCCGTTTTCCCCATTGATAAAAAAGTTGTACTCCCTGCCATTGTAACGGTAGGCGCTTACATAGACGGGCAATAGTATGTGCTTAAAGGTTTCTTGGGCAAGCTGCATGTCCATTGAGGTAACCCGTTGGGTGTCGCCGCCAATATCGCGTCGGCACCAAGTATCGGCTATCCCTCTGGCCACTTCTTTGGAATGCAAATGCCCATCTTTTAATGGTATGGTATATTTTTCCGTGACGAACCCCGACAAAAAACCACTATCAAAAGGTTGTAGCTTCTTTAAATCCCAAAAAGCGATTTTTCCCGGGACCCGACCTGTTTTTTGGTGCGAGGCCTTGATCAGTGTATCGTCCACAAAGCCTGACACCTGTCCGGATGCTGGGTACCATCTGGTTTTCCTAACTTGTTGGGTCACCATTTTTCCCTTTGAATTTCGGACCCTTCGGGTCTGGTAATAGTATTCGCCGCGTTGACCTGTGTAGGAGGCGTACAATTGTGCATCAAAAGTCCAATAGGGCAAATACAGTCCTTTGGTAAACTGAGGGTCAAGAGATGCTTTTTTTAAGTTGTTGGGTGCAAACCATAGCCGTTCAACCCAATTTTTAAAAATGGTAAAAGATCGTTTTTTGTCAATTTGGAAAGGTAAAACGGCACCGGGCAAGATCCACTTTTCTTTGTAGGCATCCTCTATTACCAAAGGTTGTCCGCAATACACACAATGCAGCGATTTGTAATTTTCTTCGACATGTTGGTCGGCCCCGCAATTTTTGCAGTGTAACATCGAGATTTCCTCGCTGTGCTTTTGGGAACCCATTTCCTCAAGGAACGGGTACAGCTCCAATTCCTTGAACCCGTTTTCATCTACGGAAATCGTCTCCTGGTGCCCACAATATTCGCAACTTATATTTGTGGTGCCGGGCTTATATTTAAGCTCCGCCCCGCAATTGGCACAGGCTTTTTTGAGTTCGGTCTTTTGGATGTTCTGTTGTTCCAATGGCTTTTGTCATTCTGGGTGAAACGAAGAACCCCACCCATATACTATTAAAAAATGAAAGATGTCCCATCTGTTTCTTGACCTTGCTCGAAACGATGGTTCCGCATAAGGGGATTTAAATTACTCTGCTGGCAATGGCGGAGGCATACTGCCCCCCAAGAACGATTTTAATTCCTCAACCTCTTTCAATGCCGTCCAAGCGGACATGCCCTGTTTCCATACCAAACTATCACGGTTAATGTTCCGAGAGGCAAATAGTGCCTGCATTTGCTCAAAGTTTACAGGTCCGTGTTGAACACCATTTGATGCATAATAATACATGGCCTGTGCAGGCATTGGCGGAGGTACGGCCCCTGCTGTGGGTTGGGCAGCTTGTTGAGGAGCGGCTTGTAGGTTGCCGCCCATCATACCGCCCATTTGTTGGGCCAGTACAAATCCCATTCCCATGCCCATTCCGGCACCAGCGGTTCCGCCTTCGTTTTGGGCGGCGGCCTCGATGGCCTTGGCTGTCTTGAATTTGGTCAATTTGTCCAAGTCCAATTTATCGATACGGCTGTATTCGAAGATTTCTTTCTTGAGGTCTTCGGGCATGGAGACGTTCTCGATGTAGAATTTCTCCAAAGAGATGCCAACGCTTTCAAACTCGGGCGACATTACCTCGCGGCAGGTATCCGAAAGTTCGGTAGTGTTGGCCGCATACAGCTCAATGGGCAGATTGGCTTGGCCCACGGTGTTTGTGAACCGTGTGGCAATCAAACTTTTCAAGTGTTCGTTGATCTCAAAATTGGTAAAATTGCTATCGGTACCGACAATATCTTTAATAAACTTCCCTGCATCCGAAATTTTAAAGGCGTATGTTCCAAAGGCTCTTATCTCTACCAGGCCAAATCGGTCGTCACTAAGGGTAATAGGACTTTTGGTGCCCCATTTTTCATCGGTGAACAGATGGGTGTTCACAAAATACACCTCAGCTTTAAATGGCGAGTTGAAACCATATTTCCATCCTTTCAACGTGGCCAAAATCGGCAAGTTTTGCGTAGTAAGGTCGTAGGTTCCCGGACTGAACACATCGGCCAACTGTCCTTCATTGATAAAAACGGCGGTCTGTCCCTCGCGGACAATCAGTTTTGCTCCGTTCTTTATTTCATTTTGATAGCGCTCGAACCGGTGTGCAATGGTGTCGTCCGTATAGTCCAGCCATTCAACAATGTCGATAAACTCGTTGCTGAGCTTTTCCTTTATTCTTCCAAAAATATCCATGGTAGTGCTTTTAGTTTATTTGATGCTTAATTTATTAAAAAAGAAGATTACTTCCGTTAGATTAGTGTGAAATGCTTCAGGATTGTTACAGTTGGAAAAATAATCAGTCGATTTTGCCTGCTTCCCCCAACAGGGCCAACACTTTTTCCTTTGGAAGTGCCTCGATCTTATGTCCATCCCGGCCAACCATGGTCTCTCCGGCAAAAAGGGAATTTAGAATGGCTTCCTCGGTCGCTTCGATAGTTGCCAGAAATAAAGGGGTCATTGCATCGTTCCTTAAAGTGGGAACGGTCTGGAGAGGACCATCACTTTGATAGGGTATTCGACAAGCCTCTGCCGTAGAAACGGCGATTACATAATCCCCACTGCCATTACTGGCAATGCCCCCGGTACGAGAGAGGCCCAGCATGGCCCGTTTGGCCAAACGTTCCAAACTTCTGGAATCCAACGGGGCATCGGTAAGCACGACGATCATGCAGGAACCATCTGGGGAATATTTGAAACTATTGGAATAATGGCCCAATTTTTTGCCCACTTCCACACCGGCCACTTGCAAGACACCGCCAAAATTGGTCTGTACCAGCACCCCTACGGTATAACCTCCCGATTTTTTGGGCAATACCCTCGATGATGTTCCGATACCGCCCTTGAAACCGAAACAAATGGTTCCAGTGCCCGCACCCACATTGCCTTCGGTTACGGGGCCGGATTTTGCATTTGAAATAGCTTGGAGCACGTGTTGTTCCGAGATATGGCGGCCACGGATATCGTTAAGGTAGCCATCGTTGGTTTCCCCGACCACGGCATTTACGGACCGCACGCTTTCGTTTTCAGGTTGATCTAAAGTGTATCCGATAACAGCATTTACCGCCAAGGGGACACTCAATGTGTTGGTCAGGATGATCGGGGTTTCCAGATTGCCCAGCTCCTTTACCTGGGTATACCCGGCAAGTTTGCCAAAGCCATTGCCTATGTATATGGCCGCCGGCACCTTTTCCTGAAAAATATTGCCGGAATGTGGCAAAATGGAGGTGACACCCGTACGTATATTGTTTCCTTCCCTTAATGTGAAATGACCGACCTTGACCCCGGGCACATCGGTAATGGTGTTGAGTTTTCCAGGTTGGAGCACACCAATTTCAACATTGTGGTCCCTAAGTCTGTTTTGTGAAACCAGCAATACCGGGAACAAGAAAAAGAGTAAGCAGGAATGTTGGATCGCTCGGCCCATAGATGATTCATTGGTTTTTCAATACACTTACTGTAACCAACAACTGCCCTACGTGGCGTTGGCTATGTTCCGCAGCATGAAAAAGTAATCCGATCATGGTGGTGGGCAGTTTTTTTCTTCCCACAAATCGTTGGTCCGTAAGGGTCGTTTCAGGGATCGTTTTAAAATAGTCCAAAGCTTGGTCCACCTTTGTCTGAAAATCTGCTGTCAATTCTTGGGATGATGGGGCATTTTCACCATTTGTCTCGTTTTTTAAGTATTGGAATTGAGCATCTGTCAAGGTTTCTTCCTTGGCATAGGTCAGTAATCGATCTAACACGCCCGTCAAATGTCTCAAGTGAAACCCGACAGAGGCCCTGTCAAAGGGTTTTTCCCAAAGCCTATCTTCAGGAAAATCGGATACATGCACCTTCACTTCCCGTACGGATTGTAACAGTGCATGGGCCGCAGGTTGCAACAGTGCCGGTACATCCGGTATGGGGCCACTTAGCCAATACTCTTGGGTAGATGACATAAAAAAAACTTACTTTTTAAAAATCCCGATAATCCCCTGCCAAATATTTATTTGCCTTTTCTTCTTGGAACTGGGCAGTCTCGGCATTCCAATGCAATGTCTCTCCGGGAAAACGACCTGCAATGGTCCCCAACAGGATGGTCTCGGTCAATCTTGCCGCATAATCAAAAGGCGCGGTCGTCTGCCCTTTGCCCAAACAGGCATCTACAAACTGATGGTAGTGCTTTGGCCCTTCGGTAGCATAATTCCGGATAGGTTCCCCCAAATTGTGCTCTTGGGAAACTTTGGCGATTTCCTTGGAGATGTCCACATATTTGCCACGAACAATCTTTTTAGGTAACTGCATAAAGTGGGGCAACAATAATCGTCCTTTCGTCCCTACGAACATAGCCCCTTGTTCTGGCAATTCGTTTTCGCCAGCTACCCCTGCATCCAAGGAAATATTGGTTTCGCTTCCTTTCTTGGAGGTATCTTTATCTTTTTTCATTTCCATACCCGGCAACAAAAGGTCTTCGTGCATTTCTGGTGCTCCGGGGCCATCATACCAAACCCATTTTAGGGATTTTCCGGTGTATTCGGTTCCTGGAAACTCGTAGGTTACGGTATTTTTTTCTGGAAAACCAAATCCGTTGGTCGGTCTACACTCGGTTTTAATGGTTCTGGGCACATCCAGATTAAGGGCATTGTAGGGAGTGTCAAAAATATGAACCCCCATATCGCCCAAGGTACCACAGCCATAGTCCATCAATTTTCTCCAATTTCCGGGATGGTACATATCAGCTTTATAGGGACGTTGTTTTGATGTTCCCAGCCATAGGTTCCAATCCAATTGGTCCGGAACGGGGTCTTCACCTTCGGGCAATGGACCATCGTACCCCCAGTTTTTGGGGGACCAAGCATGTACCGTATGTACTTTTCCAATGATACCGGATTGAATCAAAAGGGTGGCCAATTTGTAATCGTAAAACGAGTGGACCTGAATGCCCATTTGGGTAATCAAACCTTTTTCGGCGGCCAATTTTTTCATTTCCCTGGATTCGGAAACGTAGTGGGTCAATGGTTTTTGACAGTACACGGGCTTGTCCATGTTCATCGCCATCAACGATGCTGGGGCGTGGGTGTGATCGGGTGTGGATACAATTACCGCATCGATTTCATCGCCCATTTCTTCCAACATGGCACGGTAATCAAAAAAGATACGTGCGCCAGGATGCATTTTGTGGGCCGTGGATAAATTGATGGCATCCACATCACATAACGCAATGACCTCAACGGCGCTGTGGGAAGAAACCGCCTTTAAATCCTCCATTCCCATGTTACCGACCCCAATATGGGCGGTTCTAAGTTTATCTTTTGGGAAGCCCGCCTTTAAAATGGAAGGTACCAGCATTATACCAAGCGCACCTACACTACTTTTCTTTAAAAATTCTCTTTTATTCATGGTCTGGAGGTTATAGTTTTTTAATTTTTATGTTTCTGAACCAAATTGGACTGGAATGATCTTGCAGGGCAATGTAGCCTGTTTTAAATTTTCCGTAATCAGGGGCGTTGTCCCATTTGCCCGATGCTTTTTTTGTATTCCATTCTTCTGACCAAGGGACAAACTCCAATAATTTTTTGCCATTGAGCCAATGTTCGACCTTTTCGGGGGTGAACACAATTTTGGAGGAATTCCATTCACCGACGGGGTTTAAGTTTTTCTGGGATTCATCAGCCGTGTGCATGGCGTAATCGGCCCCTGTTTTTTGCCAATCTTGGAGCAGTTCCGGGTGCTCTGCACCAAATTGAGAGTTGTACCCGGTCAAGTCGTGGATGTTGGCATAGTTTTCATCATCTATAATTTGATATTCCGGTGCAACCACGGGAGGACCATCATACCCTTCTTTGACATGATAAAAGATCCCGCTATTGGCCCCTTCGGGAATTTTCCACTCCAGATATAGTTCAAAGTTATCGAACTCTTCGGCTCCGTAAATAATATCCTTTCCACCGGTATAGTCCTGTTCCAGTCCCAGTTCGGTATCAAAAGTGAGGATACTGTCCCTTATGGTCCATCCAGGGGGCAGGGAGTCCATCCCGTACCCTCGCCAGCCTTCCAGACTGGAGCCATCAAAAAGATAGGTCCATTCTAATTCTTTCTTTTCGGGTTCTGGGATTGCTGTTTCTTCTTTTTTGTTTGTTTGATTTTTGCAGGCGGTCATCGCCAGAATCAAAATGGCGACCTTTAAAAATTTAAGCATTGTTTAGTTTTAGGTTTAAATAAGCTGGGTTAAAGTACAAAATATTGAACAACTTTTTTTGTGTCTTTTTCACTACATTTAAAGCTGACTAACTCAACACTTTAATAATGAAGACTTGCTTTTTTAAAATCGGTATGCTCCTGCTTACCGTAACATTGTGCATTTCCACCGCGCATTCGCAGGGTAGGAACAAAAAACAAAGTTCGCCCCAATACCCAAAAGAAATTTATTCAAGTTTGGAATACCGATTGATCGGCCCTTTCCGTGGAGGACGCTCCGGAACTGTTGCCGGTGTGCCGGGGGAACCCAACCTATATTATTTTGGGGCCACCGGGGGCGGTGTTTGGAAAACTTTGGATGGCGGGCGTACCTGGGACAATATTTCCGATGGTTATTTTGGTGGAAGTATCGGTGCCGTTGAAGTGGCCCAGAGCGATCATAACGTAATTTATGTGGGTGGTGGCGAACAGACCGTTCGCGGTAACGTATCATCCGGATATGGTGTATGGAAGAGTGAGGATGCCGGTAAAACATGGAAATCCTTGGGCTTGGAAAAGAGTCGTCATGTTTCACGGATGAGAATCCACCCCGATGACCACAATATTGTTTACGCTGCCGTAATGGGCAATCTGTACAAACCCACCGAAGAAAGAGGTGTTTATAAAAGTACCGATGGGGGAGAAACATGGAAAAAGGTGCTTTTTGCCAACAATATGGCCGGAGCTGTGGATTTGGCCTTTGACCCCAACAATCCCCGAATAATGTACGCATCCACTTGGAGAATTGAGCGTACGCCCTATAGTCTTAATAGTGGCGGCGAAGGTTCCGCGCTTTGGAAAAGTACCGATAGCGGTGAAACTTGGACCGAAATTTCCAATAACAAGGGTTTTGCGACCGACACCTTGGGAATCATAGGTGTGGCCGTGTCGCCCCAAAATAGCAACAGGATCTGGGCCATGGTGGAGAACAAGGAAAAAGGGGGACTGTACCGCTCGGAAGACGCAGGGAAAACATGGTCGCTCATAAACAGTGATAGAAGTTTAAGGCAGCGCGCATGGTACTACACAAGAATTTATGCCGATACCCAAAATGAAGATGTTGTATATGTATTGAACGTAAGCTACCATAAAAGCACCGATGGAGGAAAAACTTTCGAGTCTTCCAATGCCCCCCACGGTGACCACCATGATCTTTGGATCGCCCCCGAAGATTCAAACCGCATGGTAATGGCGGACGATGGCGGTGCACAAGTAAGTTATGATGGAGGGGAAACATGGAGTACCTATCACAACCAACCAACGGCACAGTTTTATAGGGTAACTACCGATAATGCGTTCCCCTATCGAATTTATGTGGCCCAGCAAGATAATTCTACCCTGCGAATCAATTACAGAAGCGATGATGGTTCCATTGGCGAAGATGATTGGGAAGAAACTGCCGGTGGGGAATCGGCCCACATTGCCGTGGACCCGACCAATGATGATATTGTTTATGGAGGTAGCTACGGTGGCCTATTGACACGGGTGAACCATGCCAAGAACACGGCCAGGGCAATCAACGTATGGCCGGATAATCCCATGGGCCATGGTGCCGAAGGGATGAAATACCGTTTTCAATGGAACTTCCCCATCATGTTCAGTAAGCATGACCCAAAAAAGCTCTATACCTTCTCCAACCATGTGCACATGACCACCAATGAGGGGCAAAGTTGGGAATTGTTGAGTGATGACCTCACCCGAAACGACCCCGATAAATTGGTGTCCAGTGGTGGGCCGATCACCCAGGATAACACCAGTGTGGAATATTACTGTACCATTTTTGCGGCCAACGAGAGCCCCTTGAAGGAAGGGTTGCTCTGGGTAGGTAGTGACGATGGGCTAATCCACGTGACCAAAGATGGTGGCCAAACTTGGGAAAATGTAACTCCGCCGAGCATGCCGGAATGGAACATGATCAACAGTATTGAACCTTCCGCTTTCGAAGAAGGTACCTGTTACGTCGCCGCAACACGATATAAGCTAGGGGATTTTGCCCCATACCTTTACAAAACCACCGATTATGGTAAAACATGGTCACTTATGACCAGTGGGATCGAAGATGAACATTTTACCCGCGTGGTAAGGGAAGACCCCAAAAGAAAGGGCCTCTTGTATGCAGGAACCGAGACAGGGATGTACATATCCTTCAATGAGGGTGCGAACTGGGAGAAGTTCCAGTTGAACTTGCCCATTGTGCCGATCACCGACTTGGCCATTAAAGATGATAATTTGATCGTTGCAACCCAAGGAAGAAGTGTTTGGGTTATCGATGACTTGACGGTCCTGCACCAATTGGATGATGCAAAAAAATCTGCCGATGCTATTTTGTACAGACCAAGGGACAGTTACAGAACCAAGGGAAGAGCGGCAAGAAGACCTTCAAAAACCGAAGGTGAAAACTTGGAAAACGGTGTGATCACCCATTTTTATTTGAAAGATCTCTCCGAAAAGGACAGCATAGCGTTGACCTACTCCAAAATGAACGGTGATACTTTGGGGACCTATAGCACTTATGCTAAGGAAAAAGGGGAAAAACTGGATGTGAAAGAAGGGGGCAACACCTATGTTTGGGACACTCGGGGCAAGGGCGCGGAAAGACTGGACGGCATGATTTTATGGTGGGCCAATTTAAGTGGACCTAAAGCGGTTCCAGGTACCTACAAAGTGACCTTGAACGTGAACGGGGAGACACAAACAGAAAACTTTGCGATTTTGCCCGACCCAAGGGCCGAGGTCACAGCGGCCGATATGCAGAAACAGTACGACTTTATAACCGAGGTGAACGAAACTGTGGACAGGGCGCATCAATCCATTAAAAAGATAAGGGCGATCAACGGTAAATTGGACGACTTCATCAAAAAGTATAAAGGTGATAAAACGACCAAAGCCTTGGTGGAGAAAGCCGAAAAGATGAAAGAGGAATTCGGGTCCATTGAAAAGGAACTCTATCAAACCCAAAATAGAAGTAACCAAGATCCATTGAACTTTCCCATCAAATTGACCAACAAATTGGCCCACCTGAACAGTTTGGTCTCCATTGATGATTTCCCGCCAACGGAACAGGACATTGCCGTGAAAAACGAAATGTCAGGAAAAATAAATGAACAATTAAAAACCTTTGAAGCTTTGATCGATGATGAAATATCAGCGTTCAATGATGAGTTCAATCAACTCAAACTGGATTATTTAAGCATAGAGGAATAATATTGGGACAGGGGCAGGGGCAAGAAGTTTCACCGGGTTATAATAACTTTTTACCTTTGCCTTTTAATCAATTCCATGGAGCTCTACAACTACATAAAATCGTTTCACTTAATATTTGTAGTGACCTGGTTCGCGGGCTTGTTCTACATTCCCAGATTGTTCATTTACCATATCGAGGCTTGGCAAAAACCTTCGCCCGACAAGGAAATCCTCTCCAGGCAACTAAAGTTGATGACCAGGCGATTGTGGTACATAATAACATGGCCGTCCGCTGTGCTGTGCACTCTGTTTGCCGTTTGGCTGTTGATTTTGATGCCCGCATGGTTACAACAACCCTGGATGCACGTTAAATTGGCCTTTGTGCTCTTACTCTTTGGATACCATCTTAAATGCCATCAAATTTTTAAGCAGTTGCAGCGCGATCAGGTAAAATACACTTCAAAATTTATGCGCATATGGAACGAGGGGGCCACCATTATCCTATTTGCCGTAGTTTTTTTAGTGGTATTGAAAAGTGCCTTGAATTGGATCTATGGCATCGTGGGCATGTTCGTCTTGATGATTTTATTGATGCTCGGTATCCGGTGGTACAAAAAAGTAAGGGACAGGAATCCCAATGCGTAAAAAGGCCAAGCACAGGTTCGAGAGCAAAAAGATATCGAACGCTTTTGAAATTTGAGTTTGCTTGCGCTGGGACTTAAGCCTTGTTTGGCCCGATAATTGCTTAAATTTAACCCTAAAATCAAACAAGCTTGTTAGGAAAACTTTCCTTACGTTCCCGCATATTCGTCGCCATGATCACATTGGTGGTGGTGGCCTCCGTATTGATTGCAGGGGTCACGGTCTATCAATACAAAGAACAGGGGAACGATTATCACAACGAAAGACTGGAGCGCAAGGAGGAGCAGCTCATCAAGAGCATCAACTATACCCTCAAGGAGACTACGTATCCCATTTCTACGGAAAACCTCCATCTTATTTTTAGTGAGGACATATACAAGATTGCCAGTATTCAGAATGTGAACTTCAATATGTATGATTTGGAGGGCAATTTAATCAAGAGCTCGAGACCTACCTTTGAATCCAATGCAATTGCAACTTGTCTTGATGCAGAAGTGCTCAATTATTTAAGGGAAAGTGGAGAAACCAAATTTGTGGAGGAAAAAAGGGCCGCGGGAGACAATTATCAGGCAATCTATACGTATATCTACGACCTTAAATTCAAGCCCATCGGCATCATGAACCTTCCGTATTTTGAAGATAACACCTTCAACAATATGGAGCTGAAGGAATTTCTTTTCAGGTTGGGCATGGTCTATGTTTTGATGTTGCTGGTAGCCATTGTTTTGGCCTATTTCATATCAAAGTACATTACAAGGTCGCTTCAGACCATATCGGATAAGATGAACCGCACCAATTTGACCCGTGAGAACGAAAAGATTTATTTGGAAAGCCCGGGAGAGGAAATCGGTAAATTGGTGGACTCCTACAACCGCATGATCGACGAGTTGGAGGAAAGCGCGGTAAAATTGGCCCGTAGCGAACGTGAGCAAGCTTGGCGGGAGATGGCCAAGCAAGTGGCACATGAAATAAAAAACCCTTTGACACCGCTTCGTCTTACCGTCCAGAGCTTTGAGAGGAAGTTCGACCCCGATGATCCCGAAATACAGAAAAAGGTCAATGAGTTTTCCAAGACCTTGATCCAGCAAATCGATACCATGAGCAACATAGCCACTGCATTTTCCAGCTTTGCGGATATGCCCGCCCAGCAGAACGAGACCTTGAACGTGGTAAAAGTGGTGAAGCTGGCCTTGGAAATCTTTAACGAGGATTATATTCATTTTATAACAGATGAAGATGAGGTAGTGGCCAAACTGGACCGTACCCAATTGATACGCGTAATCACCAATTTGGTCAAAAATGCCATTCAGGCCATTCCGGATGTGGAATCGCCACGGATTTTGGTTACGGTGGCAATGGTGGGGGACCGGATAAAGATTTCCGTTGCCGATAACGGACTGGGCATTCCAGATGAGAACAAACACCGGATTTTTGAGCCCAAGTTTACCACCAAGTCCAGTGGAACCGGTCTAGGTTTGGGCATGGTAAAGAACATTGTGGAAAACTATGGGGGAACCATTACCTTTACTTCAAAGGTTGGAAAAGGGACCGTTTTTACGATAGATTTTCCAAAGGAACAGAAGAAATAACGGCAATTTGTACACTTGCCCCCCCAAATAGCGATCGATATGGATTACGAAAACATTTACATTGAAGAAGAGAACAATGTGGCCACCATTACCATAAACAGGCCCAAAAAGCTCAATGCACTCAATAAAAGGACCATAGAGGAACTGCATGTGGCCTTCAAGGAGTTGGACCAAGACCCGGAAACCAAAGTGATCATAATTACCGGAAGTGGGGACAAGGCTTTTGTGGCCGGTGCCGATATTTCAGAATTTGCCGATTTTTCGGTAAAGGAGGGGCGACAATTGGCCGCAACCGGACAACGAACCCTGTTCGATTTTGTTGAAACCCTGTCCACTCCCGTTATCGCGGCCATCAATGGATTTGCACTGGGCGGGGGATTGGAGCTTGCCATGGCATGCCATTTTAGGGTGGCCAGCAGCAATGCCAGAATGGGACTTCCCGAAGTATCCTTGGGCGTAATTCCCGGATATGGGGGCACACAGCGCTTACCACAGTTGGTGGGAAAGGGCCGGGCCATGGAAATGATCATGACCGCCGGTATGATTGATTCCGATAAGGCCTTTGGCTATGGATTGGTGAACCATGTGGTGGCCAGCGAGGAACTCCTGCCTTTTTGCATCAAAATAGCGAGCAGGATATCGAATAATTCCCCTATTGCCATAAAACATGCAATAAAAGCGGTAAATGCAGGTTTTAGGTATGACGCTGATGGCTATTCGGCGGAAATTGATGCTTTTGGCACTTGCTTTGGAACCGATGATTTTAAAGAAGGTACCTCTGCATTTTTGGAAAAACGCAAAGCCGATTTCCCGGGATCATGACCATTGGCCTAACCAAGCCTAATGATGAAAAAATACCTGCTTCTACTATTTAGCTTTGTGCTGTCGGGCATGGCCGTCAATGCACAAAAAATGCCCGTTTCCTACGATTTTGGTGAAAAATACAAGGACCGTTACCGATATTCCAATCTCGTGGCCATCGATCAGGACGATTCCGGGGGCTATATTCTGGTACGGGCCTATTATCAAGGGCTGATACTTAAACCCAAGGGATATCTCATCGAAAAATACAATGGCGATCTAGAGCTCGTGGAAGAGTACAATTATAAGCTCAAGAACCTGGATTTTGTGGATGGATTCCTTAAGAATGGCCAGTTGAACCTTTTGTTCCTCAATTACAACCCCAACAGAGGTGAATACGAATATTGGGTACATACCAGCCCAATTATCGATTTTAATTTTCAGGAAAGGAAATTGCTCTCCATTGCTTCGCAACAGGTGGAGGACCCCGTTGGCAAGAACTACTTTAACCGTGATTTCTCGCGCGGATTTACCACGGCCATTCTTTTCGATGAGGAAAGATCAGGCTTCCTGATCAGTACCCATCACAAAAAGGGAAAGAGCAACAAGCATATGATCCATATGTACGATACGGCGCTCAATAAAAAGTTCGAGTTCGATTTTTCGGATGAAATAGAGGAGAAGAACTATGCCTTTGAGAACGTTGCATTTTCACCGGACCTTCAAACGGCATACATTGTGGGCAAGGCATATTTTAAAAAGCGTAGGTTTAGGGTCGACGAAAGAAAGTTTCAATATGAATTGATAAAAGTATCCCAATATGCCAGTAAAACACAGTCTTTTGTAGATCCCGGAAAGTATCCGGAAGCACTGTACCCCGTTTTAATTAAGGACAAACTGGTCTGTACGGGTTTTTATGCCGATAGAAAGGATAATAGGTACAATGGCATCGTTTATTTTAATGTAAGTCCGAACACCTTGGATATTCGTTCCCAAAAATACAACCCATTTTCACAGCAATTTATGGATGATAAGTTTGGTCGGGAAGAGGACAAGGACATTAAAAACCTCGTTTTCAAAAATGTAGAAGTAACGGATAAGAACGAAATATTCTTCAATGCCGAAGAGTACTTCGTAACCTCTGGCTTGGAAACTACCGGTGCGGGACAGCGAGTAAAGATCGAACGTTACCACCATAACGATATTGTCAGTGTCAAACTCGACCAAAACGGTCATATGGTGTGGGCAAGGAACATCAACAAAACAGAAGTGACCCAAGGAGATGGAGCATACGCATCCTATAGTTCGTATTGTAAGGACGGCAATACCTACTTCTTTATCTGTACGGCGGCAGAAAATCCCCAATTGATCAACAACGAACGTTTGATCTTTAAACAGGGCTTTAGCCGTAACCGGAATGTCTTTATGATCTCTTTGGACGAAAATGGGGTCATGGACTATGAAAAAATCATCGATCAACAAGAAGCGAGGTTACCACTTATGGTTTCCAAACCCTTAAAGGATGAAACCCAGGACAAGATGTTGTTCTATGCAAAAAGGGGAAGCAGAAAACAACTCGTTAAGGTCGACTTTAAATAGTGCACATTTACCAGTTCCGATTACCAAGCCTCCAAGGGGGCTTTTTTCAACCTTCTGGAGGATACCCCTTTGATGGAGTTGACCAATTTGGATATCTGTACCTTGGGGTGGTATTCCACCAGCATATGCACATGGTCGGGCTCCCCGTTGAACTCCTTCAAAACCGCCCCTTGTCCTTGGCAGA